>JBDRNC010000021.1:0-141667 GCA_043811535.1 Elusimicrobiota bacterium
CCGAAGGGTGTTGAGATGGTGATGCCCGGAGACAACGTCGCGGTTGAGGTGGAATTGATAACGCCGATAGCGTTAGAGAAGCAGGTGCGGTTCGCGATAAGAGAAGGCGGTCATACAGTCGGCGCTGGTGTAGTAAGCGAGATTGTAGAGTAACATTGGGATGTTCCGCTTCGCGGGATGCCTTCGGCTAGCGGTCATACTGTCGGTAGTAGAATAAATAAAACCGGAAGACGGCAGACGTAAGACGGCAGACGGATTAAATCCTTCTCCCGTTTACCACCTGCCTTCTACCCGAGATTTGGAGTCCGAAAGGTAAAATGGTTACAGAAAAGGTCATTACAACACAGAGGCTGCGCATTAGATTGCGCGCTTACGACCACAAGATGCTGGATGATTCATTGGCAAAGATCGTAGAAACGGCAAGGCGTACAGGGGCCAGAATAACAGGGCCTGTGCTGCTTCCTACGGATCAGAAAAAGTACACTGTTAACCGTTCGGTTCACGCGGACAAAAAGTCCAGGGAACAGTTTGAAATGAGGATTCACAAAAGACTCGTTGACATACTGGAACCGTCGCAGAAGACAGTGGAAGAGTTGATGAAACTTGATTTGCCAGCCGGCGTTGACATTGAAATAAAAATGTAATTTGATTGCACAGATTACATAAAAGATTACACGGACTTAATATCTGTGTAATCCGTTGTTTATCTGTGTAATCCTGGATAAAAAAGGAATATATGATGTTAACATCAATTTTAGGGACAAAAATCGGAATGACTCAGATTTTCGATAAAACAGGGAACGTCATACCTGTCACGGTTATCTCGGCCGGGCCATGCACGATCACAGGGCTCCGCACGAAGGAAAAGGACGGCTATGTCGCGATTCAGCTTGGCTACGGAGAAATAAAGGAGAAATCCCTTAATAAACCGTATGCGGGTATTTTCAAAAAGCTAAGCATAACACCAAAAAAATATCTTCAGGAATTCCGCGTGTCTGACGTTTCGGGATTTCAGATCGGACAGGAAGTAAAGGTTGATATTTTCAAGGAAGGCGAATATGTGGATGTCTCAGGTATCAGTAAAGGAAAAGGTTTCGCGGGGACCGTCAAAAGACATAATTTCGGCGGCGGTCCGAAGACTCACGGGCAATCCGATAGGCAGCGCGCCCCGGGCAACGTGGGCAGCCAGCGCCCTCAGAGAGTATTGAAAGGCCAGAAAATGGCCGGGCATCTTGGCGACGAGAAGGTCACGATCATTAAAATGAAAGTAGTAGGGGTAGACAACGAGAAAAACTTCATACTGATAGAAGGAGCGGTTCCCGGCGTCAATAAAGGGCTTATCGTGATAAAAAAGACGGTAAAGACAATAAAAGTGCATCACGCGGACGCGAGTGCGTCCAAGAAAAAGGCAGCCAAGCCTGCCGGGAAAAAATAGTTAAGACGATTACACAGATTATAAAAGAGATTGCACGGATAGAAAATCTGTGTAGTCAGCAGTTAAGCAGTTAATCGGTGTAATCATTTCAAGGAAATAACTAAAATGGAAACTAATGTTTTGAATCTTCAGGGAAAAGAAACGGGGAAAATAAGCCTACCGGCGGTTTTTGAGACCAAGGTATCGCCGGCGCTTCTGCATGAAGTGGCCACGGCTTTTCTTGCGAATCAAAGGCAGGGCACGCATTCGACGAAAACACGCGCCGAAGTAAGCGGCGGCGGAAAAAAGCCATGGAGGCAGAAGGGCACCGGCAACGCAAGGTCGGGATCGAACCGTTCTCCTCTTTGGAGGAAAGGCGGGATTACATTCGGGCCTAAACCGCACGGCTATCACAACGACATATCAAGGCAGAAAAGACAGAGCGCTTTGAAAATGGCGCTGTCGGCGAAAGCGGCAAACGGCAGTGTCATGGTGATCGAAGATATTAGTATCAGCGAGCCGAAGACAAAGAAAGTCACTGAGATTTTAGGAAAACTTAAACTTAGCGGAGAAAAAATACTGCTTATCTCCGAAAAAGCCGATAAAAATCTGAAAATAGCAAGCAGGAATATACCCGATCTGGTTCTGTCCAACGCTAAAGACATCAATATGTACCAGGTAATGTGGGCGATGAAGATAGTATTGACGCAGGAAGCGGTAAAGCAGCTCGGAGAGATAGGAAAATAATCCCGAATAAACGGGATTCTCATAAGAGGAAGAAATGGATCCGAAAGAAATTATTAAAAAACCCTTGATAACAGAAAAAGCCACTCAGACAAGGGAAAAAGATAACAAGTATACTTTCATGGTTGAAAAGAAGTCCACGAAAGGACAGATAAAAGAAGCGGTTGAAAAACTCTTCAAGGTGGAAGTCGAAGGAGTGCATACTTCGGTGATGCCTGGGAAACTGCGCAGAATGGGCATGCACGCCGGCTACCGCTCAGACTGGAAAAAGGCAATTGTTAAAGTCAGAAAAGGCCAGGAAATCAAAATAGTCGATGAAGTTTAACGGCAGTATCTCGTTCCTAGTATCTAGTATCTCGTAAAAACAAGACTGCGAACGACGAGATACGAGTCCCGAGATACGAAATAACTATGGGCCATCCGCCCGATAAAAGGATAGGTAAAAGCAATGCCAGTAAAAACATTTAAACCATACACGCCGGTAAGGCGGTTCATAACAGTTGAAGATTTTTCCGATATCACAAAAAAGGAGCCGGAGAAATCGTTGATAGTCGCACTGAAGAAGAAAGGCGGCCGCAATAATACCGGGATGATAATGGTCCGTCACAAAGGCGGGGGGCACAAGCGTTACTACAGGATAATTGATTTTAAGAGAGAAAAATTCGGCATGCCCGCGAAAGTCACGACCATTGAGTACGACCCGAACCGCTCGTCAAGAATTGCGCTGGTTGAGTATGCCGACGGAGAGAAGAGATATATCATTCAGCCGGTCGGATTGAAAGTCGGCGATACAATTATGTCGGGGCCGGATGCGGATGTCAGTGTCGGAAACGCGCTTCCAATAACTAATCTTCCCGTAGGTACTTTTGTTCATAATATCGAAATGGTTCCGGGTAACGGAGGGCAGTTTGTCCGGTCCGCAGGAGCCGCGGCGCAGCTTTTAGCGAAGGAAGGCGATTACGCCTCATTGAGAATGCCGTCAGGCGAAATAAGGAAAGTATCCGTGAAATGCCTTGCGACTGTCGGGCAAATAGGTAATATTGACCATGAGAATATAACGCTCGGTTCAGCGGGTCGCAGCCGTCACCTTGGGATCAGGCCGACGGTGCGCGGTACCGCGATGAATGCTACTGACCACCCGCACGGCGGCGGAAGAGGAAAATCAAAGGGGAATAATCAGCCGCGTAGCCCGTGGAACCAGCCGGCAAAAGGCTACAAGACAAGGTCTAAAAAGGTCTGGGATTGGATGATAATAAGACGCAGAGGCAAAACGAAGGAAGCGGCACTATAAATTACATATTACAAATTGCAAATTACAAATTATTGTCTGAAGCCGTAAATATGAAATTTGTAATCTGAAATTTGAAATTGTTCCGGAGGAACATATGGGTCGGTCAACAAAAAAGGGTCCGTATATTGACGAAAAACTATCAAAAAAAATATTGGCTCTTAACCAGTCAGGCGAGAAGAAAGTTGTCAAAACATGGGCGCGCGCGTCAATGATTACGCCGGATTTTGTCGGGCACACGATAGCGGTTCATAACGGAAGGAAATTCCTTCCGGTCTATGTTACCGAGCAGATGGTCGGTCACAGACTTGGAGAATTTTCTCCGACAAGATTTTTTAAGGGCCACGGACAAGCGCACACGAAAGAAGCGACAGATTTAACTTAATATATTACATATTACAGATTACAAATTACAAATTAATGTATTACAATCTGTAATTTGAAATATGAAATCTGTAATTCCGAATGAAGTGAGGATATGATGGAAGCTTCAGCAACCAGCAAGTTTCAAAGATACGCGCCGAGAAAAGTTAATCAAGTCCTGGGCTTGATACGCAATAAGACCGTTGACAAGGCCATGGAGATACTTGCTTTCACCCCTAAATCTTCAGCAATGCTGATTCAGAAAACGCTGAGAAGCGCAATCGCGAATTCAGGAAAGCTTAAGAGCGCGGCCGGATTGAAAGTAAAAGAATGCTGGGTAGGACAAGGGCCTGTTCTTAAGAGAATGCGTCCCGGCCCGCAAGGCCGTGGAATGCCGTACAAAAGAAAAATGTGTCATTTGACGATAAGAGTGGGGGACTGATAAGCGGGAAGTCGGAAGAAGGAAGACGGAAGAATTTAAAAAATCGGATAAAATACTTAACCTTATCAGGTTAACGACTAAAGGGTAAAAAAACATGGGTCAGAAAATTCATCCAAAATCTGTGCGATTGGGCTACATTCAAGATTGGGATTCTAAATGGTTCAACTTGCGGGAAATGCCGAATTTCATTGAAGAGGATTACCGCATCAGGAATTTTGTCAAAGAGAAACTTAGCATGGCGGCTCTTTCAAAAATAATAATTGAACGCGCGGGCAAATATGTAAGAATAAATCTTTTAACGGCGCGTCCAGGCATTGTAATAGGCAAAGGCGGGCAAGGGATAGAAAATCTTAGAACCGATCTTGAATCAATGACCGGAAAGAAAACTTTCGTTAATGTAATGGAAATAAAGAAACCTGAACTTGACGCGCAGCTTGTGGCCGAAGCAATAGCCATGCAGCTTGAGAAACAAGTTTCTTACAGAAGGGCGATGAAACGAGCCATGGAAAAAGCCATGCAGTCAGGGGCGCAGGGCATAAAGATAATGGTCGCCGGCAGACTCGGCGGAGCGGAAATAGCGCGCAGCGAATGGTTAAGAGAAGGGCGCATTCCGCTTCAGACATTCCGGGCTGACATAGATTACGGATTCTCCGAAGCGTTCACGGCAATGGGCCAGATAGGCGTAAAGGCGTGGATATTCAAGAAGGAATATTTCAAAAAAACAGAAAGAGAAATGCTTGAAGATGTAAAAATTGTGGAAAAGGACAAGCGCGAAGAGATAGTTGAAAAGGACACAAAGAAGATACATCAAGAAGTGCAGGAAACGGCTGCCGAAAAACCGATCGTTACCGAAGAAATAATAAAAGAATAAAGGGTTATAACAATGTTAATGCCGAAAAGAGTTAAATACCGCAAGCAGCAAAGAGGCCGCATGAAAGGCAGGGCAAAAGGCGGATACACGCTCGCGTTCGGAAGATACGGGTTGCAGGCGCTTGAACCCGGCTGGATCACGAGCCAGCAGATAGAGGCATCGCGAGTGGCTCTTACAAGATTTATCAAAAAAGGTGGAAAGCTTTGGATAAGGATCTTTCCGGACAAGCCGGTAACCAAAAAGCCGGCGGAAACGAGAATGGGTAAAGGAAAAGGCGCTCCGGAGTTTTGGGTTGCGGTTGTAAAGCCCGGCCGCGTTATGTTTGAGCTTGAGGGCGTTGCTCCCAAGGAAGGAAAGGAAGCGATGAATCTTGCGGCTCATAAGCTTCCGATAAAGACAAAGTATATGGAAAGGCAGCAAATATAGCGATTTATCTATCATTCAGAGAGGTCAACACGGGATGAAATCGAAAATATGGCAGGAAATAAGAAGCATGTCGGTCGTTGAGGTGCAGTCAAAGCTTAGGGAATCAGAAGATAACCTTTTTAAGCTGAGGTTTAAGCATACGACCACTCCTTTAAAGAACGGGCTTGAAATAAGGACTATAAAACGAAATATCGCAAGATTTAAAACGCTGCTTCATGAGAAATCCATAGCGGCCGGCAAATAAACAGTCATTACATTATATTACCGAGGAAGGAAAAATGCCAGAGCGTAACCAAAGAAAAGAAAAAACCGGAATTGTAACAAAAGACAAAATGGACAAAACACGCGTCGTCGAAGTGACACGCCATTTCAGGCACAAACTTTATTCAAAAGTACTGAAGAAGAAAACTAAGTTTTATGTCCACGATGAAAAGAACGAGTCCCACAGCGGCGACAAAGTGTTGATTACGGAAACAAGACCGCTTTCAAAATTGAAAAGATGGCGGCTTGTCAGCATTCTGGAGAAAGTGTAATACGGTACTAGGCAAAGGGTGCCGTGTATTCAATTATTTATAAGGAATTAATATGATACAAGAGAGAACAATTTTAAATGTGGCTGATAATTCGGGCGCGCGAAAAATCAGGTGTTTCAGAGTGCTTGGCGGTACGCGCCGCAGGTACGCGACGTTGGGCGACATCATAGTAGCTTCAGTGCAAGACGGCCTTCCGCAGGCGGCGATAAAAAAAGGCGACGTTGTGAGGGCTGTAATAGTCAGAACTGCGAAAGAGCGCCGCAGGCCCGATGGCACATATATCAAATTTGATGATAATGCCGCTGTTATAATTGACGAAAACGACGAACCAAAAGGAACCCGCATTCTTGGTCCGGTTGCGAGGGAACTTAGGGAAAAGAATTTTGTAAAAATAATTTCTCTGGCGCCGGAAGTTGTGTAAGAAGGAAGAATTAAATAACGACTATAGGTGAGAAAATGCTGACGATTAAGAAAAAAGACAAGATTGTGGTTTTAGCGGGAAAGGATAGGGGAAAACAGGGCGAAGTGCTGAAAGTGTTTCCAGATGAAAAAACGGTTATTGTGGCGAAAATAAATTTTGTTAAGCGGCACACCAAAGCGACGCAATCCGATCCGGGCGGCATACGGGAAAAAGAGGCCGCTCTTCCGGTTTCAAAGGTCATGCTGGTGTGCCCTAAATGTCAGAGATCGGTAAGGCCGAAATTTGATTTCCTTTCAGACGGAAAAAAGGTTCGTCTTTGCAGGAAATGCGGAGAGATGATAGCGTAGCGAAGCGAAGCATCCCCGTGGGATAGCTTAATTATAGTATTGAGTTATGGGTAATGAGTCTTGAGAGAAAGCAAGAAAACATATATCAAGGAAAAAATAAAATGAAACAAAGCACGCCGAGACTGAAAGAATTTTACCAAAAACAGATTATTCCCGAGATGATGGAGAAATTTAAATTCAAGAACGTGAATGAAGTTCCGCGCGTCAAGAAAATAGTGATCAACATCGGATTATCCGAAGCCAAGGAAAATATCAAGGTTGTTGACACAGCGACAGCGGAATTATCGGCGATTACAGGTCAGAAACCCCAGATCTGCCGGGCAAAGAAAGCAATTTCAAATTTTAAAATACGAAAAGGCATGCCTATCGGCGTTAAAGTAACGCTGAGGCGAGAGTATATGTACGAATTTTTTGACAGGCTTGTAAATGTATCGATACCTAGAATAAGAGATTTCAGAGGGCTTGAGCCGAAAGCGTTTGACGGAAGAGGAAGCTATAATCTTGGGCTTACGGAACAGTATATTTTTCCTGAAATAAACGTTGAAAAGTCAGATAAGCCCAGGGGCATGAATATAACAATAGTAACGACGGCGAAAAACGACGAACACTCGCTTGCGCTGCTCAGTGCGATGGGAATGCCGTTCAAGAAGAGAGAGTCGAAAGGATAAGAAATGTCTACGATTGCAGCAATGGTCAAAATGCGCAAACAGCTGAAATTCGCGACCCGCTACAGGAGCCGCTGCCGTATTTGCGGCCGTCCAAGGGGGTTTATGAGGGATTTCGGGCTTTGCCGCATTTGTTTCCGTAAACTCGCGCACAGGGGCGAAATTCCGGGCGTGACGAAATCAAGCTGGTAGAATAACTGCAGCAATTAGCGATTGGCTATTAGTAAACAGTAAAGCGAACAAAAGCAAATCAATCACTAATTGCCAATTGCAAATTGCTAATTATTAATATTAAGAGGTGTTCTAAATGGTTACAGATCCAATTGCAGACTTGTTTACCAGGATCAGAAATGCGAACAGCAAACTTCTTGAAAAGGTAGATATACCTTCTTCGAAAGTGAAAGTTGAAGTGGCGCGCATATTGAAGGATGAAGGATATATCGCGAACTTCAAAAACATCGAAGATTATAAACAAGGTATTTTGAGAATATATTTGAAATACTCTCCTGCCGGCGAAAAAGTGATAAAGGGAATTCGGCGTACATCGCGTCCCGGATTAAGAATTTACTACGGTTACAGAAAATTTCCTAAGGTCGCCGGCGGCGTGGGCGTTGCCATTATTTCGACATCCAGGGGAATGATGACGAACAAGAAAGCGCACCATGAAAAACTAGGCGGGGAAATATTAGGGTATGTGTGGTAAATAAAGACAGCAATTAGCTATCAACAAAGCAAAAAAAAGACTAATTGCCAATTGCAAATAGCTAATTGCTAATATTACGAGGATATTAAAATGAGTCGCTTAGGAAAAAAGTCGCTGCCAATACCAGAAAAAGTTAAAGTTGAATTCAAAAATAGGGTAATAGAGATAACTGGCCCGCTCGGAAAGATAAATCGGCCGGTTCTTTCCCCGAATTTCGATATTAAGATAGGCAAGGACCAGGTTCTTGTCGAGCTAAAAGGCAATGCACGCGAAGACAATATGCTGCACGGACTTATCCGGGGAATGATGAAGAATGATCTTTTCGGAGTTACTAACGGATTTAAAAAGGATCTTGAAATTCAGGGCCTCGGATATAAAGCGGCTGTTGATGGGAAAAGCCTGATACTGAACCTGGGTTTTTCGCATCCCATTAATTTTCCCATTCCGGATGGCATTAAGATAACGGTTGAAAAGAATACGTTTATTTCAATCGCAGGTTTTGACAAGGGCCAAGTGGGTGAAATAGCGGCTAGGATAAGGTCATTGCGAAAACCCGAGCCGTACAAAGGGACAGGCGTCAGATACGTTGGAGAACATATAATCAGGAAAGCCGGTAAAGCTGCCGCGGCCGGAGCGGCCGGAGCGGTTACGACCGGAGGTAAGAAATAATAGGACAGTTCGTAGTTCAGAGTTCCCGCCACTACAACTAGGCGGGCAGGCGTAGTTCGTAGAAGAGACGAGTAAAATCCAAGCGAACTGAGAAAAACATAAACAATTAAAGAGGTCCAAAGGGATGAAAACACCCCAAGAAAAATTTAATTTAAGGAAAAAAAGCGTCAGAAATAAGGTCTTTGGGACAAGCGAAAGGCCGAGGCTTAGCGTTTATCGCGGACATAAGCATATCTACGCGCAGCTTATCAATGATGAAAAAGGCCAAACAGTTGCCCATATATCCACGCTTTCACCGGATATTAAAGGGAAACTGAAAGCATCCGATAATATTCCCGCGGCAAAGATGGTCGGCGAAATGATAGCAAAGAAAGCCATTGAAAAGGGAATAAAGAAAGTGGTTTTTGACAGGCGCGGATATCTATATCACGGAAGGATCAAGGCCCTGGCTGACGCCGCGCGCCAAGCAGGACTTGAGTTTTAGTCGAAAATTGATTATTGCAGATCTTGGTTTTTTTGCTTATAATCTGCAATTTGAAATATTAAATCTGAAATTGTCTTTATTGGAGGTTTAACTTGGTTGAAGAAATTAGAACCCAAAAAGAGAGTCCTTATAGAGAATTTGTAGTTTCCATAAACCGCGTCGCGAAAGTCGTGAAAGGCGGAAAACGTTTTTCGTTCAATGCTCTTGTGGTTGTCGGCGACGGTAAAGGAAAAGTAGGTTGTGCCATGGGCAAGGCGAAAGAAGTGCAGGCGGCCATACAGAAAAGCACTACGCGCGCGGCGAAGAACATGATTTCCATACCCATTTTAGGAACTACTATCCCCCATGAAGTTCTGGGCAAAGCCGGAGCGGGCAGGGTTTTACTAAAACCGGCGGCTCCGGGTACCGGCGTTATAGCAGGAGGGCCTGTCCGCGCGGTGCTTGAAGCCGCGGGCATCAAGGATATCCTGACGAAATCGCTGAGATCATCCAATCCATTCAATGTGGTCTACGCGACACTGGAAGCCCTTAAATTACTAAGAACAAAAGAAGAAATAGCAAAGTTAAGGAATAAAGAGGTCAGCGACTTATGATAGGTCTTAATAATCTTAAACCAGCGCCAGGTTCACGGCACAGAAAAAAAATAGTTGGACGCGGAGAAGGCTCGGGGCACGGTGGTTCATCCACGCGCGGCAGGAAAGGCCAGACCGCGAGATCGGGCGACGGAAAAATGTCCGGTTTTGAAGGCGGTCAGATGCCGCTTGTCAGAAGAATACCTAAAAGAGGTTTTACAAGCAGGTTCCGCAAAGAGTTTGAAATTGTCAATATAGACAGTATCGGGCAGGTTTTTGATGCCGGAGCCGAAGTTAACGTTGAAAAGATGAAAGCGGCCGGGCTTGTAAAGAGGGGGCTTCCGGTAAAGATACTCGGCGGTGGCGAACTGAAAAAGGCGCTGAAAATAAAAGCGGACGCTTTTTCAAAATCGGCGGAAGAAAAGGTCAAGGCGGCAGGCGGCACTATAGAAAAAACGGTTTAACAGTTTAATGGTTTAAGCCGTTTAAGGAACGAAATGATAAAATCATTCGCCGACATATTTAAAATACCGGAACTGAAAAAGCGCGTCCTGTTCACGCTTGGCATAATAGCGGCGTACAGGCTTGGCGCCGCGATACCGGTCCCCGGAGTGGACGCGGGTGCACTTAAGACGCTCTTTGAAATGCACCGCAATTCCTTGCTCGGTTTTCTGGATATGTTTTCCGGAGGAGCGCTGAACAAGCTTTCGATATTTTCGCTCGGGATTATGCCTTACATCAACGCTTCAATCATAATGAGCCTGCTGCAAGGCGCGCACGTTATGCCGTATCTTGACAGGCTTGCTAAGGAAGGCGAACTCGGACGCAAGAAAATAACACAGATCACCCGCTACGGGACCCTCATACTGGGCACGATACAGGCGATAGGCCTTGCCATAGGAATAACCAGGATGTCTCCTCCGGGCGGGATTCCGATCGTTACAAACCCGTCGACTTCGTGGCTTTTATTGACTATATTGACGCTGATAACGGGCACTGTTTTCATAATGTGGATGGGCGAACAGATAACGGAACGGGGCATAGGAAACGGAATTTCGCTGATGATATTCGCGGGTATCGTTGACAGGCTTCCTTCCGCTATCTTCAACATGGTCAGGCTCATCAGGCTTGATGAAATGTCCATACTTTCCGCTATGGCGCTTGTTGCGCTCGTTTTTGGCATAACCGCCGCTGTCGTGTGGGTGGAAACGGCGCAGCGGAAGATCCCGGTTCAATACGCGAAACGAATTGTGGGGAGGAAAATGTACGGCGGGGCCAGTACGTTCCTGCCGCTGAAAGTGGACCAGTCGGGCGTTATCGCGGTGATTTTTGCGATATCGCTGCTTTCCGTTCCGCTGACAATCGGACAGTTTTTCCCGAACACTCCATTGGGGAAAATAATAATAGATATCTGGAGCAGAGGCTCGGTTCTCTACGATCTGCTTCTCGCAGGACTTGTAATCTTTTTCTGCTATTTCTACAATTCCGTGCAGTTCAATCCGCGCGATATAGCCGAGAACATGAAAAAATGGGGCGGATTTGTTCCTGGCATCAGGCCGGGCGAGCCTACCGCGCAGTACATACAAAGGATTTTGGAAAGGATAACGCTCGGCGGGGCCCTGTTCGTGGCCGCGATTGCAGTTCTTCCCGACTATTTAAGGCGGATGTTCAATGCGCCGTTCTGGTTCGGCGGCACGTCGCTGCTGATTGTTGTCGGCGTGGCCCTCGATACTATAGGGCAGATTGAATCTCACCTGATAATGCGTCATTACGAGGGATTCATCAAGGATGGGCGCATTAAAGGCAGATGGTTTAACGTTAAATAATGAATCTAATTTTATTTGGGCCTCCGGGCGCGGGAAAAGGGACTCAGGCTGTTGAAATATCAAAGAGGTATAATATTCCGCATCTTTCCACTGGAGAGTTATTTCGTAGATCAGTGAAAGAAGGTTGGCAAATTGGGCAGAAGATACAGTTTTTTATGTCAAAAGGGCAATTGGTGCCAAATGATACAGTTATCGAATTGGTCCAAGATGCTATTCAAAAAGACGAATATTCAAAGGGTTTTCTGCTAGATGGATTTCCAAGAACAATACAACAAGCGGAAGCCTTAGATAAGATTTTATCTGATAAACAAAAGAAAATCGACAAAGTTCTATATATATACCTTTCGGAAGAAGAAATCGTCAGGCGGTTGACTGCGCGGAGAAACTGCGAAAAATGCGGTGCAAATTATAACCTTGTTTTTCACCCGCCGAAAAAAGAAGATGCCTGCGATCAATGCGGCGGAAAGATAGTGCAGCGCGCGGATGACAACGAAGCGACAATACGCAACAGGATTAAAGTATACAACGAACAGACGACGCCGCTGATAGATTTCTACGATAAAGCCGGTTCGCTGAGAAAAGTGGACGGCTCCAAAACAGTTGAAGAAGTTTTGCAGAACCTTTGTGCTGTAATCGAGAAATAATCCGGTGATAATCATTAAAACAGCCGCGGAAATAGAGAAGATGAGGGCCGCGGGACGAATTACAAGAAAAGTCCTTGCGAAGATCGAAAAGAATCTCGCTCCCGGCGTATCTACAAAGTTCATTGACGATATTGCTTTCAAGGAAATGAGTTCTTTGGGCGTAAAACCGGCGTTTTTGGGATACAGAGGCTATCCGGCATCGGTGTGTATTTCTGTCAACAATGAACTTGTGCACGGGATACCCAGGGAATCAAGAAAGATAAATGACGGGGATATAGTCAGCATTGACCTTGGCGTGATTTGCGACGGTTTTTACGGAGATATGGCAGCGACGTACGGCATAGGAAAGATTTCGAAAAAAGCGAAGAAGCTCATTGAAACGACAAAAGCCGCTCTGAAAAAGGCGATCGAAACGATAAAACCCGGCAGAAGGCTGGGTGACGTTTCAAACACGGTTCAGAGATTCGTCGAAAATAAAGGTTTTTCGGTGGTAAGGGAATATGTGGGTCATGGCATTGGCCGCAGCATGCATGAAGAGCCTGCAATTCCTAATTTTGGAGAACCGGGAACCGGGCCAAGGCTTGAAGCCGGAATGGTGCTTGCGATCGAGCCAATGGTAAACGAAGGCGGTTGGCAGGTAAAAGTGTTGGAAGATAATTGGACCGTAGTGACGATCGACGGCAAATTGTGCGCGCATTTTGAGCACACAGTGGCAGTCACTGATAAAGGCTGCGAGATTTTAACGACAATTTAAAGATTAAAAGATTGAAAAGATTAGAAAGAAAAAGATTCAATCCTTCAATAAAGAGGCAATTGTGACAAAAGAAGAGAAAATATTAGTTGAAGGAAAAATTTTAGAGGCGTTGCCGAACGCCATGTTCCGTGTTGAGATAGAAGGCGGACATAAGATACTTGCGCATATCTGCGGCAAGATGAGAATGCATTATATAAAAATTCTTCCGGGAGATAAGGTTAGGGTGGAATTGTCGCCGTATGACCTTACCAGGGGCAGAATAACGTACCGAGAGAAATAAAACAATTCAAAGATTAAAAGATTTAAAGATTGCAACATTCAAACTTTTAACGGAGTAAGACATGAAAGTAAGAGCATCGGTTAAACAAATTTGCAAGAAATGTAAGGTTATAAAGAGAAAAGGCGTTGTAAGGGTCATCTGCACGGACCCAAGACATAAACAAAGACAAGGATAACAATAAATTTCAAATTACAAATTACATATTACAAATTAAGGCAGTTAATCTTAAATCTGTAATCTGAAATCTGTAATTGAATCCGGAGGATTCAGCATGGCACGCGTATCAGGAATAGATTTACCCAAGAATAAAAGATTAGACGTGGCGCTTCGCTATATTTACGGGATTGGACAGGCGATTTCTGACAGCATAGTTGCGGAACTTCAACTTGACCCGGCGAAAAGGGTAAAAGACCTGTCGGAAGAAGAGGTCAATAAGATAAACTCGTTAATCCAAAAGAATTTCAAAGTTGAGGGCGATCTCAGACGTGAAGTGCAAGCGAATATAAAGAGACTTATAGAGATTGGTTCTTACCGCGGCTACAGGCACCGCAGAAACCTGCCGGTGCGCGGACAAAGAACCAAGACCAATGCGAGAACGAGACGCGGTAAACGCAAAACTGTAGGCGCGTCAAAAGTGGCGAGAGAAGCTGCGGCCGCGAAACCAACAGAATAATAACAACAGGGTCCAGTAGCCAGGAGCCGGGGTCCAGTAAAGACAACGACAAGTCTTATTAAATCCTTGATCCTGGACCCATGACCCTATATTTTGGAGGAATTAATTAATGACTGAAACACAGAAAGCGAATGAAACACCGAAAACTGGCGAAGCGCCGGCGAAAAAACCAGCGCCTGCAGCTCACTCAAAAAAGAAAATACGGTTTATGGGCGGAATTGCAAAAGCGTATGTGCGTTCTTCGTTCAACAACACTATAATCTGCATTACCGATGAGAAGGGAAACACGCTTGCATGGGCGTCAGCGGGAGGATGCGGTTTCAAAGGCACAAAGAAAGGCACTCCATTCGCGGCTCAGATGGCGGCAAACAATGTGGCAAGGAAGGTCATTGATTACGGCGTCAAGCAAGTGGTTGTGCTGGTAAACGGTCCCGGTCCCGGACGCGAAACCGCGATTAGAGGATTACAGGCAGCGGGACTCATTATTACGTCAATAAGGGACATAACACCGGTTCCGCATGACGGATGCAGGCCGCCGAAACCGAGAAGAGTGTAATAACAGTAATCAATGAACAGTGATCAATTATCAATGAAAAGATTCGGTTTAATTGGTTACTGATAATTGTTAATTGATAATTGATATGTGGAGGTTATAATTAATGTCACGTTATTTGGGTTCAGTATGTAAATTGTGCCGCAGGGAAAAAGAAAAACTTTTTCTGAAAGGCGATAAGTGCGCCACGAAGTGCACTCTTGAAACAAAAAGGGGAAAAAACCTTCCCGGCGGAGCCACGACGATGCGTGGAAAGACGACGGAATACGCCAAGCATCTGCGTGAAAAACAGAAAGCGAGAAGGGTCTACGGCCTTAACGAGGAACAATTCCGCCACTATTTCGCGCGGGCCGAAAGAATGAAGGGCCTAACCGGGGATAACCTGTTAAAACTTCTCGAACTACGCCTTGATAATATTGTATATCGTCTCGGGATCGTGTCTTCCAGGCGCATGGCAAGACAGATGGTAACCCACGGAAATGTATTGGTAAACGATAAAAAAATTGATTTTCCGTCATATCAGATGAAACCAGGAGACAAGGTTTCAGTAGTTTCATTCATGAAGGAAAATATTTTCGTGAAAAAGTCGTTGGAAAATCCGGTTAGATGCCCGTCATGGCTTGAGTTGAATAAGGAAGATGCCAGTGGGACGGTGAAAACAGTTCCTATGCCGGACGAATATTCGCATCCGATCGACAGCCAGCTGATTGTTGAATTATATTCTAAATAAAGACAGTAATCGGTAATCTGTAATCAGGGCAAAGGATAAAACGCGCCTGACTCCGATTACTGAAATTAAATAGTGAGGTTATATAGATGAAAATGCCAGATTTAGGAAAACTTCGCAAACTTACGTTAGATGAGAAAACAGCCACGCTGACTTACGGTATGTTTACGGCAGAACCGTTTGAACGCGGTTACGGCAATACGATAGGGAACGCCCTGCGCAGAATTTTGCTATCAAGCCTTGAAGGCGCGGCAATAACATCGGTGCGCATTAAAGGCGCGCTGCATGAATTTGCAGTTATTAAGGGAGTAAAGGAAGACGTGGCAACGATTTCACTTAACCTTAAAAAGATACGCTTTAAAATATTCTCTAAAGGACCAGAAACACTCATTCTGCATGTTAAAAAGGAAGGAGTGGCTACCGCAAAGGCAATAGAACCTAACGCGAACGTAGAAATTCTCAATCCGGAGCAAGTGATAGCCACCTTGGATCACGGTGCTGACCTTGAAATAGAAATGGAAGTGAACCGGGGAGTCGGATATGTCGTAGCTGAAGAGAATAAATCCGGGAAATATCCCGCGAATACGATCTTTCTTGATTCTTTGTTCACTCCTATAATCAAAGTCAACTACGAAATCGAGAATACGCGCGTTGAACAGATAACGGATTATGACAAGCTAATAATTGAGATATGGACCGACGGGTCGGTTTCACCGGCTGACGCGCTTGCATATTCGGCAAAGATCCTGAAAAGCGCGCTTATGATATTTACTGGGCCCGAACCCGAAACAGTAAAAGTCACCGAAGCCGAAGTTGAAGAAGAAAAGCTTAAAGAACTTCTTAAGCAGCCGTTAACTTTTATGGATCTATCGGTAAGATCGGCCAACTGCCTTTCGGCGGCGGGACTGAAAACAATCAGCGAACTTGTTGTGAAACAGGAAGAAGAACTTCTTTCGTTCAAGAATTTCGGAAAAACGTCATTGACGGAAATAAGGGAAAAACTTGAAGAACTCGGGCTTACGCTCGGAATGAGTGGAGTAAAAAATGATTAAAAATCTCGGAGCACGCAAACTTTCAGTAACGAGCTCGCATCGCAGGTCGATGCTGAGAAATATGGCCACATCGCTTTTTCAGCATGAGAAAGTGGAAACTACGCTTGCCCGCGCTAAAGAGCTTGTAAGTTTCTCGGAAAAATTGATAACGACGGCAAAACCTTCAGATCTGAATGCGAAAAGGGCGTTTAGCAGAGATATAAAAAATGCAGATGTTCAAAAAAAGGTTTTTGACGTGCTAGTGCCAAGATACAAGGATAGAAAAGGCGGGTATACAAGGATTTACAGGCTGGGGTCACGCGTAGGCGATAACGCGCAAATGGCGCTAGTAAAACTAATTTCTTAATTACATATTACAGATTACATATTAAGCCGTAGATTTGTAATCTGGAATTTGTAATCTGTAATGAGGATATAACAGTGTTTAATTATTTTTTTAGTCTGTTTTCAAATGATATGGGCATAGATCTGGGCACGGCCTCCGTCCTTGTGTATGTAAAGGGACAGGGTATAGTGCTGAGAGAGCCTTCAGTTGTGGCGATTGAAAGAGATACTAAAAAAGTGCTTGCGATAGGAGCCGAGGCGAAACGCATGCTTGGAAAAACGCCCGCGAGCATAATCGCGGTCAGGCCTTTAAGAAACGGCGTTATCGCGGATTTTGAAGTCACGGAGCAGATGATCCGCTATTTCATAAAGAAAGTCCACAACAGGAGAAGTCTTCTCCATCCTAGAATAGTGATAGGCGTTCCTTCCGGGATTACGGAGGTAGAGCGCCGTGCCGTAAGGGAATCAGCGCAGCAGGCAGGCGCCAGGGAAGTGCACCTCATAGAAGAGCCCATGGCAGCCGCTATAGGCGCCAACATACCCATCCAGGAACCTGAAGGAAACATGATTGTCGATATCGGCGGCGGTACTACCGAAGTCGCGGTGATATCGCTGGGCGGTATGGTTGTTTCAAAGTCCATAGACGTCGCAGGCGACGAAATGGACGAAGCCATTGTCCAGTATTTCCGCAGAAAATATAACTTGTTAATAGGAGAGAACACAGCGGAAGATGTAAAAATAAAGATAGGCTCGGTCTATCCTCTTCCCGAAGAAACAAGCCTCGAGGTTAAAGGAAGGGATCAGGTTACAGGCCTTCCTAAGACGATAACGATTACTTCCGAGGAAATACGCTCGGCTCTTTCAGAACCGACAAAAGCGATTATTGAAGTAATAAAGAATACTTTGGAAGAAACGCCCGCGGAGTTGTCCGCGGATCTTGTTGACCGCGGTATCGTCATGGCCGGCGGAGGTTCCCTTTTGCGCGGATTCGCGGAGCTATTGTCAAAAGAAACAGAGCTTCCTGTGAATCAGGCCGAAGACCCGCTTACGTGCGTGGCGCGCGGAACGGGCAAATATCTTGAAGAACTTGACAATTTGCGCTCTGCAAGAAAGAGCATTATATAAAAGACAGGGAATACGGTAAACGATAGACGGTAGAAGACAAAAAGCTTTTTGTTTTTCAAACCGTTTCCCTTCCTCCTTCTACCGTCACCCTTTTACGGGGGCATTGCTCCCGGAGAATCATGAGTGGAAATAATTTTTCCCGCCGCAATTCTGTATTTGCTTTCCTGTTGCTAACCGCGCTGAGCGTATTCCTTTTAACCGCACGCCTTAATGAATATGTTTTGAACCTAAAGAGCTTCCTTTTTTACGTTTTCATACCGTCACCCCAAGCCGCGACAAGAACGATACAAGTTACGCAGAAACTCTTCGGAAATATCGGCGAGATCGTGCACGTGCACCAGGAAAACATAACGCTGCGTAAGGAGCTTGAAAGATTCGTGCAGCTGGAGAACGAATGGAAACGCGCCTCGGATGAAAACCTGCGCCTGAGGGAACTGGTTAATTTTCCAAGGTTTTCAAGGTTTACGCAGGTGAAAGCGAAAGTGATAAGCCGGGAACCGGATGATTGGTTTCAGTCGGTGATAATCGACAAGGGAAAGGCAAGCGGACTGTATATTGACGCGCCCGTGCTCGCGCTTACCAAAAATAGGCCTGTTGTACTAGGAAGAATAGGCGAGGCGTACGGAAATTCTTCGAAAGTAGTGCTGATAACGAACATTCTTTCTGCGATTCCCGCGATGATAAGTTCAACGGGAAACGACGGGCTTCTCGAAGGTCAGGATAGTCCGCGGCTGACGCTGAATTATCTTTTGCCCGACAGGCGCTACAATATAGGAGATGAAGTCGTAACAAGCCCGCTGAGCTCGGTTTTCCCATCAGGCATCCTGATAGGCAGGATAAGCGACACAAACGATAGCGGCGAAGAATCATTTAAATCCGTGGTAATTAAACCGGCTATAAATCTGAACAATCTGCGGGAAGTGGTAATTCTTATACCGGAGAAGAGGTAGCTGTGAACCGTTTAATAGTGTATGGGGGCGTATTTTTTGCGGGACTGGTGATTCAATTCAGTTTCACGCAGTTCTTTTCAATAGCGGGGCTTTCGCCGAATTTTCTCCTAATAATTCTGATATATATCGGCCTTATATACGGGCCGATGCCCGGGCAGGTCTTCGGATTCGCGTGGGGACTCGCGTGGGATATCATGTCTCTTGATCTGTTCGGCAGCCATGCATTCCTGCTGACTTGTGCGGGGTTCGGTTCAGGACTGCTCAGTAAGAAATGGAACGAATCGAAATTCTCGGCCCAGGCCGTTCTTGTCATGGTAGCGTCGGTGTTATTTATTTTTGGAAAGTATCTCCTGTATCAGATATTCAGCATGGGAGAACACAAATTTGCCGTCAATTATATAACAGCGCTGCAGCCGTTCTATAACATGCTGATAACGCCTGTTGTATTTGCCGGCGGCCGTTTGCTGTCCGTGTTGCTGGATAAAATACTGGACAGGGAACGCGACCTGGATTTTAAAAGGCTTTAGGATTTTCAATGGTATGGCAGCAGGAACACCGCTTATCTTATGAAGATTTTCTTGAAAGGCACCGGGTTGTCGTGTATCTCTTCCTGGGACTTTTCATCCTTCTTGCCGTAAGACTTTTTCACCTTCAGATAATCCTGGGCAGGTACTACCTTGACATTTCGGAAAAACAGCGCACTCACATTATTCTGAAACGCGCTCCGCGCGGAGTAATCTACGACTGCAACGGAAACGTTATCGTCGGGAACAGAACCACTTTTGTCGCCTTATTCTATCCATTTTCCCAGAACATAATGCCGACGCCAGTCATGCTTAAAAGGCTGGAAAGCATACTGGACATGAAGAATCTGACCGTGATAATGACTCAGGGCCTCCGCACGGGAAAAGCCGTAAGGCTTGCGGAAAACCTCACTCGTTTTGAAATGTTAAAGCTGCAGGAACAACGGCTGGTTTTTCCTGGGATTTCAGTAGTTAATGAGGTCAGAAGGGATTACCGCTCGCCCCTCGCTAATTCACACCTTGCGGGTTACGTCAACGAGATTTCGAAAAAGGAGCTGGAAGCGCTTAGGGATGATGGATTTAAAATGGGCGACTGGATAGGCCGCGGAGGGATAGAGCAGACGTACGACAATTATTTGAGAGGGCAGGACGGCGGATGGGAGATTGAAGTTGACGCGACCGGGCACCAGACGCAGCTTGTGCGGCACGTGCCGCCCGTCACCGGGAACAGCGTTTATTCAACGGTAGACGTAAAACTCCAGGAAGCCGCGTCAAGAGCGCTTAGAATGACCGCGACCGGCAGGGGGGCCGTTATGGCTGTTGACCCCAGAACCGGCGCAGTTAAATGTTTTGTTTCCAGCCCGGGTTTTGATCCGAACATTTCAATGATGCCCGAGTTCGGCAAGTATCTCACAGATAAAAATCTCCCGCTCTGGGACAGGATTGACCAGGCGCGTTACCCTCCCGGCTCGATATTCAAGATAATAACGTTTATTGCCGCTCTTGAAGGGAACAAAATAAATCCGAGCCAGACGTTTAACTGCACGGGCAGTTTCATGTTCGGCAACAAGTCATTCGCTTGCTGGAACAAGAAGGGCCATGGACGGGTTGACCTGATGCAGGCGCTTTCGGTATCGTGCAACGTATATTTTTATCAGCTGGGCCTGAAAGTCGGCCCTGAATTGATAGAGAAATACGCAAAACTTTTCCGCATAGGCGAAATTACCGGAATAGACATGCCTTCGGAAAAGCGCGGTCTTGTCCCCTCTCCGGAATGGAAGAAAAAGAGGGTTGGAGAGGCATGGCACCCCGGGGATACCATAAACATGGCCATCGGCCAGGGCTCCCTGTGGGTCACTCCCGCCCAGATGGCGATGATGATATCGGCAGTGGCAAACGGAGGCGTAATCTATAAACCGTATCTCGTGGATAAAATATTGAACGTGAACGGCGAAAATGTGCTCAAACCTCAGAATAAAAAAATAGGAAATATTGAGCTTTCAAAACAAACCTGGGACATGCTTCACGAAGGATTAAAAAGCGTCGTAAAGGACGGAACGGCAAGGGCGTGTTATTTTGAAAATCTTGCGGTTGCCGGGAAAACCGGGACCGCCCAGAACCCGCAGGGCAAGGACCACGGATGGTTCGTGGCTTACGCGCCCGCGGACAATCCGGAACTTGCTGTTGCCGTAATTGTTGAAAATGGCGGAGGGGGCGGCGCAGTCGCGGCGCCGGTCGCCAGGGAAATATTCTCAGCCGCGTTCAAACACAAAGACGCGAAACGGGTGGAAATACAAAATGCTGACGAGATTGGGAATTAGGACATTCATAACCAGGAAATTTTCCGGCGAAGACGAGAAAACGCCGCTAAGACGTTTCCTTGAGAACATGGACTGGCTGCTTGTCGCGGCCGTCGCGGTTCTTCTGCTCACGGGACTCATAAGCGTTTACTCGTCCACGCTTCATTTCGGCAACGCCGGGAAATTCTTCACAACGCAGCTTTTCGCTGTCGTTATAGGCCTTACCGGCCTTGTATTCTTCCAGAGCGTCAATTATCAGCTCTACCGTAGGGGTTCGTACTTGCTCTACGGGCTTTCCATCGCGATGCTGATACTTGTGCTGCTGATAGGCACAACCGTCCGCGGTACAAAGGGCTGGTTCAATATGGTATATTTCTCGTTCCAGCCCGTGGAAGTGGCGAAACTGATGTTTATTCTTATCCTTGCCAGCTATCTTGACCAGTACTGGAGAGTAATCAAGCGCTGGCAGTCGCTGGCAATCCCGCTGCTACTGCTGCTTGGTCATATCGGTCTGATACTCCTTCAGCCTGATTTTTCCTCAACACTGGTTTATTTGCCCGTGACAATTATCCTTTTGTACGCCGCAGGAGCCGAACCGCTTTACCTTTTCGCAATGATGATGTTCGGCGGGCTTGCGATGGGAATACCATTGATAGCAACATTTTTCAAGCTTCAACCGCTTTTTCTGAAAGCGCATCCCTCGGTGCATTATTTTGTCAAGGCTACGAGCGGCGGTTGGCCGGCCTTTAACCTTTTAGCCGCGATAGTGCTCGCGATACTGTTTTTCTGGTGGCTTCTGCATGAATTAAGGATACGGGTTCCGCTTATTTCGGTGCTTATTTTATGCGGTATTATCGTAGGAGGCAGCGTTTCATCGGCGATAGTCCAGAAATCCATAAGAGAATACCAGAGAAAGCGCCTTATTGTGTTCTTAAACCCGGAAATTGATCCACTGGGCTCGGGTTACAATATTATCCAGTCAAAGATCGCCATAGGCTCGGGCAGGATATTCGGCAAAGGTTTATTTTCAGGAACGCAGTCCCAGCTGGGATTCCTGCCGGAACAGCATACTGATTTTATCTTTTCCGTTCTCGGCGAGGAGACAGGTTTCGGCATGTCCCTGCTGACAATACTCGCGTATTTCATGATTGTCTGGCGGGCTATGATCGTCGCGCGGGACGCGCGCGACAGGTTCGGCTCTCTGATAGCGACAGGCATAGCCACGATGTTCGCTTTTTACGCGATCATAAACATCGGGATGGTCATGGGGCTGATGCCCGCGACCGGTCTGCCGCTTCCGCTGTTGTCTTACGGGGGCTCGTCCATTGTCTCGGCCCTTTGGGCGATAGGGATACTATTTTCGGTTCATATCAGGAGATTTACGCATTATTAGGTTTCAGGTAGTTGAGTATATTAGACAATCCCCCTTCGGGACGTCTATGAGATGAGGAATTTTTCGGGAGTAGTCGGCGAGTATGTCTGAGACCGTCCTGGCGGAAGCCGACGGCCGAGTTACGGAGCCGCCGAAAAACGACGAACGAATGTCCCGCGGGGTGCATTTCTTTTCTCTCTTTTCTTTTGGGCAAGCAAAGAAAAGAGAGCGGGGTAAAGGGGCGGCAAGCCCCTTATAAATAAAAATGAAATTAGACAACATATTACCATTAATCCAGCGGCCAAGCAGATACATCAACCACGAGCTTAACTCCGTTCACAAGGAAAAAGTCGATGTGAGTATCTGTCTGTGCTTTCCGGATATATATGAGATAGGCGCCTCCAATCTCGGCTTGCAGATACTCTACCATATCGTCAACGGGCGCAAGGATGCGGTTGCAGAACGCTGCTATTGCCCCGACACAGATATGGAGAACATGCTCAGAGCGAAAAACATCCCGCTTGCGTCGCTCGAAACGCAAAAGCCGCTGAAGGAATTCGACATAATCGGAATAACGCTTCAATACGAGCTCTGCTCGACGAATGTTTTAAACTTGCTTGACCTGGCCGGGCTTCCGATTCTTGCAAAAGACAGGCCGGAGACCTTCCCGTTAGTTATCGGCGGCGGGCCAATGACGGCAAACCCCGAACCGCTTGCTGATTTCTTCGACGCCTTCGTTCTCGGCGAAGGGGAGGACGTTATAAATGAAATAGTTGAGGCAGTCGGAAGACGGAAGACGGAAGACGGAAGTAAAAAGCAAATGCTGCTGGAACTGGCGAAGATGCCGGGGGTTTACGTGCCGTCGCTTTATAATGTCGAATACAACTCTGACGGCACTGTCAAATCCTTGAAACCCGCGGAAAAAGAAGTCCCGGAAAAGATTGAAAAAAGAATAGTAAAGCTCGAAGAGACGTTTTTTCCGGCGAAACAACTGGTCCCTTTCACGCAGACGGTCCACGAGCGGCTCAACGTTGAGATCTCGCGCGGCTGCGCCCGCAGCTGCAGGTTCTGCCAGGCGACGAAGTATTACCGGCCGTGGCGGACGAGATCCGTGGAAAAAGTCCTGGGAATTATTGAGGAAGGGCTTGCATCTACGGGTTATGAGGAAGTCTCGCTTTCATCGCTTTCCTGCACGGATTACAGGGAGCTTGAGCAGCTTCTCGCCGAAGTGATAAAAAGGTACGCGTCAAAAAGAGTGAGCGTCTCGCTTCCGTCGCTGCGCTGCGACAGGTTCTCTATTGTCACGGCCGCGTCGCTTAGCTACAACAAGCGCTCAAGCCTGACATTCGCGCCCGAGGCCGGCACAGCGCGGCTCAGGCAGGTTATAGGAAAGGAAATATCGGAAAAGGATGTGCGGGAAACATTGTTGCTCGCGCACCGGCTGGGATGGCAGCTCATGAAGCTGTATTTCATGGTGGGGCTGCCTACGGAGACCGACGAAGACGTCAGCGGCATAGTGCGGCTGGTTAAAGCGGTCAAGCGGAAAACTCCGCGCCTGAATTTCAATGTGACGGTTTCGTCATTTGTGCCCAAAGCGCAGACAGCGTTCCAGTGGTCGGCGATGGCGCCGGAGGAGACGATAAGAACCCGCACGACGCATCTTAGAAAAACCCTTCCCGGCACGGTAAAAAGCCACCAGCTGGAAGGAAGCATCCTGGAAGCGGTTCTGGCGCGCGGGGACAGGCGCCTTTCGGCGGCGGTCATCTCCGCCTGGAAAAAGGGATGCAGGTTCGACCAGTGGGGGGAAAGGTTTAAATACAATTTGTGGCAGGAAGCGTTTTCGGAATCCGGCGTTGATATCCCGTTCTACATTCATCGGGAAAGGGGATATGACGAGGTACTTCCGTGGGAACACCTGGAATTCGGGCCTGGAAAGGAAAAACTCTGGGCTGATTACCAGGACGGCCTTAAATTCGCGCTTGAGCCCGAGTCCGAGCCGGAACTATCGGAGTTGGATACCCCTGATATCAAGCCGGTAAACCAGCCGTCTAATCCCGCGGCGATTCAGCGCGTCAGGTTATGCTTCGGGCGGACGGGTCCGGCAAGGTTTATTTCGCATCTTGAACAAATCGAGGTTTTCAGGCGGCTGATCAGAAGGACCGGGCTTCCGATGATCTTTACCGGCGGTTTTCATCCTCAGCCCAGGATATCTTTCGGGCCGCCGAACTCCGTCGGATATGAAAGCCGGAGCGAGTACATTGAAGTTGAATTGTCCCGCAAGGTCCCGCCGGAAGAGATCAGATCGGCAGTCGCAAAATCTGTGCCTGCCGGGTATGAGCTTTTATCCGTGAAGAACGTGCCGGTCATGTTCCCGTCGCTGGAATCGCTCGTAAATCTTGCGATGTATGAGATCAATGCCGACGCGGCACCGCAAAAGACAGAGGATTTTTTAAAACAGACGGAAATAATCGTTGAAAAAACGAAAAAAAACGCCGTTCAGCGGATAAACGCCAGGCCGCTGATAAAGGAATTAAGGTCCGAGAACGGCGCGACAACGCTGCTGCTTCGTTTCGGCCCCAAGGGCAATGTAAAACCGGAGAAAATCATTCAGCTGCTTTGCGGACTGAGCAATGATGAGTCAAAACTGCTCATGATCAGCCGAAAAGCGCTTTACGCCGAAAAACCGGACGGAACGGTACAGCAATTGTAAAAGACGGAAGAAGCCCGCCACTAAGACGTTGGCGGGCCCGCGGATTGAATGCGGCGGGCAAGCCCGCCAAAGCAGTAGTGGCGGGAAAGATTAAAAAAATAAACAAATCAGAGGACAAAACAAATGTCAAAAGAAATTATTGTTAACAGAGCGTCGGAAGAAACCCGCGTGGCCATTATGGACCAGGGGCTGATGACGGATCTATTCATTGAAAGACGCGAGTCGGAAAAAATCATATCGAATATCTACAAAGGTAAGGTGGACAACGTTCTGCCCGGCATGTCCAGCGCTTTTGTGGACATAGGATTGGATAAAAACGCGTACTTATTTGTAGATGACGTTATCGCGGAATCTCAGGAAAAGAAAATAGAAAAGATGATAAAAAGGGGACAGGATATAATGGTCCAGGTGGACAAAGAGCCGATAGGAACAAAGGGCGCCAAGGTCACGATGGACATATCGCTTCCGGGACGCCTGCTTGTGTACATGCCTTTCTCGGCGCACATCGGTATTTCAAAAAATATTGAAGCAAGGCATGAAAGGGACAGATTAAAGGCCATTATAGACGAAAACAAGCCAGAGTCCGGAGGGTTTATATTGCGCACGGAAGCCGAAGAGGCCACCGATAAGGAACTCAAGCGCGAGATGAAATATCTCATGCGCCTTTGGGGCTCGATAAAACAGAGATTCAGCACGTCAAAGCCGCCGGCGCTCATACACCGCGATTTCGGCATAGTGTTCCAGACCGTCCGTGACTTTTTTTCCGAAGACGTGGGAATAATGATGATAGATTCACAGTCGGAATTCCGCGAGGTCGTTGACTTCGTCAAGATCGTTTCACCGGAACTGCTTGACAAGGTCAAGCCCTACACGGGGAAAACCCCGATATTCAAGGCGTTCAATATTGAGGAAGAAATAAAAAAACTCAATTCAAACCACGTCAAACTCCCATCGGGCGGCTACATAATAATACAGGAAGCGGAGTCGCTCTGCGCGATAGACGTCAATACCGGAAGCTTCACCGGGAAGAGGTCGCAGGAAGAGACGGTCACCATTACTAATGTTGAAGCCGCGAAGGAAGTTGCAAGGCAGATACGCCTGCGCAACATCGGCGGGATACTTGTCATTGATTTCATTGACATGAAAAAATCAAGGAACCGCGCAAAGGTTTTGGAAACGCTCCAGCAGGCAGTAAGGAAAGACAAGGCGAAAATAAAGATATGGCCGATAACGAGGCTTGGCCTCATAGAAATGACGCGCGAGCGCAAGAGAGAATCGTATTTCAAGCTGATGGGCGAAACCTGCCCCGAGTGCAACGGCCTCGGACTTGTGATTTCCCGCGAGTCGCTATTCATTCAGATATGCAGGGAGCTTGAGCAGATGAAACTGTCGGGCGCGCACGGCTCCAAGGTCCGCCTGCGCCTTTCCCCGCTGGTGGCGCAGTATTTCAACGAGCGCATACAGCGGCTCAAGAAGAAAGCCGGGGAAAAGGTTGAAGTCCAGCCCTCGAAAGACATCGATTGGGACGATTACCAATTGATAGTTGAATAGCTGGCGCTCGGGACAATTCCTTAAAAAGACGCTCGCCATTCGCGAGGCTCGCTTGGTTTGACGGCTCGTAGACGCAAATCTCGCCGCCAAAACACTTTTTGCCGGAATTATCCCTCGCTAATCATGAAAAGCAAACAGAAGCACATTGGGACCGGAAACTTTTGTTGAACTACCAAAGAATAAAAGGCTTGATTCGAAGTAACTTTGTAGAAAAAATGTTTAAAATAATCCTTGACAAAAGCGTTATCATATGATAGTATATTGGTATCAGGGAGGGAATTTATGAGATTATATATACTAATATTATCATATGATAATATTAAACCGGGAGATGATTCTTTTGGACAAGCGACAGGAAGTAACCGAATTTTTACAGCAATTCAAAACGTTTCAAACCAAAAAACTAGTATTCTTTGGGAATAGAAAAATAAATATTGACACATTGACGTATCTAGGATTAACAGTAAAAGACATTGAAGAGAACATTCAGCAGCTAACGTACAAAAATTATTGTTCAGGCCCTGAAGATGATAGAGATAATCCTGGACATAAAATTTGGGAATTTGGAGTTGAAATTTCGATATTCAAAATATATATCAAGCTTAGTGACGATTTTTCATTCAATTACGCAAAATGTATTTCCTTCCATATACCAAAATATGAATTGGAGTTTCCTCTTAAGTAGTATTTTAAAATAGTTTTTGTCAAATAATATGGTTAAAACATATTGCCCTCAATGTAGGAAAGAAATTGAAGGGCAAATCATCCAACGCAAAGAAATATATAAAGTAAAGGGGGAAGATATATCTATTGATTCCTCTATTTTGCATTGTATTGAATGCAATACAGAAATATTTGATTCTGTTATAGATGGCAATAATATTACTAGTGCTTATAATGACTATAAAGCTAAACACAAACTATTAACTTCAGATCAAGTAAAAGCATTAAGAGAAAAATATGGTTTAAGCCAGAGATCACTGGGCACTTTGCTTGGTTGGGGAGAAGTAACTATTCATAGGTATGAAAATGGAGCCATTCAGGATGAGTCTCACAACGAAGTTCTAATGCTAATTGAAAAACCTGAAATAATGATTGAGATATTTAATAAAAACTCTGATTTATTGCCTGATAGAATAAAAGTAGATTTGGACAAAAGAATTAAAGAATTACTTTCAGAAGAAACTAAACCAAATTTTTATAATGCTTTAGAAAATATATTAAATTCAAGCAATCAAAGAAATGAGTTCAACGGTTATAACAGATTTGATTTAGAAAAAATATATAATCTTATTATATACATCATATCGTACTATGATGGAATATTTAAAACAAAATTGAATAAAATACTGTGGTACGTAGATTTTTTGTATTTCAAGTACAATTCATTGTCAATTTCAGGTAACTCATACACGCATTCTCAATATGGCCCAACATTTGACGGATATGAGCTAATTATTGGTTCTATGTACAACGACCAGATTATTGATAAGGAAGAAGTAATTAGACATGAAAACTGTCTTGTTGAATTATGGAAAGCAAACAATATTTGTGATAAAAGGTTTTTTAATGCATCGGAAATAGAAGTGATTAATTATGTATTAGAAGTATTCAAAGATTATACTTCTGAGAAGATTTCCGAGTATTCCCATAAAGAAAAACCCTATTTAGATACAAAAGATGGAGAGAAGATATCTTATAATTTAGCTAAGGATATTTCTATATCTTTAAATAAATAATAATAATTGAATGCGAAAAACAAAAAGACAGCAGTATTCTGACTGTCTTTTTAAATTTGTCGTTACTTCCGTCTTCCATCTTCCCCGCCACTACTTCTTTGGCGGGCCCGCCGACGTCTTAATGGCGGGCTTCTTCCGTCTATTTTATCGCTTGTTCCAGTCTATCCAATCCGTTCTTAATATTTTCCATCGAGGTGGCGTAGGAGAGGCGGATGTAGCCGGGGGCGCCGAACGGATCTCCGGGAACGACCGCTATCTTGGCTTTTTCAAGCAAAAACTCGGCGAATTTTACGGTGTCAGGCATTCCGAGTCGCTTCATTGCTTTTTTGACGTTTGGGAAGACGTAAAACGCTCCCTGGGGCTTAAGGCACTTGATGCCCTTTATTGAGTTTAGCCTGTCAACGATATAATCGCGCCTCTTTTCAAATTCCTGCCTCATAGTTTTCACGCTGTCCTGCGGTCCGTTGAGCGCTTCCACTGCGGCTTTCAGCGCTATCGAAGTCGGGTTTGAGGTTGACTGACTCTGGATGTTGGTCATCGCGTCGATTATTTCTTTTTGGCCCGCGGTATAGCCAATGCGCCAGCCGGTCATCGCGTGAGATTTTGAAACGCCGTTGATTACAATGGTTTTCTGCTTGATTTCGGGTGAAATGCTTGCTATTGAAGTGTGCCTGAAACCGCCGAAAACAAGTTTCTCGTAT
Organism: Elusimicrobiota bacterium; assembly: GCA_043811535.1. Lineage (GTDB taxonomy): Bacteria > Elusimicrobiota > Endomicrobiia > Endomicrobiales > JBDRNC01 > JBDRNC01. Next base: position 29,247 of record JBDRNC010000021.1, read on the forward strand.
ATTTCATCGGAAATTATGAGCACGTTGTTTTTGACGCAGATTTCGCCGATCGCCTTAAGTTCATCGGCGGTATATGCGGATCCGGTCGGGTTGGAGGGCGAATTCAATACGAGCGCTTTGGATTTTTTTGATATCGCTTTTTCGAGTTGTTCCGGCTTCATTTTGAAACCGTCGGTCTCGCTAGTCTTTACTACCTTGACCCTGGCTTCCGCAAGATATGCCATGTCGGGATATGAAACCCAGTACGGCGCGGGTACTATCAATTCGTCGCCTCGGCCCAGTATCGCCTGGAAAAGGTTGTAAAGCGAGTGTTTTGCCCCGCAGGAAACAATGATTTCCTCCGGCTTATAATCCAGGTTGTTATCTCTCTTGAATTTTGCTATTATTGCCTGCTTCAGATCGGGAGTGCCCGATACCGGACAGTACTTGGTAAATCCCGCGTCCAGCGCCTTTTTAGCGGCTTCTTTGATATTTGCGGGTGTGTCAAAATCGGGTTCTCCGGCTCCGTAGCTGATGATGTCAACTCCCTGGGCTTTCAGGGCTTTTGCCTTTGAATCTATGGCCAGAGTGGGCGACGGTTTGATGCTTTGGGCGCGTTTTGATAGAAGCATGATAAATCCCCTTAATTTAACTGTTTTTTAAGGCACATTTAAGCTTCCGGGACGCCGTTGGCCCGTCAACCATCCGTGCGTTTTAACTGACGAATTTCCTTGACAATAGCTGTCAAAAAGTGCTATTATTATACAGTTTAGAAAGGAGCAAGTCAATGTACGCAGTCATCCAGACAGGCGGAAAACAGTACCGTGTAGAAGAAGGAAACAGGATTCTTGTCGAGAAACTCGACGTAGAAACGGGTAAAGAAGTAATTCTTGATAAAGTACTTCTGATAGGCGACGGCGATAAAGTGATTGTCGGCAGGCCCATGGTTTCGGGCGCCAAGGTCATAGCCGGCGTGCTCGGCCAGGAAAGAGGCGTCAAGGTCATTGTATTCAAAAAGCGTTCCAAAAAGGGATACAAGAAAACGCAGGGCCACCGCCAGAATTATACTGAAATTGAGATAAAGAAGATCCAGCAGTAGCTGTCAAGGCGTTCACTATAATGACTGATAAATGAACGCCTTTTATTATTTGGAGGATTTCAATGGCTCACACTAAATCGCAAGGTTCATCATCTAACGGCCGCGACTCCGCGGGTCAACGCTTAGGCGTGAAAGTATTCGGAGAACAGAAAGTCAACGCCGGGCAGATCATCATCCGCCAGTGCGGAACTAAGTTCCATCCCGGCAAGAACGTCGGGATGGGTAAGGATAGCACGCTTTTCGCCAAAAGACCCGGAATAGTCAGGTTCACCAGGAAATCCGGCGAAAGACGCGTCGTGAATATCGTGCCAGTGGAAGCGAAAGCGTAAGAATAGCAATTAGCGATTAGTAATTGGTGATTAGTTAGAAGAAAATGACAGTATCTTTTACCAATAGCTAATTGCAAATTACTGATAGCTGACTCTAAATATGTTCATCGACAAAGCTCGTATCTACGTTACAGCCGGCAGCGGTGGCTCCGGCTGTATTTCTTTTCGCAGGGAAAAACACGTGCCTTTGGGCGGACCGGACGGCGGGAACGGCGGCAAAGGCGGCGATGTGTATATTTACGCCGATCCGCACAAGAACACGCTGCTCGACCTTACGTACAGCCCTCACTACAAGGCGAGCGACGGCGCCAAAGGTATGCCGAGCAAGATGTACGGCAAGAGCTCCGAGGATCTTATCATCAAAGCGCCCATTGGTACCGTCGTGTATTCCGCGGGCGAACTGATAGCCGACCTCAAAGCTCCCGGGCAGAAGGAATTGCTGGCAAAAGGCGGGCGCGGCGGAAGGGGAAACGCGGTTTTTAAAACGCGCCGGCACACCGCCCCTCGCATAGCCGAGAAAGGCGAGCCCGGCGAGAGCTTCACGTTTGAACTTGAGTTGAAACTTATCGCGGACGTCGGCCTCGTGGGTTTTCCAAACGCGGGAAAATCGACGTTTCTTTCGCACGTCAGTTCAGCACGCCCCAAAATAGCCGATTATCCTTTCACGACGCTCGCTCCCAATCTGGGCGTGGTGAGTTACGGCGAGAAAAAGATGGTAGTTGCCGACATACCCGGACTCATCGAGGGCGCGCATGAGGGAAAGGGCCTCGGCGACGAGTTTCTGCGACACATCCAGCGTACGCGACTGATAATACACATCGTGGACCTTTTCGGTTTTGACAACAAACCTGCCTATAAAAACTTTAAAGCCATAAACTCCGAGTTATCAAAATATTCCAAGAAACTTGCCGCCAAGCCCATGATAATCGCCGCGAACAAGACGGACCTTACCGGCGCGAAAGAGAAACTGTCCGAGCTGAAGAAGCGCCTGAAAGTCAGGAAGATATTCCCGATTTCGGCGGTGAGCGGCGAAGGCGTGAAGGAGCTGCTGGCGCAGGCGCTGAAAACGCTCGAGTCAATCCCGGATGAAGAGCAAACCGATGAAATACCTGTAAAAAAATACATCTACGAGCCGGATTTTGTTATTTCCCGCGACGGCGACGTTTTTGTTGTCGTCGGAAAGAGAATAGAGAAGCTTGCGGCGATGACCGATTTTAAAAATGAGGACACGCTCAGGCGTTTCCATAACATTATCAAAAAGATCGGTTTGGAAAAGGCGTTAATTGAGCGCGGTATCGTTCCGGGTAATATTGTCAGGATCGGAAAAGAAGAACTGGTATTTGAAAGATAATAACAAGTGATAAGAGAATAGTGAATAGGGATTAGGATTTTAAAATATTATAGAAGTCTTTCTAAGTCCTATTCTCTAAGCACTATTCCCTCGATTTATTCTTTGTTGAAAAACAACGTCAAAAGAGTTAAAATTAGCGCAGAAACACGCAGATAATTAAAGCAGATTTATTCACAGATTAACGCAGATAGGAATTATCTGCGGCAATCTGCGTCTGAAAATCTGTATAATCCGCGTAATGGGGGAGGGGGAAATGGAACAGGAAAAACCTCGCGAGAAGCTGGCAAGGCTGGGGGCCGAGGCGCTTAAATCGGAAGAACTGCTTGCGATCATGCTCGGAACGGGCTACAAAGGCAAAAATGTGTTCGGGCTGGCAAGGGAAGTTCTTTTGAACCATACGGCTGAAAAATTTGTCAGACTGACATTCAAGGATCTTTCTCAGATCAAGGGCATAGGCTTTTCAAAGGCTGCTTCGATTAAGGCATCGTTTGAGTTTGCAAAGAGATGCATTGAAGGGGCGAGTTATCCGCCGCTTTCAAAGCCGTTGGATGTTCTGCCGATAGTCGGCGATCTCTGCGGAAAAAAGAAGGAGAATTTCGTCGTCTTTTTCCTCAACGGCCGAAACCAGGTGATTTCCAGGGAAACAATATCTGTCGGCACGCTTAATGCCAGCCTGGTCCATCCGCGAGAGGTCTTTGAACCCGCCATAAGGAGCGTCGCGGCGGGAGTGATACTGGTTCACAATCATCCGTCCGGCGACTGCACTCCTTCCGAAGACGACATTGAAATTACCAGGCGCCTATCTGATGCCGGAAAAATAATCGGAATAGAGGTTGTAGACCATATAATAGTCGGCGGCGAAGGATATATTAGTTTCAAGGAAAAAGGGCTTTTGTAAATACAATTACAGATTACACATTACAAATTTGCGACTTAATTCATTTAATCTGTAATTTGTAATCTGAAATATGTAATTAGTATTAGAGGCATAATGAATCGTCAGTGCTCAGCAGATAAAAATAAAAGCAAATGCAACTGCAACTGTACATATGAGCCTTGCCCGCGAAAGGGTATTTGCTGCGAGTGCATCTCGTACCACTGGTTTTCAGGCAGGGAGCTTCCCGCCTGCTTTTTCTCTCCTGGAGCTGAGCGGACATATGACCGCTCGCTTGATAATTTCCTGAAAGACTGCAAAAAGCGATGACCAAGACGCTAAGACTTTTCTCTTTGTGGCTTCCGGTAGGGCTTTGGTGCTCGCTGATCTTTTATATGTCCGCGGTCCCGTTTCTCAAAACCGAATTGGGTTTTTGGGATTTAGTGCTCAGGAAAATAGCCCACATGGTTGAATTCGGGACGCTTTTCCTCCTGGCGAGGAGAGCGCTGAAAAACAGCGGATTCGGGCTTGCGCTTAAAGAAGTGAATCTGGCATCCTTCGTATTTTCGATGCTGTACGCGGTTTCCGACGAATATCACCAGGCCTTCGTGCCCGGGCGCGGCCCGTCTCCGGTAGACGCGGGAATTGATACGATAGGGATAACATTTGCCTATATAATCAGTAAAACATTACAAATTACAAATTTCAAATTACAGATTAAAAGATAAGATGCAGTCAATTTGTAATATGTAATCTGTAATAAAAGCGACATTTATAGAGAAAAGAACACATTTTTATGAAGAACATTATAATATTGATATTTATTTCTGTTATCCTGATATCCGGCTGCGGGCCCGGGGCTGATTTTGACCACGCTAGAAGCCTTGAGAAGCGCGGATACTACGTCGAGGCCGGCCTCGAGTACGACAAACTGGTCAGGGAAAATCCCGATTACCCCAAATCCCCGGAAGCGCTGTACAGGCTCGGAAAGATTTACCAGAAAAAGATCAAGCTCTATCCGCACGCGAAGAAATATTTTCAAAATCTTATAGACAGCTATCCGGACGCGCTGCCGTGGAGCGAATCGGCGAAAAGGGAGATACTTAACTGCCCGGACTATTTTCCGCTGACTAATGGCAGTTTCTGGATAGAAGGTGATTCCGCCACGGGCGGGCGCAATATGAGGGCCGAGTGGAACTGCCAGGAAATTTCAAGCGGCACGTTCAGGATCACGCGCAAGATCTCGGCCGGCGCAAAGCTGGTCACGACGATTTACAGGTATTTCAGGAAAGCCGAATTTGAGTTCCGGGAGTATACCGATAAGGACGCGCCGGCGTATACGATAGTTTATTCTTATCCCCTTGAAAAAGGCAGGGAATGGAAAACGTCTAGGGACGGAAGAATGATACTATGCAGGATCCTTGAAAAAGACATACCGGTCAGTGTGAAAGCCGGCAACTTTACCGGCTGCATAAAAATAAGCGAAGAAAGCCCAAGTCTTCCGGGTTCAAGAAAATTCAACTATTACGCCCCTGACGTCGGCTGGATACTGACCACTACTTCGGCCTCAGGCCAGGAATTCAGGAACACCGAACTGATATCATATAAAATAATGCCGGCGAATGAATAGAAGGAAGACAGAAGACCGAAGACGGAAGAAAAAGAGTTCTGACTTCCTGCTTCATTCTTCCATCTTCCGTCTAAATCAACCGGAGGTTGATGCTATGGATTGGAAAGCGTTTCTCGCCACGTTCGGAATGATATTCCTGGCGGAGCTCGGGGATAAGACTCAGCTTGCCGCTATAAGCATGACGTCTTCGACAAAAAAACCCTGGGAGGTCTTTCTTGGGGCCACACTTGCGTTGGCTGTAGTCACGGCGATAGGAGTCATTTTTGGGCAAAGCCTCATGCGGATTGTGCCCGAACATGCGGTACATACCGGCGCCGGCATACTGTTTATACTGATCGGTGTACTTATTCTATTCGGCAAGTTCTAATTATGGGCGAAGAAAAAAGAAAAAAACCGCGCCTTAACACCGTGTGCCCCTGTATTCTTAAAGGACATTCGGGAGAATACCACGGGCTACTCAGGAACATAAGCGTCGGCGGCGTGAGCATGGAACTGCATGACAACCTTGGGGAAAAAGATAATTATGAACTGGAGTTTATTCTCATTGAAGGGCCGCGGATACGAGTCCTCTCCAGGATCGCATGGTCGATGCCTCAGGGCAGCGCGCAAATATACGGTTTTGAATTCCTAGACCTCGGTTTATTTAAGCGCATCAAACTGAATTCTTACATCGTAAAACACCTGAAAAAGCAACAACAAAAACGTAATGTGACTGCGTAGAAAGGAAAACAAAATGAAGGTTGGAATAGCCGGCCTTGAATATGCCGGCAAGAAGAGTCTGTTCTCGCTTCTTACCGGGATTAAGGATGAAACTTCGTCAAAACGCATCGGCGTCATAAATGTCCCCGATCAGCGCGTTGACGCGCTGTCGGATTTCTATAAGTCAAAGAAGAAGGTCTATTCGCAGATAGAGTTTAACCTGTTGCCGTCCATTAAGAAGGAATCCGATGAAACAAAAAAGGCCCTGATGGACGCTAAATTCATGGATATGTTCGCTGTGGTAATAAGGCAATTCGCGGATGAAAATGTGTTCCATCCTTCGGGAAGCACGGATGTCAAGCGTGATTACGACGCCGTGAAGAACGAACTTCTATTCGCGGACTTATACCTAGTTGAAACCCGGCTTGACCGCATAGATAAAGAGCTTAGATCCGAAAAAAGGGATATCCTTCTAAAAGAGAAAGAAGTCCTTGAGGTATTCCGCTCAAAACTTGAGAACGGCGCATTCCTAAACAGCGTGCAAATAGACGACGACAAATTGAAACTGGTGAAAAGCCTGAACTTCCTGACGATGAAGCCGGTATTTGTCGTGGTCAACTGCGATGATAGCAGCGTAAAAGGCGAATTTGAATTTCCGGACGGTGTCAAATCGATAGCGGTTTCGGTAAAGATAGAGAGCGAGATCCAGCAGCTGGACGAGAACTCCAAAAAGGAGTTCCTGTCGTCACTTAATCTGAAAGAACCGTCGCTGAACCGCATGATCAGGTTCGCTTATTCGTACGGCGACCTGATAACTTTTTTCACGGCCGGCGAAAAAGATTCGCACGCCTGGACGATAAAGAACGGGACACCGGCCCTCAGGGCCGCCGGCGCGATACACACGGACATTGAAAAGGGGTTTATCCGCGCGGAAATAGTGCATTATGACGATTTGATAAAGGCTGGTTCGGAAGCGGAAGCCAAGAGGCAGGGTCTTTACAGACTGGAAGGAAAAGAGTATATTATAAGGGACGGGGATATAGCCGTTTTCAGGTTTAACATATAGGTTTGTCAAGGGATATTTTTAAATATTTATTATATAGTATAGCAGGCAGTTGGGGGAAGTCCTGAGGTTCAATGAACCGAAGGCAGGAGGTCATATGCAGCAGGACAAATTCATAATGGACTTCCGAAAACTGCAGCGGCACGAGATGATTTGTTCAGTTATCATTTCCGACGGTGTAAGGGAAAGCTTCGGCATCATCAAGAATGTCAGCCAGAACGGGCTAAAGCTTGAAAGCGCGAACAGGTTTTTGATTAATAATACTTACACCATGAACTTCGTGCTTCCACACGGCCAGGAGCTGACGGTAAGGGGCAGATTCATATGGGTGAACAAAGGGGATACCTCATACACCTACGGCGCCAAGATCCATGACATCGGTTTTCTTACCCGTATGAGGTTGAAAGGTTATTTGAAGAGATTAAAGAGCAATTGACCCCGTTTCGCGGGATGTCCGGAGATGCTCAGCTGAAAACCCTAGACGAACTGATCAACAGCCGAAGGTCAATCAGGAAGTACCTTGAGAAAGCAGTTGAAAAAGAAAAGATAGAACAGGCGCTAGAATCCGCGCGCATGGCGCCTTCCGCGTGCAATGCCCAGCCTTGGCGTTTCGTAGTAACCACCGGCACTAAAAAAAACAAAATTATCAATGATGGGCTCGGCGGGCTGATTGTGTCCAATTCATGGACGAAAACCGTCCCTGTCATCGTTGTCGTCTGCAGCGTTTCAAGCCTTTTCACTCATAAGGTGGGAGAGAACATCCAAGGGACTCAGTATCATCTCATGGACTTGGGCATATCGATGGAACACTTCGTGCTCAAAGCTACGGAACTGGGACTGGGTACCTGCTATATAGGGTGGTTCAACGGCAAACGCATCGGCAAACTGCTGAATATTCCTTCCTCATGGAAACCCGAATGTCTGATAACCGTGGGTTACCCGGATGAGAATCCGGAGCCGCGCCCCCGCAAACCGGCAGAAGAAATATTTAAATTTGAAGAATAGAGGTTATATGGCTACATGGCTAAATGGCTAAAGACTTTAGCAATCAACCATTTAACCATTTGACCATTTGGTTAATTAATCATTTAATTGTATGATAAAGAAAACCTCCTCATCGAAAATCGACATAACCGCTGAAATCCTGAAGGATCTCAATCCCGAACAGCTAAAGGCCGTAACGCACGAGTCCGGACCGCTTTTAATAATCGCGGGGGCCGGCACGGGCAAGACGCGCGTAATAACGCGCAGGATAGCTTATCTTATAGCCACGAAAAAAGCGCGCCCGTCGGAAATTCTGGCGCTTACTTTTACGGATAAAGCCGCCGCGCAAATGGAAGAGCGCGTGGACACGCTCGTGCCATACGGGTTCAACGACGTGCGGATCTCAACGTTCCATGCGTTCGGCGACAGGATACTCAGGGAAAACGCGCTGGAACTGGGCCTTCCTACGGATTTCCGCCTGCTTACCCCTGCCGAAGCCGCGGTGTTTTTCCGGGACAACCTGTTTTCATTCCCGCTTGATTACTACCGCCCGCTCGGCGCACCGACACAGTACATCAGCTCGATACTAAAGGCGTTCAGCCGCGCCAAGGACGAGGATGTGAGCCCGCGCGATTACGTAAAGTTTGCCGAAGAGACCGGCAAAACGGCGAGAAAGCCCGATGAAAAGGAGGAAGCGGAACGGCAAATCGAGGTCGCAAAATCCTACCAGAAATATGAAGAGCTTAAAGGGAAGAACGGCTGTCTGGATTTCGGCGACCAGGTTGTGATGACGCTCAAGCTTTTCAGGGAGCACCCCGCGATACTTGAAGGATACAGAAAACGCTTCAAATACATTCTCGTAGATGAATTCCAGGACACGAACTACGCGCAGTTTGAGCTGGTCAAGCTTCTCGCGTCGCCGTCGAACAACATTACCGTTGTCGGCGACGACGACCAGTCGATATATAAGTTCCGAGGGGCGTGCCTGTCGAACATATTGAATTTCATGGAAATATATCCTTCATCGGAAACAGTTGTCCTGCGCCTTAATTACCGTTCGACCCAGTCGATACTCGACCCGGCGTATAAACTTATCACGCAGAACAACCCGGACCGCCTTGAGGTCAGGAACAAGATTAACAAAGAGCTCAAGGCCGAGCACAAGAAAGGGCAGGAAGTCAGGCATCTACAATTTGATACGGTTTCAACCGAAGCCGATGAGACCGCAAAACTTATATCGGAAAAGATAAAATCCGGCAAATACAAGGCGAAGGATTTCGCGGTCCTTGTCCGCGCCAATGATTCCGCCATGCCGTTCATCAAGTCGCTTAACATGCTGGAAATACCCTGGAGGTTTTCCGGATCGCAGGGTCTTTACGAGCGCGACGAGATACGTCTCTTGCTCGCTTTTTTGAGGGTCATCGCAAATCCCGAGGATTCCGCGAGCCTCCATTATTTCGCTTCATCGCAGCTTTACGATTTCAGCCCCATGGAGCTTTCCGTCATCAATCACGCCGCGTCGCATTACAGGCGGTCGCTGTCGCACATCCTGCGCAACATGGAGAAATACGCGAAAGAGACCGACGGCATTTCGCAGAAAACCGCCTCCGAGGGGAAACGCCTCCTGGCCGACCTTGAAGAGTATTACGCTCTCGCCCAGAAACTCCGCACCGGCGAACTGTTGTATGAATTCCTGAAGCGTTCGAAAATGCTTGAAAATTTATACAATGCCGTGAGCGCCCCGGATGTTGAAAAGGCAAAGAACATCGCCAAGTTTTTCGGCATAATCAGCCGTTTCGGTGAGATAACTTCCTACGACCGCGTCACGCGTTTCGTGGAATATCTTGACGCTTTGCTGGAAGCCGGAGACGATCCGGCGGAAGCCGACGCCGATTTCGACGTGGATGCCGTAAACGTCATGACTATACACAAGGCAAAGGGTCTGGAGTTCCCTGTGGTTTTTATGGTGTCGCTCGTGGAAGACCGTTTCCCGTCGCGCAACCGCCCGGACAAAATAGATATGCCGGTCAAGCTTGTTAAGGACATCCTTCCTGAAGGTGATTTTCACATTCAGGAAGAACGCCGGCTGTTTTATGTCGGCATGACGCGCGCAAAAGACGAGCTTTATCTGACAAGCGCGCTTGATTACGGCGGAAAGCGCACGAAAAAGGTGTCGCGTTTCGTGATAGAGGCGCTGGACAGGCCGAAAGCCGACGCGTCCGCCGTCAAATCTAGCCCGCGCGAGGTTATCGAACGTTTCGCCCCGGCGCCGGACCCGGCTGATAAACTTCTCATTCTGCCGGGGAAAGGCGGAATTCTGACGCTTTCCCCCTATGCGATAGACGATTACCTTACATGCCCGTTGAAATACAAGTATATCCACGTGCTGAGAGTCCCTTTGTTGCGCCACCACACTGTGGTCTTCGGCGAAGCCGTCCACAATGTTCTGAACGAGTATTTCCGGCTTAAACAGCAGGGAAAGAAAGTGACCGCCGACGATATCGTGAAAATGTACGAGAAATACTGGTCATCGGCCGGGTTTTTGAGCCGTGACCATGAAGAAGAGCGTTTCCGGGTAGGGAAAGATAACCTTTTGAAGTATTACGAAGAGCAGGAAAAAGGCGGAATAATCCCGTTTTCACTTGAAGAGGAATTCAAGTTCATGATAGGGAATAAAATAAGGATTACCGGAAGATGGGACAGATTGGACGAAAGGACAGGAAGCAGGGAGCAGGAAGCAGGGAACAGGAAGTCAGGCAAAGAACTCAAAACTCAAAACTCATCACCGGTGCAGCGGGTAATTGTTGATTTCAAGACTACCGGCAAAGTGCGTGACCAGAAAAAAGCGGACGATACGATAAAGGACAGCCGACAGTTGGTAATATACGCCATGGGGCACGAGTCAAAATACGGCCGGCTGCCCGATCTGGTAGAACTGCATTTTCTGGAATCGGGACTTACGGCATCGCTGAAACCGGCACAAGAGATGGCGGATAAACTCAAGGTAAAAATAGAAGAAGTAGCCGAAGGGATATATTCAAGACAATTCGCGGCAAACCCCGAATACATGGCCTGCCAGTTCTGCGCCTATTCCAACATCTGCAGGGCGAAACAAACCTGACGACAGTATCTAGTATCTCGTATCTGGTATCTCGTAACTACAAAAGACGAAGACAAATATTTAATTGTCTTTAACCTTGATCGAGATACGAGTCCCGAGATGCGAGATACGGTTTTTTATTTGTTTTTAATAAAGAACACTACCCTGCGGTTTTTTTTGCGGTTTTCAAGACTATCATTGGGGATTACGGGTTTGTATTCGCCGTAGCCTACGGCCGCTATGCGATTTGGCGCTATGCTTTTTTGAGTGACCATGTATTTAACCACGTTGGTTGCCCGGGCGGTTGAAAGTTCCCAGTTGGAGTCATACTGCGAGGTGTGAATGGGCGAGTTGTCGGTATGGCCTTCCACGAGCACATCATTTGGAAGCCCTGCAAGTATCGGGGCAACCATGTCCAGAATGCCGATGCCCTGCTGTGTTATGTCGGCTTTGCCCACTTCAAAGTAGGCCGAGCCTTCTTTTTCTTCCAGCGTGACGCGCATACCTTCCTTGGTCATCTCAACCTGGCCCTGCATCTCCTTTTCCTTCATCATCTCTTCAAGTTGTTCCTTGGCGTCAACCATGCCTTTGGAAAGCGCGGCGCTCAGGGCGTACAAAATAATGAAAAAGCAGACCAGTTCAGTCATAAGGTCCGCGTAATTGACCATCCAGGGCGGAGCGGGATGCCCTATCTGCGCGACCTTAGGGTCGTTCGCATCTATCATGTTGCGCATCATCCGCTTGTTTATTCTCATATTTAAACCTAATTACACATTACAGATTACAAATTACAGATTGAGTGCCGAAAGTTTTTAATTTGTAATTGTCTAATATGTAATCTGTAATTGTATTTATTGTCCCGCGGCCGTTATGCGTCCGCCTCTCTTGGCGGGTTCAATGAAGGCCTTCAGGTTTTCTTCCATTTTGCTGGGTATAGCGCCGGACTGCAGAAGCAGCACGCCGCGTATTATAATTTCCTTCTGAAGCAGTTCCTCGTCGGATTTTCTGCGCAGTTTTCCTGCCATCGGGAGGAACAGCAGGTATCCGGAACCGAGGCCGAAAAAGGCAGCCGCAAGCGCCAAAGCCATCCTTCGCGGGACTTCCGCGACGTCCGTTATGGAGTTAAGCATCAGAATCATGCCCAGTACCGTTCCGATGATTCCGAACGCCGGCGCGTAGGTTCCGAGCGCGTTGAATATCTCCTGTCCGACTTTATGGCGTTCCCGGATGAACTCGATCTCGGTCTCAAGCAGGTTGGTTATGAACTCCTTATCCATGCCGTCCACGACCATCTGCACGCCGCGCCTCTGGAAATCTATGCGCAGGTTCTTCGCGTCGCTTTCAAGCGCGAGAAACCCGTCGGTCCTGGCTTTCTTTGATAATTCAACAAAAGAATTTATTATATAATTCGTATCATCGTCATCCTGCGTAAAAAGCACTTTTTTAAGCACTTTTGTAAGGCCGAACACCTGTTTAAGCGGGTAGTTCACGAAAAGAGCCGCGATAGTGCCGCCCATGACGACAAAAAGGGCTTCGACGTTTAAAAACGGTACGAAGCCCTTGACACCTTCAGCAAGCAAAACGGATATGATCACCAGCCCGAGGCCGACGCTCACGCCGAGTACGGTAGTTATATCCATTAAAAGACCTCCTGAACGAAATGTTTATAAAATGTCTGATTTCTTAATCCACCTACGCTGAATTCCGGTTTTTGCAAAGTATGAATAATCTTGTTGGATTCCGCTTCGGCGGATTTACGCACCCAGACGAAAAACAATGGTTTTTCAAAGCGTTTACATATTGTGCTTCAATAAGTTTAGTCAATTTTATGTCAATTGTCAATCCCCGCCAACCGCGAATACACTTATTGCGGCGCCAAGTGTGACGTCCAGGCGGTGTTTGGGATAACGTTTTAATACCAGAGATTAGTGAATAGAGAATAGGAAATAGAACAACTAATCCTAGTCCCTATTCTCTAAGTACTATTCCCTGCCGTATTCTTGACTTTTTCCCTCTGAAGTGGTACAATAACAAAGTCTTACAGCCAGTTATCCCATCCAGGAAACAGGCAAAAATAACTGAAAATACATTAAGAAAAGCATTCCCGACTGATTAATTTCGGGCAGCCATTTCCATGATAAAACTCCATAAACTCAACGGTCAGGAAATAATAATCAATGCGGAATTGATAGAGAGCATTGAGGCCGCGCCGGACACGATATTGAGCTTATACACGAACAACCGCTTTATCGTAAAAGAGAACCTGGAAGAGGTTCTGCGGGTCATACTTGAATACAAGAAGCTCTGCGGCCAGCCTAATCTACCTCAGATGGACTTCGGCAGAAAAAAATAAATAATCCGCCGTTGAAACGTTGGCGGACTTACAAAAAGGAGCATTAAAATGGCAAAGAAGAACGTATACTTTTTCGGCGGCGGAAAAGCCGACGGAAATGAAAGTATGAAGAATCTGCTGGGCGGCAAAGGCGCCAACCTGGCTGAAATGGCCGGCCACAAAAATCTTAGATTGCCGGTGCCCCCCGGATTCACGATAACCACAGATGTCTGTACCCACTACTACGAAAATAAACGCAAATATCCCGGAACACTTAAAGCCGAAGTCAATGCGGCAATGAAAAAAATAGAAGTTATTATGGGCAAAAAGTTCGGAGATGTGAAAGATCCGCTTCTTATGTCCGTTCGTTCGGGAGCACGTAAATCAATGCCCGGCATGATGGACACAGTCCTTAATGTCGGACTCAACGATCAAACCATAAACGGCCTTATTGAAAAAACAGGCAGCGGTCGTTTTGCGTATGATGCATACCGCAGGCTTATAATGATGTACGCAGATGTTGTCATGGAAAAAGCAGAAGGCAGAGCACCGGCACGCGGCAAGGGCATCCGTAAATTGATGGATGAGAAACTTGGCGAATTAAAAGCGAAAAAAGGCGTAAAGAACGATACAGAACTTACCGCAGAAGACCTTAAAGGCCTTGTTGCGGAATTCAAAGAAATGGTTAAGACTGAAATGGGCCAGCCATTCCCCGAGAAACCCGAAGATCAGCTTTGGGGCGGCGTTGGCGCAGTATTTATGTCATGGAACGGCAAACGCGCGATAGAGTATCGCCGCATTGAACGTATTCCTGACGAATGGGGCACAGCAGTAAACGTTCAGGCCATGGTGTTCGGCAATATGGGTGACGATTGCGCAACCGGAGTTGCTTTCACAAGAAATCCCGGTAACGGCGATAAGTACTTCTACGGCGAATATCTTGTTAATGCCCAAGGCGAAGATGTAGTTGCAGGTATCCGCACCCCTTCCCCAATTAACGAACTGTCCAAAAATGACCACTCAAGAAACCTTCCGACACTTCAGCAAACAATGCCTGCAGTTTACAAAGAACTCGACAGCTTCCAGAAACGCCTTGAGAACCACTACAAGGATATGCAGGACATTGAGTTCACAATCGAAAAAGGCAAATTGTTCATGCTTCAGTGCCGTATCGGCAAACGCAACGGCACCGCGGCAGTAAAGATAGCTGCAGACATGTACAAAGAGAAATTTATCGACGCGAAAACCGCAATTATGCGCGTTAACCCGAACCAGCTCGTGGAGCTCCTGCTTCCGATGATTGAACCCAAGTTCGAGGCTACCAGCAAGGTCATTGCCAAAGGATTGCCCGCGGGTCCCGGCGGAGCAGTAGGCCGCGTAGTTTTCACATCACACGAAGCAGTACAATGGGGAGAGAAAGGCGAGAAAGTTATTCTTGTCCGCGAAGAAACATCTCCTGAAGACGTTGACGGAATGCACAAATCACAGGCAATCCTTACATCCAAAGGCGGTATGACCTCGCACGCTGCGCTTGTCGCGCGCGGTTGGGGCAAATGCTGCATAGTAGGATGCGAAGGCCTTGAAATAGCAGATGACGAAAAGAGCTTCACAACAAAGTCGGGCGTTACCGTAAAAGAAGGCGAATGGATAACATTGAACGGCACCAAAGGTACCGTTTATGTTGGCAAGCTTGAACTTATGGACCCGAACTTAGAAGCCAATACATCATATACCGAGTTGATGAAGCTTGTGGACAAGGCGCGTACGTTGAAAGTTCGCACCAATGCCGACACCCCCAAGGATACACAGAAAGCAATAGATTTCGGAGCTGAAGGCATCGGCCTTTTCCGCATAGAGCATATGTTCTACGGCGAAGGTTCTGATAAACCTTTGTTCCTGCTTCGCAAAATGATAATGTCAAAAACTCTCGAAGAGCGCAAAGCCGCACTGAATGAGTTGGCGGTATTCGTAAAATCAGATGTCAAGGCAACCATGCAGGTTCTTAATGGTTTCCCGCTTACAATAAGGCTTATTGACCCTCCTCTTCACGAGTTCGTGCCGCACAGCGCAGACAAAATAGCTGATATGGCAAAAGAACTTGGCATCAGCGTTGAAGACGCCAAGAGACGCGGCGATGCATTGAAAGAAAACAACCCGATGTTGGGCCATCGCGGCGTTCGCCTTGGAGTAACCTATCCTGAAGTAACCGAGATGCAGGTTCGCGCAATCATCGAAGCAGCCGGCGAGCTTATCAAATCAGGCAAAAAAGCAGTTCCTGAGATAATGATCCCGGTTACCTGCTCTGTCAAAGAACTCGATGACCAAAAAGTCATAGTGGAAAAAGTCCACGCGGAAGTCCAGAAAGCGCTCGGCGTCAAGATACCGTACTTGTACGGAACGATGATCGAGATACCGCGCGCAGCCCTTCTTGCAGACAAGATGGCTGAGACCGCGCAGTTCTTCTCGTTCGGTACCAACGATCTTACCCAAATGACCTTTGGTTTCTCAAGAGATGACATAGGCGGTTTCCTTCCTTCATATCTCGAAAGAAAAATATTGCCTTACGATCCTTTCCAGACCGTCGATTTCGACGGCGTTGGCCAGTTAATGAAGTACGGAATTGAGCGTGGCAGAAAAACGAAGAAACACCTTAAAGTCGGTATCTGCGGAGAGCACGGCGGAGACCCCACTTCCGTTGAGTTCTGCCATAACATCGGCATGGATTACGTTTCCTGTTCGCCGTTCAGAGTGCCCATCGCA
The DNA here is from genome assembly GCA_043811535.1 of Elusimicrobiota bacterium. Taxonomy (GTDB): domain Bacteria; phylum Elusimicrobiota; class Endomicrobiia; order Endomicrobiales; family JBDRNC01; genus JBDRNC01. Next base: position 45,447 of record JBDRNC010000021.1, read on the forward strand.
AGATTAGCCGCTGCCCAGGCCGCATTGAAAGGCAAGAAAAAATAGGGTCAAGTAGCAAGGGTCAAGGGTCCAGTAACGACTTGACCAACCCTGAAGCATATGAAAGCAGGCGGGAATCGCAACTTCCCGCCTGCTTTTTTGATACAATTTAAGACAAGGTGTTGTTTCTGTCAGGAGCAAATCATTGGATAAAGACAAGATAACATATCGCCGGTACAAAAAATCTGATTGCGACGCGGTAGGGGAGCTTCATCTCGCGGCGCTTCAGAGCGCGGGTGTGCTGGTGAGCCGCGGGCCTTGGGATGATGACTTAAATGATATTGAGGGCATCTATATAAACAATCAAGGAGAGTTTATTATCGCTGAACTTGAAGGCGTGATAATCGGCATGGGAGCGATAAGACAGGTATCGGAAGGGATCGCGGAAGTAAAAAGGATGAGAGTGGAGCCGGGATTCCAGGGTAAAGGCATAGGTTCGCAAATCCTGATTATGCTAGAAAAGAGGGCCAAGGAACTTGACTACAAGGAATTACAGCTTGATACCTCTTCCAAACTGCACCGTACCCAGAAGTTTTATACCGAACGCGGTTATGTTGAGTTTGACAGGCAGACGAAGGGAGATCATGATTTAGTATTCTTCAAGAAAAGGATATAAACTAAATGAAACCAACTAAAGACGCGTACGGAAAAGAGATATGGGCGCGATATAAGAAGAAAAGCGATATTGAAACGATAGAGAGAGACGACGGCTACTCTGAGAGTTCTCCCGGGTTCGCTTCTATATACTTTTCTCCGCACAAAGAATGGTCCGAACACGATAATAAAGCTATTAAACTGGTCAAGGGCCGGGTGCTGGACGTCGGCTGCGGAGCGGGAAGGCACTCGCTTTACCTGCAGGGGCTGGGTTTTGACGTTACCGCGATAGACAACTCGCCCCTGGCGGTCAAGGTATGCAGATTACGCGGCATCAAGAAAGCTAAAGTCATATCCGTAACGCAGACCGGCAAGTTTAAGGCGGGTTCATTCGATACCATCATCATGATGGGTAACAACTTCGGCCTCATGGGCGGTTTCAGGCAGGCGCGCAGGATACTGAAGGCATTTTACAGGATAACATCGCCGGGCGGGCGGATAATAGCCGAGACAACCGATCCGTATAAAACCGATTTTCCGCCTCACCTGAAGTATCAGGCGTGGAACAGGCGCCGGGGCAGGATGTCCGGTCAGTTGAGAATCAGGGCAAAATTCGGCAAGTGCAGGGGCCCATGGTTCGATTATCTGTTCGTTTCGCGCGAAGAACTCAAGGATATCCTTTCCGGTACCCGATGGAAAATAGAAAAGCTCATAAACACGAAAACATCGAAGTATATGATGATACTTCATAAAAAATAGGTGGTTAAGGCATATGAAAGTTAAAATACTAAGAGCCGAAAGGCGTCATCTTGATTCCATCGTAGAACTCTGGAAAGAAATGGTAGATTTCCACGCGTTGAGGATAAGCCCGTACTACAAACGGAGAAAAGGTGGACATATTGGTTTCAGGAAGTTTCTGTCCGGTTCCATGAAACGAAGAAACTCGAGGGCATTCGTCGCGGTCGAGGGGGGGGAAGGTGCTCGGCTTCGTGCTCGCGTTCATACAGAATTGTCCGCCGGTATTCAGGATAAGGAAGATTGGTTTTATATCAGACCTGTCGGTAACGGCAAAAGCAAGAAGGAAAGGGGTGGGCGGTATGCTGTTCAGGAAAGCGGTCGAATGGTTCAAAAAACGCGGCATGAAAAGAGCCGAACTTATGGTGGCGGCGGGAAACGCAATAGGTTATCCGTTCTGGAAGAAGTGCGGTTTCAAAGAAACGGCGCTCCGCATGTACGCGAATATAGAATAAGGACTGACAGTATTTGTACGCGGATATTTAAATGAAAATACTCATCATTTCAGGCAGTCCTAAGAAAGACGGCAATACGGAAACGCTTATCCGCTGGTTCAGTGAGGGCGCGAAGTCTAAAGGCGCTGAAATAGAGCTTGTCCGCGCCGCAAATCTTAAATTGAAAGCGAACGGGTGCACTTCCTGCAGGCTATGCCAGAAGAATAAGGAGTACGCCTGCGCTATAAAGGATGACGCCTCGGATGTTATCCTGAAAATGGCCGCAGTCGATGTTGTAGTGATGACTACCCCGCTGTATTTCTTCGCCATGAGCGCCCAGTTGAAAGTAATAATCGACCGCATGTTCTCTCTGTACAAGTGGGACAACAAAGCTGGTACGATGGAAACCGTTATGAAAGGAAAATACTTCATACTTCTGGCAAGCGCGTACGAGGACATCGGCCTGAAAGAGCTTGAGTACCCGTTCAAACAGACGGCGGAATACACGGGCATGAAATTTGAATCCTTGCTTGTTCCCGATGCCGGTGAATCCGGAGAAATAAATAAACTGTCAGGAATACGCGAAAAAACGATAGAGTTGGGAAAAAAGATTGCAGAAGTGAAGGGATAAATATGATAATAGACAAGCTGAAAAACGCGGAGATATATTATTCCGTCCATCCCGGTTTCAAGCGGGCCTTTGAGTTCCTCAAGACGCATGAGTTGGGCAAGCTTGCGCCGGGCCGACAAGAAATCGACGGCGATAATGTATTCGCGCTGGTAAATGACAGCCAGGGAAGGGGTAAGGGGGCGGGGAAACTGGAAGCTCACAGGAAATATATAGATATCCAGTTCACTGTTTCGGGAACCGATGTCATTGGATGGAAACCGGCGGACGATTGCAAGGCAGTGGAAAAAGAATACAGCGCCGAAAACGAGGTAATCCTGTTTTCGGACAATATAGACGCGTGGTTCAATGTCCCTTCCGGAACATTCGCGGTATTCTATCCTGACGACGCGCACGCTCCGCTTTCGGGGACAGGAACTATGAGAAAGATTATCGTGAAAGTCATGAAATAATCAGCTTTTTACCAGCAGATAGACGATTGCGGCAGTGATGCGGGATGTTAAAAGCGCTGTATAATAAAAAAACTCTTCCGGAGGGGGAAACCGGAAGAGTTTGTGTTTTTATATTTGTTGTTGTAGCAATCTTTAAATCTTTCCAATCTTTCAATCCACCTACGCCCCTAAGAATCGGGGCTACGGCGGATTTCAGCTTGCCGTGAAAGTCATATTCATGTGCGGGCTTTCGCCCGCAGAGCTTCAATCTTTCAATGTTTTAATTTATAACGGCATTTTCATGAAAGGGCCGTCCATGCAGGGCCCTTTGCCGCACATGCCGGGTCCTTTCATGCCCGGCCCGCGCGTGCCTTTGCGCATTTTCTTCATTTTATCATCCGTCTTTTTCATCCTTTTTTCCATCATTTCATTCATTTTCTTGAATTGATCGGGCGTGAGTATCTTTTTCATCTCGGCGACCCTGTCAACCATTGACTCAAGCTGTTTTGCGTGCAGTTTCTTTAATTCTTCTATAAGCCCGTCCACTTTTGTTTTGTCCGTTTCCGCCTTATTGAGCACTTCTTTCAGGTCTTTGTGGATCTTTGTCATCTCCGCGCGAATCTCTTTCATCTGCAGTTTGCACGCGTTTCTGTGCTTTTCTATCTTGTCTTTTTGCTCTTCGGTGAGTTTCAGCTCTTTGGCGGATTTTTCAAAATCCTTCCGCATCATGTTCTCTCCGCCTTTGCGGTTGTCGTCGGCGGATAACGCGCAGCTTCCGGAAAGAATAAACAGCGTCATTGCCAGCGCTTTTAAGAATTTCTTGTCTTTCATGTCAGTCATGCCTCCGTATTATTCTTTTCATATATTTAGACAATCCGGGCAACAATAAAGTTTCGCGCGTTCCTGCCGAGTATAAGCTCTTCCGCCGCCGTCCCGAGCACGCTGTCGGTTTCCGGGGTAATTTCAACTTCTTCGTAAAGGTAGGAAAAATAGCTTTCTCCGGCCTCTTCGGCGCTTTCGGCGGAAAATGTGTCAGAGTCAGCGATATAGGTGTCTTTCCGCTGGTTGCTGATTATGAGCGCGGAAGCTAATATAAGCAGACCGCAAAGTGAAGCGGCCAGCGCTACCCTGGGGAAAGTGAGCCAACCTTTCATTATAACGGCCGGATTTCTGACGTCTGCGGTATTCCTGTTTTCTATCCCGTTTTGGATATTCTGCCAGATGTAAGACGGGGGGGATTCTCTTTTAACGGCTTTAAACGGCTCTACCGCGGTCTTAATCAGGGTTTGCTCGTATTCCTTGCAGGACTGGCAGGACGCGAGATGTTCGGCCAGCTGCCTTTCGCTTTCCGGCGAGATCTCATTGTCCAAAAAATCAGTGATTAACAGCTCCCTGGCTTCGCTGCACTTCATTGTAATTCACCTCCGGCGGCGAGTTTCACCAGCGTTTCACGCGCTCTTTTAAGCCACGTGCGCACCGTGTTAATATTTGTTTTCATTGTCCTGGATATTTCATCGTAGCTCATGTCTTCAAAGTTCCTTAATATAACGCATGCCTTCTGGTCGGGCGGGAGCCGGTCAAGCAGTTTCTGAAGTTCTTTCGCCCGTGCGGCGTCTTCCACTTGTTTTAGAAGTGAATTTTCAACAGGCCCTACATTTTCCAGTGATTCAAGGTCCACGTTTTTACCCGCCTGCCTGGACGCTTTTTTAAGAGCGTTAAGCGAAGTGTTGACGGTAATCCTGTAAAGCCATGTGTTGAACGCGGAATCGTGCCTGAATTTCTTGAGTTCGCCGTGGATCTTGACGAAAACGTCCTGCGTGATCTCGGCGGCGGCGTCATACGAGCCGGACATGCGCAGGGCCACGTTGTACACGAAACCCGAAGAGTTCCTGTATATGGCTTCAAAGGCGCCCATGTCGCCGCGGGACGCCCGCATAATAGTTTCCTTTGTGAGTTCTTCCATAGCTATGGTTCCGCTCGCATTAATTAGACAAACCTGTTTTCGGGAAAGTTTCAGCTTCCGTATGAAGATAACATATCATTTTATTCAGGAATAACCAAGCGCCGCAAACTGAGGGTGATTAAATGGAGTCAGAATAGATGATGGTTGAGCGGTAAACGTTAAATGGTAAACGTCGAGCAATGCAAGGAAGTCGTTTGTTTTGGCTGTTGCCGTCACTAATTGCCGATCGCTAATCGCTAATTACTGTCGTTAAAATATATAACATCCGACGCCGGCGCAGAACGTGTAGCCGTCTATCGGCGGTTCGAACAGAAATTCCTTCTTGCCTCCGGTGGATGCGTCAACCGCGGTCAATTTGACAGCGCTGTCCCCCTGGTAGCTCATGTAGGCAAAATGCACGCCGAAGAAGAATCCCCGTTTATTGCCGGTTTCAAATCCCAGGACAAAAGGAATTGCCGAGTTTGATAAAGAGGCTGTTTTCCTGTCGCTTCCGCTTGTGACAGTGCCCTGCGATGCCACGCCGTACATTCCGGTAGCCAGATAAATTTGTTTTCCGTAGCGCACGAGGAAGGCCTGTGAACTTCGAGAAACCGTCTGGCCGGACTCAAGGAACATCCCGTCAAGGGAGCCGTCGCCCTGTCCGATAGAGACAGAGAAATTCCTGCCGAGATTCCCTATGGCCTCAACCCCGGTTAGACCGTAAAAACCGACCGCGTATAATGCGACGCCGAAATATTTAGGCGGTTTTTCGGGCGGCAACGCGGGGGGCGGAGAGGGTGGGGGCGCGGTGGAGACTTCGACCAGGACCTGAACCGTCGGCGGCTTAAGCAGGACCTGGGGAGTCGGCGCCTGGAGAAGCTCGGTTTTTCTGCGGGCCTCCATGAGCGCGTCATATTCGTTTTGTGCCAGGGATACATCGGTGCCGGTGGGCTTATATTTGAATAAGATCCTTTCAAGGATAGACATCCGTTCGGTTTCAGGATCGCCCGCGTTTTTGCGCTTTAAGTAGAAAAGCCATGAATCCAGGTAATTCCTTTCTATTTTGAACTGGGTAAGCTTTATCTGGTAACGTTTCGCCTTGTATTTCTTCAGAATCCTGTCTATCACGGCTATCCGTTCAGCTGGACCGGCGCCTTTGGCTACCATCCTGGCGTAATATCTTTTTGATGATTCAAAAGTTGTAACGGTTTTCGGTTTCGGCTTGGCCACTGAAGCCGAAACAGAACAAAAGATGAATAAAATGATTAAAATGCCGCTGATTATACGCATACACATAGTATAGCCTATATTTCTGAAAAATCAATGTGATTTTAGTCCTATTGCAAAGTGCGTTAAATCACGTCAAGTTTTGTGGATAATGGTTGAATTTTCTGCTACAATTATATATATTCTGATATAAAATAATACTATAAATAAAACCATTTTCTATGATTTCCATTCCCCGGAAATTCAAGGTTTTGTTCTCGTTAGGCCTGCTGTTCCTGCCTGAAATGACTTGCATAAGGCTGTGGGAAAATTCGCGATAATAAAATAGCGGTCAAAGAGGATTATACCCCCATGTACCTTCCGGATTCTTTTTACGAAGGCACTGTAATCAGGCCGCCAAGCGAGGCGGACAGCCTGATATTCCAGGTCACGCTGGGATGCACGGATAATTCGTGCATCTTCTGCCCCGCATACAAGGATAAGAAGTTCAAAATTAAGGAGATATCCGATATCGAGCGCGAGATGAAATACGCGGCCGGGATGTTCCCGGGAACGCGGAAGATATTTCTTGCTGACGGCGATGCGATAGCCGTCGGGCAGGAAAAGCTTGTAAAGATACTTGAACTTGCGGAAAAATACTTCCCCGGGCTGACGCGCGCGGGGATATACGGTTCAATAAAGAGCCTGGAAAACAAATCAGTCGAAGACCTCAAGGAGTTAAAAGCGCTGAAGCTCGGAATCATCTATCTGGGGTTCGAGACTGGGGACCCGGATGTATATAAATTTATCGGGAAATACGGTTCGCCGCAGGGCAATATTGACGCGTGCGAGAAGGTAAAGGAAGCCGGTATCAGGACAAATGTAACCGTAATATCCGGCCTTGGCGGGAAAGACATGAGCCGGGCGCACGCCGAAAACACGGCAAAAATGCTTAATAGGGCCCAACCTGACCAGATAGCCGCGCTTACGCTTATGATCGTGCCGGGAACAAAATTGCATGCAATGAAGGAAAAGGGAGAGTTCAAGCCGCTGGACGATTTTGAGTTCCTGGCAGAACTTAAGATTCTTATAGAAAATCTCGAGGATTTCCGCTGTCAGTTCTTCGCGAACCATGCGTCCAATTATTACCCCATAGCCGCGCGTTTCCCGAAAGACAAACCCGCGGTAATCGCGGAATTGACCCGGCTTCTCAATGCTGGAGATAAGTCGGGCTTGAGGCCCGAGTGGACGAGAGGACTGTAGTGGCAGGGTCCAGTCGCCAGGGTCCAGGGGCCTGTAAAAACAAAGACACGATTACATAAATCCTTTATCCTACATTTTTGGTATAATCATATTTCAATGAAAGCAAAAACTCTGCTAATTGTCTTAATGATCACCGCCGTGTGCGTCGGCGTCCTGCGCGCGTCAATCAAGGATATTGAGCACAAGGCCGAAGTAAAGGAAACCATAGTATCGTTCAGCCCCAAGATAGAGCTTATCCTTCCCAACGGCGCGATGGACCTGAAGCTCAAGCAGAAGTATGTGAACACCCTGATAGAATTTCAGACAAAGTATGATTACCTGGACAACTATATCTTTTCGGACCTGGACATGTCATACCTTTTTGACAGAACATCGTTCGGGCTTGACCTGTCGGATAAAGTGGATTTTGAAGAGCTTTTCGCGCAGAGAACAACGCTTCAGCGGATACGCCGCGTGACGCCGTATGTCGGATACAACCTGACCGATAAGGTCAAACTCACGTTTTATAACAGGTTCGGCAACAGTTATACCGTACTGCTTGACAGCAACACCGTTCTGGAAAGCGGCAAAGACGTCAAGCCGGGAGTTAACCTTATGTACAGCTCGATTGACGAATCGGGCGAATTGACGAAAGGCATCAAGGCCTCCATAGACGTAGGGAAATCATTCGCGATTTTCGGAGGCGAATTTGATTACACGCAGGCGGAGGCGACCCTTCATGATTTCACGTACCTATCCGACAAGCATCACATAGAGACGAACGTGAAGATAGGGTACCCTTTGTCGCTGTTAAAGAAACCCGTAACCGAGATATACGGGCTGGGCGGTTTTGACATGTTAAGGGGATATAAGATCAAGGAATTTGAGGGCGACAGCATGGAATACCTGGGCCTTAAATACCGTTTCCCGCTGATTTTGAAAAGGGATTTCATGAACCTTTCGCTGGACGTTTTTTCGGTTGACCTGCAGTATGAAATTGGAAAGACCGGCACGAAAGAGATATTTGACACTTTCAGGGACATGAAATCAAGTTTTGGTTTCGGCGCCGGTTTTGATCTTACTTTTTTTGAGACCGTAAAGACCAAATTGAACGCGTCGGTAAACCAGGCGATGGAATCCCGCAGCCCGGAGTTCTATTTCAGTATTTACGCGGTAAGTTACCTTATGAAATAGACGCATTCCGCTGTTTTACGCAGCCGCGATATTTTTATACAATACCTTGTATTTGACTGAAAAGCTATATACAATATTATGGCCTAAGGACGCGCTGCGGACGCTTTTAAACGGTTACCGGATATGGTTAGAAACGTCAAATTAAACACGGATGTCATCCTTGTCGGCATACAACTGCTGTTCTTTGTCCTTTTGATAATCTTTGTTTTTCCTCATTCCAAGGATGACAGGATAATAGGCCAGATACGGAAGGATGGAGTGAGATTTGAAACAGGGAGAGTCATTGTCTGGGTTGAAAAGGATTACCTGGACAAAAAGGCCATCGAGGAATTCGGAGAGCTCGCGGACAAGGGCATCAGGGATATCGAAAATTACCTGAAAATCACCTTTGATAAAGAACATTTTTCCGGAGAAAAACCCGCCTATTTCCTTAAAAGCGGCAAATTTATTTCACGCTGCTGTGAATGCAACCCTCTATTCAGAAAACCCTATATAATCCTTTGCGGCTCATACCTAAAAACCGCTCCCTATTTGTACCTGACGGTCAGGCTTGTCGCGTGGAACAGCAATGAGCGCTGGCTGCAGGACGGTCTCGCGCTTTATTTGAACGATAAGCTCGGGGGCTGGCCGACATGGCCGAATTTCGGCGTGGACCTGGACCTTAAAGCGAAGAATTATTTTGAAGACGGCAATCCCCTGAAGTATTTCGCGCTTGAAATGTATAAGAAGATCGGAGAAAACACGGCCCCGCAGTTTGAGATCGGAGAATATGAGATATTTTCAGTTCTATCGGCTTCATTTGTGAAATACCTGGATGATAATCTGGGCACGGACCAGTTTATGTCGATATACGAGTCAAAAAACCCCAAACAGACGATATACCAGCTTACCCGGAAAGGCATGGACAAATGGAAAGACGAGTGGTTGAGCTATATATGCAAGGAAAAGTGAACGGCAGCGGCGATCATCCCGACAAAGCCTGGATTATCCAAAACAAGTAAATATGAGAGAAAGTCTCCCGCGGTTATTCCGGATATTTATATTCCCGGCTTTATTGCTTCTTTTGACCTTGTTTACCTTCAGAGATGTTCTTGTAAATCCCGGCAGCAGCGTCCTTTCGAAATACGGTTCCGACATGACAGGGTATTTTGTATATTCCAGGGAATTCGGTTTCAATGAACTGAAGCACGGAAACCTGCCGCTTTGGAACCCGCATGTATATTCTGGGACTCCATTCCTGGCAAATTTCCAGTCCGCGCTGTTTTATCCGCTTAATTTCATTTTCTTTTTCCTGCCCGTGCACCTTGCCATTAACTGGTCAATAATCCTGCACGTGTATCTTATGGGGCTTTTTGCGTATTTTTGGGGGCGCCGCAGAAGCCTGTCGCCGCCGGCGGCATTTTTTGCCGGAGCGCTCATCATGTTTTCGGGCTCGTTTTTCATGCGCGTATATCCCGGACACCTAACGGTAATGGCCGCGATGGCGTGGATACCGCTGGTATTTCTTTCTCTTGACGCGCTGGCCGCTTCCGCGGCGGCAAAATGGTATTTTATAGGAATATTCTCGGTTGTCATGCAGATACTTTCAGGGCACTCGCAGTATGTTTATTACACGGGTGTCGCGGCGCTTATTTATTCGTTATTTTACGCAAAGGACGGGAAATTCAGGGTTCCGGCGGGATTATTTGTTTTTTTTGCGGCAGCTGCCGTTATCTGCGCGGTGCAGCTGCTGCCGGCAGTTGAGTTCACGAGAGAAAGCATAAGGGGCGGAAAGCTGGATTTTGCGTTTGCGTCGTCATTTTCGTTTCCACCCGAAAACCTCCTGACGTTCGTAGTGCCCGGAATATTCGGAGATCTTGCCGGCATAGGATACTGGGGCAGGAGTTATTTGTGGGAAGCGACCGGATTCTTCACGGTTACAGGTTTTGTTTTCGCGGTTTACGGCTTTTTCCGCGGAGATAAGAACCAGAATAAATATCTTGCGCCGGCGGCCCTTATTCTACTGGTTCTCGCGCTTGGCAAATACACGCCGCTTTACAAGCCGTTGTATCAAGCGCTGCCTTTCTACGGGCAGTTCAGGGGCAGTTCGAAGTTCATCATATATGTCACGATGTTCCTTGCGATGGTCTCCGCGTCGGGATTTGAGAGCCTCTTAAAAAAGGGAACACCGGGCGGAAAACCGGCAAAGATTATTTTCATAACAGCGATTCTATTTTTAGCAGCCGGGTTATCCATAAAAGGTTCGCTGGTTTCTTCCGCGGCAACGGGGATCTGGGCGAAATTCGCGGGCGCGATCGGCGCAACCGGGGAAACGCCTTTTGTTTCGAGCATATACAGCCAAGGCATATTCATCTATGAATCCGGGATATTCGCATACAAGAGTATTATTTCAACTGTTTTCATTATGGCCCTGCTGGGGCTTATCTTCCAGCTGAGCAAACGCACGCGGCTCGCCGCGTACGCGGTTCTGGCGGTCGCGGCAGCCGAGGCCCTCGTATTTTCGGCGAAATACAGGCCGTCTTTCGACGTAAACCTCACCCGCGCGCCCCAAATGGAGCAGTTTATTAAATCACATCCGGGGGATTACCGGATGCTGATACTCGGCAAGCCGAATGTTTCCATGTCGTGCGGAGCGTATGACATCTTCGGGAGCGATACGAACACGCTGAAAAGATACTCGGAATTTATCGCATTCACTCAGGGCGAAAATACCGCGGGAGCCAACCAGTACCTGAACTTTTCCAGATACAGCCGGCTTTTTGATATTATCAGGTGCAAGTACGTTTTCCTCCTGGAAAACAACGATATGAAACTGATGCGCGAATCAAAGACAGTCTTGCCGCATGTATCGCTCGTGCGGAAATACGAGCTGGTTCCCGGGCGCGATGAAATATTCAAGAGCTTAAGCGGCGAAGACTTCAATTTTGCTGAAAAAGTGCTTCTGGAAAATCAGCCGCCGATCGAGCCCGGCGGAAGCGGGGCGGGGAACGCGAGAGTGACCGGATTTACTACGGACAGCGTGACAATAGAGGCAGAAACAAAGACACCCTCACTTTTACTCATCACGGACATTTACAGCACTGCATGGAAAATCAGGCCGGTTGAAAAATCAGCAGAGATAAAGTATCAAATAATTCCGGCGGACTATATACTGATGGCCGTTCCGCTTGCCGCGGGAAAGCATAAAATGGTCCTGGAATACATGCCGGACGGGTTTATCGCAGGCAAGTATATCTCGGCCGTGTCGGCCTTTATTTTTATTGCGGCGTTCTGTTATTGGGCAATACTGACAAGAAAAAGGCTCCATTAAACACTGTATTTTTGGTATAATTTTACTCCGATTCACGGAACAAGGGAATACATGAAGATATTCAGAATAATCTGTTTTATTTCGGTGTGCTTGCTTGCATGTCTTTGCTTTTCTTCGGCGGAAAAAAAGGGCATATCCGTTGACTGGCAGAAGATACGCTCGGCATACGGGGATTTCCTGAAAAAACCGAGCAGTCATCACGCAAGGGCGCTCGTAAACACGCTTCCGGAAAGGGCGGTTGCGCCGGAAGAACTAGTAGGGGCGGGGGAAGAGACCGTCGCGTACATTTTTGACGGAGAAAGATTCAAGCATTTTGAGGATATTGTCAGAAAAGCCAAGCCGGAACACATGCGCGCGGCGCTGAAAATGACGAACATCGCTGATGAAGATCATTCGGGGGAGCTGGAAGCGCTGCTTGGCAGCTGCATCACAGCGAATCCCGCGGGATTCCTGGATACAGTGAAAGACGCGTCCGAATTCCGGCTCCGCGGTATTCTGGGGAATTTCAGCGGTGAATTCGATATTGACAATAACGCAAGGATAAAGGAACTGAATGAGAATTACGCCGCTATCGAGAAAATCAGGAAGAGAAAATACCTGCAGATAAGAGATAAATGCCTTGCCATAATTAAGATCTTTATTGAAGAGCGGGAATCCATGAAAATACAGGGAGAGTAACAGGATAGATGGAAGAAGGAAGCAGGAAGCAGAAACTAACAACCAACAACCAACAACCAACAACCAACAATCAATAACCCATAACGAAATATGAATTATTATATTGCGGCGGCGGCGGCGGCAACCGCGGTTTCTCTGATTTTATTCTATAGTATTTGGGGCAAATATCCGTGGCGCGGCAGGAAGGCCGCGATGATTTGCTTTATTGCCGCACTTTCGTTCAGCTATCTTATTAATGTATTTGTAAAGGCGCCCATTTATAAATACGTGCTTTCCACGCTGAATATCAATCCCTCCGTTTCCCTCTGGCCCGTATGGTTCCTGCCGATCGGGATCGCAATCGGCCCTTTTTGGGAAGAACTTATCAAGGCCGTGCCCCCGGTCGCCAATAGAGTTTTCCTGAAAGAAAAAGCCGACATTTATTATACCGGACTTATGGCGGGCCTCGGTTTTGGTATAGGGGAGGCATGGTACCTGGCTGTCCAATTCGCTCCGTTGTTCCCGCATTACGCGCCCTACGGAACCGGCGCGGCGCTGATATATGGTTTCGCGGGCGAAAGAATGTTCTCCGTTTTCTTTCACATTGTCGCGACCGGCATTACGGCATACGGATTATGCACGGGCCGGCCTCTGCAGTTCTTCCTTATAGCCGTGCTCTCGCATTTTTTTACTAATTTCCCTCTGGGAATGTCCCAGATAGGCTTGATGAATATTCCGATCGTATCTACAGTAACAATCGTGTCAACGATCGCTTTTTATGGATTGCTGTTTTATATGTTTTTTGCCAGGATCGATCTAAATATGAAAAAGCAATTCCGTAAAAGTGAAACGATCGAAAGAAAAGTGATTTTCGAGAGAAATGAAAGTATTTGATATCGAAAGAAGCGTAGTGCCGGCGCTGGTAATCGCCGCAACAACGGCGGCTGTAATCGTGTTGGCCGTATCACTGCCCTTGTACGCGCTTCGCGCGCCTTTATGGTTGGTGGTTATCATGCTGCTGCTATTTGCCGGTTTTCTGCCGGTATATTTCAGCATGAGATATATGATTGAAGAGAACGGCCTAATACTAAGAGCGTGGCCGTTTAAGGCGGTCATAGGTTATAAGGACATTAAAAGCGTTGAGCTTGTCCCGGGTAAGAGATACCTCAAGCTCAGAATATCCGGTATTTCAACATACGGCTTCTATTTCGGAAAGTTTTCCACTGTTGACGGCATGGCTGATGTTTACGCGGGGAAAATAAAGGATCTGGTCGTGATAAAAACAGAAAGGAAAACGTATGCTGTCGCTCCCAAAGATATAGACGGCTTCATTTCATGCATTAAGGAGAAATTGCAGTGATTAAATTCTTCGCAAAATGGGTTTTAAGCGCCGTGGCGCTGCTGCTGGTCGTCAACATGACTTCAAAGGCCGGCGCAGACGGCTGGAGCGCGCTTCTCGTCGCCGCGCTTATCCTCGGACTGCTGAACGCGTTCCTGAAACCGCTTATTGTCATTGTTACGCTGCCGATAAATATAATGTCACTTGGAATATTCACGCTTGCAATAAACGGATTTATGTTCTGGGTTGTTTCCAAAATCGTTCAGGGATTTTACGTTACAAGTTTCTGGGGCGCGATGTGGGCGGCGCTGCTGTTCAGCGTTATCAGTTTTTTACTGAACCTGATGATAGGCGGTTTGAAGCGGGAAACGCGCAAAAATAATTTTCATACGCCTGAAACAAAACACGGCAGGATTGTCGAAGCGGAGGTGGTCGGAGAAGAGACAGACGGAAGAAGGAAGTTGGAAGAAGGAAGATAACGGTAAAATATAGTTATATGGTTAAATTGCCATATGGCTGAACGATTGAATACGTTAGCAATTTAGCAATCTAGCCATTTAGCCATATATTCTTTCAAATTTCTCTTGACACTTTTAATTTGCGGGGCTATAGTAGTATTGAGAAACTAGTTTCCCCCTGTCCGTAAATCCGGATGGGTTTTATTAAAACGAAATGGACCCCACGCCGGGGTCCTTTCGTTTTGTGGTTGAACGGTTTTGCGGTTGAAGTTGTCAACCATTTAGCAATATAGCAATTTAACAATTAGTACGCTTTTATATAAAGCGCCTTATATACCGGTGGATAACCTTTGATCATGAAGACCGCGAGTATGGGTTTGTCTCCGTCTGGGATCAAAGGAACAATGATATTTTCCGAAAGTATTGAACCTTCTGCTGGAAATCCTATTTTCGCGCCTTTTATTATTATCTTATAATCCTTCCCTACCGCATTTTTTGAAACACTGATCGTCATTTGAGTTTTTTTGCCCGCTTCGATCTTGCCGTCAATTCGCGTTTCTATGCTGAAATTTCTGTTGAAATCGAGCGGCACCCATTTCTTATCGCCGGACAGCATTTCGATATTTTGCGAGTAAGATCTGCCCCCTTCATAAGCGATCAGTTTATATTTCTTCTGCGGAATCAGGATGACAGGTCCGAAAATCCCGTTGGATCTTGTAATCGCTCTGGTGACCGGCCTGCCGTTCTCCCTGATTTCTACGGTGGCGTCCACGACGGGGTTGCCATTGGAGAGCACCTTGCCGCTGACCCGGGCCGGGCTGTCTAACAGAGACAGTGCTGCGAAGTACGCGGCGTTGTGCGGGAGCCAGTCTTCGCCGCTGGAAGGGCCGTCGCCGCGCCATTCAGGCTCGTCCTTCAGGCCCGAACCAACGATTCCGTTTGGTATTATGCCGTTCAGCACAGGTTTGCTGAAATAAGCCGCCATGATAGTCGGGTTTTCCGCGCCCGCGCCTATAAGCATGCAGTAATTGAGCGGATTAAGTCCCATCACCCAGCTTGCCTGGTTGTCAGCGAATTCCTCCATGGAAATGTCGCCGATCAGATATCCCAGTTTCATCCCGACGTAAGCAAGGCCGAGATGATCGCAGTTGAGCCCGTGGTTCGGCGCGGCAGCCATTTCGGCTTCCGGGCCGGCGAAATAATTCAACAAATATTTGTTATCTGGGGTGTCGGCGGAGATGGGAATTTTGATAACCCTTCCGCTCTCAAGGGTAAATTTGATGTTCTTTATGTCAAGCAGACCTTTGCCTCCGGATGTTTTTGCCACGGCAATCCAGAAGTTCTTGATGTTTTTGAAGTTAAGCACGTTATTGTTACCCCAGAAATATTTCAGTTGTTTCGCTTCAATCTCTTCCGAGATCCAACCGCTCGAAGGCTTAAGTTCGATCCGGTGGCCGAAATTATTTTCATGGTCATCGGACAACTTTATCTCAAGGTTGTTGGGTGGGCCGGCGTACCTGTAGTCGAAACTGATCGTTTCGAGCCCGGCCAGGTCCATGTTAACGGGCCTTAAGAGCTGGGTCCATTCGCCCGAAATGAATTCAAAGGCGAGTCTCATAAATCCGGTTTTGCCTTCCGTCATGGTTTCCAAGATGCCGCTGACGCCGTCCTGTGACATGGCCTGCCACGCGGCCTGGGGCGTCGCATCGGGTTTCTCGGGTTCAAGCCCGTGAGCGGCCTGCCTGTAAGGAGTTTTTGAAGCGATGCCTTTAAGATAGTTCTCGGCAAAAACATAGTTGGCATAATAGACGTCGAACCAGAGCGAGTCGTCGGGAGGCAGAATCTCGGCAAGGTTGATAAGCGCGAGATTTATCGCGATGTTGAATGAGACGTATTTATACTGAAATCGGAAATCCTTATTCGATCGCGACGTGTAAAAGTCGCCGCAGGAAGTGTTTTCGAAACGCTTAAAGTTAAGGGCCTGCAGGCTTAGCAGTTTCGGGAGTATTTCATTGACCCTGTGGAGGTATTTCCGGTCGCTGTCATATTTGTAGAGTTCGGTTGCGGCCCAGAGATACGCGCCGTAATCCCTTGCTTCCGAAAGCGGCTGCTTGTCGAGCCACTGCCACGCCTTTTTGGCCACGGACTCGGCTTTCGAGGCAAGAGCCGCGTCTTTCTTCTTTACCGCGGGAATAGCGTTGACTATCGCGACAAGGTTGAACGCCGTCGCGTACAAGTTCTTTTCGGGATATCTTATGCGCGGCAGAAGGTCGTCTTCGGGTTTCAGCGACCCTATGCGGCTGATGAACTGCTCGTATGTCATTACTTTCTGAAAATCCGCTTCGATGCCGCCCCATGGTATGGTGCCTTCGGAATCGGCGATTTCGGTGATGAATTTCAGCCCCCATGCCAGTTCCGCGGCGTCGCCCAGGCCGCCTTCCGGAGTTTTATTGACGTGCACCTGTCCGTCCTCGACATATCGGGCGAGCCCGTAAACCAGGGACGGAATGGACCACATTCTTTTTGATATGTCAAAAAGCGTGTCGTGCCAGCCGCCCATGACAGGATCCTGTTTATGGCATCTGATGCCGCAACGCTGGTAGTTAAGGTAGTTGAGCTCATGGACGAGAGTCATCGCTGAAAGTATGTTGTTGTTAATATTGAAATTATACGAATTTCTCTCAACCACTCCGTTTTTCGTCCGAAGCTTAACCTTGGCGCAGTATTTGCCCGGGGTATCGGCTCCGGAAAAATCTCCGGTAAGATAAACTCCGGTCCAGTCGGAAAAATCGTTCTTTTCTAGCTTGCCGGCATATATCGTCTTCCCCGTATACATGTCTTGAACGATGAATTCTCCCGTGAAATCCTTTTCTTTCCCGGCTTCTGTTATTCGGATGACGAAAAACTTACTGTCTGTCGGATGGTAGCCGACCTGGTTCAGATTTATCTCAAAATTCAGTTTATCCTTTCCTCTGGGCGTGTACGCGAAAGTGTCGAGCACGACGAAACCCTTCTTCTCCGCGCCGCGGCTGACGGCCAGCCCGAACGACTTGATCTTGCCCATGGTCTGGTCGCCGCCCCACATGTAATGCAGTTCCTTGAAAGGGACTTTGAACTGTTTCCACTCTGTTTTTGACGCGCCGATCACGGGTATTTTTGTTCCGTATATGGAGCCGTCCTCATCCTCGAATTTAATTTCCAGTAATGAGCCGTCTATATCGCCTTTCATGTACCACGTGAATTCCCTGGCCTTTTTGATGTCTATTTCCGCGGGCCTTGAGATTTCCACAAAATGGTCTTTTGTAAGATCGTAATCGATTTTTAAGGCGTTTCCTGTCCTGCCGGGGACCGGCGTGACGGTCATCGAAGCGTTTGCGGCCTTATTCGCCTTGAATTTAGAAACATTTTCAAAATCTTCGAAAACAACGTCAGCAGCATAACAACAGCAATTAGCGATTGGTAATTGGCAATTAGAAAGGACGGATATAGAACAAAATAATCCAAATATCATAAAAATGATTCGAGTAAAATAACGTTTCATAGATTATTCCTTTAAATATCAGAATGTATACTAATTGCTGATTGCTAATTGCAAATTGCTGTAGTTAAAATCCTTCTTCTTCATCAGCAGAAATCGGTTTTACCGTCGAAACCGCCTGTTCGTAGTAATCCTTGGGTTCCGTTCCCTTAGCGAAAGATTCAAGATAAGCTCCGGGTGTTTTGCTGAGCGCCAGGAGCCCGGTCTGCGGATCTATCAGGCTGAAAATAATTCCATCGGGCGGAGTAAAGTTAAGCGCGGGCTGGCCGGCCAGCGCGCCTTTCATGAAATCGGTCCAGATGGGGCATGATATGCGGCCGCCGGTCATCTTATTACCGAGCCATAACCTGTCGTCGTAGCCGACCCAGACTCCGGCGACCAGCTGGGGGGTGTATCCTAGGTACCACGCGTCGGTGAAGTCGTTTGTTGTCCCGGTCTTGCCGGCGCAAGGGCGGCCGAGCGAAAGCGCCGCCATCCCCGTTCCGCGCTGAACGACTCCCTGGAGCAGGTGAGTCATTATGAAACATGTCTGCGGCGAAAGTACGGCTTCTTCAAGAGGCTGATTTTCTTCGAGTATTCTTCCGTCCTTGTCTTCTATGCGGACTACCGCGTACGGCTGTGTCCTTATTCCGCCGGACGCGAGCACGGACATCGCGCTTACCATTTCCATGAGCGTCACGTCGCTTGAACCAAGCGCGAGTGAGAGCGTGTTCGTAAGCGGGCTTGCTATACCCATCCTGCGCGCGTAATCTATGGCGCGCATGGGACCTACATCCTGAAGCAGGAGTATCGCGCAAGAGTTAAGGGAATGTTCAAGGGCTGACCTGAGCAGCACTTTTCCGTAATATTTTTTGTTATAATTCTCCGGGGCCCATACCTTCATGGGGTCTTTGAGCCAGTCAGGCGGCAGCGTCTCCAGGTAATCCGTGGCGCGTGACGTCAGCCGCCAGTCGCGGCCGTCGTTTATGTATATCAGCGGGGAATCTTCTATGATAGACGCGGGCGTAAATCCATTCTCTATCGCGGCGGTGTAGATAAAGGGTTTGAAAGAAGATCCCGGCTGGCGCCTTGCCTGAAGCGCGCGGTTGAACTGGGACTCGCGGAAATCCCTTCCGCCAACGAGCGCCCTGATCCCGCCGGTTTTGGGGTCTATCGCCACCAGCGAGCCTTGCACCTTTGTGAAAGTGGTTTTTTTCTGTTCAAAATACGATTTTCTTTCCGTGTCGAAGGCCTCAAGGGTCTGTTCAAGCGCTTTTTCGGCGCTTTCCTGCGCCTTTTTGTCTAATGTAGTGTAAATTGAAAGACCGCCGCGGTAAATGGCGTCGCTGCCGTACTTCGGTTCAAGCTGGATCCTGATGTATTCTATGAAATACGGGGCAATTGCCGTCGGTATTGCCACTTTCTGGGAATTTATGGGTTCCGTGTTGGCTTTTATCTCTTCTTCGGGGGTTATGTGTTTGAGCTGCACCATCCTGCGCAGAACGGTCGCCCTTCTCTGGATCGTACGGTCGACATTATTGAACGGAGAGTAATAATTAGGCGCCCTTGGAAGCCCCGCGAGCATAGCGCACTCGGCCAGCGTCAGGTCTTTAACATGTTTTCCGAAATACATTTTTGACGCCGATTCAACGCCGTAAGCGCCGGAACCAAGATAGATCTGGTTAAGGTACAACTGCAGGATCTCTTCCTTGGAAAAATTGCGTTCCAGCTGTATCGTGAGCAGCAGTTCCTTGATTTTACGGTTGATCGTGCGCTCAGGAGTGAGAAATATCTGTTTCGCGAGTTGCTGCGTGATGGTGGATCCGCCCTGTGATACGCGGCGCTTTATCAGGTTGTTGACCGAAGCGCGGAGTATCCCTCGCGGCGAGATTCCCCAGTGCTTGAAAAACTTGTCGTCTTCTATGGCCAGTACCGCGTTCTGGAGGTCTACGGGGATCTCTCTTAGCGGTATGAAAGTCCGGCGTTCCGTGAAAAGTTCGGTTATCAGCTCGCCTTTGTAGTCATAGATCTTGGTTACGAGGCTTGGCGTGTAGTCTTCAAGCAGATGAATTGGCGGAAGGCTCATGACCAGCGCGCGTATGTACCCCGCCGCGCTGAAAATCACAAGCAAAATCAATATGGTTTTTAATGTTTTTTTTCGGTCCATATGAAGACAGTTATAAATTATGGGTTTGGAGTTATGAGCAAGGGCGGTGCATTTACTGCTGTCCCTGAACTCCCCTCTTGATATTGTCTTACGTATTATAATAGAAATTCCATCAATTGTAAAGGAAATTTTCGTGTATAGCGTGCAGCGTATCCCCTAAAGAAGGATTTCGATTGATGGAAATAGTTATTAGTCGTAGCGTTTAGTCAAAGTCATTTTTCCTTATATACTGAACGCTATATGCAGCGCATTTTCATCTTGAATATTTCAATATAATGTGCTAAACTAAAAAAGCAAAAGTTTCTAAAAAATCTTACCGTTTTACATGTTTTTATCCCCGAAAGGGGATTTCACCCAAATTTAATAACAACACTTAGTGTGTTCTTATCCCGTCCGCCATGGCGGAGGGATTTCATATACGGCAATTCAATAAAACACTAAAGGTATTCAAGGAGTCATCTTATGCAAGCAGTAATAATGGCAGGCGGATTCGGAACCCGTCTAAGGCCTTTAAGCGTCAACATACCCAAACCCATGGTCCCGATGGCCAATCGGCCGATGCTCCATCACATTATTGAACTTCTCAAGAAAAACGATTTCACGGACCTTATCATAATGCTTTATTACCAGCCCGAGGTTATCACGGATTATTTCGGCGACGGGTCCAAAATGGGAGTAAAGATACGGTACCTGCGCCCGGAATCGGACCTCGGCACCGCTGGGAGCGTGAAATTCGCGGAGAAGTACCTGAAAGATACGTTCCTCGTGATATCGGGCGACGTAATGACCGATTTTGACATAACGCAGGCCGTTGAGTATCACAGCGCTAAAAAAGCGATGGCGACGATAGTGCTTACAAGAGTCTCAAACCCGCTCCAGTACGGCGTCGTGATAACCGACAAGGAACAGAAAATAGAGCGTTTCCTTGAAAAGCCGTCGTGGGGAGAGGTTTTTTCCGACACGATAAATACCGGGATATACGTGCTTGACCCGAAGGTTTTTGAGCTGATGCCCGAAGGAAAATCTTTTGACTTTTCAAAGGACCTGTACCCTATAATACTTAAGGAAGACAAGGGGCTCTACGGCTACATCGCGGAAGGCTACTGGAAAGACATCGGCAACCTTGACGAGTACCGGCTAGGGCACTATGACATACTGGATAATAAGGTCAAACTTAATATTGAAGGTAAGACCATTAAATACGAAGGTAAAGAGATAATTGTCGGCGAGGGCAGCCGCATCGAGGAAGGCGTGGAGTTCGACGGCCGGGTGGTCATAGGCGAGAACTGTTTAATAGAAAAAGGGGTCAAGCTGGGACAGTCCATCATCGGCAATAATGTAAAGATATTTTCGGGCGCCCAGGTAGTACGTTCGGTAATCTGGAACAACGTTGCGGTAGGCCGCGACGCAAGGCTCAAGGAGACCGTGATTGCCGCAAAGACGCGCATAGGCGACAGGGCGGTCATACAGGTGGGCACCGTCATAGCCGACGAGTGCAAAATAGGCGCGGACTCCGTGATCAGGGCGAACATTAAGATATGGCCGCACAAGACGATAGAAGAAGGCGCCACGCTTTCAACAAGCCTGATATGGGGCGAAAAATGGAACAAGACGCTTTTCGGCGCTTACGGAATAACGGGGCTCGGAAACACCGAGATAACTCCTGAATTCGCCACGAAAGTCGGTGCCGCCTACGGAGCTTATCTCGGCAAGGGCGCCTACATTCTGACTTCACGCGACGCCCACAGGGCGAACCGCATGATAAAACGCACGATGATTTCCGGGTTGCTTTCAGCTGGCGTGAGCGTCGGGGATTTACAGACGATGCCGGTGCCGATCACCCGCTACGCGATGGGCAAGGAAGGCGAAGTCGGCGGAATACACGTCAGGATGTCGCCTTTCGATCCAAGACTCATAGACATCAAGTTCATTGATTCTAAGGGCGGGGACATATCCATCCAGCAGGAAAAAGCGATAGAACAGCTTTTCATGAGAGAAGATTTTAAACGCGCGGGGCTCAATGAGCTTGGCGATATAAGCGTCCCGTCGCGCGCGCAGGAATACTACAAGACGGGATACCTCAAAACAATTGACACGGAAGCGATACGTTCCGCCGGCATGAAAATAGTGCTGGACTACGCGTATTCATCCGCGTCCATGGTCCTGCCCGCGATAATCGGCGACCTTAACATCGAGATTGTGGCGCTGAACGCGTTCATAAATCCCGGAAAGATCACAAAGACGGAAAAAGAGTTCAACCACTCGCTTGAGCAGTTGTCCGATATAGTGACAACGCTCAAGGCGGACTCGGGTTTCCTCATAGATACGGGCGCGGAGAAGCTTTTCATAGTAGACGAGCGCGGCAGGATAGTGTCCGACGACCTTGCGTTGATACTTGTTGCGGACCTTGTCATGCGCAGTTACGGCAAAGGCACGATCGCCGTTCCCGTGCATGTTTCAACGGTGCTCGAAGAGATAGCCGATAAATACGATGATATAAAGATAAAACGCACCGCGACAAGCCCGCGGCAGATAATGGAGGCGGCCCGCGAGAAGGACGTGATTTTCGTGGGCGACTGCAACGGCGGATTCATCTTCCCGGAATTCCAGCCGGCCTTTGACGCGATGTTCGCGATCGGCAAGATTCTCGAAATGATGGCGAAAGAGAAGATACACTTCAACCGGCTGAGCCGCGAGATCCCGGCGTTTGAAGTCCTCCACAAGAAATTTCCGTGCGCCTGGGATAAAAAGGGCCAGACGATGCGTTGCGCTATAGAGGAAACCAAGGGAAAGAAAACCGAACTTATAGATGGCGTAAAGATATTCCTGAAAAAGGGCTGGGTGCTTCTGCTTCCCGACCCGGACGAGGCGTACTTCCACGTCTGGGCGGAATCTGAGGACGAAAGAACCGCGAAAGATTTGCTGAAAGAATACGGCGACAAAGTGAAAAAATGGCAAGAATAGCGCTCGGGAGCAATTCTCCGAAAAACGCCCTCGCAGCGCTCGGGCTCTCGCACGAGCCCTCCCATAAGTTCAAGTCGGGCTCGTGAGGTTTTCTCCGAATTACTCCCTCGCTTGGCGTGAAAGGCAAGAGGAAAAGTAATTATATAAATCCGGACTGCTTTGGCAAACTCGTTTGGGAAATTTTGAAAAGTCGGTTAGTTTTTACTGATACGAGATACTGGAGTTAAAATGATAAAATTCGGGACGTCGGGATGGAGAGGCATAATAGCCGATGATTTCACGTCGGCTAACGTAAGGCTTGTCACGCAGGCGATCGTGGAGTATATAAGGAAGGAAAAGAACGATTCAAACCCGGCGGTCGTCATCGGGTATGACACGCGGTTCCTTTCGGAAAGGTTCGCCGCGGAATCGGCCAAGGTGCTCGCGGGCAACGGTATAAAGGCGCTTCTTTGCGGGCGCGACACGCCGACGCCGGTAATTTCTTTTGAGATAATGCGCAGGAAGCTTTCCGGAGGCATAAATTTCACCGCCAGCCATAACCCGCCGCAGTACAACGGCCTGAAATTCAATCCTTCATGGGGCGGCCCGGCGCTGCCTGAGACCACGGAAATGATAGAAGGGGAATGCGCGGCCATCAATCCCGCAAATATCAAGTCAATGAAACTCGCGGAGGCGAAGAACCGCGGCCTGCTTGAGGAAATTGACCCGAGAAAACCTTACTTCAGGCGCATAAAAGAGCTCGTGAATTTCAAGGCGATAAAAAAGGGCAACCTGAAGGTTGCCACGGATGTTCTCTACGGTACCGGCAAGGGTTATCTGGACGAGCTCTTGGACCAGGCGGGAGTGCGCCAGATTGTCACTCACGACTGGCGCGATGTGATGTTCGGCGGAAAATCCCCTGAACCTAACAGCGAGAACCTCAAAACCCTCTACGATATAATGAAGAAGGAATCGTGCAGGCTCGGGCTTGCGACTGACGGCGATGCGGACAGGTTCGGCATACTGGACTCTGACGGCAGTTTCATTAACGCGAACGCGACCATCGCGGTGCTTCTCTACCACCTTATAAAGTCAAGGCAGTGGAAAGGCTCGGTAGCAAGGTCGGTGATGACGACCCACCTTATAGACCGCGTCGCTGAAAAATTCGGCGTTGAAGTTAAGGAAACCCCCGTCGGATTCAAGTTTATAGGAGAGGTGCTTATCAAGGAAGGAGACAGATTCATCATAGGCGGGGAAGAATCCGGGGGCCTTTCTATAAGAGGGCATGTCCCGGAGAAAGACGGAGTGCTTGCGTGCCTGCTAGTCGCGGAAATGGTCGCGGAACACAGAAAATCAATAAAGAAGATACTGGAAGAAATAACAAAACTCGTCGGGCCGGTGTATTCCGACAGGATTAACTTCCACCTGACGCAGGAAGAGATGGATGATTTCAAGAACCGGCTGAAATCCGGGAGTCACAAGGAGTTCGGCGGGATGAAAATCTCAAAGACAATAACGCTTGACGGATATAAGTTCGTTCTGGCCGACGGTTCGTGGCTCGGGGTAAGGCTTTCCGGCACCGAACCGGTCGTGCGCCTGTACCTGGAATCGGATTCTCCGGCAAAGATGAAAAAACTGGCTGCCGCGGGGAAAAAGTTCATAGTAAACAAATAGAACAGTTCCAATGTTCAAACATTCCAGAGTTCCATAAGTTGTTTGGAACATTGAAACATTGGAACGAAGTTAGAACAATTTGTTAAAAAAATGGATACGACTTCAAAAAAATTCCTTTATCTTCTTGAAGCGAACAGGATACTATCCTCGACGCTAAACCTGCCGGACCTTCTGCGGCAGGTCATGGAACTGGCCATGAAGGTTGTTGAAGCCGAAAGCTCATCGCTTTTAATGTATGACGAGAAAACCAGCGAGCTTTATTTTGACCTCGCGCTCACCGAAAAAGAATCGCAGTTAAAATCAATAAGGATAAAATCAGGCGAAGGCATAGCCGGCTGGGTGGCCGCAAACAAGAGGAGCCGCATAGTCAATAACGTGGATTCCGATTCCCAGTGGATGAGCCGGGCCGACGAACATACGAAATTCAAAACGCGCTCTTTGATAGCCGTGCCGCTTATATTCAAGGGCAAACTGCTGGGAGTGGTGGAAGCGGTCAACAGGAAATCGGGAGAATTCGGCGCGGAAGACTACCAGACCCTGGAGGCCTTCGCGGCGCAAGCGGCGGTGGCGATAGAGAACGCGCGCCTTTTCATAAATCTGCACGAAGAAAAGGAAAAGATCGAGGCGGTATTCTCGCAGATGTCCGACGGGGCCATTTTCGTGGACGCCGCCGGCGTGAAAATCCTTGCGAACGCTGCCGCGAAAAAACTTGTCGGCGAAGAAAACATATCCAAAGACACTGTTTCAAAGATTTTCGGGGAATTTTCTTCGCAGCCGCCCCTGGATGAAATAATATCCGGATCGGAAAAGTCGCGCCCGTTTGAGATGTCGCGCGTTGAAGGCAAAACATTCTTTATTTCGGGGAACGCCAACAGGATATTGAATTCTTCGGGAGAAATAATAGGCCTGATATTCGTCTTCAGGAACGTCACGGAAGAGAAGAAAGAGTCCATGCTCAAGAAGAATTTCTTTTCGCTCATGAGCCATAAGTTGAAAACGCCGCTCGTGACGATCGCGGGTTACGGCCCGCTGCTGCTGGAAACCCCGCTTAACGACATGCAGAAAAAGGCGATAACCGCGATACACAAGCAGGGTGCGTATCTCGCGGGACTGGTGGATAAACTGCTTTACTCGACGATAGCGGAAACCGGGAATCTTACCATAAACAAAGGACCGCAAACGCTGGCAGAATTGACGGATAAGGCGGTCGCGGCGCTGAAACAATACCTTGAGCAGAAATCCGCCGAAATTATCATAAGCGGAAAAATCAAATCGCTTCCCGTTATAATGATGGACGGCGAAACAATAGAAGTCACAATAAGGAGCCTGATAGAGAACGCAGTTAAGTTCAACAAGGGCGCGAAACCCAGGGTTGAAATAGAGCCAAAAATCGAAAAAGGATTTGCGGGGCTGGCAATATCAGACAACGGCCCGGGCATCCCGCCCGAAGAACGCGAAAAAGTATTCCAGAAATTCTACCAGATAGAAGAATCCTTCACCGGGCAGGTTGAAGGCGCCGGCCTGGGGCTGTCGCTTGTAAAGCAGGTCGTAGAGGCGCACGGCGGGCGGGTCGGGCTGGAGAGCGCCAAGGGCAAGGGCTCGAAATTCTATTTTCTATTGCCGGTATCATAAGGACGGTTTAACTGTTTCAACGTTTAATCGTTTAAACAATTAAACTGTTTGAACAATTTGATAAAAGTGGATGTCGAATTTAAGAACGTCAAATTATAGAGGTTCTCCATGAACAACTCAGTTTATCTGAAAAAGGTCCCGCTGTTCTCGGATGTGAAGGAATCAGACCTGAAGCGCCTGCAGAAAATCGGAAAGGTACAGAAGTACAGAAAAACTGAGAACATATTCACCGAATCGGCTTCAGGCGACTGCTTCTACGTCGTCCTTTCCGGAAGGGTGAAGATCTTCGCTCAGTCCGGGGAGAAGAAAAAAACGCTCGCCTATCTTGAAAAAGGCGAGCATTTCGGCGAAATGGCGCTTCTTGACCTTGAACCGCGTTCCGCGTCAAGCCAGGCGCTGGACGACTGCGAACTGCTCGTGATAAAGAAAAGCGATTTCCGCAGGCTTCTCGCGCAGGACCCGGGGATATCGTTTCAGATAATGAGGACGCTTTCGCACAGGCTGAGGCTGGCGAACAAGGAAATAGAATCTTTGACTTTTGAGAATGTGCTTGGGCGCGTCGCGAGCGCGCTTCTTGACCTGTGCAGCAAATACGGCGAAAGCGTCGCGCAGGGCACGCGAATTAAAATGCCGCTCAGCCACCAGGATATAGCCGAACTGGCGGGCACAGGCAGAGAGGTTGTGTCAAGGACGATTAACCGTTTTCGCCGGCTTAACTGTATCAATTACGACAACCATCACCTGATAATAACAAACGCGAAGAAGCTGAGGGAATTCATATATTAAATACGATTTCACAGATTAACAATAGATTACACCGATTACATAATCTGTGTAATCTTCGTTATAAATCTGTGTAATCAAAAAGGATGTTGAAATGTTATATAAGGCGCCGAGAGGGACGCACGACTTATGGGGAAAGCAGGCGCGGAAACTGCGCCGGCTTGAAGATATATGCAGGGGCGTATTCCGAAGGTATAACTATTCCGAGATAATCGTGCCGACATTCGAGGACGCCGGGCTTTTTACCCGATCGATAGGCGAGACGACCGACATAATTGAAAAAGAAATGTATGTATTTGAGGACCGCAAGGGAAGAAAGCTCGCGTTGAGGCCCGAAGGGACGGCTTCAATAGTCAGGGCGTACGTGGAGAACAACCTCGGGCAGGACGCGGGGGTTTCAAAATATTTCCAGATGGGGTCAATGTTTAGGTACGACCGCCCGCAGGCCGGGAGATACCGCGAATTCTATCAGGTGGGCGCGGAGTACTACGGCAATCCGGCTCCGTCGGCCGACGCGGAGATGATACTGCTCGCGCGCGATATACTGCGCGGTGCGGGAATAAAAGACGCGGTGATACTTTTAAACACGCTGGGCTGCAGGGAATGCAGGCCGGCCTACAAGAAAGCGCTGCTTGATTACTTGAAACCCGGCAGCGAACGCACGAAAGATTTGTGCGAAGACTGCGCAAAGCGCATGGAAAAAAATCCCCTGCGCGTGCTGGACTGTAAAACAGACGGAATCAAATTCGACAAAGCGCCGAAGATGGAAAACTTCCTGTGCCCGGAGTGCAAAGCCCATTTTGAACAGGTGCAGGCGCTGCTGCGGGAAACCGGGTGCGAGTACACGCTTGACCACAAACTTGTGCGCGGGCTGGATTATTACACGCGGACAATATTTGAATTCCGCTCCAACGCTTTGGGCTCGCAGGACGCGCTCGGTGGCGGCGGAAGATACGATAACCTTATAAAGGAACTCGGCGGGGCGGAAACGCCCGCAGTCGGATTCGCGATGGGTGTTGAGCGCGTAATAATCGCCGCGGACGCGGCAAGCCCGGAATTCGGTGCGGAAAAATCAAATATTATTTTTGTCGCTGTTGCCTCTGAAGCTTTGAACGCTCAGGCATTCAAGCTTGCGGAGAGCTTGAGGAATTGTGGAAAGGATTTTTCAGTTGAGGGCCCGCTGGCGGGAAAAAGCCTGAAGAGCCAGTTCCGCACGGCGGACAAGATAGGCGCGGAAAAGGTCGTTGTTTTTGGGGAAGATGAATTCAAACGTGGCTGCGTCACCGTGAGGGACATGAAAACGCAGAGCCAAAATGAAGTTAAAATAAATGACTTAATAAAACAGTTTCAATAGTTTCAGCAGCTGCAGTTGTTTCAGCCGTTTAACCATTGAAACGATTGGAACACTGGAACGGTGCTATTTATGAACAAAGATGAAGCGAAATGGCTGCTTGAATCGCTGAGAAAGATACAATTCTTTTCGGTATTCACGCTGGACAACATAGATTCCATCCTTAAACACTTCCAAAAGATCACCTACCCCAAAGGCAAAAACATAATCAACGAAGGCGAGCCCGGCGAGGCTTTTTTCATCATACACAGCGGGAAGGTCAGGGTGCTCAGGAAAAAAGCGCTGTTTCTCAGGCAGCAGCTGGCCGTGCTCGGGCCGGGAGATTTTTTCGGCGAGATGTCGCTGGTGTCGGATCGGCCGGCCACCGCCACGATAGCGCCTTCGGAAACAGCGGAATTATACGTTCTGCTCAAAACGGATTTTAACATTGTCTTGAAAGCGAATCCTAAAATGTCGGAACAATTGCACAGGATAGCCGAGGAAAGAAAGCTTGACGCCGCGATAAAGTCTATTTAACCGGGCTTGTCTAAAGTCACAGCGGCGGATAGAAGTCACATAAATCCCTACCTATTTAATAAGCCTCCGTCGGGATAATCTTGGGGGGAATACCGTACATTTAAATCCGGATATAAGTCACAGTGCCTGTGACAAAAAACACATTGACAATACTGAGGTTTTCTATTATACTCGTAATGCAGTCAGTTTAAGTGCATTTCATACATAAAATCCAGTCAAAAAGGGGTCCCGCCGGTGTTCAAGGCAAGGGAAAGAAGCATCATCAGAACCTTCTGGAATTTTTTTACCGCACTTATTTTAACTTCATCCATTACGATTGCTTCCGCCAGCGCCGCGGGGACGACTTCGGCTAATTTCCTCAAAATAGCCCCCGGAGCAAGGCCGGCAGCATTCGGCGAAGCATATACCTCAATAGCCAACGACGCATCCGCGGTCTACTGGAACTCGGCCGGGCTGGCAAACCTGAAGCAGAAAGAGTTCATACTCTCGCATAACGTCTGGTTCCAGGACATACAGCACTCCTTCGTGGCCTTCGCGGTCCCTTTTACATCCTCTCTCAGCAGATACCCGTCAAATAAATGCATTGGAATATCAGCTACTTATTTAAACGCCGGCGATATGGAAAGGCGCGACGCGACTGGCTCGCTCAGCGGTGATTCCTTTACGGCCAGCGACCTCTCTATTTCATGCGCATACGGCAGGAACCTGAAACAGGCGATAGGGTATCCTCTTTCGGCCGGTATAGCGATTAAATTCATCAAGCAAAGCATAGCGGAATACTCTGCAAATTCAGTGGCTTTTGATGCCGGACTGATGTATCCTTTCAAAGCAGTCGGCATGCCGTTCAACTTCGGCCTGGCAGTCCTTAACGTAGGAACCCCCATAACATTCATACGCGAATCATACCCCCTGCCCCTTACCTATAAAGCAGGGATTTCTTTTGCCCCGCTGGCAAAGTCGCTGGCGCTTCCGATGCTTGTCTCATTTGACGCTTCTTTCCCTAACGACGGCGACATGAGCTGGAGAATAGGCACTGAATTTTCAGCAGGTTCCGTGCTTCAGCTCAGAGCCGGATACATGAACCAGGACACGCTTACTAGAAGCGCCTTGACCGGCGGAAAGATCGGCCTTACGGACAACTCGGCGGTCACGCGGCTCACCGGCCTCATGGCGGGTTTCGGCATCAACATCCCGATGAACCGTTTCTCCGGACCGGGCAGTATGCTGAACCTTGATTACGCGTTCGTTCCATATGGCGAACTTGGAAATACTCATAGAATCAGCATGGGAGTAAAGTGGTAAATTATGAGTAGATACAAAATAATTATCTGCGCACTATTAATTTCCGGTCTTTACGGCTTGAATCTTTCACCAGTTCATGCCGATTTTCAACCGGTTTGGACGAGTACATATATACCTACCGGTACGGGTACACTTGGAGCTGCAGGGTGGGGTGTTGCCGTAAGCTCGAATACAGGCGACATTTTTATGGTAGGTTACTCAAGCCAAAATGTCATGGGAAACAGTTGGTTGCTTAGAAAATACAGCAAGGACGGAACACTCCTTGCAACAACCGATTATATGTTTGTTACTAATACTACAGGTGTTGACATTGCACAAAAAGTTGTTATAAGCGGGAACAATATCTATGTTGCCGGCGTTTACACAGGTGACGGAATGGATATAGCGCTTTGTAAATTTGATTTTTCGTTAAATATCATTGCAACAACAACGATATCAACTGCTAGCGATGAAGGACAATACGGACTTTCCCTTGCTGGAGATAATGCAGGCAATATTTATTTAGCCGCGGAGATATTAAACGATATAGGAGGGGGGGATTCGTTTGGGGCACGCGGGACGGTGAGAAAATATGATGCTAACCTGAACTGTATATGGGTGGATACGTGGTCAGCTATAGGTGATTCTTCAAACGCGAAAGGTATAGCCGCAAACTCAAGTGAAGTCTATGCGTGCGGGCAAGACTGGCAGGGTTCTCCGTGGTATGATGGAGTACTTCATAAATACGATAATTCCGGGTCATTGTTATGGGTTTCAACCTTCGGCGTTAATGGAGCAGAGGACGAGTTTCAAGATGTTATTATTGATTCGTATGGCGACGTTTATGTCACCGGTTTTACGGAACAATTTGGCACAAAAGATGTCGTTTTGAGAAAATATAATGCATCCGGCACTCTCTTGTGGGGAACAACTTATAATAGTCCTGCAAATTTATCTGATCAGGGTACTGGAATAGCATTAGATAATAATGGAAATATTGTGGTTGTAGGCGCTTCGAACCGTTCCGATATAGGCCAGGACATAAATATATTGTTGATGCATTACACGACCGGCGGTCTTTTGTTAAATGTAACGGACTATGATTATTCAGGTTCCAATTACGATCATTCATATGATGTGGCTTTTTCAAGCGACGGCTATTTATATGTGGCTGCTTTTGTAGGTTATGATGGGGCATCTTCAAGGATGTGGCTCAGAAAATATTCGATTATTGGAAATTCTCCTCCGCCCGGGAAAGTGACAGGATTGACCGCCGTAAGGTCTTCGCAGGTGTATCTAACCTGGACCTCTCCCGGAGAGGACGGTTACACCGGAAATATATCGAACGGAATGTGGCGGATAGCATGCACTTCCGATGTGGCAAAGAACGCTGACACGGCGGAGTATTATGTGGCCTGGTCTACGAACGCCAATCAGGGCACGGTTCACTCCCGCACCGTTACCGGGCTTGTTCCGCGGGTTACGTATTATTTCTGGATACAGGCGATGGATGACAGCAATAACTGGTCGGTATGGTCGGATTCGGCGGCAATGGTCTCGGGAAGCTACGTTTTCTATCAGTCGCCCGGTGGCGCCGACGGCTGGGGTCCCGGGGATTACGGCGGCATAGCATGGGGCGACTTTGACAATGACAATGACCTGGATATCGCGGTCAACGGGCACGACGGCTCCAACAACAGATTCAGGATTTTCAGGAACGACAGCGGCAACTTCAATCTTCACGCGGATCCAGCGGGAACGCCGGCGCCGGCCATGGGCGACGTCGCGTGGGCGGATTTCGATAACGACGGCGACCTGGACATAGCGGTGTGCGGCAATGACGGCGCTTCAAACAGGTTCCGCGTATACAGGAATGACAGCGGTACGTTCAATTTGATGCAGGAACCCGCCGGGGTAACCGGGCCGGGCGGCTGGGGTAATCTGGCAACCGGCGACTTTGACAATGACGGATATATAGATATCGCCGTAATCGGGCAGGATGGCGCAGCCAACAGGTTCCGCGTATACAGGAATGAGAAGAGCTCTTTCACGCTGTATGCAGAGCCCGCCGGAGCGGTCGGCCCTTCGGACGGAGGCGTTGCATTCGGCGACTATGACAACGACGGCGACCTGGACCTTGTTGTCACGGGTTCGGGCGGATTCGAGGTATATAAAAATAATAACGGCTCGTTCGTAGTCGGGCAGGATCTCGGAGGATTAACCGGCGGAGACGCGGCGTGGGGCGATTTTGACAACGACGGCGACCTGGACCTTGCCGTGTGCGGAAATGACGGGAACAGAAGGTTCAGTATATATAGGTATGACGGCGGTTTATTCTATCTCCATGCAGATCCCGCGGGCCCCACAACTGGGCCCGTCGGAAGCGTTGCGTGGGCGGATTATGACAATGACGGCGACCTGGACGTCGCCGTGAACGGGTTCGACGGAACGGCGCAGAGGTTCAGGATATACAGGAACGACTCGGGCGCTTTCAATCTTGCAGATGAACCGATGGGGCCGGTAGGGCCGGGTTACGGGGCGATCGCGTTCGCGGATTTTGACGGCGACGGAGATTTGGACGTGGCTGTAAACGGACAGATTGCGGCGAACCTGCGCAGGTTCATAATATACAAGTCGCTTGAAACTGAAAACAGCAATGTCAATAATCCTCCGGTTGAGCCTCCCGCGGCAAGCATGTCCGCGGGTTATAATGCGGGCAGGATTGAGTTTACGTGGAGTTACGGATCGGACACGGAAACGACCGAAAGCAAAGGGCTGTATTATTCGGTCCGGATAGCGACATCGCAGATAATCGAAGGCCTCGACAAATGGATTGTTTCGCCTTCCACCGGAGCGGGCGCGTCGCCTTTCCTCGGAGACTATCCTCACGGATTTATCGTGGCCAACTCCACGCAGCCCGGACTTATCCTTAAGCCCCCGGTTGACGACGCCACGTATTACTGGCAGGTAAGAACGGTTGATACGGGCCTTAAGTCAAGCGTGTGGTCGGCGACCTCAAGCTATTATTATATTAATTCCGAGCCGCCGGCGGCAGTCACTAATTTGAAAGCGTTTGCGGGCGGTATAGAAGGCACGGTGAAGCTCGAATGGTCCATGCCCGGCGACGATGAGTGGACAGACGCTCTTCCGTCCGGCTCAAAATTCAAGGTGCAGTATTCAACTTCTTCGAACGGTTTTCCTCCAAATCCATGGAACTTTAACGCCGCGCAGGTAGCAGTTTCCACTTCAGGCGTCCAGCCGACAACCCTGGTAAATTATACAATTACGGGGCTTACAGGCGGCGGTACATACTACTTTAAGATTTGGCACGCCGATGAGATCCCGAACTGGTCAGAGCTTTCAAACACGGCCACCGGATACGCGAAGGATAACGCGGGGGTGATAGTTTCAACCGGTTCGGTTGATTTCGGGAACGGCAATGGGATCAATGGCAGGAATATCGTAAGGACTTCCAACGGAGACCTCTATCACGCGTATATTAGGAAATACGCCACAAAGCCGAGAATATTTGTGTCCCGTTCCATCGATAACGGCTTGACCTGGTCCGACGCAACAGTTACTCCAATAGATTACCAGGGAGGATCGGGCGGCACTAACATTACGGAATCAGCGCTAGCCGTGGACAGCAAAGATGTCCTACATCTCGCGTATTGTTCCAGCGACAACGGCACGCCGGCAAATGAAGGAGTGTTCTATTCTTCCGCGTCCGCGCCGCCGGGCACGAGTTGGACAACTGCCGTAAAAATGCCCGGTTCATATCCGTACAATGGCTATGAGCACGGCCCTAATATAGCGGTGGCATCGGATAACAGCCTGCACATGGTATGGTATGGAGAAGACGGGGCAGGGAACACAAATGACGTAATAAGGTATTCGTCAAAAACAGCGGATAGTAATTCATGGAACAATTATCAGTTATTGCCGGGCGGCGGACTTGTCGGCATATTCCAGCCGAAGCTGGCTATTGATAACCGCAACGGCCTGCATGTGGTAATGACAAGGGAAAATGCGGCGGGAACACAGCTGCACTACCGCATCGCCTACACATCAAAAACATTGACGGATTCCGCGTGGGTGCCCCTATATGATATCGTTGACTTCACCGGTTCAGGCAGATTCCAGGGGACCCCGGCAATAGTGGTGGATTCCACTACTATTCATGTGGTATGGACCGGCCAGGATGACGAGAACACAGTCAACTATCAGATAAAGTATTCGTCTAAATCTATCACCGGCTCATCGTGGTCTGACTGGGTAAACATCCAGACGATTAGCGAGGCGCCGCAGTATGAACCGGCCATCACGGCGGATGCGGGCGGTCAAATATACGTCGTGTGGTCCGGGAGCGATTCCGCGAATAATATCATGAATATTAAAGGCTCCAAATACAGCGCCGGCGCGTGGGGCAGCTGGACGAATATCAGCAACGGCGGCGGCAATCAAACCCGCCCGACATTACGCTGGTCCGGCTGGTTCAATAACGAAGGCAACCTCAATTTGGGCTGGGTTTCAAAGGTAGGATCGGATTATCAGATACGCTCATATACCGATTATACAGTCAACATGAGCACCGGTTTCCTCGCGGATAAAATTGGGCCGGCGATAGTTACCAACCTGACCGCCCAAGCTGGCACCGTTGAAGGCCGGATACAGTTAACGTGGTCCATGCCCGGCGACGATGGATGGTCAGGCGCTCTTCCGCCCGGTTCAAATTTCAGCATTCAATATTCTTCTTCATCTGACGGCAACCCTCCCAGCCCCTGGTCTTTCTCCATGCCGCAGATATCAATGTCCACCTCAGGCGTCCAGCCCGGTACCTTGGTCAATTACGCCATTACCGGCCTTACCGGCGGCAGCACTTATTATTTCAAAATCTGGGTCAACGACGCCAACGCCAACTGGCAGGGAGGCCTTTCCAATACGGCCACGGGCTGGGCCATGGATAACGCGGGAGTAATTGTCTCTACCGGTGAGATGGTATTCACGGGAGACAGGCCCATCGTCAGGGCATCAAACGGGGATATGTATGTCGCATACACAAAGACGGTCAGCGGATACGAGCACGTTTTCGTCGCCAAATCTTTTGACGACGGAAAAACCTGGTCGGACACTAACGGCGGAATTTCCATAGAGAATACCGGCAGCTATGGCCAAAGCAGTCCGTCGCTCGCAATAGATTCAAAAGATGTGATCCACTGCGCGTGGTCCGGATATGACGGGTCTTATGTCGCCAACTCCCAGGTAAAATACTGCAATTCCGGAAACGGCGGCACTTCATGGTCAGGTTGGATCAACCTCTCAGATTACATCTCGTACGGGCAAGGCGCTCCGTCGCTTGTCATCGATTCCAAGGATGAGTTGCATTGCCTTTGGGACGGCGGCGATCCTTCATATGCCAATAGCCAGATCAAATATAGTTCATCTACTACAGGCGCCTCGTGGAGTATCCCCGCGAATATCCAGGTATTGTCGGGACGCACCCAGGTAAACGCCAGCGCGGCCGTTGACGCCAAGAACAACATCCACGTTTTCTGGGAAGGCTTTGACGACACGTATACCGCAAACAAGCAGATTAAGTATTCCATACGGCTGTCGACAAGCGCGTCATGGTCTACTTGGGTTAATATCGCCGTTGACGTCGGCGGCCAGGAGATGTTCCCGAGTTCCGTCATTGATTCAAGCCAGGTTGCGCATTGCGTCTGGCAGGATTATACGTCCGGCGTGAACCAGGTCAAATACAGTTCTTCAACTATAGGAAGCGGGGTATGGACAACGGCGCAGAATGTGCAGTATATCGCGACAATTCATCAATATAACCCTACGATAACCGTGGACTCGGCGGACGAACTTTACTGCCTATGGCTGGGAAGCGATACTGCCAGCTCGATCCGGCAGATAAAAGGCTCAAAAAATCTAGGGGCCGGATGGACTTCTTGGGCCAACATAAGCAATGGATGTTATGACCAGATAGGCCCTGCGGCGCGCTGGTCGGGATGGAAATTGAATGAGGGATATCTGAATTTTGTTTGGGTGAGCCCGGGCCCGGTTGACAGCGACCACGGGAGCATCAGATTCTACACGGATTATTCAGTAAACATGAGCACGGGCTTCATCGCGGACAAAACCGGGCCGGCGATAGTTACGAACCTGACAGCGTCCGGGGGTTATAAAGAGAACTCGATAATGCTTACCTGGTCGGCTCCCGGCGATGACGGATGGGCAGGCGCTCTTCAGCCGGGATCGAATTTCAGCATTCAGTATTCTTCTTCATCGGACGGAAATCCTCCCAGCCCCTGGAGTTTCGCCGTTCCGCAGATAATGATGTCGACTTCGGGTGTCCAGCCCGGCACCCTGGTCAATCATGTCATTACCGGTCTTACCGGCGGAAACACTTATTACTTCAAGATCTGGGTCAACGACGAAGAAAGCAACTGGCAGGGAGGCCTTTCCAATACAGCGACCGGTTATGCGCAGACAAACGCGGGTGTGATTGTTTCAACGGAAACATCAAGCGTCGGAATGGTCGGTTTCGGGAGAAAGATCGTACGGGATAATTCGGGTAATATGTATTTCGCGTATACCCGGACGATTAGCTCGTTTGAACGCGTTTACGTCGCTAAATCAGTAGATGAAGGGGCGACATGGACAAATACGAACGGGGGGCAACCGATAGAGAGTGTGGGCCCGGGTAATTACAGCCAGAGCTATCCTTCACTGGCAATTGATTCAAATAATATTCTGCACTGCATATGGGGCGGCAGGGACAGCGTAAATAGCTTTGACCAGATTAAATATTCCAGTTCCACTAATGCCGGTTCTACATGGGGCGCTTGGCAGAATATCCAGGTGATAACAGGATACACTCAATATATGGCCTCGCTTTTCGTTGATTCCCATAACGGACTGCATTGCGTTTGGACCGGCATGGACAATGTCAATACCGCAAAATATCAGATTAAATACAGTTCACGCGCGACCGGCGGCAGTTGGTCGGACTGGGTCAATGTAGGTGTTGTTGCCGGCTATGACCAGAGTGATGCCTCGCTGGTGGTTGATTCCCACAACAACCTGCATTGCGTATGGGATGGATGGGATAGCGTAAACACCGCGAACTGGCAGGTCAAGTACAGTTCCCGCTCGGCGGACGGTTCAACATGGTCAGACTGGTCAAATATTACGGCAATCGCCGGATTCAGCCAATGGAAGCCGTCCCTTGCGATTGATTCGCAGGACATCCTGCATTGCGTATGGAATGGAACGGACGCCGGAAACGCGCAATATCAGATCAAGTACAGTTCTGTCAGTGCCGGGGAAAGCCAGTGGAGCTCTTGGACCAATATCCAAACAATTTCAGGACGCAATCAATACAACCCTTCTATAGCTGTTGACGCCAACGATAACCTGCACTGCGTATGGAATGGATATGACTCGGCGAACACTAATATTTTTCAGATAAAGTATTCAAGCCGCAGCAGTACAGGCTGGAGCCAGTGGGCCAACCTGTCGCGGGGGCTGGTCGACCAGCAAAACGCAAGCCTTCGCTGGAGCAATTATTTCAATAATACAGGCAAGCTTGGCATCGGATGGGTTGATTATAACGGCACAACCCGCAAAGTCAGGTATCTACAGGATAATAATACCGACATGAGAACGGGCGCCGATGCCACGCCGCCGGATCCTGTCAATACACTGGCGGCAATTACCGGCCAGTTTAAAGGAATGGTAAATCTTTCATGGACCTCTCCGGGCGACGACGGCATCACAGGTATCCTCCAGCCGGGTTCGCGGTTCAGCGTGCAGTATTCCACCTCTCCCGCCGGAACACCCCCGGGGTCATGGGACCATTCCTTCGCGCAGGTGGTTGTTTCAACTTCGGGTAATCCTGTTATGCCGGCATCGCGTATCGTCACCGGGCTGACAAATGGGTCAACGTACTATTTCAAGATATGGTACGGCGATGAGACCCCGAACTGGTCGGGACTTTCCAATACGGCCACATCGTGGGCGCAGGTTGACAACGTAGGGCCCGCCATCGTGACAACTCTAAGCGCGGAGCAGGGTGATTGGGTTGGTTCGGTGCGTCTGGTATGGGAAGCGCCCGGCGACGACGGCTGGGCAGGAACGCTTGTTTCCGGCAGCGAGTTTATTATCGAATATTCGACAAGTCCGAATAATTGGGGCAATCCCGCTCAGGTGATTGTTTCAACTTCAGGAATTGATCCGCATTCCATATGCAGCGAAAGGGTGGGCGGCCTTGATCCGGGCGTGACGTATTATTTCTGTATTGATGTTAAAGACGAAATCGGCATATATTCCGGCCTGTCAAGCACCATTACCGCGTGGGCGGCTGTTCCCGCGGAGGGCATGGATTCGCTGACTCAATACAACGGCGGAGCCGACGGCTGGATGTCAAGGTTCAGCGGCGGCAGTTTCGGAGATGATGTTTATAATTCTGTTACTACTGATCCTTCTGGAAACGTGATCGCCGCGGGATACACGGGAATCGGAGCCAATCAGGATATATTGGTGAAGAAATTCAATTCTTCAGGAACTGTTCTCTGGACGCGGTATTACAACAGCGCAGCGAACGGCTATGACGCGGCAAACGGCGTCGCGGCCGACCCGAGTGGCAATATCATAGTCGCTGGATACACGCAGAGGACTGACCTGGCCGAGGGCTACAATATCTGGGTGAGGAAATACGACAGCAACGGCACTGTGCTCTGGACGGATACGTATAACAGTCCTGCCGATGACTATGACAGCGCGCAAAGCGTTTCGGTAGATGTCGGGGACATTATATATGTAGTAGGCAGTATCAAGAGATCGGATATCAGCGAGGACGACAATATATGGCTCAGAAAATATAATCCGAACGGGAATATTGTCTGGACTTCAACTTACGCAAGCGTTGGCAACTATAGCGATATCGGGAAAAGTGTGTATGTAAAGGGCGGCAATGTCTATGTAGCCGGGGAAGTGTACAACATTGCGACCGGTTATGATATCTTCGCGGCAAGATTTAACGATGCCAACGGCCTTCTGCAGATGGCTACGACTTTCACGGGCGCGGGTAGTTTCGCCGATTACGGCAACGGGATAACCGCGGATTCATTGGGAAATTTCTTTGTGGCGGGGAGCTATTATGATTCTGTCAACAGCAAACAGGTCGGATGGGTGAGCGAATTTAATTCCGCGGGTGTCCTGGTAGCTACTAAGACTTACGCGGGCGGTGCGAACACTAATTCGGCTCAATCGGTCGCTTTAGACGGTAACGGCGCTTTGTATTTTACGGGATACGAAGAGGTCTCCGATCCTGATTACAGGATATGGACGATGAAACTCGGCGTTAACGGATTGACGAACTGGACAACGTACTACCAAAGCATAAGCGACATGAACTCAGGGAACAGCGTGACCGTGGTCAGCTCGAGCATAGTATATGTCGCTGGAACTACATATATATCCGGGGAAAACAAAAATACGTGGCTGCGCAAATACATACAGCATTATCCGAACGCCGTGCCGGGTGGTTACTGCTCTTCCACGCAGACAGCCACGTCAATAAGATGGGACTGGGCTGACAACGCCACGAACGAGGCCGGTTACCGCGTTAAACTATCATCACCCGTCTATGATCCTATTAACCTGAGTCACTCCGGGGATCTCGCGATAGACGCCACGTACTGGATGCAGACGGGCCTTATTCCCAACACATCATACACGACTTATGTTGAGGCCTTCACGTTCTGGGGTTCAACGCCGAGTTTCGCGGCCTCAACATGCACGGCCGCCAATCCGCCGCTGAATTCGCGTGTGGTTTCAAGGTCTTCCGACACCATTACGATTCAATGGGACGCGAACAATAATCCGGGTTACACGAGATGGGGTGTATGGTATTCAACGGATAATTTTGTAGGAAGCTTACAGCCGCTGTTTATTTTCGGGAACAATTTCACCGGTTACTCGACAACGCATGATACCCTGATGCTTGAGACGACTTACTGGTACAGGGTCGCCGCGTACAATGAAAACTCGCTCATGACCGATTATGATACGTATTTTGCCACTCAGACGATAGACAATATTCCTCCTCCAATTATTAATGTGACAGCCAATACCGGCGCGGGCGAAGGACAGGTAGCATTAAACTGGCTCACGGGCAGCGACAACGGATTTAGTGATCCGCTTCCTCCCGGCTCGCAGTACAGGATACAGTATTCAACGGATTCCGTTTACCCGTGGAACCTGAATACCGCGCAAATCGTAATTTCAACGTACGGCATAACGCCGGCTACCCCAGTTTACTATACGGTTAAGGGCCTGAAGGGCGGCGACACCTATTACTTCAAACTCTGGACAGCAGACGAAATTCCAAACTGGACGGGCTTGAGCCAGACCGCCACGGCCTATGCCGGCGGGGATATCCTGGTACATGTTTGGAACGGCGGCGGTCTATCGCAACAAGCCTCTGACGAGGATAACTGGGTCAACAGCTCCGCGCCGGATCCCGGCGACAGGGTGGAATTCGTCGTAGCGTACAGCGTCAAGAACTGCAATTGGGACCTGCCCATAGCGATAAGCACGATGTTCGTGCAAGCAGCGTACTCGCAAGCTGTCACGATAACCAGTTTTGTGTATGTCTCCAATTACCTTGATTTTGAGGGAGACAACACGTTCATGGTTATTGCGAGCAGCATCGCTTTAGGCGGAGACCTCTACATTACGAAATCCAACTTGTTCGACGTCAGGACAAGCACGGTATATTTTACAGGGACATCGCCGGCCGGGTTTAAGACCATCAACACGATGGCCCTGTACGGCCCCGCGACTTTCTGGACGCTTATTTTTAACACGCCCGAAACGGTTTACGCGAATAATAAAGAATTCAAGATTTTCGGCAATATAGATTTCGTTGACGGCACGTTTGACACTTCCGGTTCCACCGTAAACTTCTGCGGCAACCTGACGCGCACGGGCGGCAACCAGGTGCAGGCGACAAGCGGCATTTGGATAATAGACGGCGGCGCCAACCAGTCAATGGATCCCAATAACAGTCATTTCTGGAACCTTGAAATCGACAAGGTCAGCCAGAGCACGGTGACATTTGCCGGATTAGCGTGCATCGACAACGATATTTCGATCAAAAACGGCGTGCTGGCGTGGGGATCGCAGAATGTGGAGCTTGCCGGGAACCTGAACGTCTATTCGCCCGCTCAATTACAAGGCGGCAACGGCACGTTAAGGCCCGTAGGAAGCAAGAATACCATTATAGACATGCCGAGTTACGTGAAAATCAAATGCCCCGTTTATATTGATAAAGACGCGTCAGGATACACTGTAAGTATCGCTTCGCCTTCCCTTGAAATAGTCGGCAGTTTAGACGTCTTTATCGGCCATCTGGATATTACGAACAAGGCACTCAAAGTAAGAGGAATAGTCAGGAGCGGCAGCGGCATCATGAGCGTCGCGGGTTCAACCGTGATAGTTACGGGCGACAATTATTCGCTTACGGGAACCACTCTGCCGTTCAATGTCCTTATCATAGATAATCCGGGCGCCTCTACCGGTTTGAGTTTTAACGGCGGGATTACAAATGTCTGGGACTACTTCACTATTACCCCTAATTCGTACGCCAAGATTGTTTCCGGCGCAAGTCTTATCGTAGAACACGATATAGATGTTAATGGAAAATTCGAAGTGACGCAGGGAACGGTGGGTACGCACGGGAACATCGCGGTTGATAAAGACGGCTCGATAGACATGACCAATTTAAGCCAGGGAATACTTACGGCTGAAAAAACGCTCAAGCTGAAAGAAGGATCGATTTTGAAGACCGGTTCCATGAGCGATGTGATCTGCTCAACTTCAACGGATACCTATTTCGGTTTTGAGGTTGCCGGAGGAAGCATTGATATAAGCGGTCTGTCCATATTCAACCTGAATGCATCAGGGCTTGTTATAAGCTCGTATTCGTATGTTTTGAATTTAAGTTCGGTAAACTTTAATGATTGCGAGCCCTACGGCAAGGCGCTGAACTTCCAGTTGGCCGGCACCGGGGAATACTCGTTCACGAATATTGATTTCGACTCATCCGTGTCCACCAATATTTATGTACCCGATCTGGTTTATCCCGGTTACGTCAAAATGCTGGATTCAAAAGGCGTGAAAGCGGGCTATCAGTATGAAGTTGACCCGAACAATGTCGTGTTCTGGTCGACGGCAATACCGCCGGTCAGTTTTGCGGGAGTTACGCCCACGACGTATTCGATTACGTGGGACTGGACGAGCCTTGTTCCTGACTCACTATTTTACAGGGTCTTTGCCTCCACCGGCGGCATGCAGAGCCCGGTCATGACTGCCGTGTCGGCCTGGACGGAAGAGGGCCTGATGCCGAATACCTCGTACCAACGCTACGTGGACGTCTATAATCCGATACAGGTAAGCTCTCAGTCACCGAGTGCGTTTAAATGGACACTTACCAACAAGCCGCTGGGCACTTATATCGCGGGCAGGTCGTCATACAGCATAACGCTTGACTGGCAGATCAACAACAATCCGCCGCTTGAAACCCAATATCTCATAAATTATTCCACGGACGGCGCTTTCGTCCAGTGTTCCACCGCGTCATATTACGCCCCGAACAACGCTATTACGGGTCTTGACCCGTACACGACGTATTACATCCAGATACGCGCCAGTAATAAGGAAGGAGCTCTGACCTCTTATGACACGATGGTGACCACTGCGACCCATCCTCCGTATATCGCTCCGATTTCCACGGTGACATATCCCGTAAGCGGCAACGCCTACAATTCGCTCCCGACGATATTCGGAACGGCTTTTGTGGTCGCGCCGGCTACTGTCGCGGTCGTGTACATAGAGCTGTACAATGTTAACGATGACCTGTATTATGACGGCGGCGCATTCAATGACAATACGCCCGAGTGGCTCCCAGCCACAGGTAAAGGCGAATGGACTTACGCGGTTCCCGCGCTGACCAGCGAAAAGCTTTACAGGATACGCACTTACGCCAAAGACGATTACAACAGGGATGAAACGCCCGGGCCGGGGTGGTTCATAACTTTCGATACGAACACGCCGGTTTCTTATATACAGAAACCCGTAAATAACAGCGTGTTTTCAGCGCTCGCGTTAGTTTCTGGAACGGCTGACGATGTCGAGACAAGCATACAAAATGTTGAGATACGGCTTTACAGCCAGACGAACAACAATTATTACGACGGGACGCAGTGGGTCGTGGATCCGTCAACGTGGCTTGCGACGGATTTTGCGGCTCCTACATGGGATTATACGCTGCCGGCGCTGACATCCGGGTATTACATGCTTAACGCCAGGGCGCTGGACAAAGCGAATAACTATGAACCGGTTTTCACGACATCCACTTTCTACATGCTCGGCCACGCGGTGCGTTTACTTGTGACTGCTCCGGGGCAGACGCTCGCGCAGGGCTCGGTTCCCGGCAAGATCGGAACTCCCACTTCACGGGTAGCCGGCGTGCCGTTTGATGTGACTGTCTACGGCGTTGACACTAACTATTACGTTGATACGACGACAAACTCGCAAGTGACGATAGTCACTTCCGACGATCCGTACAATAACGAGCCCGTG
Organism: Elusimicrobiota bacterium; assembly: GCA_043811535.1. Classification (GTDB taxonomy): domain Bacteria; phylum Elusimicrobiota; class Endomicrobiia; order Endomicrobiales; family JBDRNC01; genus JBDRNC01. Next base: position 89,233 of record JBDRNC010000021.1, read on the forward strand.
CCTTTGGATCTTGTCGGCGGGACAAGAACCTTCGCCGTCACGCTGCTGAAAGCGACAACCTCCTCGTGGGTGACCGCATTGTCGCAGGATTTGATAAGCGATACGACCGGTTGCATAGTTAATTCAAATAACCCGGCCAAACTGCAGCTGCTGTTGCCGGGTCAGGCCATGGATCCGGGTTCATCATCCGGTTCGGGAAAATCCGGGGACGCGGATGTAACGCTCGCGGGGGCGTCGTTTGAAGCCACAGTAAACCTTACAGATAATTACTGGAATCTTTCTACGGCGGCTTCTCCGGTGGTAGGACTTGTCGCTTCGGATATATACGCGGTCATTTCCGATTCGCAGACGCTAGTTAACGGGACAACAGTATTCTCTTTGACGCTTGTGACCGCTTCTACGCCGTCTTACACAACGATAACCGCGGGCGATAACGCCGCGGCATATGCCACGAACGCTTCCACGATTACAGTTATTCCGAATACAGGGACGAAGCTTCTGGTAGTGCTGCCCGGCGAGAGTTTTGCCCCGGGCGTGCCTCCTTATACCGAAAGTTCGGTCGGCGGAAAATCCGGCTCGCCGTCAAACTTGCCGATTCTTACTCCGTTCTACGTGACCGTACGGGCCACTGACGACTGGTGGAACATTCAGCCCTCAAGCAATCCCAACGTAGTGATACTGACATCAGACCCGAACGACGCCGACGGAGGAAGCGCGCCGCTCCTGGACGGTGAAAACCAGTATCCTTTGACGTTCGCTACCGAAGGCGCGTGGCAGGTTAACGCTTCGGGAGTTGATTTCGTAGCGCTTTCATGCACGAGTTCGTTCGTCAACGCGCTTGACGCGACGCCTCCGTGCGCGGTATCAAACCTTACCGCGATTTTGGGCCCCGCGCACGGGACAGTGCGGCTTATGTGGACGGCTCCGGGCGACAACGGTTCAAGCGGCAACATATCAGGCGGCCAGATTTGGATACGCTATTCCGACGGCGGGCAGGTAACGGATTTCGGTTCGCCTTTGGCCACATGGGGTGAGAGACTGGTTTCAACCGATACTACGGTAAATACCGTTCAGAGCATAATAGTAACAGGACTGACGCCCTGGACGACTTATTACTTCGCGATTAAGGTTTCCGACGGGTTGAACTTCGGCTCATGGTCAACCTCGGGCGTGAATACCGCTAATTACGCGCTTGCCAAAGACACGGCGCTGCCGACTATCACGAACCTGCAGTCAGGCGATTACAATTGGAGAAGCGTGGATCAGGGTAATATTTATAATGTAGATTTTGAGGACTTGGATTCCGGCCTGGGTGAGATTGAATACGCCGCTTATACAGGCCTAAACCTGACCGGCAGTCAGCGCATTGGCTGGACCCAGATAGCGCCGGTTGCCGGCGATGCGTCTTATACGGATCCGTGGGGCGTTATCTTTAGCCAGTTAGTGGAATATACGACAAATTACATTTCCGTGAGGGCATATGATCTTGCCGGCAACGTGGCGACATCCTACGATGTATTCAAGATATTCGTTGATACGACCCTGCCTACAACACCGACGCTTGTAAATCCGGCTGATGGTAATGGTATTGGGTCAAGTTATAGCTTTACCTGGTCAATATGTTCCGACGCGCTCAGCGGTATGTATGAATATCAGATCCAACTTTCAGGAAATGACATTTTCAGTGCGGTCATAGTGGATACAACTTCCAATACGAACTCAAAGACAATAAACGGAATGTCAGATGGCCAATTATGGTGGAGAGTAAGGGCAAGAGATATTGCTGACAACTACGGCGCGTGGTCTTCAAGCAAGACATTCACGGTTGCCGGGACTCCGCCTGCCATGCCCACAGGATTTGACGGCGTAGCTTTGTCTTCTACAGTAATAGACTGGTCATGGACGGACAACGCTACAAATGAAAGTTCTTATAAGCTATATTTTGCCACGAGTCCAGGCACAGGATTTACTTCCATATCGGCAAATGCCACATATTACCTTGAAAACAAACTCACGGCGAATACTTCTTCTTACCGCTACGTATCGGCATTCAATTCAAACGGTGACAGCAGTCCCTCTGGTTTCGTAAGAAGATTCACTCTTGCCAACGCTCCGGTATCTTTGGCGTCAGTTTCCGTGGGATATTCAAGCGCTTCATTCATATGGCAGGAGAACGGCAACTCATCGGTTACGAGATATGAAATGCAATGGACAACCGATCAGACCTGGGCTATTGTTACCGGGACGGGAACGCCGTCACAGGGTTCAACAGCCGTCATATCGCCTCTTGCTGCCGAAACGACATATTATACAAGAGTACGCGCGCTTAACAACGATGATAAATATTCGGATTACGAAATCTATTACAGCACCGTTGTAACGCCCGTCGGCCCGCCGAACGCCCCGACCGATTTTGACGGCGTCGCGCAGTCCACGTACAGCATATACTGGTTCTGGACCGACAACAACACGAAAGAAGACGGCTACCGCATTTACAGCTCAACGGCCGGTTTGTTGTACCAGCTTGGCGTCGGCGCCTCTTATTACCTTGAAACAACGCTCACGCCGAACGCCGGGACGATACGCTACGTCAAGGCCTATAACGCTTCAGGCGAAAGCACCGCTTCGTCGTCGGCCACGAAATATACCTACCCGCTGCCTCCGGTTAACATCGCTTCTTCCGCGCAGACGCCTACTACGATCACTCTTACTTGGGAAGCGGGCAGCGGAGGCGCCGCAAGGTATTATATTGAACGTTCAATAAACGGGACGGCCTACGAGCCGATAGTGGCTTGGGCAACCAACGTGTCAGTTCTTACATATCAGGACCTCAATCTGATCCAAAACACGTCGTATTACTACAGGCTCGGCGCGTATAACACTGACCAGCTGCTCAGCGCGAAAAGCGACGCGTTCGCGGTCAAGACGCAGGACGCGCCCAAGGAAATTATTTCAGGCAAGGTTACCCAGGCGAACGGCACTCCCATCACCGGAGTCGAGATCAAGGCCTCAAAGAGCGGTTCGAGCATAACATACACCGTTTATACTTCCACCGGCGGCGAATATAGAATTGAGCTTGAAGCGGCCATAGCGGCGGGTACGTACAAGCTGCAGGCATCCTGGACAGCCAACGGCATCGTTTCCAGCGTCTACAAGGACGGCATTGCAAACGGAACGGCCAACGTGGACTTCACGCTGGAGACAGACTATGTGCTTGCGACGGTGACCGGGCAGGTTACCATCGCGCGCGGCCCGCAGGCCATAAGAAAGATGGCATCTTTGGGCATGGGTTCATCGCCGGCGTTTGTTGAACTCATCCAGAACGGGAAAGTCATACTGCGCCTGGGAACCGACAAAAACGGCAAGTATTCCATACCGAACCTGCTGCCAGGCAGATATTCCGTCAGGGCTTTTAACGGGCTTGTATACTCACAGACAACGGTAGTCGACCTTAAGGAAGGCGACAACCTTAACATAAACTTCAATTATGATCTGCTGCAGCCGAATAACGTTTACGCATATCCCAACCCGGCCGCGGACGTGGGCGTCGTATCACTGCACTTTGAAACTTCCGGCGACGACGTGGACGCCCAGATTAGCATCTATACGATATCGGGCGAACTTGTGAAATCCGCGGACCAGAGCAATTGCGTTATCATAGATAACATCTATGAATACAAGTGGGACCTTACGAATAATGAGAACAGTAAAGTCGCTTCAGCGGTTTACATATTTAACGTGAAGGTGCGGAACAAGACTACCGGCGAAACAGCCAGCGTGACAAAGAAATTCGCAGTAATAAGATAGACGGAAGACCGAAGATGGAAGAAGGAAGGGAGCGATAAAAGTGGAGAAATACTCCGGAATCACATTATCTATGTTGAAAAAAATGATGGATTACTTGCGCACACGCCTGCCCTCCATTGTTGTCGGCCTGTTTGTTGCTTCCGTCTTCATTCTTCCGTCTTCGTTCTTATTTGCTATCGAGTTGCGTTCCGTAAAAATACTCGATTCGCTCCGCACAGCCCGCGACAAGTATTCTTCGTCGGAAAGAGTCACGTTCAGCGCCGAGGTATATTCGGCTTCCGCGGGCGAAAGGATAAATTTTTCGTTCGTGGTCTTTAATCCGCTGAACACGCAGGTATTCACGCATACCGGGAACTCAATTCCCGGCACGGCAGGCGCAGGCGGCAGCGAGCTCGCCAACGTCCCTATCAGCCAGTTCTATTCGGGGTTCGGCAATTACGCGCTTGAAGTGACCGCGACCCCGATCGGCGGGTCGGCTGTAAAGCAAAGGATAGCTTTTACAGTATATTCCCCGATAATAATCCTTTCGTACCCCGGCAACGGCGCGAAAGACCTCATAGACCAGCCGCTTACGTTCAGGTGGATAGGTTCCGGGGCTTCAAAATACAAGCTGTATGTTGACGACGACCAGGCCTTCTATAACACGATGTTTACCTTCGAGACAATGGACACTTTCTGCTCATATCCGCAGAATCCTTCGGATACGAGGCAGAAGCTTGTCAGCGGCCAGGTTTACTACTGGAAGGTGGATGGGCTTGACGCCGTGGGCAATAAAGTGGCTTCTTCGCAGGTTCCGTTCTCGTTTTCGCTGAAAACCGATGTCGGTTCCACGACGAGCGATGTGGCTGTGACGGCGGTCGCGCTCGGCGGCGAGATTACGCCCGCCCAGATTCCAATTGACGTGACGCTCAAAAATCAGGGGGGCAGGGCCGAGTCCAACATAACCGTTACGCTCTACATCTCGGGCATGGTATTCGGAACATATAAGGTGCCATTCCTCAACGTCGGCGAAACAAAAGTAATAAACTTCAAGGTTGAACCGGCAAGCCTTGTTCCGGGGCAGCCACTTTTCGTGAGCGCGACGCACGATCTTTTCGACTCTAATTTCCAGAATAATATATTTACGACGGTGATCAGGCTTAACCAGAATATTTTCAAGGACAGGCTCGCGAAAATCCTGGGCAGAATCACCATGGAAGGGGAAGGAAAAGGGGAAGGCAAGGGAATAGAAAGCGCCAAGATTTCCTATGAAGGCCCGAAAGCGGGAGAGGTTCTGAGCGGCGACGGCGGACAGTACAAGATAGAAGGACTGCCGACGGGGATATACCAGTTGAAAGTGACGCACGCGGATTACAAGGAAGAAAAAAGGGAGATTTCCATCGAGGAAGCGAAACCGTACACCAACGTGGATTTCAAACTTGTCAGAAAAGAGTCAAAGCAATTCACGCTCGACGAGATATGGGGCGTGATATCGGAAAAACTTTCAAGCGATATCCTCAAGGAGCTCAACGGTTACCAGATTTCCGAGATCAAGGGCGCCGGCGAGAAGGATGTGTTCGCTCTCGTCGATCAATTGAAGAACGGCAAGGCTAAGATTACTGAAGCGAATATAGAGTACTAAATACAGTTACAATGTTTCATTGTTTCAATGTTTCAGAAATTATGAAACATTGAAACAATATTAAGAACAAAGGTAAAATAATGAGAAAACAGTTTCTACTGCCACTACTGCTCATAGGTTTTATGTGCGCGCCGGTATTTGCGGCGAAAAAGGATGTATCCGGCGTCGTGTCGAATGTCATTGGCACCGCGCAGATCCAGCGCGGAAGCGCGGGAGCATGGGCCAACGCGAAGATAGGCGACTTTGTTTACGACGGAGATTCCGTAAAAACCCTGCCGCGTTCGCGGGCCCTTATTAGTTTTTCAAACGGAGTTGAGGCAAGGCTGCACGCCAATACATTATTCAGCGTTGTGCCGAAAGGCGCGGGGAAAAAGGCGGAAGGCAGTACCATTAAGATGAATATAGGCAGGCTATGGGCAAAAGTTCTCAGGCAGAAAACAAAATTTGACATAAAAACACCCGTTGCCACGATATCGGTGCGCGGAACGGAGTATGAAACAGGCGTCGGAGAAAAGGGCAACACGACGGTCAAGGTTTTCGACGGTGAAGTTGAGGTCGGGAACGAATACGGCAATAAAAAGTTGAAAAAAGGCCAGATGAATTCCACCAATCCGGGCAATCCTCCGGGTGACGCGAAGGATATGGGTGAAGGCGACAAGGATAACTGGCAGGATGAAGTAAAATCCGCGGGTTCGGTGAAGATAGAGCTGAAAAAACAGGAAGCGATGGTAAATGAAGTTGTTGAAGGCAAGGTGTCCGTCTATGATTCTCAGGGAAAACTGAAAACAGACTTTAGCAAAGAAATTAAGATAAGCTGTGACAGCGCTGATGTGACGTTTTCAAAGTCCGGCGAAGAGAAGTGGGCCGCGAGCCTCAGCGTCGCGCCCGACAAGGGAGAGGTAAGTTTCAAGGTCAAGACAACAGCGGGCGGAACAAAAAACATATCCGCTTCGGGAGAGGGCCTTGGAGCCGGAATGGCATCGCTATCCGTTAAACTTCCCGAGAAAAAGACGCTGAAAATTAAAATAATGGACGCGGAAGGCAAGCAGAAAGAGCTTCAACTTAAGTTTGTGCCGAAATGAGCGGAACGTGAAATGCGCAAATTTGTTGATTTTTGTATCTTTATCGGTTTGCCCTGAGGGGTTTTTTTATTTTCTGCCCTTAAGAACTTCCGTTTCCGCCTTAATCCTGATTTCGTCCTGAAATGTGCTGCTAAAATACAGTATTTTCCGCAAAAATCCCGCATAACTTAATTATTATAAAAAGCCTTGAAAATCGTATTGAAAAGTATTATAATTTTTATAGATCATTCTCAATGCAGTTCTTACCGCAGCGCTTGCAGAAGACAATCTGTACAAAATAACGCCTTTGGAGTGAAAAATGAATCCTGTTAGACCAATAATTATATTGATAAACAATACATTTTTGGTTAATAGGATTATTAATAAGTCTTGAAGACCAGTATTTTCTAGAAAATATCGGAGGTCTAAACAGGATGAACTCATTTTCAATGCGTTTCAGTATGGTTGCTGCACTCGCAGTCCTCTCGTTGATGCTGGCAGTCCCGCTCAATGCTGCAGAAAAAATGAAGGGCGGTATCGAAGCAAAAATCGCCCTCGAAACAAACCTTGAAAACCGCGTAAAGAAAGTCCTCACAGAGATCACAGGTACCGACCAGCTTATCGTAATCGTAAATGTCCAGCTTGTCTCCGAGCAAATCGAAGAAAAGAAAACAAAACAAGCGGAGGATAATTTTATCCTTCCGGGCGTCCCCATCAAAGAAGCGATTTCAGAAAAGCAAGTAGCCGATTCGATCAGCGCCGCTCTCGGCGACGACACGCGCACGCTTGTAAAGAAAATGGTCGCGACGATCATCATTGACAAGGGAGTGTCTTCGTCGGTGGAAAAGGTCGTTAGGGATGTCGCGGGCGGCATACTGGCGATAGACCCGCAGCGCGGCGACCAGCTGATAATACAGAAAATGTCTTTTCAGAGGAATCCTTTTTATTGGGGAATGCTGTTTTATCCTCCAAACATATACTGGGTCTTTTTTGTCATAACTGCCGTAATATTAAGTTTGGGGCTTATGCTGTTCATGTTCGGGCCTTTAAAGATATTCGCGAAAGATTTTGTGTCCGGCGTGATGGCGACGGCGGCGGCCCTGAAAGAGAGCGGGAAAGGCGAGGGCGAAGAATCCTTTTTCAAGGGCGGAGCGGGTCCGGAGATGCCCATAATGACCGGCTCCGAGACAAGGGAGTCCCAGAAGAGCTCATTCGTAGGGCGGGAAGCGCCGTTTTCATTCATAAGCGAAGGGAATCTTAAGGCCCTGATATTTCTCATCAAGGGCGAGACGGCAGACACGATAGCGTCAGTTGTAAATTACCTGCCGCCGGACATGGCGGTGCAGGTGTTAAGGGAACTGCCAGCGGAAAAACAGAACCAGATAGGCCTGTTTCTTTCAAAAGTGAAGGAACTTGAACCTTCAGAGATTGACAGGCTGGAAGCGAAGATAAAGAGCCGCATAGGTTTCCTTTCTGGCGGTCAGGAAAAGATCACCCAGCTCCTGGATTATACCGATGAAAGTTTCAAGGAAAGATTCATCGCGTCACTCAAGACTTCGGACGCGCAGCTGGCAGCCCAAATACAGAAGTCCATGATAAACCTGGACACTATAGCGGACCTTGACGTGTCAGTCCTGCAGACAATTATCAAGACTTTGACGCCTACCGTTTTCGCGCAGATATTAAGGTCATTCCAGGCGCCCGCGCAGGAAAAACTGCTTGCCGCGCTGCCTTCCGGAGCCGCGGCGAGATTGAAGCAGGAAATAGACATGGCAAAGCCTTTTACGGAACAGCGTCTTGCCACGGAAAAACGGCGCCTTGTCAATTTAATCCGCAGGATGGAAGAAAGAGGATTGCTTACAAAGGCAAATGGCTAAATTGCTAAATTGCCAAATGGCTAACGTCTTTAACCGTTTAGCCATCCAACCATATAACCATTTAATTTAAGGAGTTATTCATGGATCTAATGACTATTTTCGGGTACTTGATCGGCGGAGGCGCCATCTTTTTTGTGCTCTGGTACGGCAACGCGCTTAATATGATATTCAATCCGGAAGCGCTTATTCTTGTTTTCGGCGGCACTATCGGCTGCGCGATGATCACGTATCCGTGGAAAATAATAAAGGTTGTTCCGAGGGCGGTGTCGATGATGTTTTTCCCGCCTAAAAGGGAAACGCCCGACAAGGCGATAAGGATCATGGTGGAGTTGGCGGAAAAAGCGAAGCGCGAGGGGATAGAAAAACTGCAGGGCGACCTCGAGAATTCTCCGATACCTTTCCTGCGGGACGCGATGCAGATGGTCATCGACGGGCTTGAACCCGAGACTATCCATGAAAAACTTGAGAAAGAGCTTGCGATAGTACGCCGCAGGCATTACCAGGTAGCAAGCCTTTTCCGTTCAATGGGCGGTTACGCCCCGATATTCGGCCTGCTCGGAACACTGCTTGGAGTCGTCCAGGTCCTGAGGAATCTGACCGACGCGCAGAGCATGGGCGCGTCCATGAGTATCGCCGTCACGGCGACATTTTACGGGATATTCGGCGCGAATTTCATGTTCATGCCGATAGCCGGTAAACTTACCATTTACAGCGAAGACGAACTCATCCTGAAGGAGCTTCTTGCCCGCGGGGTGCTGTCCATACAAAAAGGCGAAGTGCCTCTTATCGTAGAAAGAAAGCTTGAGGCCTTCCTTGCCTATAAGCTCAGAACGACTGTGAAACCCGGAGTAGCCAAATCTAAAAAAAGTTGACAGATGACAGATGACGGTTGACGGAAAGATAAAGAATCTTCAGACCGTCAACTGTCAACTGTGGGCCGTCAACGGAGTTAAAATCCTATGTCATCCGAAGACTTTCAGCAGCGCGAACAAGAAAACGCAATAGAACGCATCTGGACGATCATATATTCCGATATGATCACCAATCTGATGATTTTTTTCCTTATGCTTTACGGGTTAAGCCGGCTGAGCGGCGACGCGCGCAGCGAGATCATGAAAAACATGCAAGAAAAATTCCGCGGCAGGGCCGATGTGGAGGCGCGCGCCCAGAAAGTCCTTAAGGATATGAAAGAAGAAGACGCCGCTGCCAAGGTCACGTCAATGATGGAGAAACAGGGCGTTGACCAGTACACCTCCGTCGAGATAAGCGAAAAACAAATAAAGATAACCCTTACGATACCTGTCCTTTTCGCCTCGGGCGAATCATATCTTACGAATGAAGCTAGAAAAGTTTTGTACGGCGTGTCAAGGATACTTGCTTCTGTGCCGAATGAGGTAATCATAGAAGGGCACACGGATAACATATCGGTTAAAAGCGCCAAATATCAGTCAAACTGGGAACTCTCCGTCGCGAGGGCATACAGCGTCGTGGAATATTTCACAAGCGTCAGCAGGCTTGATCCCGGCAGGTTCGTTGTTGCAGGCTACGGGGAATACAGGCCGGTCGCCGACAACAGCACTCCTGAGGGCAGGTCTACCAACAGGCGTATAGAAATTCTGATGATAAGGAAAAGCTGAATACAGCAGCTGACAGATGACAGTTGACTGTTGACAGGAAGACAAGCCAAAAAAGACTTTTGACCATCAACTGTCAACCGTGAACCGTCAGCGTTTTTGAGGAATACAATGGCTGATGATTTGGATTTTAAAGGATTTGATGAGTCGTTCGATTCGGGGGAGGACTTTACCGAACAGCTCGGGATAGGGACGGAAAAAGGAAAGAAGAAGGCCGCTTTTTCCGGCATTGACAGCGGAGCCATGCCTCCCGTAGAAGAAATGGACTGGATAGTCCACTTCGCGAACCTTATAACGATACTGATGTTCTTTTTCATGATGTTATACGGATTTTCAACGATAGCGAAGAATTCCTCGAGTTACGAAAAGGCGATGGCGAGCATTCAAAAAATGATGGGCGGCGACAAAGCGCAGCTTGAAAAGATCAACAAGAACGAGATGGAAACCGAAGTCGCGTCGAGAATGGAAGACTTCATCAAGGATAAGAACCTCGCGCAGTTCGCCAAGGTGGAAACGAACGCCCAGCGCGTAAAGATATCCCTTTCAAACCCTATCCTGTTTGATTCCGGTTCCGCAGTGCTCAAGATTGAGGCGGCGCCGGCGCTGAAAGAAATAGCGACGCTCTTAAAGACGCTTCCCAATTTAATTGTTGTTGAAGGACATACGGACAACGTTCCTTTCGTCGGGAAAACCTACCGCTCAAATTTCGAGCTTTCGGCGGCAAGAGCGTTCAGCGTGATAAGGTATTTCATTGAAGGCGAAAAGATAGATCCTTCCAGATTTACGGCGTTTGGTTATGGAGAATTCACTCCGTTATTTCCGAATGATAACGACGAGCATAAAGCGATGAACAGAAGGATTGAGATAAATATACAGAGATAACATGATTATCGATTACAAATTACAGATTACAGATTTGAGCTATTTTAGCAGTAAATTTGTAATTTGTAATGTGTAATTTGTAATTACTTTATGAAACGTATAGCACTGCTGCTTATCATCCTGCTGGTTCTTCCGTTCGCGGCGCAAGCCAAGACCGTTGAAGAATTACAACAGCAGAACCGCATGGTCGCGGAATACTACCGCATGGCGATGGATTCATTCTACAGGGGAGATTATACGGCGGCAATAAGACAGTGGGAAGAAATAATGAAAGTTGACCCGCAGCAGGCGCAGGCCCAGCAGTTGATAGAGTTTGCCCGCCAGAAAATGGTGGAAAAGATGAAACCACTTTCCGCGGAAGTTCAAAACCTGATAATTGAAGGAAAGTACGCGGAATCGTTTACGAAGAATCAGGAGCGGCTTGCGCTGGACAGCGCGAATCGCAAGTGGAAAACACTCGGCGGCAAACTTGAAAAAATAGTGAAAATCTTCCCGAAATTGACAGAAAATGACAAGGCCTCGCTGATGGCGAAAAAGGGGATAAATGCGTATGTCGACGACAAGGAAGACCCGCGGCTGGCCTTAAATGCTTGCCGCTATGCCTGGCAGCTGAAACCTGACAATTCGCGTTTCGATCAGTTGAAAGAATTGATGGAGGCGGAATATGCGCAGCTTGCCCAGTCCGAAAGGTTAATTTCCGGAACAAGCATCATAGAGCAGAAACTGCAGTCCGTGCTGAGTTTTATTTATGACGGGAAATACGACCGCGCGATACTCGAATGCAACGACATACTCGAGCTTGAGCCGAACAACCTGATGGCCCTGAAACGCGCGGGCTCGGCCTATTACGCTTCGGGGAACAAGAAAGCGGCGAAAGAAATGTGGCAGCGCGCCGGGAAAGTCGCTCCTAAAGACCCGGAGATAAAGAAATTCCTGAAAATAAAGTAAATAGACGGAAGAAGGAAGATGGAAGACGGAAGAAAATAGAAAAAAATGAGGAAAAGATGAAAAAAATAAGTTTATTGTTCATTATGTTGTCGGCTTCCTTCTTCCTTCTTCAGTCTTCAGTCTCGCTTTATGCGGCTGACACAGGCAAGATACAGCTTTCGGTTGCCGCGCCGGATCCGGTTGTTGCCGGCGAGGAAATCACGTTTCAGGTGATAATGGTCAATACGGGCGGCAACAAGTGGCCCGCGGAACAGTATTACGTCGAGTCGGAAATATACGACGCGGAGAAAAACTACATCGCAAAGACAAGGCAGATGAAAGGCTCTGTTACCGTAGATCCGGGCATGGCGAATCTTGTTTACATGCCTTTCGTCATTCCCGGCAATTTTGTCGGAACATATTTCTACAGGATATTCGTAGTATACAAGGAGCAGAGAGTAATTGAAAGCGAATACTATTCATTTAACGTCGTGCCTCTTCCTGTAACACCGAAGAAACCTTCCAAGCTTCAGCTCGGAGGCAACGCGGTACTTTCGTACAGGCAAACATCCAAGTATGAGTGGAAGGATTATACGGGAAACTTCAACCTGAATATTGTGGGGCAGGTCATGGAGCGCGCGATGCTGTTTAATTTGTACACATTCCATACCCCAAAATCCACGTCCACGCCGGAAGGCATAAACCACGAGATATATACTATCCTGTTCAACTATTACGGAGAAAACTGGAACATAGGGTTAGGGGACGTGCTCCCGGTGTTTTCTCCTCTCTCGCTCTACGGCTCAGGCATGCGGGGCGGCCAGTTTGAAGGAAGGATGGACGCCTTTTCCCCGGCTTTCGTAGCCGCCAGAACCGCGAAACCCATTGAAGGGACCTCCGCGGCCGACGGAACCTACGAAAGATGGCTGCTCGGCGGAAAGATTGGATTGGACGTCCTTGAGCCGCTAACGGTAGGCGGGGAGTATGTAACTAGCTTCGACAAGCAGGAATCGTTGATGGTTCCGGGCCCGTCGGTCACGCCGGCAAGCAACAATGTGGCGGGAGGTTTTGTGTTGTGGGATCCTTCCGAGATTTTCGGCTTTGAAGCTGAATACCAGAGCAGCCAGTATCTTAATGACCTCAGAATAAGCACTTCTGCAATTAACGACTACGCTTACCGCGTCATGTTCAAATTATCCCCGCGCAATCTAAACTCCAGGATAAGCTACCAGCTGACACGGCCGAATTTTTACGCGTTCGGTTCTCCGGGTTCCACGCGTGACCGGCAGACAATAGACTTCTTTGCCGGATATCTGATGTTCAACAGGCTTAATATGAATCTCGGCCTGAACAGGTTCAGGGATAACCTTGACGCCGATACCACTAAGGTGACGACGACGCAGAGCATTTACAGCGGCGGTTTGTCATACGCCAGCCCGAACCCGTGGCCCAGCCCGTCGGTTTCATATTCGCAGAACGAGGCAGTCGGCGACCCGATTACTTCGCAGAACAATTTCACAAAGACGATGGGCTTCAGCCTTACGGGCAAAGCGAGCATAGTGAGCATGGGTCTTTCGGTCCAGCAGTCGGACTTCCAGGATCTTACGAAAGTTTCCGACGACCTGACGACCAATACCATGGGAATAACGGCCAATTCATCGTTCGGGTCGCGCGCGTCGGTGAACATAGGCACCACGCTAACAAACACGAAGAATATCGTTACAAATGTCATTAACCAGACGCCGGCTTTCAGCATGTCTTTCAATCTTCAGGTATTGCCGGACAAACTCAGCACGCAGATCTGGGGAACGATGATAAACAGGCAGAATGACGCCATAAACGACAGCGATAAGATAAAGAAAAAGGAAATGACAGGGAACGGCGAAATAACCTGGGTTGTTCGCCAGGACATGACATGGACAGTAGGCGGTTCGTATTCGCAGACTACCGACGAGATTGCGGAAGCGAATAACGTGATAGAGCAGGGAGTCAATACGAGAATCAGCTACTCCTTCTAGTCCCGGCAATAAGCGTTGTTTTGAATCATACGGGATTTCTTTTTAGTCCCGACCGAAGTGTAATATGACCAAAATGGATTTTAGTCCCTTCGTTAAGATTAGCACAAGTTTGATAGAGAGGATAATAATGTTTGGCAGGCTTTGTTTATCTTTGGCGGCGGTATTAATAATCGCGGCATCTCTTTTTGCCCAGACAGTTGTTTCAGAAAAGATCATTTCTCCCGAGTTGAAAAGACAGCTCGCGCTGCGGTACACGCAGCAGGAAGCCGAGTCGCTTGAAAAACTGGTGGCGAAAGCTTCCGCGAAAGGTTTCCCGCAGGATTATTTTCTTTCGCGTCTTTCGGAAGCTGTCGCTAAAAAAGCGAAATACCGGGACCTTGTTAACGTCCTTGAAAAAAAATATTCATATTTTGAACGCGCTCAAAATATTATCGGCGCGCAAAAACGCGCGGCGCAGGATCCCGGGGAAAATATTGTGCTCGGAGCCGAACTCCTGGAAAGGGGATTGCACGAGAAGGAAATTTCCTTTATTTCCGCAAATATACTGAAAGACGCTTCATTGGATGAATTGCTTGACCGGGCCAAGATGTTCGTGGCACTTAAGGAGGCGGGTTATCTGCGGGCTTCCGTTGAAAAAATCATCATTTCATTAAGCGGAATAAGTTCGGAAGACGCGTCAAGGATAATAGAGCTCCTGGTGATGTATCCAAGCGCGAGCGCGGCGCAAATCGCGCGCGAGGGGCTTGGGGCCGGGCGCCGGATAGGCTGGTTCCGGGATAAACTGTCCGCCGAGAACAAAAAGGAAAAAGTAAAGGAAGTATTGGAAGATGAAAGGACGGAAAGATAAAGGCAGTTCAAATGTTTCAATGTTCCAGAGTTTCAGCGTTCAAAAACTCTTTGAAAACACTGAAACACTGAAACACTGAAACACTGGAACACTGGAACACTGGAACGTTTTATATGATGGACAGAACGGTCGACAACAATGAAGACATCGGCTTTATCAAAGATATCCTGCAGGGCGATACCGGGAGTTTCGCTTTGCTTGTGCGGAAATACAAGAATATGATATTTAACCTGGCTTACAGGATGACCGGGAACCTCGCGGAAGCCGAAGACATAATCCAGGAAAGTTTCGTGCGGGCATTCAAGGGTCTGAAGCAATTCAATCTTGTCCAGGGATTTCCAAACTGGCTTTACACTATAACGATAAATGTGTGCAGGACCCATAACCGCAGGAACAAATTCAAATGGATCTCTCTCAGCGGGCCGGCGGTGAAAAAGGACGAGCATCAGGAATGGTTTCCCGAAATAGGCGACGAAAAGGACAACCCGGAGGACGCATTGGACCGGGAAGAGAACGAAAAAAAGGTCCAGAAGATAATCAAAATGCTTCCTTTTAAGTACAGGGCCATATTCGTGCTGAGATACATAGAAAACAAGTCATATCAGGAAATAGCGTCCTGCGCGGAATTGCCTTTGGGAACTGTTAAAACGTATCTTTACCGTGGACAAAAGATACTTTATGAAAAGCTGAAGAACGGATAGTTTGAAACTTTTTTTCGCATAGATGTAGTATATTTAGCATGGCGCTGCAACAAAACCGGGAGGCGTAGAATAAATGTCCTGCGAAAAATCCAGGTACATATCGGATTACCTCAACAAAGAGCTTGATCCCGAAAATATCATAATTTTCGAGGCGCATTTTAAAAAATGCCCCGAATGCTCTCGTGTCATCGCTTTTGTAAAGAAGATGGGTAAACTCCATAAGTATCCTGCCTCGAACGATATAGCGGATATGGTAATGGAAAAGATCGAGAACCCGGGCATTGCAGATGTATTGCGGTTCAATTTTGAGAGATTCTCAAAACTTGTCATTCCCGCGCTGGCTCTTGTTGCTATTTTCCTCATTCTGAAGTTCAATCCGGCGAATAATTCCGGCCTTGTAAAAATATCATTTTCTCTGCCTGACCATGGCGCAAATTCAGTTTCGCTTGTGGGGGATTTTAATAACTGGGACGCGTCCAAGGGACAGCTGCAGAAGCGCGGCAGGGCATGGCACGGCTCGTTTTACGTTAAGCCCGGCAGATACCAGTACATGATAGTTGTCGACGAAAAAAAGTGGATGCCGGATCCTATGGCGAAAGAATATGTTGAAGACGGCTACGGCAGCAAAAACTCGCTGATTGACACTAAACAGATATAAGCTATATCGAGTAGTTTCGAATCCCGATACGCTTCGCTTCTCGGGATTTCACATAAGCCAATTAAGAAATACGCTTAATGTGTTCAAGGAGGATGTCCATGGAAAAGAAAATCATTTATTCTCTCGCGCTGATTATCGCTTTAAGCGGATGGGCTTACGCCGCCAGGGTAACCACGATTTTAGGCAAACCGAGTATCACGAAGGGGGGTACAAACCAGGCGAAGGAAGCCGTCAAGGGCATGTCCTTGTACGATGCGGACAAGGTCCGCTGTGACGCGAAATCCAAGGCAGATATTGTGCTGGACAACGGGCACAGGATAAAGGTATGGCCGAAAAGCGAGATTTCCCTGGACAAGATCAAGGGCAAGGAAACAACCATCAAGCTGTTAGCCGGGCGGATAAGAGCTATCGTGAAAAAGCTTAGCGGAAATCAAAAGTTCAGTATAAAAACCCCGGTTGCGGTTTGTTCCGTGCGCGGAACGGATTTCGCGGTTGAACTAGGCGACAATAATCAGGTCAAAATTGAGGTTTACGAAGGTGTCGTCACGGCAAAAGAAGAGACGACGGGAAGCGAAGTCACCCTTAACGCCGGTGAATACACGCAGATACAGCAGAACCAGCCTCCTTCCGAGCCGGCTATAATACCCGAGCAGGACATGCCGTCCGACGTCGACCGGGGCGCCGAGGCGCCAGCTGAGACCGACGATGCTAAAGATGAAGCCAGAAACGAGATATACCAGGAGATCTCGCGCGAGGACGTCATCAATCGCTCCGCGGAAGAGATTAAATTAGCGGAATACCAGAACGGCAAATCAGCCATAGACTCTTCCGGACACAGGGTAAGGCTTGAAGAGTACATAATACGCGGCGGGGAGAATAATCCGACCATGACTGACGCGCAGTTCAAGTATGTCGTGCTTAACACAAGGGATGCGTTCCCCGATGACCCGGCGAATCCCGGAAACGGGCATTTCAATTTTGGGAAAATGATATTCTCGTTCAATAAAACCCTTCCGACTGACCTGCCCACCGCGACAAAAACCATGTTTTACAAAGAAGGCGAAACCGCCCCCGACTGGTATCTGTCCGGCGTTGACACTGTCATGTCAAACACGGTGGATCAGGTCAACGAGACGGCTACCGGCGGTCAGATGTTCGCCGACAATCCTGCCACACCGAAAACCTGGACGCTTGGATTCGGCTATTACGCCTTTTCCGTTGGAACAGGCGGCAAGATCGATAAATGGTGGGATTTCACGGACGTAAACGTTAACGGCACGGTGGACGCCGGCGAGCTGAAATATTATAATATCGCCACGGGGTCCCCGATCACGTTCCTGGTGGACGCAGACACGGGCAAGTACTATTTCCTTAATGACGACACATTGGCAGACGAGACAAGCAACCGCACCTATTTTACCGAATTTAATATGCCGGACGGCAATACCACTTTCCATTTCTATCAGAAAAACAACTATACCAACACGCAGTGGATATCAGCCGAAGATTATGTGTTGAATGACGCCGGGGACACATTGTCGCTGTCAAATATGTCGGACATGACGTCAAGCCAGTTGGAACAGAAGGCGTACGAAGCTAATTTTGAGCGGATATACACATGTTCGCAGTTCAATGGCAGAAAGATAGACCTGCTTTTTAGCGCGAAACTGCTGATGGACGCGGGGATACTTAATCTTCCCGTTCCGCCCGCAACTGAATAATTATTGAGAGGCATATATTTCGTCATCATCCATAATAACTGACAGGAGACAAGACATGAAATGCTCCCGAGTGTTCTTTTTTTGCTTTGCCGGACTCGTTCTTTTAACTAAAGGGCTTTACGCTGAAGTCAAAGTAACTCCAATCGCCAACATCGACTTGATGGGAGGGCAATACTGGGTAACGGGCGCCTCGCCGGACAAGCTTTCCGCGAACCTTGACATATTTTTCTGCCCCGTGCTCAATTTTTCGCCGCGGACAGCCCTGCTCCCCATATACACGGGACTCTACAGCGGAACGAAGGACGTCAAGGAGCTTATCGGCGGCGGGACGCTGACGCGCGAGATGCAGGACCACTCTATTTCGCTGAAGTTCGTGCACAAGCTCAACGACGCCTGGAAGCTCAAATCAAGGGTCGGCTATAAGATAGAGTATTTGAAAGAAACCGTGGACGAGACATGGGGCAAGGGCCTTTTTGATTTCAAGAAAATGATAATAGGCGCGGAAGCCGAAAAGAGCTGGGAAACATGGAACGGACGCGTCGGAATTGACTACTACACGATGAATTATCCGAACTACCAGTCGCTGGTGTCTCAGACCGCCTTCCAGACATCCCTGGACACTACAACTTACACGGAAATCTCCACTCAGGCCGGCAAGGATGTCCTGGATTACAATACCATGTCACTATTCTTAGAGGCCAAGCATAAATTTTCCGCTAACCTTTACGGCACCGCCCACAACGACATCTCCATAAAAAGTTTTAAGGACCAGAAAATCGTGAAAAATACGGGCGAATTCTCTCCGGACCTGAGATCGGACCTTGTGAATTACCTGACGTTCGGTATCAGGGTCGTAGGGCCGAAAGCCGTCTTGGGTATAACCGACGGCATACAGTACTACAAGTCAAACCAGAGCTCTTATGACGCGGCGAATTCCAAGTTCATAGCGGATTACTACAACTACACGCAAAACTCGGTAATGCCCAGCATCACCTTTACGCTTGGTTCGGGCGACCTTCCGATGTCGCTGACGCTTTACTGGGACATTACATACAGGGCATACGCGTCCCGCCCCGCCCAGAGCGACGACGGCACCTATAAATCCGAGAATATAAACCAGACAACGAATACCTTCGGGATGAATTTCACGTATCCCATAATCAAGTCCGTTTCGGCGAAATTCAGCACGAATTACCGCGATTCTTCGTCCAACATGAAATACGAAAAGAACTACAAGTACAATTACTACACTTTTAACTATTTCGTGGGCATGAATTGGCAGCTGTAATGACGACAGTAAACAGTGAGCAGTAAGCTGTAAGCCGGGAAAGCCTTAACTGCTGACTGCTCCCTGCTTCCTGTTTACTGAAGTATTGTGACCAAAATCACACCGTCGGAGTTTCCGACGGATAAAAAGACAATAATAGGGATTTTAGTGCTTGTTTGAAACAAAAATACCGTTGAAAGCATATATTGTAATAGACGTATTTAAATACCGGAACATCAAAGCATTTGAACTTAAACTTGTTTAAGGCGGGAGGAAAAGATGAAGAACTTCAGAAAACTTTTAATCGCGGCGGGAGTAAGTTTGCTGGCCGGTTCGGTCTATGCTGGCCTGGCAAACATTGATGTCACCGTTAAGGACCAGTCGGGTAATCCGTTATCGGGCGTTGAGATGATATGCGCCAAGATAGACCCGGCCTCGTTTACGGGTGATCCCACGCAAATAGATTTTAAAACAGGTAATTCGAGCGGCTATGCGCAATTCATAGAAGATACTGGATATGATTATTTGATTTTTATCAGTAAAAACGGCTATGAACCGTCGTTCTTCCAGCAGATGAACAATCCCGGCATCCAGCCTGTACGACTCCAGAACACGGGCCAGACTATTACTCTCAATATCACTATTTGGCAGTTGCCCGTGGGTTCAAATATGGGGCAACTAAGGTTTGACGTGATAGGTATTTCTCCTTCAGTTGTTTCGGACAGTACTACGATAGTTGCGGATATACGTAATAGGGATACTGACGCGCCTGTAGCCATGGGTTTTGCCCAAGTATGGTTGACAAGCGCGACGATATTTGTCAATAATGTGCCCGCGGCTTCTTCGTCTACGTACAGGGCATACTGCGGCGTGGTTCAACAGGTCAATAGAATAGGCATGGAATCGGTTGTTTACAAACCGGTTACCGCAAGCGCGGTAAGCACCTGGCAGTTTAATTTCGCGGACGCGGGCTTTATTTCGAACGTCCAGGAACAGCCGCAGGGCGGAACAACGGGCGGAACAACGGGCAGCGCGGCATTTGTAGGGGTTGTAATGTCAACGGATAATATCCCGCTTTCGGGAGCCATGGTTGAATTGCAGAGGCATAATGACAGTGTCCAGTTCGGGGATTTTCGTGACTCGCAGAGAGTCGGCCAGACATTCACCGACAACGGCGGGAGTTTCGCGTTTTATAACGTTCAGGCAGGAACTTACGCGGTTTCAGCCAATAAACAGGGTTATCTGGGCCAGTATAACCAGAATCCGGGCTCGCATCCTGAAATGAGTCCCTGGGGCACCGGTTATGAGTACTCGGTAGGTCAAATGGTCAATGTCCAGCCGCTCAAACTCGAAAAAGGATTCGGCAGAGTTAAGGGCCGCGTTCTTGTGTGGGACGAGCAGATAAACAACACGGTGCCGGTGGCAAACGCGTACGTTAGCGTCCATGGCATGTGGGATAACTGGCCGATAGTTAATCCTCCGTCTTTTCCCGCTCAATACGTATACGACAATTATTACACAACAGGGCCCGGCAGGGGAGGCAACGGCTGGGGTACCGCGAACACGGCTTCGGACGGCACTTTTGAGATATTCGGACTTGGCTCGGGAAACTTCAGCATGGAAATATGGTCCGAAATGTCGCAGGGCAATTACCGGTTTAACGAGGGTTATAACCAGCAGTATGACAGCAATGACCCGGACGGCAACGGCCCACAGCCGTATTGCAGGGGCGGCGACGATCTAAGGATACAGATAGAAACCGGGGATGCTCCAAGCACAATTGTTTTTAGTTCCACGGCCTATGCAATGACCAACTACAGCGTAGGGATGTCATCGCCCACTTTTGTGTCATTGATAGACATCCGTATCAGCACGCTGGCCGCCCGCATCGGAATTATATCCGGTACAATCAATTTCAAGGACATCGGGGGAAGAACGTCAATCACGACCGACGATCCGATCTCAATGATGGCCTGGGAAAATACGAATACTTGGACAGGCCGCAAGGTATACAGCTGGGAGTATTCTACCGGGCCCATCCAGAATACGAACTATACGATATATGTCGCGACCGGATCTTCGTATTACGTGCAGTTCAAGTCAAAATCCTGGGCGGTATTGAACCAGCAGGACATGTACTGCGATTTAAGTAAGGGGCTTACAAGCATCACGGGCAAGAACCTGACGCTTGTCCCGGCGGGTTCAATGAAAGTTACCATCAAGGACCAGTACGGCAATGTAGTTAAACAGACATCTCACAGCCAGCCCCCTCCCGGGAATATATATACGAGTGGAAGAATAATGGTCAGCGGGCCTACGCACTGGGACACGGACCTGAGCGAGCAGACCGAGAATTACATTTACGGGCTTGTTCCCGGGGTTTACAAGTTAGGCGTGCAGATAAACAAGTACATTCAAATCGGCGAAGGGCCGAGCACGAATTTGCCCGCGGATTATCCGTTCACGACTCTTGAGAACGTGATAGTGTCGGTTGACAAGCAGACCAATGTGGAGATAAAACTCAAGCCCGGGACGCTTGTGATTCCGGGCGGCTCCGCTTCCGCGCTGCCGACTCTTCCCGCGGGAGCTAAAGGATTTTACGGAGTGGGCGGATGGAAGCACGGCGACACGCTTACGGCTGAACGGCTTGCGATGACATTGTTCTCTGCAGGAGAGGACCAGTCAGGCGGGCAGATGTCGGACGTTCTGTCCGTGGGTTTCATGTACGATTCATCCATAGCCCAATGGGGTCCGATGCGCGTGCCCGATGACAAATATGATTTTTATCTCGGGTATATTAATATATTCAATCCATCCGAGCCGTCCGGGGATTACGGCGGGCCTCCCGCCCCGAATTTCCGCCAGAGTTTCACAACGCTTACTACAAAATTGAACGAGGAAATAAAATACGATTCGCTCAATCCCGGCGCGACTCATTTCATCGCGTTCGGTTCGGGCAATTCCGGCACGGGAACTCTTGGGACCTGCACAATCAAGGGAAAAATAATCGTTCAGGGAGACAAGGCGTTTTCGCGCGACGCCGTGGAAAAAATGTCAAACGGCGGCATGGATGTTTTCTTCGAATATATTCCAACGGTGGTGTTATATGATAATCAGGGCAGTTTTAAGGGTTTCAGCAGCGCTATGCCCACACAGGCAAGGATAGCCGCCTGGGATGCTTTCTTTAACAATCCGAACCAGACTATTGAAGGGGCGCTTAACTTCTTCAAAACAGAACTTGGAAGTTATCCGCTGGAGTACTGGTGCGAAAAGCTCCCGGCAGGCGATTATACGCTTGTCATAGGCCATCCGAATTACCCGCCAATCATGAAAAAGGTGACTCTTACCGGCGAGAATGAGGGCGTGAATACGTATGATTTCAACATGGACGAGGCGAAGGTGCCCGGCTACTCGATTTCCGGGGTAGTCAAGAGCACCGACGGCGTAAATGTAATGGGCGCGAATATCGTCATAAAGAACAGGAATGCCAATATAGAAAAGAAAACCGAAACGGACAGTTCCGGGGCATTTGCCCTTTACGGACTGGCCCCCGGAGTATACAGGATAGACGTTTCTCGCGGCGGCTACGCTATAGGCGGCAAAAAGGTTGCCGTCTCCAAGGCAGATATTTCCGTAGATATCCAACTGAAGAGGTCGGACGGGTCCATAAGCGGCACTGTGTTTACCCAAAGAATGCCCGCAAAGGTCCTGCCCGAGGCAAAAATCATCGCATATGACGAGACGGAAAACGGCCTCGCGACGACGAACTACCTTCCGAGCTATAAGGTCATTACCGACAACAACGGACAGTATTTCATACCGGACGTTATTTCGGGCCATGTCTATAAGATATACTGCGTCGCCGAGAGCAAGGTGCTTGAATACAGAGAGTTGACCGCCGCGGCCGGAAACAATACAGGCGTGGATTTCACTCTCAAACCCGCGAAGCCGCGCCTCAGGATAAGTTCAAAGAAAATGCTCATCAATGACCAGATACTATATGACTTTTATATTGAATGTCCCAACAGGCTGGTTAACCTGAGTAATCCGAACGGCGTCGGCGTTCCGTACTGCAGATACAGCCCTGCGGACACCGCTAACAGCGCGTTTGACGCGACTAAGGCGGTTGAAGTACTGGTTATACCCGGGACGAACAATACGTATGAAATTGCGTTTAACCCAGGCATGGGCAGCGATTACTATAAGATGAGGATACTTGCTACCGACGGCGTAAACGAGTTCTTTGAAGACGTGCTGTTCGGACCGCAGATAGAGGCGAGAGCGAAGAAGGATATGGCGGGCGAGATAGCCGAGGGCGGCCAGATAGACATTGATTCCACGGGTTATGACACGACAAAGATAGGCCTTGACCCCGGCTCGGTCACTCCGGCGGACGTGACACAGACGACCGTCAAGACGGGCACGGCGGAAGTTCCCGTTGGAGGTTTCCTTTCAACTCTTCCGAACTTCCAACTCTCAAAGACCGGCAACGCCAAGTCCGACGCCATGGATAAACTCGTTAAAAGCATAGTAGCTTCTGACGTATACGAGATAGATCTTTCGGGCGCGCAATTGAATAAATCGGTGACGCTGACTCTTAACTATGACAATGAAACCGTCGGCGAAGACGAGTTAAACGAGCTGCAGATAGGAAAGTATAACGTGTATACGGGTAAATGGGAGATAGTACAGGGCATAGTCATGACTGACCCTCTGACAAGCACGGTATCGCTTGACGTGGAATCCATCGGCGGCACTAACGCGAATCCGGCTCCCAAGGCCAAGTGGAACGGTTCCCGTTTTGTGTTGAACAAGGCGGCATCCACTTCGCAGAGCGGCATATACGCTGTTTTCCTGCAGGACCCGAATACCGTAAAGCAGTACAATGGCACGGATTTCGTGATATTCAACTTCCCGAACCCGTTTGACCTTAAGTTGAAATCTGTTGACACGCAGGACGACTATTCCACCGATAAGTACTCGGTTACGGGAACAATGATCAAGTACGCGCTGCCTTCAAGATACACCGGCGACATCAAGTTCTACATATATAACATCGCGGCTGAGATGGTGCGCGAGCTTGACCTTGGAGTGAAAGACGGCGGCTACTATTACTACGCCGAATGGGACGGCAAGAACGACTCCGGAGAAGAATGCGCTTCCGGAGTTTACCTGCTTATTGCGAAATGCGACGGTGTGAAACTCAACGAAAAATTGCTCAAGATGGCGATAATAAAATAGCGATTAGCAATTGGCAATTAGCAATTTGTAAATAATATACTTGTAGGAGGATGTCATGGAATTAAACAAATTACTAAAGGCAGCGGTTTGTAGCATCGTTGCCGTGTCAACTGTCTGGTCGCTCGCAAGTGCCGGAGTAGGCAAAACAGGCGCGCAGTTCCTAAAAATTATTCCGTCAGCAAGGTCCGCGGGAATGGGTTGCGCTTTTGCGGGACTTGCCGATGACGTCTATGCTGTGTATTCTAACCCGGCGGGCCTGGCGCAGCTTGAAAAGGCGGAGTTTGCCGCGACGTACATGAAATATTTCGCGGACGTGAATTACGGGTACATCGGCTACGCTTCAAAGGTGCGCGATCTCGGCGTGTTCGGCATCGGCTATACGTATCTTCTGGTGCCCGGGATAGAGAAAAGGGACCTTGACGAAACAAAGCTCGGCGAGTTCAACGCCACCGATATAAGCCTTGCCGTCGCGTACGCATGGAAAGACGCCATGCCCAGCCTTCTTGAGAACGTGAGCGTGGGCTGCGCGGTAAAACTTATTAACTCGCAGATAGATACGGCTGTCGCGTATACGGCCGCGCTGGATGTGGCCGCCATGTACAGCCCAATAAAGAATTTCAACACGGCACTGGTTCTGCAGAACGTAGGCGCCGGGATTAAATTTCGCGAAGTTTCCGATCCGCTGCCCTTGAATCTTAAACTGGGATTGTCTTACAAGGCGATGGAAGGGCTGGCTATCAACGGCGAGCTGGACGAATATCTTTCGGATAACAAATTCTACGCGAGCATCGGCGCGGAGTACTGGCCGCTGAAGCAATTGGCTCTGCGCGGCGGGTATCGTTTCGGATATCACAAGGACAGCCTCGGCCAGAACGTCGGAATAGCAGGCGGCGTGGGTTTCAGAATCTGGGACATGAGTGTTGATTACGCGTTTGTTCCTTTTGGAGAATTAGGCGACACGCATAGGATGAGTTTTGGAGTAAAGTTCTAAATTCAGCAATTAGCCATTAGCAATTGGCAATTAGTATTTGACGTTAACTACTTGCTAATCACAAATTGCCAATAGCTGCAGTTATAAACGGCCTGAATAGTTTCAGGGCGGTATATTTATATTGTTTTTCATAAATAAATTCATTGATATTTTAATTATATTTTTAAGGAGAGTATCGCTAAAATGAAAAAAGGCAAACTTACAACGCTGCTTATTTCTTTGAGCGTGGGTTTTTTGGTGATTGTTTTATGGATTTTCGGATTAATCAGAGGACTTGAGAATAAATTCCTTGATTCCATGTTTACTTTGCGCGGTCCGATAAAACCCGCGGAGGAAATTGTTATTATAGCTTTTGACGAAGAGTCGTTCAAACAGCTTGGGCGCTGGCCGTGGACCAGGGTGCATTACGCGAAAGTTGTGGATATGCTCACTCAGGCCGGCGCGAAATCGATAGTTTTTGACGTGATCTTTCCCGAGCCGGAATCCGAACATCCCGGTGCGGACGAGACTTTCGCCCGCGCCGCGAAGAATTCCGGCAAAGTGGTGCTTGCGTCCCATTTTAGTTATGACATCGAAGGCAATCCCAGTAATTTTATTATGCCGGTCCCTGTTCTTCAGCAGGAGGCCTATATGGGTTTTGCGAACATCATGGCCGAGCTGGACGGAGTCTGCAGGAAGATACCTTTGTTTAAGGTTTATAAGGATAAAGTTGTGCCTTCGCTCGCGACGGCGGGACTTGCTGTCTATTATAACCAGCCGCCCGAAAAGCTAATAGCGGATAAGAAAGTTATTTTGGACGAGTACAACGAGATGCTCGTTAATTTCAGCGGTGGATACGAGACATTCCAGTACTCTACTTTTTCTTATGTGCTGAATGGTATAATCCCGGCGAGCAATTTCAAGGATAAAATAGTTATTTTGGGCGGAACGGCTTCAGGGCTTTTTGATTTTAAAGCGATACCATACTCGCCGATGTTTCCGGGGGTTGAGATCCATGCGAACACGATGTCCAATATAATACTCGGCAATTTTCTGCGGCCCATGCCTTCTTTGATGACCTTGCTGTTGATAATTGTTTTTGTGTTGTTTTCGGGGCTTGTTTCCGGCAGGCTCGCTCCGTTCAGGGGCGGAATAGTCACGATGGGTCTGCTTGCGGGTTTTTTCGTAGTGGTTTTCGTTTTGTTTAAGTCCAGATACATTTACGCTGAATTCGTTGCGCCTGCTTCAGGTCTGACTTTGAGTTACGTGGGCGTGCTTTTCTATAGATTTATGACCGAGGAAAGGGAAAAACGCAAAATCAAAAAAACGTTCAGCCAATACCTGAGCCCCAAGATCATGGAGAAAGTTCTTAACGACCCGTCATACCTTAAAATGGGCGGGCATAAAGAGACCCTTACCGTGCTTTTCTCGGATATCAGGGGTTTCACGACGATAACTGAATCACTGCCACCCGAAGAACTTGTGGCGCAATTGAATGAGTACCTCAGCAAAATGGTGGATGTAGTCTTTAAATGGGACGGCACTATGGACAAATTCATCGGCGACGCGGTGATGGCTTACTGGGGCGCTCCGATACCTCAGAACGATCACCCGATCAGAGGCGTGATGTGCGCGATAGACATGCACAAAGAATTGAAAATTCTTCAGGATAAATGGAACAGCGAAGGAAAACAGTTCGTTTTTAATATCGGGGTAGGGGTCAACACCGGGGAAATGATCGTGGGCAACATGGGCTCTACGGGAAAGAAGGACTTTACCGTAATAGGCGACAACGTCAACCTCGGCGCGCGGCTTGAGAGCACGACAAAGGAATACCACGCGAAGCTAATCATTTCAGAAGCCACGTATGACATAGTGAAAGAGTCAATTGATGCGAAGCATATAGGATCCGTAAAGGTTAAAGGAAAGACCAAGCCTGTCGAAATATACGCGGTTCTTGGGAAGAAGGGGGAAGAACCTATAAGCATAGCTGACCAGATACATAAGGATGAAATTAAGAAGGAAGAAGCTCCTAAACCGGCAGCTTCCGCGGCGCCTGCCGCGCCGGAGAAGTTTGATCCTGATGCGAGGACGCAGTTCCCTAAGAAATAGATGGAAGTAGAAGACGGAAGAAGGAAGTAACGGATAAATAAAGAAAACCTATGATATTCTGGCGCTTGATTCTTGCTCATCTTCTGATAGATTTTACGTTCCAGACGAATTTTATCGCGGAATGGAAGAGGAGAAATGTCTGGGGAGCTCTTCTTCATTCCATGATGTTTCTTGTTGTGGGAACAATTCTCTGCTGGGGCTACCTTACCGACATCTGGGTAATGGCAGGGAACAATATGGTCATTATTCAGGGCTGGATGGCTCTCGTTCTCCTGACGATATTTCATTTCATGGAGGATGAATGGAGAGTATGGACCATTCAGAAACTGAATTCGCCCGATACAATGTTCTTTTTTATATGGGACCAGGTCATACATATAGTCTTTATCTTCGTATTATTTCCGCAAAGTTTCGGCATACACCCGGAACCATGGGTGCTGCTGGCTATTCTTTTTGTTCTCACGACGCACTTCACGACAATTTTCATATATTACCTTGAAAAGGATGTATTCGGCCAAACCAACGTGCTTGTCCATGACAAATATTTTTCAATGATAGAACGGCTGATTACCGCGTTGGCGTTGTTGCTGCCGGGATGGTGGGCGCTGAGTTTTCTTTTTGTATGGATAGCGCGAGCGGTGATTTCCAGTTTCTGGCGCCGGCCGCAGGGTTTTACATGGACTAACATAATAGTTGGCAACTCAATGGCGGCTCTCTTCGGTTTTCTTGCCAGGCTCGTTTATTACGCGTAATTCCCCCGGCTATTTCTCTCCAGAGTCTACTGAAATTTCCTTGCCAAACGCTTCAATCCAGTCCAATACCCAAAAACAATAATACTAAGCCCTGCCTGAAAAAAATGGAATCCACTTGACAAATATAATTTCTATTTGATATATTATACTCAATAGCATTAAATAACTCTATTTATTAATATATGATAATAAATAACAGTTCTATATTTATTGATGCCGGGCGAAAGCGGCAAAATAATATCTTGGAGAGTTAAAATGCAGATTATTTTTCCGGCTGTTCTATGGTTGGTTCTGGTTCTTGTATTGTTCCTGGTTCTAGAGAAGCAGCAAGAGAAATTGCGCGACACAGTATCCGTTGATTCTTCGGAAATGCAAAGTTGAGTTCGTAAGCAACCCTCCGTCTTGCTCACTCTATTGACATTTCGTCGAAAACCGGGTAAAATATACATCAGATTCCACAGATACCCAAGGAGATTACACAGATTTTGTTGTTAATCTGAGTAATCTCCGTTTTAATCCCGCAGAATTCCTAAATTGCGCCCATAGCTCAATCCCGCTAACGCGGGACGTCGTATATGTAAAAATATTTGGGTACTCCGCTGATATCGCGTTTGACGGAGTTTATCCCGCAAAATTGGGTCCGTAGCTCAATTGGATAGAGCGCCTGACTACGAATCAGTAGGTTGGAGGTTCAAGTCCTCTCGGACCCGTTCAATTTATGCGGGAAATCAAAAGGCTAGAGGTTTCCTTAACGCAGGATTTCAGATTTATTTGGGTTAAGGAGCTCAACAACTCCTCTTGGACGCGTATAAAGCGTAATGAAAAGCCAAAATCGTGCGGATGCATTCTTCATGAAAGAAGCGCTTAAAGAGGCGCGGAAGGCCCAAAGATTGGGTGAAGTGCCGGTCGGGGCGGTAGTGGTCGTTGAAGATAGGGTGATCGGGCGGGGGTATAACAGGAACATAAAGGACAATGACCCGTCGGCGCATGCGGAAATAGTAGCGATAGGCAAAGCCGCGAAAAAACTCAGAAATTACCGTCTTATCGGCTGTAAAATATATGCCACGATAGAACCGTGTCCGATGTGTGCCGGAGCGCTTGTCTGGGCCAGGATTTCAGAAATTGTGTTCGGCGCGAAGGATTTGAAAGCGGGGGCGTGCGGTTCGGTGGTGAACATCGCGCAAAATAGGAAGCTGAATCACCGGATTAAGATAACCGGCGGCGTCCTTGAAAATGAATGCCGGTCGCTTATACAGAATTTTTTTCGTCAGAGACGGAAAATATGATTACAGATTTCATATTTCAAATTGAAATTAATTTTGTCTTTAAGGAAAGATGTGCGCGCAGTTAATCTGTAATCTGAAATTTGTAATTTGTAATGCGTTGTTGCCGTCATTGATGGGGCTGAACAGGGTTCGACGGGGGTGAAAGAGGTACAGGTGGCAGGCCCGAGTTGGCCGGAGGCTCGGTCACAATTCGGCCAAACATAAACGCTAATACACAATTAGCACTAGCTGCTTAAATGCAGTTACGTTTACTCCTAAACACCTGCTATAGGAGATAAACGTCAAGAGCAGGTTAGTTCCGGACGGCGTGTTCCGTCAGTCTGGAGCGAAACTAAAACGGAGCTGGTCCTGCGGTGGTCCTGCAGAGAGGCAGCCTCAGGACGAGACAAATTCACTGCTAAGCCTGTAGGAACCTGGCCAAAGCGCCTTCGGACGCGGGTTCAATTCCCGCCAGCTCCATTCAATTTGCCTCCGATTTATTCGGAGGCATTTTTGTCGTTCTTGATATACATACTCGAATTCGCTATAATTACCTGAGTTGATCAGAAAATCTTTTTTCGTTTCGAAATTTCGGTAATTGAGCCGAGGCGAGACGGACGAAGCGAGCATATGCTCGAAGGAGTATCTGTAAGATGAGTCCAACGATGCCGGAGGCCAAAGACCGAAATTGCAGTAGGAAAAGGATTTTTTGATTAACTCAAGTATATGAGACGGATATTTTCATATCTATTCATCCCGATCCTTGTTGTTTCCGCCATGCACATACCGCAAACGGCGTTTGCCGCGGGGCAGAAGATAGAAGCCACTTATGAAGGGGAGATTGTAGACGGCGTGAAGCTTTATGAGTTCTCCGGCAGTGATTACTTCATGATTAAGGAAATAGCGAAACTCTATAAATGCACGCTAACCTGGCATCCGGTTACGGGCAAGGTTTCGCTGTTTTCAAACAACCAGAGAATAGATTTTTTCATAAAAACGACGCGCATCGCGTTGAACGGCAAAAAGAAGCGGATTGGCCTGCCTATTCGCGTGTCATCGGACCAGGTATATGTCCCCGCTTCATTCATATTTTCCATGGACTTCGCGGATTTTAACGACGCCGAGTCCAGTTGGAATCCCGAGACGTGCATATTGAACGTTGAAAAGAGGGTTAATGTCCTGAGCCCGAGGTTTTATTCCTATCCGAAATACACGCAGGTTGAGATTGAGTTAAGCAATGACCTTACCTATTCATGGTCGCAGAAAAATCCCGCCGTCGGAGTTGTTTCAATACCTAGGGGAAAACTGAGCGAAGAAACAATAGGGTCGGACGATGGAATAATCAGGGAGATAGACGCGGAGAACCGCGGCCGGGAAGCAGAGATCAAGATATTTCTTACCGAAGGCGCCGGAAAGATAAACAGGCAGCTTTTAAACGATCCCAGAAGGATTGTTATAAACATAGAACGGACTCCTCTTGCGGTAGCAAAAACAGACACCGAAATAGTCCGGTCAACCGAAACGCCGGCGGCGTCGGAGATTATGATATCTTCTCCTGTCGAAACGGCTCCGATGGAAACAAGGCCTGTCGCGGTCGTTCCGCCCCCGGCTCCCGCCGGGGAAACTGCCGTAAAGGAACCGGAAGATAAGAAAGAGCCGATCGCGCCCGCGGTGGTTATCTCGAGGCGAAAAAAAATAATCGTGCTGGATGCCGGCCACGGAGGAGAGGACCCGGGCGCTATCGGGCCCAACGGGACAAAAGAGAAAGACATAAATTTGATGATAGTCGGAGAACTAAAGAGACTATTTCAGAATGACAAGAATTACCAGATTATCATCACGCGTAAGGACGACACTTTCATTCCTCTTGTAGACAGGACAATAATCGCTAACGAGCAGAAGGCGCATCTTTTTGTGTCCGTGCACTGCAACGCTTCCATCAACAGGAAT
The DNA here is from genome assembly GCA_043811535.1 of Elusimicrobiota bacterium. Lineage (GTDB taxonomy): Bacteria > Elusimicrobiota > Endomicrobiia > Endomicrobiales > JBDRNC01 > JBDRNC01. Next base: position 120,544 of record JBDRNC010000021.1, read on the forward strand.
TCCAGCGGGTTTGAGATATATTTCCTGTCAGAAAGTGCTTCCGATCCGGAGGCCCAGGCAACCGCAATACTTGAAAATTCGGTCGTGAGGCTTGAAGGTAAACCGACAAAAAAACGCGCTAAGATCCAGGAACTTCTCTGGTCGCTTGTAGTAAACGAATATATCAACGAATCTTCTGAGATATGTTCATTCATAGGCAATGAGGTGTGCCGTAGGACAAGAGAGAATAACCGCGGCGTAAAACAGGCGGGTTTTTACGTGCTGCGCGGTACGGAGATGCCGGCGGTGCTTGTAGAATGCGCGTTCATCAGCCATCTCGGGGAAGAGTCGAAACTTAAGAATAAGAGCTTCCAGCGTAAAATCGCGGACGGGATTTATGAAGGCATTAAACGATACGACGAAAAAAAGGGAATATAAATACAACTGTGTTATGTGTAAAGTGTAATGTGTAATGAAACAACCGATATCCGTATATTCATCAAACATCACACATTCAACATTACACAATCTATTTCCAAGAGAGGGTAATAATATGCAAAAATTCATGGAGAATTATTATGGATGGTAGGCCTATAGGTATTTTTGATTCAGGGTTTGGCGGCCTGACAGTGATGGCCGAGATTAGAAAGCTGCTTCCCCGCGAAGATCTTATTTACTTCGGAGACACGGCGCACGTCCCGTACGGCTCAAAATCAAAAGAGGTCGTTACGGGATATTCAGCCGATATTGCAAAATTTCTGCTTTCAAAAAAAGTCAAGATGATTGTGGTCGCCTGCAACACAGCGTCGGCCTTCGCGCTTCCGGCGTTGAAAGCCAAGTTAAAGGTTCCTGTTATAGGGGTGATTGAACCTGGAGCGAAAGCTGCGTTGAGCGTAACGTTGAAAAGGAAGATAGGAGTTATAGGCACCGAGGGAACGGTTAAAAGTTCATCATACACGAAAGCGCTTAAGCGCCTTGATCCGCGGATAAGGATATTTGCGGTGGCATGTCCGCTTTTCGTGCCTCTCGTGGAAGAAGGATGGCTGAAGCATCCCATGACATACAGGGTCGCGAAAGAATATATTACGCCGCTGGTCAGGAAAGGAGTTGACACGATTGTGCTCGGCTGCACCCATTATCCGCTGATAAAGAGTGTGATAAAGAAGACCGCCGGCAAGAGTGTATCGCTGATAGATTCCGCGGCCGCGACGGCTGTGGAAGTCGCGGGCACCTTGAAAAACCTGGGAATAGAGAGCCAAAGAAGCAAAGGCGGTAAGTGTATTTTCTATGTAAGCGACGCCCCCGCAAAATTCAAATTGCTGGGCCGGAAATTCATGGGCCAGGTAATTACCAGAATAAACAAGGTGGCAATGAGATGAACGTACCGGGAACGGAAACCGGGCAAATCGAAGCTGAACAGGCCAATACGGAATGGAAAAAGAAAAGCCTATTCAAAAAGATGATGTATATTGCCGGCGCTTGCGCCGCGCTGGTATTGTTTTTAATCGGAATATACGGCACGGTAACAAACATATACTCTATAAAAAATACGGAGATGTTGAGGATTGCCAAACGGTTGAATATAAAGGCTGAAGATGTTCTGAAAAATCCCAACGACTATATCAATAAGCCTGTCTTGTGGAAATTTAAATTCATTGAAATGGACGGGCTCGGATTGACGCAGGAAGGCGGCGTGAATGTCAGCATCGCGTTCGGAAGAATGGGGGGTCGCCCGAATTTCCTGCTGAATGAAAAAGGGGAGCATGGCGGGACTGTGCTGGGAATAGTGGAAAGTGTAAATGAAAAACTCATTTTCATTAGTGCTTTAGATGCTTATTAGGGCGGAGACCGGCGGAAAGGAAGAATTACCGGAGGAGATAAAATGAAGTACGAGGTTTCGGTAGTCAGGACATTTTCAGCAGCGCACGCGCTGAGAGGTTATAGGGGCAAATGTGAGAACCTGCACGGCCATAACTGGAGAGTAGTGGTATCGGTTTCCGGATATGGCCTCGGAAAGACCGGCATGCTGCTTGATTTCACGGATTTGAAGTCTTTCGTGGAACTGGTTCTGGCGGAGCTTGACCATAAAAATTTGAACGACGTTTCTCCTTTTAATAAGATAAATCCGACGGCAGAGAACATAGCTGCTTATATCTGCGTTGAACTGAAGAAACAGTTGCCGTCAGGTGTATCGCTTTCAAACGTGGAAGTATGGGAAAGCGAAACATCGTCGGCAAGGTGCAGCTTTACGGAAAACGAAGGTAAAGATGGAATAACAGCCGTTGACACCGGCGCGCAGGAATCGAGAATTAAGAAAAGGATAAATGATCTTAAAAAGACTGTTTATTACGCGGCTACGCTGACCGTTTTGATAATACTGGGTTTTGCAGCGGCTACATTTGTACGTTTTAACGTTTTGGGGCAGAGAAACAGCAATGAGGCCGTTCTGAAGCAGGCAAGAGAAGCGAAGATCGACTGCAGGGATGTCATAAAGAATCCGGGAAAATACACAGGCAAACCGGTGGAATGGCGCTGCAGGTACCTTTCAGGTAGTAAAGGGATCATCGCGGGCAGCGATGTGCAGATTGAGATACAGGGCATAAAGACGTCGAATGTTAAGACAGGCAAGATGTTTGCTTACACGGTTCTCGGGAAGATCGTTTCGGTACATGACAATATTATTACGGTCGAAGGAATAGACCTGTATCAGACGGAATAGGGCATGTCAATTAAAAAAGCAGTAATACTGTTGTCCGGCGGATTGGATTCCTCAACGGCGCTGTATTACGCGAAGAGCAAAGGATATGCGTGCAGCTGCCTGATTTTTGATTACGGCCAGCGCCATAAGAAGGAATTGAAATCCGCTGTTAAAATCGCCCGCCTTGCCGGGTGCCCGTACAAGATTATAAAAATCAAACTCCCATGGCAAGCCGGCTCTTTATTGAATAAGAAGTTATCTATCCCTGACAACTGTCAACTGTCAACTGTCAACGCCTTGCCTTCAACATACGTTCCCGGCCGTAACACTATTTTCATCTCCCACGCCCTATCATACGCCGAGTCAATCAACGCGTGCAGGATTTTTATCGGCGCAAATGCGGTAGATTTTTCAGGCTATCCTGACTGCCGCCCGGACTATTACAAGGCATGGAACAGAGTGCTGTCTGCCTTGGGCACGGGCGTGCGAGTTGAAACTCCTCTCATCAAGCTGACTAAAGAAAAGATAATCAGGATAGGGCAGTCCCTGAAGGTTCCGTACGGTCTGACATGGTCGTGCTATGAAGGCGGCAGAAAACCGTGCGGCATCTGCGATTCCTGCCGTTTCCGCGCGAAGGGATTCGCGGAAGCAGGAATACAAGACAGATGACAGTTGATGGATGACCGTTGACGGTTAAGGCATTTATGTCAACTGTGAACTGTCAACCTCAAATGCAAACTGGTCTATGAAAGTAAAATCGAGAAATAAATCAGCGGTAACTGCTCCTGTAAGCGAAATATTCGCCTCTTACCAGGGAGAAGGCATTTACGCGGGTCAGCCGCAGATTTTCGTGCGTTTTGCAGGCTGTAATCTTAAGTGTGACTACTGCGACACGGCTAAAAGCCAGTTGACAGATGACAGTTCACAGTTGACAGTCAAGCAAATCATTAAAAAGGCAGTGTCTTTGCGGTCAACCGTCAACGGTCAACCGTCAACGGTTTCTATAACAGGCGGAGAGCCACTTCTATATCCGAATTTCCTTTTAAAACTGCTTCCAGCGCTTAAGAAACTGAAATTCAGCATATACCTTGAAACTAACGGAACACTGCCGGAGGCGTTTGAGAAAATCAGGAGGTATGTGGATATTGTCGCCATGGACATAAAACTGCCATCATCCTGCGGAAAAGCGTTTTGGAAGGAACATGGAAAATTTGCGCAGCTCGCGAAAGAAAAAGTATTTGTTAAAGTTGTAGTAACGAGCGGAACAACTTGCAAAGAGATGAAGAAAGCAGTTGACACGATTAAAACAGTTTCAAAACGCATCCCATTTGTCATTCAACCGGCTACGCGCACAGCGGGATGTAAACTGCCCGGCGCGGCGAGGGTTGCGGGATGGCTCCGTTCAGCAAGAAAAATATTGAAAGATGCGAATGCCATACCGCAGATGCACAAGCTTTGGGGCATAAAATAAGACATTTAAAGATTAAAATATTAGAATGATTTAAAGAATATATGAATATGACTAGAACAAAAAGAGACCTTATATTGCTTCTATTTTTCACTTTCCTGTGCCTTTTGCCGTTCGTGAATAAACCTTTCAACGTTGACGACCCTTTCTACCTCAAGATGGCCGAACAGATACAAAAAGATCCTATAAGACCTTACAGTTTTTCAATAAACTGGAGCGGCGAAACCAGAGATGTCTGGGCAAGGATGGAGGCCACGTTCCCGCCGCTGATACCCTATTACATCGCCGGAGTCGGCGCGCTTTTCGGGATGAACGAAATCACGCTGCATCTTTTCTTTTTGGTGTTCCCGCTGGTATCCGCGGTAAGCATGTATATGCTTCTGAAAAAATACGTCAAGAATCCCCTTGTATATTCATTTATCTTCGTTTCCGCGCCCGCTTTCCTTGTTTCGTCTAACAGCATCATGCTTGACGTGCCGCTTACGGCTTTCATGCTGTCTTCCGCGGCGTTTTTCATTTACGGTGTAGACAGGGGGAAAGATAGTTACGTCCTGGCGGGGTCAGTGCTTTCAGGATTCGCGGTCATGACGAAGTATTCCGCGATAATAGGGGTTGCCGTTCTAGGCATTTACGTCCTGCTTTCGGAAAAAAGAAAATATTTCGTTTATTTGCTGATACCCGTCGCTTTCTTCGGGTTGTGGTGTATTCATAACCTTGCGATGTACGGAGAAGCGCATTTTTTTAAGGCATCTTCACACGTCGGCAAGGGATTGACCCCCCATAAAATAATTGCGTTCCTGCCGTTTTTTTCCGGGTGCCTGGTATTTCCAATGTTCGCATTCTTCCGGCTGGACATAAGGGAAAAGCTGGTGAGCGTTATACTATCAGCGATATTCTTTGTGGTTGCCGAGAAATTACAGTTGTTGAGAGGCGGGCCAGCCACGCTTACATACACCGTTCTGCTGGCAGCAACATCGGTATTCGTCTATGAAGTTATCAAGCACAGAGTGGAGGCTGATAAATTTATTTTCGCGTGGTTGTTAATCGCGTCATTTCTAGTCCTGACGGTTGAACCTTGGGTTTCAGGGCGCTATATACTTTTCATGCTCCCGCCGGCGCTGATTATTTTCGCGCAAAGCAATGAACGGCTTGCGGGCGCGGCGAAATATGTTTCGGCCGGCGCGGCGCTTGCGTTAACGCTGTATTTCGGGATATCTCTCGGAATTGCGGATTATATATGGGCTAGATCATACCCCGGGATTCCGGAATACCTGAAATCAAAGGAAATTACCAGCGGATATTTTCTCGGCCACTTCGGATTTCAGTATTACATGGAAAAATCGGGTTTCTCAGCCTTGGAAGTGAGAGATGAGGTAAGCGGCCCGTCTTTTATTATCGCGGCAAAGATGCCTGATCCGCAGAAGCCTGCCGGCGGGACTTTTTCAAAAATGGAATTGATAGACCACCAGAGAATCGACAGCGCTTTTCCGCTGAGAGTGATGTCGCCAAAAGACCATGCTGGATTTTATTCAAGTTTCTGGGGAATACTGCCGTTTGCGGCGGCCGGAACGCCCGTCGAGGAGTTTGCTGTTTTCAGATTGAAGAAGTGAAACAATTGCCAAATGGCTATTAATAACAATGGCTTAATTGCTAAATTGCCAAATGGCTAACGGCTTATAACCATTTAGCCATTATGTCGTTTAACAATTTAGCCGTTTGGCCATTTAACCATGTATTGTAGTTGTTATTTCGTTTCTATTGCAGCAGTAGCGGGGGGCTCAAGTATTTCCGGTGAGAGTGGATTTTGGCCGGCCTCGGTAGCGCCGGGAGCGAGTGTTTCAGAGGAGACCTGTATATCGGATCCGGGAATTCTTCTGTTCATTAGTTCATTTATGTTTTCAGATTTATCGTAAATATCCGAGAAATCTTTTCCCTTCAGAGCTGAACGCGTGTAAACGCAGCGCGGATTCCACAAGAGCCAGTCGCCAATGTCATTATCATAGCAGGCTTGTATCTGAGCCCTGACCTCTTCCTTGCCGTATTTGTAGCCCATCGAAAAATCCTGCAGGTAAGGCCTGAGTTTCACTGCGTAAGCGCCCATTCTGTTTTTTGCGCCTTCCGCGGCAAGGAATACAGTTTGATACGGTGCTGAGTTCGGATCAGGGATGCCGTACTCGCCTTTGTAATAATGGGATGGATATACCATCGGGCTCACATAATCCACCCATTCGGCCATTTCAACTATTCTCTGGCCTATGCCCATGTCGCTAAGAGAGGTTGTTGTCAGGCCGAATACATCTATTGAAATATTCACGCCCTTTGGTTTAAGACGCCGGTTCGCTTCCCGCAGGAATCCGGAAAGCGCGGACACAGCTGAAGTAGTGGAATGGGATTGACCGTACCGGCATGTTCGTATATTTCCATCCGAAGGGAAGCGTATATAGTCAAACTGTATCTCATCAAACCCAAGGTCAACGGCGGTTTCCGCAATAGAAATATTATAATCCCAGCCGTCTTTGTTATAAGGATCCAGCCATGTATTGCCCCTGTAATCCGTCCAAACAGTGCCGGACGCGTCCCTAACGGCGAGTTCCGGTTTTATTTTCGGGATAAGATTATCCTTGAAGACGACCATGCGGGCTATAGTATAGATTCCTCTGCTTTTTAGGTTGACAAGGTATTTCCTTATGCCGGGAATGGCGGGCACGTATGTCTTGTTTTTCACAGTGGCTTTATTGCCGGGTATATAAACTTCGCCTTCATATTCTTTTATATCGATTACGACCGCGTTTAATTCTGTTTCGTCCAGAAGCGCATCTATTGGAGCGAGTATCTTAGGCGAGCCAGTTACCCATGCCGTAAGATGAATACCACGCACGTATTTCGGCCTTGCTGGAGACGATTTTTGTGGAACATCTTGTTTTTCGTCGCCGCTCCAGAGGAAGAATGATTCACATCTGGTCAGAAGGAAAAGGACGGACAGTATAATAAGGAATGCCGACGGTATTATCAGCAGTCTGTTCTGCTTGAAAAATAAAAGGTTTCTTGACATATTGAGCAAGTATTGTATCAAAACTGGGGGATTTGTCAAGGGGATGAACGGCAACGCCGTGTAATGTTGAATGTGTAATGTGTGATGAATGCAACAATAGTTTTCATTACACATCAAACATAACGCATTACACATTTTATTGCGGTATGTTGACAAGAAGCGGAATATATTATATATATCCTCATGCAAGGGGAGGCAAAACAATGAATATCCGCATATTTACTCCGGTTGTCGCATTTATGATTGCGTGCGCCGCGCCCGTTATCGCGCGCGCGGCTTTCATTTCTTCAACATTCGGCGAAGTTTCGGTTGATAATCTTCAACCGGGCAGAAGATACAGCATAGTCAAGCTGGCTAACTTCCCCTACAATATAACAAACAAGGGTAAGATGCCCGTCACGTTGGCCATAGACGTAATAAAACCGGAAGAGAATCAAGTCAAACTTGGATACGAAGTCATATCCGACACGTCATGGGTAAAATTGGAATACAGCAAGATTATTTTGAATCCGAACGAAAAAAAGACAGTAGACGTATATATAAGCGTCCCGGATGAAGAAAAGAATCTCGGTCGGAAATTTGAAGTTGACATTTGGGCGCATACGATTGAAAAGGTCGAGGGCCTTCCTGTGGCTGTCGGCCTGCAGAGTAAACTGCTGCTTGCAACCGCCAAGTTCAATGAAAGCGTCCAGAGGCAGCCGGGATTCTGGATTGAACCGGATAAAGCCATCATTAAAGGATTATCTCCGGGTGAAAGGGCTGATATTGTAAGAGTGGCCGGTAAAATACTGAGAGTGACAAATGAATATGAAGAAACAGTGGAATTTAACGCGGAAACGGTTTTTAAGGGTTTCCCGAAAGAATCAGAGGACCGGAAATTCAAGACGGACCGGAAGCTGTCTGTGGAACTGAGCGAAACCGTATTTACGCTTAAACCATTTGAAAGCAAGGACATAAAGATTGCGGCTGTAATACCTCCCGGGAAGAAATATTACGATAAAAATTTTATTTCAGTCATAAAAATATCGGCGCGAGGCAAAAAGAGCACGGCGAAATACTTAAAACTCTATTTGTCCACGAAAAAGAAATGAGATGCCCCTGGATTTATAACCGCGGTAAACCTGCGTAATAAATGTAATTTGAGAGAAAATATTTTCCCGTTATGCTTGACAAACAGGTAATTATATAATATATTCATATTGTTAACAGTTACATCACGACGTCCCACCATGGCAGGACTTCGGTTGTATCGGATAACAAAAGAACATACAATTCGCGAAAATGTGCCCTGACAGTGTGCTGCCGCTGTCGCAGGGACAAAAACACAGCTCACAATTGATCTATCGAATGCAGTATGGTAGGCCGAAGAATACAGCACAAAGCTATAATCTTCGGCTTTTTTTATTTTCTAAAATGTAAACATTTACATATGGAATCATGTTTGGTTTCAGAAAACACGTTCTTTTAAATATAGTATTATAAATTCATATATTTTTGCTAAATCATGTAAACAATTACATTAATGGAGGTGATAGTATATAAGAAAAGGCTTATTATCTGTATTCAGTTTGGAAGTGGCCCGGATTTAAACCTGACGGCCAAATAACGCAAGGAGGATAGTATTTATGAAAAAAAGTCTCTTAACAGCAGTATGTCTGATTCTTTCAGGCCTTTTATTTGCAGTTCCGGCTTTCGCGGCGCAGACAATCGCGGATTTTGAAAGCGGCAACGTGACGCCTAATAATATGGGCGGCAACGTTGGTATGATGTCAGGCGACGGCGCGCACGATACGGTAGCGACTATAGTGACGACGCCCGTTCAGCAGGGAACAAACGCCCTGAGCTTAGCCTACACCAACACCGCGGACAGCACGTGGTCGGGCATGTATCAGTTCATGAGCGCGACAAGCGGCGGTTACTTTGACGCGAGCACCTATGAAACCCTGAAAGTATGGGTAAGAGGAGCAATCGGAGGAGAAACATTCACAATAGAAATGCAGGACGGCAGCATTAACGCGGCGGTCACGCTGGCTTCAATAAGCGGTTTTTCAGGCGGGCTTACAACGGGTTGGCAGGAACTGTCCATACCCCTAACAAACTTCACCGGCTTGAACAGAGCGCACATAACCCAGATGAACATTGTATTCTCAACGCTCGGAACAGGCACTGTATACATTGATGACGCGCGTTTCGTGGAAGCGGTATCGGGCGGCGGAGGAAGCTCTTCAAGCCTGACACTGGCGGATTATGAAAGCGGCGTGTTTTCACCGAATAACCTGGGCGGCACGGATGGAACGATGTCAGGCGACGGCGCGCACGACCCGGTTGCGACAATAACGACGACGAATCCGCAGGAAGGGATAAACGCCCTTAGTTTGGTCTACACAAACACCGCGGACAGCACGTGGTCAGGCATATACCAGTTCATGAGCGCAACAAGCGGCGGGTACCTGGATGCGAGCTCTTATGATACGGTTAAAATATGGGTAAGAGGCGCGAGCGGCGGAGAAACATTCGATATAGAAATGCAGGACGGCAGCATAAATGCGGCAGTCTCGCTGACTTCGATATCCGGTTTTTCGGGCGGGCTTACAACGGGGTGGCAGGAAGTCTCAATACCTCTTTCCAACTTCACCGGCCTGAATGTGGCGCATGTAACGCAGATGAACATTGTTTTTAAGGCTCTCGGGACAGGCACGGTATACTTTGACAATTCCCGTTTCACCGGCCCCGAAACACCCACAAGCGACGGTTCGACAAGCGTAACAGTCACAGTCAAGAATTACACGGTGTCTGTTGAAGTCACGGGAACCGTTAACATCGGCCAGCTGATCGTAGGAACGACTGGTTATTCTCCTGCGGCGGTCACGGTCAGGAACAACGGCAACGTAACGGAAAGCTTCTGGCTTTCGCTCACCAATCCCAGCGGCTGGACCAGCGCGTCGACTCAGGGAAACAATCAGTTCGTCCTGATGGGCGCGTTTGACACGGCGGGCGGGTCTTCATTCGCATGGAGCAACGTCGAACATGTACTTACGACAACTCCCGCAAAGAGCAGCGAAACGCGTTTCGCTGGCAGCGAGACGGGACTGGGAGTGGAAATAGACACGACCAGAAACCTTTGGTTCGCGTTTGCCGCTCCTACGCAGACAAGCGTGGAAACAGCGCAGGTCATACCGGTTACTATAACGGCATCAATTGAGTAATAAGGATTAAACGCTCGGGGGAGATACCGGGGATTTCCCGGTATCTCCCCCGCAAGCAGCTTTTCGATGAAAAAAATATCAGCATCCATCGTTTTATCCATAATGATAATGCAGGCGGCCGCGCTTAACTCGGCGCCGCCCAGCACGATGGGGCTTACTGCGTCCAGCAGCTTCATTGAGTTTGTGAACGGGGTGCCTGTAAAGCAGTCCACGTCCCTAGGTTCGCTTTCGTTGAAGAATACGGGGACCATGCAGCTGAAAGTCAGGCTCGACGCTCTCAAACCCGAACCCGGAGATGTGCCGCCGGGATACCAGCCGCTAAGCGAGTTGTCCTGGGTATCATTTTCCAAGAACGAATTTTACCTTAATCCCGGAGAAAAGACATCAGTCGGATTGCGGGTGAAACCCGCTTACGGCGGAGGCAAATACAAGGCGTATATCTGGAGCCATACTATAAACGACGGGGCAACGCAGATAGGCACGATACTACCGCTGACCTTTTCCGTGCAGCCGGGCAGCGTTAAAGCTACAGGCACGAATTTCTTCTTTCCGCCTTCAAAAATCGGGGTAAGAGGCAATAAATTCGTTGTGAAACTTGAGATTTATTCCGACGGAGACTTGGAATGCGCCCTTTATTACAGAAAGATAGGAGCCAGTTCCTATAACAAAGTTTCCATGCCCGTGACGTCTGAATCCGAGGGCATATATTTCTCAAAGGCGGAAATTCCGGCTTACCTTATTACGCCTCCCGGAATAGAGTATTACATTGAAATGATAACCGGCGGTACGACAAGCCTTATACCCGATACTGCTCCCTCGGTTCCGTTCAGGCTGGACGTTGACTGCAAAACGTGCGGAAAGGTACCGAAAAAAGGCGGAAAGCTTTCTGTGCCCGACGCCAATCCTGACGACGGGGAAACAAGTATTGATATCCCCCAGGGGGCCCTTCTAAATGATATAGACTTAACGATAAACCAGCTTGACAATGAGTTCGTGCCAAGAGGGTATAGCGGGCCGATGCTGACCACTTCGCCCGTCATGGCGTTCGAGTTTCTGCCGGAAGGCACCAGTTTCAGAAAACCGGCCAAGATGAGCATGCTATATTTTGACCAGGACGACGACGGCAAGGTGGACGGCACGGAATTCAATGATTCCGACCTGAAACTTTTCTGGTGGGACGGATATGAATGGAGACTTGTGGGCGGCACGTTGGACAGGAAAAACAAGATCATATCGGTCAACGTTTCTCATTTCTCGCTTTACGCCCTTTTTCCTGTCGGGCCCCTTTCCGCTGATGATTACCGTCCTAAAGAAAAGATTATCACCCCGGCCTACCGCGACGGCGTCAACGATTTTGCGGCTTTTGGGAACCTTTCAGGAAGCGATTTTGAGATAAACATATACGACATAACAGGCAGGCTTGTAAGGCAATTATCCGATGACAGTTTCTGCGGGCCGAACTGGGACGGAACCGACGAATATAATAACGTCGTGGAAAGCGGAATATATATCTATCAGTTCAAGGCGGATATTAATGGTTCGATGAAACTGGTAAGCGGCACGATAGCGGTAGCCAAATAAGACGGAAGAAGGAAGTGTGAAGTTGGAAGTATTCAAAAACTCATGAAGAAAAATATATTAAATCATCGCGTTCAAGGAATTTTGAAACTGGCGGCAGTGTTTCTGCTTCCGTCTTCCATCTTCCTTCTTCCGTCTACCGTCTGTGCCGCATTCAAGGACGGCGGGTGGGGCACTCGTCCGCTTGGAATGGGCGGGGCGTTTACGGCGCTCGCTGACGACGCGAATTCCCAGTTGTATAACCCGGCGGGGATATGGCAGGTGGAGGATTTTGAAGCAACTTTCATGAACGCGAAGCTGTTCACTGGCCTTGACAGGGTGGATCTCGGGATGAATTATTTTTCAGCGGTCATGCCTGTCGATGACAAGGTCAGCGTGGGTATTTTGTGGGCGAATTTATATTCTCAGGACCAGTACAGGGAAGACACATTCGCCCTGTCAGGAGCTTTTTCCGTTACGAACAAGCTGAATGTGGGAGTAAATCTGAAAAATCTCAGCCACGCCTACACGCTGGATATCCGCACGGTAAACGACGCGGTTTTCGCGTCGGGCAACTCAAAATCGGCGTTTGCGCTGGACGGCGGCGCGCAATACACGGTTTTGGAAACAGAAAAGCGCCGGACAATCCTGGGGCTTGCAGTAAAAAACATGAACCAGCCTGATGTGGGGCTGAAAACAAAAGATACCGTGCCCGCGGAGATCCGCGCCGGGCTTGCCGCGGTTTTTCAGGGGAAAGTCATAGTGTCCCCGGCACTGGAAGTCAGCTACCGCAACCAGGAATGGGGAAGCGATTCGGACAAAATAAACGTGCATGCCGGATGTGAAACGGAATTTTTCAACAAGTTGTTCGCGGCGCGCGCCGGAGCTAATATGAACGAGATCACGATAGGTTTAGGCTACGCTCCGCGGATAGGTGGCGCCGAAACAAGGATAGATTATGCCTTTATCATACCGCTGGCAATTAAAGAGACCTCAGGTTCCCACAGAGTTTCACTTACGCTGCGTTTCCTGCCCCCGGCTTCAAAATTCGACCCGTTCGAACAGAGCGATAATCAGTCAGATGACATGCCCAAATAACCTATCATTCCCGCTTTGACTTTACACTCAAAAATAGATAAAATTCCTTAAATACAGAACAGCCAAGCGGGATTGCTATTAATATGGCTAAATGGCCGTATTGCTATATGGCTGAACGTCTTTCAGCAATTTAGCCATTTAACAATTTAGCAATTCGTCGCATTGGAGAGGAGATTTTCCATTGAGTTACAAAGGAGTTATTGAGCATTACCGGGAGTACCTGCCTGTAAGCCTTAAGACCCCTGTAATATCTTTACTTGAAGGGAATACCCCGCTTATTGAAGCGAAAAACCTACCGTCAAAGATAGGTTTTACCGGGAAAATTTACCTTAAATATGAAGGGATGAATCCGACGGGATCGTTTAAGGACCGCGGTATGACCATGGCCGTTTCAAAGGCTGTCGAAGAAGGCAGCCGCGCCGTTATCTGCGCGTCCACCGGCAATACTTCGGCTTCGGCCGCGGCATACGCCGCCAGGGCCGGGATAAGGTGTGTAGTGCTTATCCCGTCGGGCCACATAGCGCTCGGTAAGCTCTCGCAGGCCGTGATGCACGGCGCGCTCGTGCTGTCGGTAGAGGGCAACTTTGACATCGCGCTCCAACTGGTGATTGAACTGAGCAAGAATCATCCCCTTACCCTTGTCAATTCGCTCAATCCCTACAGGATCGAGGGGCAGAAAACGGGGTCTTTTGAGATATGCGATGTTCTGGGGAATTCTCCGGATTTCCAATTCATGCCGGTAGGCAACGCAGGCAATATAACCGCGTACTGGAAAGGCTATAAGGAATATAACCAGAAATTCCCGAAAAAATTCGCGCTTCCGAAGATGATGGGTTTTCAGGCCTCCGGCTCGGCTCCGATCGTGAGAGGAAAGCCGGTGGAGAAGCCCGATACCATAGCGACCGCGATAAGAATAGGGAATCCCGCTTCGTGGAAAGCCGCTGAAGCAGCGCGTGACGAATCAGGCGGCGTCATAGATGAGGTCACCGATGACGAAATACTTGACGCGTATAAGCTTCTGGCATCGACCGAAGGTGTTTTTGTGGAACCAGCCTCCGCGGCCTCAATTGCCGGTTTGATAAAATATGTAAAAAAAGACTTTTTTAGCTCACTTGCTCACTCGCTTACCCGCCCGATTTCTGTTGCCTGTATTTTAACAGGCCACGGGCTGAAGGATCCAGACAGGGCGATCGCCTGCGCGGTTAAGCCGATAGCCGTGAAACCCGATATAAAGGAAATCCTGAAAAAGATAGAATTATAAAATCTATTATGAACGAACCTAAAAAGCGCGAGATCTGGGGAACTAAACTCGGAATAATATTGGCCGTTGCGGGAAGCGCCGTAGGGCTTGGGAATTTTCTGCGTTTCCCCGTGCAAGCCGCGCAGAATGGCGGCGGCGCTTTCATGATACCGTATTTCGTGGCGCTTCTCCTGTTGGGTATCCCATTGATGTGGATAGAATGGACCGCCGGGCGTTTCGGCGGCGGTTTCGGGCACGGCACGGCTCGATGATGGAGGGGGGTGCCTGCCGATAACAAGCCTTTCGTGCCGCTGACACGGCTGATGCTTGCCGGAATGCTCATGCTGCTTGCAGTGCTCGTGAACGTGGCGTGGCACCACAGAAAAGGATTGGCGAAACATTGAAGCTCCGCGAAAGTAATTCGCGAATCATAAGATATTCACGGCAAGCTGAAATCCGCCGAAGTAGCGGATTATGTAATGTAATATAATTCCGTAAAAATTAGCGAAGGTGGATTAATATACGCGTATAAACACACAGATAGCCGCTGATAAATATTTGAGAGCATCTGGTAGTTAAATCTGCGATAATCTGCGTATAAAGGAGTCAGCAATGGAAGAAGCAAAGAAACCGGAAATCCAGATAGAGATCGACGATAGTACAGCACAAGGCGTTTATGTGAATCTGGCGATGATAGGCCATTCGGAAAACGAATTCATTATTGATTTCATTTTCATGCAGCCGCAGAATCCCAAGGCAAAAGTCCGCAGCCGTATAATTACGTCGGCGGGCCATGCCAAGAGGCTGCTTGCGGCGCTTCAGGACAACATAAAGAAATTCGAGTCCAGATTCGGGGAAATAAAGGTGGCTCCCCAGCTCGGAGACGACAAAAAAATAGGCTTTTACAATTGAAATTACGAAGTAATTTCATCCAGAGCCCGAATTCATTCGGGCGAAGGATCTCACACTTCGGCGATATAGGATTAAATCATTTATGCGCGTAGAACTAATCTGTTTGGGCACGGAACTTCTTACGGGAAAACTTAATTCGAATGTGAGTTATCTGGGGGACAGGCTCAGTTCGATAGGGCTGGATTTTTCCCGTGTAATTACTTCAGGCGACGACAGAAAAGAGATTGAGAGGGTTTTTAGCGAGTCGATAAACCGTTCGGACATAATCATTTCTACAGGAGGACTAGGGCCCACCTTTGACGACCTGACGCGCGAAGCGGTCGCAAAAGTCCTTGACAGGCCGCTTGCGCTTGACCGCGAAACCCTGTCCGCCATAACGCAGCATTTCATAAAAAGGAACGTGGAAATGCCTAAGAACAATGAGCGCCAGGCATATGTCGTGGAAGGCGCGAAAATTCTTCAAAACGCGTTCGGCACGGCCCCGGGGCAGATCATTGAGATCGCTGGCGGAAAGGGAAAAGCGAAAAAACCTTCAAAAATCATCGTTTTACTGCCCGGACCGCCGCAGGAAATGCAGTCGATGTTTGAAGCGCACGTTTTTTCATACTTGAAAAAATTCGAGACAAAAATAAAGAAAAGGTTCACGCTGCATATTTTCGGGATGCCCGAGTCTGCCGTTGACGAAAAGATCCGCCCGATAATCGAAGCGGAAAGAAAACTTGAGTCTGAAAACGTGGAATTCGGGATACTCGCGCACAAGATGATAATTGACGTTAAGGCGAGTGTTTCCGGTGAGGATGAGCTTAACGTCGACGAGACGATCAATGCGCTGAAAAACGAGCTTCATTCCGTTTTGGGCGACAATATCTACGGGCAGGACAAACAGACGCTGGAGAGCGTCGTCGGCGACCTGTTCATAAAAAATAGAAAAACGCTTTCAATAGCCGAATCATGCACGGGCGGACTGGTGGCCCACCGCGTGACTAATGTACCGGGGAGTTCTCTTTATTTCAGGCAGTGTGCGGTAGTCTATTCGAATGAATCGAAAATAAAGATCCTGGGAGTGAACGAGGATACGATAAACAATTTTGGAGCGGTATCCGAGCAAACCGCCGTGGAACTGGCCGAGGGCATGAGAAATAAGGCTTTAACCGATTACGCAATTTCAATAACGGGCATAGCGGGCCCGGCCGGCGGGACTTCCGAAAAACCGATAGGACTTGTATATATAGGCATATGCGGGCCTGATATAAAACAGGTTTTCAAGTATAACTTCAGCGGAAACAGGCTGGAGATAAGGGAGCGCGCCACGAACCAGGCGCTGGATTTACTCAGAAGAGAACTAATCAAAATTGTAAAGAAATAGAACAATGGCTAAATTGCTCAATGGCCAAATTGCTGGAAAGCTTTTAACCATTTAGCCATTTAACAATTTAGCAATAGGTAGTTATGCGCTTATTTATAGCCGTCAATATACCCGGCGAACTGAAAGATAATATCGAAGCTGTGCAGAATGATTTAAAGCGGTCACGGGCCGATGTTAAGTGGGTTGAAAAAGAGAACTTCCATCTAACCGTGAAATTCATCGGCGATACGGACAGCGGTACGCCGGCATTATTAGAGTCAAATCTATCGCAGTCGCTTAAGGATTTCGGTTCTTTCATTGTTTCGCTTTGCGGCGCAGGGGCATTTCCCTCCGCCAGTTATCCCCGCGTAGTATGGATAGGGATAGGAGACGGAGCCGAGAAATTAAAGCAGCTTGCCGCAAAGACGGAAGACGCTGCATTCGAACTCGGGTTTCCTCGGGAAAAGAGGGGTTTTTCTCCTCATTTGACCATAGGCAGGGTTAAATCACCTTCAAATAAAGAATTTCTGGAAAAAAAGATTATTTTGCAAGAGAAATGTTCACCCGGATCGTTTGAAGTAAAGAAGGTAGATGTAATGGAGAGCGTGTTATTGCCCCAGGGACCAGAATATAAATGCATAAGTTCAATTTTCATCTGACAATATACCGGTATGAAGTGATCCTGGCGATGATCATACTGCTGATGACGGGCAGTATAGCTGTTTCGTCCCGGGACGCGGAAAAACTCGCTCCCCCATCGAAAATTTATCCGCTGAAAGTTGCCATAACCTTTGACGACGGGCCGCATCCCAAGTATACCGAAACATTGCTTCGACTGTTGAAAGACAACGGTGTTCGCGCGACGTTTTTCTTAGTAGGCCGACAGGCGATGGAATATCCTAACCTTGTCCGCATGATAGTTGAGAACGGGCATGAAATAGAAAGCCACACGCTCACGCACAGGAACCTGGCGCATCTTTCCGTGAGCGAGATTAAGGCCGAACTTTCTAAGACAGCGGATATACTTGAGAATCTTTCCGGCCAACGGATCGCGTACTTCAGGCCGCCGGGAGGGCAATTTAACGTCAAGGTGATAAAAGCGGCTGAACAGATTAAAATGTTTATGGTTCTCTGGACGGTATTCCCGAAAGACCATGAAGAACAAAGCTCTTCGATAATAATACAGAAGGTTATGTCTCAGGTCAACGACGGAGGTGTGGTGCTTTTTCATTCCGGCCGCGAACCTACATACGCGGCGCTTCCGGTTATAATCAAACTTCTAAGGGACAAAGGCTACAGGTTCGTGACCGTTTCGGAATTGCATAAGGAAACTCCGAAGGATAAGCTCGTCTGGCTTAAATAACATCGAGATGGGAGAAGGAAGAAAGGGGACGGAAGCCAACAATTGCTTTCGTCTTTTTACATAACTATATGAAACGGATATTGGGTATTGATTACGGAACAAAACGGATAGGCATAGCCGTAACTGATGCGCTGGGCATTACGGTCCAGCCGCTTACGGTAATGGAGCGAAAATCCGCGGCGGAAGATATCAGGCGCATAAACGAGATAATCAGCGAAAAACAGGTAGGAACTATAGTTGTCGGGATGCCTTCGAACATGAACGGCACACCGGGCAGGCTTTCAGACGAGATAAAGTGGTACGCCGGAAAATTAAAAGAAGGCACGGGGCTTCCTGTGGAATTCGTGGAGGAAAGGCTTACGACGTTTTCCGCGGAACGCATGCTTACGGAAGAGGCCGATATGCCCCGCTCTAAAAGAAAAAAAGTTCGCGACAAAATAGCGGCCGTATTTATTCTGCAAAACTATATGGATACAAAAAGATGAGCTCCTTAATTTCCGCAGTATCTATTAGTATTTCGTCGAAATCTCCATCCTCCGCAGTAGCACTGCTACGGAGGACGGGCGCCGGAGCTGCGCAATCAATCCCACGGGAGGGAGTAGATTTAATCCCGCCAAGCGGGATACTTAAGGTGCTCCACTACGGCGCCTGTCCGCCGAAGATACCCGCCACGGCGGGTCAATGCGGCGTCATCCCTACGGGAGATCGCCCACAGGCTGAAATAGTCGCGAATATTGATGATATGCCCATCGCAGGCGGAAATAGCCGTGTCGTAGTGATGGAGCGTTTAGCCTAGGCGGATATATGTCCCTATTCTATATCCTTGACGGGTACAACATAATAAAGTCCGGGCTCATACCGGGTTTTGAAAGAAAAACGCTTGAACAACAGCGGGCGCATCTTGTGCAACTGATCGAGAAGACAAGGCCTCAAGGCAGCAAGAATAACAGTATAATGATAGTATTCGACGGAAGTTATGAGATGTCGTTCCTGCATCCGCAAAAAGAGGTCACAAAGACCGGCATAGCGGTTGTCTATAGCGGAGGGGAAAGCGCGGACGAGAAAATAGAAGAGATAGTGCTTGCCTACCCCAATCCAGCGGATATAGTCATCGTTTCGAACGATAAAGGCATCAGGAGAAGGGTCGGCGGGCGCGGGGTAAAGCATTTGGACGTAAGGCAATTCGCCGGCAGGATTGCGCGGGAAAAGGAATCTTTTTCCGCGTCGGATAGCGGCGGCGATATGAACGATATTACGGATGAAATGAAAAAGGAATGGCGCATTAAATGAAGCACAATGGTCTTGAGTTCAAAATATATTTAAATGCTTCGGCGAAATCTCCATCCTCCGCAGTAGCACTGCTACGGAGGACGGGCGCCGAAGCCCACCGCGGCGGACGTAGGTGGATGATATGTTAAGAAGAATTATTGTGACGTGCCTGGCGGTCTTCATGGTAGCAACCCTGTTCTGGTGGTTTTCTTTATCCGCCAAACAGGTAATCATTACGATCGAAAAGGGCTCCACGGCGAAGCAGGCGGCCGCCGCCCTTGAAAATTCCGGTCTTATCTCTTCGAAAAAAGTATTTCTAGGAATTTTGAAAATATCTGGAAAATCGCAGCAGATCAAGGCGGGGACATACTCTATCGCGCCGCGTTACAGCGTTTTTGGGATAATAAGCATGATAACGGGCGGGAAAACAGTCAAGGAAAAAATAACCGTTCCCGAAGGTTTCACCGCCAGGCAGATTGCCGCCATGCTGGCGGGCAAGGGGATGGTTGACGAGTACGAGTTCACAAAGATCACGGAACGGGACAAGCTTGAGGGATATCTTTTCCCGGAAACATACTTTTATGAAACAGGCGCGACTGAAAGCCAGATAATCAAGGCAATGACGGATGAGTTTAAAAAACATTTCAACGATGATTTGAAGAGCAGGGCAAAAGAACTCAGGATGACTGAAAGGCAGGTAGTCACGCTTGCCTCAATTATTGAAAAGGAAGCCGCAAGGGGAGAAGAAAGGCCTCTTATTTCGGGAGTTTTCCATAACCGCATGAAAAAGGGATGGTTTCTGGAGTCATGCGCGACAATAATTTACGCGCTCGGTAAGCATAAAGAAAAGCTGACTAACAAGGATTTGCTGGTGAAGTCGCCTTATAACACCTACAGAAATTACGGGCTCCCTCCCGGGCCGATATGCAACCCGGGCATTGAATCAATAAGAGCTGCGCTGTATCCTGCTCAAACAGACGACATGTTTTTTGTAGTCAATGGGGAAGGAACGCATTCATTCTCAAGATACTATGACGACCATCTGAAGAATAAGCGTAAAAACAGGCAAAATGGCCAATAAAGAGATTGACGAACTGCAGAAAGCCGCCGCGGCCGGAGTCGCGCTCGGCAATATAGACCTTGACCACCTTTCCAACCGGGTCATTCTATTGAATTATGTACGTATCTCCGACGACATCGCTGCGCTTATGAAAGGGAAAAAGCTGCTTGACTGGGGCTGCGGGTATGGGCAGATGACATACCTGCTGCGCGCAAGAGGCGTGGACGCGGCTGCTTATGACGTGATAAAACGCGAAAATATTGAGAAACTTCCGATTTTTTTGGGATTGGATATAGTTTACGGCGGGCAGGAGTCGGCGCTTCCGTTCGCGAACGCTTCTTTTGACGGAGCGCTTTCCTGCGGCACGATAGAACATGTTCCTGACATGGAGGCTTCCCTGAAAGAGATATACAGGGTGCTTAGTCCCGGAGGATATTTTCTTACATACATGCTTCCGAACAAACTGTCCTATACCGAATTTCTCGGAAAGTTGAAAGGAAATATTGTCCATCCGGTGAAATTTTCATTTAAAGACGTGAAATCACTGTATTCAAGGCATGGTTTCGAAATTGTCAAAACGGGCAGGTCCGGCATGATACCGAAAAATCTGACCGGTATGCCGCGGAGATTGAAAGACATCTACGGTAGGATAGGTTTTGCGCTTGAGGTCGCGGACAGGGCGCTTTCGTCAATTCCGCTTGTGAATCTTTTTTGCGGAGTGCTGGAGATCACGGCCAGGGTAATGTCAAGATTTGTGTGTAATTTGTTTAAGGGGTTTATTCTCCCAAAGTTTATTCTGTCTGTAAAATATGGCGAAGATGATACGCTGAACACTGTCCTGATTACTGAAACAGCTGATAGTTCTGGTACGGCGCCT
>JBDRNC010000022.1:0-44059 GCA_043811535.1 Elusimicrobiota bacterium
CCTGTTTTCTGGTACGTTCTCGCCGATGGGCTTCGTGAAGATCATCCTTCCCGAAGATGTCTGAAGAATGGAAGTGACCGTCACTTCCGCCCTTTTGCCTATAAAGCGCCTTCCTTCTTCAACGATGACCATTGTGCCGTCGTCAAGATAGCCGACGCCCTGGTGATGTTCCTTGCCTTCCTTGACGACGAATATCGGCATAGTCTCGCCGGGAAGGTACACCGGTTTAAGAGCGTTTGACAGGTCGTTGATATTGAGGACAGTGACGCCCTGGAGCGACGCGACCTTGTTAAGGTTGAAATCGGTTGTCAGTATTTTGGCGGTAAGGTCCTTCGCGAGCTGGAGCAGCTTGCCGTCGGTGCTGTGGATTTCCGAGTAATCCTTGTCGAATATCTTGATTGTGACGCTTTCGTCTTTCTGCAGCTGCGCGACGATATCCAGCCCGCGGCGCGCGCGGTTGCGCTTGTGCGCGTCGGACGAATCGGCCAGCGATTGGAGTTCCTCAAGGACGAAACGCGGCACTACAAACGTGCCGGGAATGAATTTGGTCGCCGTGATGTCCGAGATGCGGCCGTCGATGATCGCGCTTGTGTCCAGCACCACGATATTGTCGGCGGGCCTGCGCTGTCCCCGGCGCAGTATGTCCTTGTCCAGCAGGTCGAGTTCGGATTTTTTCCTGACGGCGATTACGAGCCCGAGGTAACCGAAGACCACGTTGATCAGGAGCGAGTAATCCTTTATTAATTCATAAATCCTGGGGTTGTCCATGATATAGATCGTGTAATCAAGGACCTTTGCCCCTATCAAACCGAGTATTGTGCCGATGATGGCGACAATGAGCGTGTCAAGCGGAACTCTCTGAATGACTATTTCTGCGCCGATGACTATGAGCGCCACGAAAACGCCGATAAGTATGCCCTGGGAGTTGTGCGAAATCTGCGTGTAGCTGATAACGGGCCCTGCGATAATTACTAAGATCCTGAAAAACCAGATTAACAAGATAAGCCTCCTTAATAAAAACATTGAAAGATAAAAAGATTAGAAAGATTTCAAAAATTGAAGGTCAAAGATATTAAATAGTTAAGACCTAAATTTGTAATCTTTCAATCTTGAAATCTTTTAATTTTTGTTACTTAGCGCTTTCAGTAATGCTTTCCGCATAACGTGAACAGGGGCTGATTTACCGGTCCATAATTCGAAGGCAATCGCTCCCTGGTTGAGAAGCATACCCAGCCCGCCGCAGTGTTTCGCGCCGGCCTTGCCCGCTTCAACCAGCAGTTCAGTTTTGCGGTTGTACACTACGTCATAAACGAAAATCTTTTTTCCGAGTTCTTTGCTGGTTGCCGGAGGCTTGCCTTTGCGCATCCCGGCCGGTGTCGCGTTTACGAGCAGGTCGGCCGACTTTAATTTTTCTTTCCAGCCCCCAATCGGAACGAACTCGGCGTTTGAAAAACGTTTTGCGAGCGTTTCGGCTCTTCTGCGGTCGATGTCCGTGATGAAAATCTTTTTCGCCTTTGCCCAGCTCAAAACCGCCGCGACCGCTTTTCCCGCGCCGCCCGCCCCGAAAAGCACCGCGGTCCTGCCTTTCGGCTTGAAACCGTGTCCTGCCAGGTCTTTGAGAAAACCTGCTCCGTCCGTGTTGTAGCCCGTCAGCGTCCCGTTGTTGTTGACTACGGTGTTGACGCTCCCTATCCTTTTTGCGAGCGGATCGATCCTATCAATGAATCTGGCGATATTTTCCTTGTGTGGTATCGTGATATTGACGCCCCGCAGGCCCAAAATCCTTACGGCATCCGCCGCGGCTTCCAGCTTGTCCGGGTTCACCTCGAACGGCAGGTAGACAAACCCGAGCTTCAGCGCCCGGAATCCGGCGTTATGCATAGCCGGAGAAAGCGTGTGCCTGACCGGCCAGCCGAACAATCCCGTAATTTTTAATGAGCTGTCTATTTTCATTTCGTTTTTTTCGTGTTTTCGATTTTGTTGATTTCCTTCAATATCCTGGCGTCTTTCGGCCTGAGCTGCAGCAGCCTGAGCCAGTGTGTTTTTGCGTTTTGCGGGTCTCCGACCGCTTTGTAGGATCGCGCGATATGGTCCAGAGCGTTTTCATTTTCCGGATCCGACGCGAGTATTCTTGTGTATTTTTCAATGGCGTCGGCATAGTTTTCGCAGCAAAAGTCCTGCATCGCAAGATACATCGTGTATTTATTCCGTTCAAGCACCCAGTTTTGCTTTCCCTGGGTCTCGGTGGTTTTTATAAGCGAAGTAACTCCTACGTAAAGCGCCAGCATGGACAGGCAGAAACAGAAGATCGAAAGCTTTTTCCTCTGCATCAGTATAATCCTGTCGTTAAAAATACGGTCCCTTACCAGCCTGTTAAGGCTGAGCAATATGTTGGGAGTGAACAAAAGCACCCAGCCGAGTACGAAAAAAAAGAATCCTAATAGCAATTTTAAGGTCAGCATGCCGAGTAGTTTAGCAAAAAACGGGGGCATGTGTCAATGAAACGGCCGTACCTCGTAGCTCGGGACTCGTGGCTCGCGGACTGAACGGCCAGGAACCGTAAACACCTTGAACGAGATACTAGATACGAGATACTCCATCCCGATTCTCGGGATGCCGCCTATATGCAATTACTGAAGGTGCGTCACTTGACAAAATGGCGTTTTTGTGATAAAAATCAACATATATTTGTTTTTGAAAGGAATATACCATGGACACAAAAGAAATCAAGATTGGAGACAAAATCGTACAGGGTTATGAAATAAAAATGCCTAATGCCATGCTCGTTCTGGCGATAGCCGCTAAAGGATACGTTATTTGTGGCTACCTCAATATGGAAACAGCCGATAAACTAGGGGATTGCGCGGCTGTCGTTACCGGCGTCAGTTCAATCGACGAATTGCTTTCAAAAAATGTTGTAAAAGTAAGCGCTTCCGCGAAAGTTAAGGGCATAGAACCCGGTATGTCAGGTTTATCGGCCCTTTCCAAAATGTTCTGAATATATCCATTCGCCGCCAACCGCTGAGATTTCTCTTGATTTTTTGATAAAAGGTTGCTAAAATTAAATGTAATTTGAGATATGGTTGAAATACCATCTCAAGGGTTATATACCCACAAAGATGCGTAACGTCTTGTGAAAGGAGTATTACTTTGTCCAAACGCAAACCATTGATGGCTGGCAACTGGAAGATGTACAAAGCCGTACCCGAGGCCCTGAACCTTATCAACGGCCTCAAGCAAAACCTCTCCGATGTTAAGGACCGTGAAATACTGGCATGCGTTCCGTTTACCGACATCCCTGCCGCAGTCGAGGCTTCAAAAAACTCAAACATCAATATCGGCGCCCAAAATATGCACTGGGAACAGAAAGGCGCTTTCACGGGGGAGATTTCTCCCGTGATGCTGGCGGATGCCGGGATAAAATACGTGGTCATAGGCCATTCCGAAAGGCGCCAGTACTTTGGGGAAACGGACGAAACGGTAAACAAAAAAATGAAATCGGCATTCCAGCACGGGCTGGTGCCTATCGTCTGCATCGGCGAAACCCTGAAGGAACGGGAAGAAAACGTGACGATGCAGGTTATCGACAAGCAGGTGAAAAACGGAATCAGCGGGCTTTCCCCGGACCAGGCAAAGGTTCTCGTGATAGCGTATGAACCTGTTTGGGCCATCGGCACGGGAAAGACGGCCACGCCGCAGCAGGCGGAGGAAGTGCACGCCTATATCAGGAAAATCTACGGCCAGATGTACGGAGCCGAAACGGCCGGCGAGATAAGGATCCTCTACGGGGGGTCAATGAAGCCCGACAATGTATCGGAACTGATGAAACAGCCGAACATCGACGGCGGGCTTGTGGGCGGCGCAAGCCTTGAAGTGGATTCCTTCACGAAAATCGTAAAATATATATAAAGACATGGCTAAATGGCTGTATGGCTAAATTGTTAACGATGTAAACCATTTGACCATATAGCAATTAAGCCATTTGATGCAGGTATTGCATATCATAATAGAATCAGGAGAAGATATGACCGATTATTCGGCGAACAGAAAAAACAAACCTATTATCGTAAACATTTCAAACAGGCATTGCCACCTTCATCAGGACGACATGGAAAAACTGTTCGGCAAGGGACACAAGCTGACAAAGACAAAAGACCTGATGCAGCCCGGGGAACACGCGTGCCAGGAGACCGTGGCGATAACAGGCAGTAAAGGGGATATACCGAACGTCAGGGTGCTGGGTCCTTTGAGAAAAGCCACCCAGGTTGAAATTTCCATGACGGACAGCATACATATAGGAGCCGGCGCGCCCGTAAGAACTTCCGGAGATATCGCGGGCTCGGCGGCGGTAAAAATAACCGGCCCTGCCGGCAGCGTGGAATTGAAAGAGGGATGCATCGTCGCGAAAAGACATGTCCACATGACGCCTGCAGACGCGGAGTTTTTCGGGATCAAGGATAAAGACAATATCCGGATAAAGATAGAAGGCGAGAGAGGCCTTATTTTCGACAACGTTACCGCGCGCGTGAGCCCGAACATGACGCTTGAATGCCATCTGGACATCGACGAGGCCAACGCGGCGGGAGCGAAAAACGGAAACCAGGCATTCATACTTTGAGATTGTTGAAAAATCCCGGCAATACAAAGCTTGATCCGCCACGGCGGATTTCGCGATGAAACGATTTAGAAGAAACACTTAATACCCTTCGGGCGACTTCCGCTCCATTCAATGAATGGAGCACCCTTTAGGGTGTATTTCACATAGGACAATTCAGAACAACGCCGTATGTGTTCAAGGGGCTCAATCCCGATTCGCTTTGTACCCTGGCGGGTACTTCAATTAATATAAATTAGGGTTGGTCGCTACTCGGGATTTCGCGATGAAACGATTTAGAAGAAACACTTAAGGTGCTCAAAATGATGATGAAAGGCGAAGAACGGCGCAAGCACATCAGGATCTTCCTTCCCGGAGGACAGGTCAGGCTTGTGTCGGGCCCTCTGCTGGCTCTTATCGGGAAAGTGATCAACATTTCTATCGGCGGCATCAAATTTTCATGCGAATCCGAAGTGAATGTCGGAGACTCGTTCGACCTTGAGATCACCCTGCCTAACTCGTTGAAATTCAAATGCACGGCGAAAATCGTCTATGTTGAAACAATTGAAAACAATGAAAACCAGGTCGTATGCGGCGCGCAGTTCGTGAACTTAAGCACAAGGGAACAGATTGACCTCGGCGAGTTTATCCTCAAGATGCGCGCCGAGCAGGATAATATTCTGAAGAATGAGTTAAATTAGTAGTCTATAGGGGATTTATCCCGTTAGATCTCTTTCAGGCCCTACGGGACAGTAAAACAGAAAATTCTTTATAATAGATGACTAGGAGATCTAACGGGATGAAAATAGCGTTCGGATGCGACCACGCGGCGTTTAAGATTAAAGATCAGGTCATTGAGCACCTGAAAAAACAGGGCCATGAGACTGTCGATTTCGGATGCGGCAGCGCAGAAAGCTGTGATTATCCCGATTTCGGGATTCCCTCGGCGCGTGCCGTGTCAAAGGGCGAATGCGCCCGCGGTATTCTGATATGCGGGACTGGAATAGGCATGTCGATGCTCGCGAACAAGATTCCGGGGATACGCGCGGCCGTGTGCTGGAACGAGGATGTGGCAAAGCTTACCGCCGACCATAACAATGCGAACGTGCTTTGCCTGGCGGCGCGGTTCATGACGGCTGAGCAGATGGGAAAATGCATAGATATTTGGCTGAATACTGTTTTTGGCGGAGAACCCAGGCACCAGAAAAGAATAGACAAGATAATGTCGCTGGAAAAGGACTGGAAAAAATAAAATGGACCTCTTCGGGAACCGGATAATAGCCGTCAACTGCGCCGCAGGTTATCTCGTGAGTTTGCGGCCGTCGGGACGATGACTCCGCCTGCGCGGAATGCAGGTTTTCTCAGAACGGATTAAATAATGCTAGATTCCGCTGCGGCGCGGAGTCCTCCGAAGGATGGAGTTTTCAGCTCCGATAAAACAAAGGATAAATTTCATATACGTGAATTCATGGAGCTTCAAGAATTTGGCCGGTTTTATTGACCATACCCTGCTGCGCGCGGACGCGGCGAAACGGGAAATATCCCTTTTGTGCAAAGAGGCGGGAAAATACGGTTTTAAGACGGTCTGCGTCGCGCCTTGCCGCGTCGGCTTATGCAAAAAGCTGTTGAAAGGCTCCGGAGTAAAGGTCTGCGCCGTTATCGGATTCCCGCTGGGCTCCTCAACGACTGAAACAAAGGCTTTTGAAGCGCGGGACGCGGTCAGAAACGGAGCGGACGAGATAGACATGGTTGCCAATATAGGCGCGCTGAAATCCGGCGATCTTGCCTGTGTCCTGCGGGATGTGAAGGAAGTAAGAAAAGCCATTCGGAATAAAATACTTAAACTAATCATTGAGACGTGTTGCCTGACCCGCCGCGAAAAGGTATTGATGTGCCGCGTTGCGAAAAGAGCGGAAGTTGATTTTGTAAAGACAAGCACCGGGTTCGGCCCGAAAGGCGCGGTTGCTGCAGATGTAAGGCTGATAAGGAAAATCCTGAGAGGTTCTATCGGCGTCAAAGCGTCGGGCGGTATAAAGACATACTCCGATTTCAAAAAGATGATAAAAGCAGGGGCAGACAGGATTGGAACGTCGGCATCGGTTAAGATAATGAAAGAAGTATTAAAGACCGTATCTCGTCGTTCGTAGTTCGTATCTTGTAATGACGAAAGACATAAAATCAAATTTTATTGCCTTTAACCTTGAACGGAATACGGAATACGATCTACTGAATACGGGTTTTATAAGGGGTTGCAAATGAACATTAACGAACTTCTGCAGTTGATGATCAAGAAAGGGATTTCTGACATTCATTTTAAAGTGGGCTCGGCGCCGCTTATCCGTGTGAACGGGAAACTGGTTTCCACGGGTTTCGACCAGTTCACGCCGAAACATATTGAAGATCTTGCCGGTTCGCTCATGTCGCCCGAGCAGAAAAAACAGTTTGAGCAGGAAAATGAATTGGACATGGCGTACGCCATTGACGAACTTTCCAGGTTCAGGGTCAACATATACCGCCAGAGGGGAACTCCGGCGCTAACGCTCAGAGTCGTTCCGCTGAAGGTAAAAACCTTTGAAGAGCTGAACCTTCCTGCCGAAACGCTGAAGAAGCTCGCTTCGGAAACCCGCGGGCTGATACTCATTACCGGCGTGACCGGCGCCGGCAAGACAACGACGATGAATTCAATGCTTGACTACATAAATGCGAATTTTTCATATAACATCGTGACCGTTGAAGATCCGGTGGAATATTTTCATAAGGATAAGAAATCCTCAATTTCGCAGAGAGAGGTCGGGCTTGATACCAAATCATATGTTAAAGCGCTCAAGTACATACTGCGGCAGGACCCCGATGTGATAGTTATCGGAGAGATGCGTGACTATGAGGCGATGGCCGCAGGAATAACTGCCGCCGAAACGGGCCACCTCGTGCTTTCCACGATTCATACGATGGACGCGGTCCAGACGATAGACAGGAT
Organism: Elusimicrobiota bacterium; assembly: GCA_043811535.1. Classification (GTDB taxonomy): domain Bacteria; phylum Elusimicrobiota; class Endomicrobiia; order Endomicrobiales; family JBDRNC01; genus JBDRNC01. The sequence goes on from JBDRNC010000022.1 coordinate 7,572, forward strand.
AGTTGATTCATACCCGCCTCACCAGCAGGGTTCAATACGCGCGCAGCTCGCAAACGTCCTCAAAGGCATCGTCGCGCAAAGGCTTGTCAGAAGCAAGGACGGCGAATCACGGTATCCTGCCACGGAAATATTGATAGGCACTTCGCTCGTGAGAAAACTGGTCGCGGACGCGAAAATACCCGAAGTATACAAGATCATGGAGCAGGGTTCATATTACGGCATGCATACTTTTGACCAGAACCTGTTCGATTTTTACAAGGAAGACAAGATCACTCTTGAAGAGGCGCTTGACAAGTCAACCAACCCGGACGATCTGACGCTTAAGCTCAAGGGAATAGAAAGAGGGGAATAAATACTGAGAAAAGAGAGTAAGAAAGCAAGAGAATAAGAAAAAAGCATATGGCTAAAGACGATAATGTAGGCGAAATCCTCATCGAATTAAACAAGACGCTTTCGAAACTTACCGGGAAACAGCTGAAGGTTGCCACGGTAGAGTTCAAGGCGCCGTCAAAGGAAGCTCTGGCGGCGGCGGCAAGGAAAGATACCGAAAAGCAGAAAAAAGAGGCTGAAGAAAAACAACAAGCCGAAGAGAAAAAACCGGAAGCCGCGCAGCCGGAGGCCGTGAAACCCGAGCCCGCGCCGCAGAAGATGCTCGATCCGCACGAAGAAAAGCAAAAGCCCGCCGCGGCTGAACCTGCAAAAGCGGCGGTTCCGCCGGCGAAGAAGGAACCTGTCAAGGGCGACATTCCGGCCGGCGTCGACCCCGGTCAGGTTCTGAATATCCTGTGCTTTCATCCGGCCGGCTCGCCTGAACTTGTCGATGTGTTTTTTGCCAGTCTTGAAGACGTGCTGCATAAAACAACGAAAAAGAAGTTTTACCTGGTCAAACAGAGCGCCGAGGCCGTGGATTACGCGGCTAACGACCTGAAAACGGCAAGCATCATGTGCAAGGACATGAACGCGGACGCCGTGTTTTTTATATCGAAGGACCCGGTAGAGCTTGAATTCACGGGAACATACATCAAGAATATAACGGTTGAGCAGGTCAAGAAGAGGTTTTTTTACATCGATCTAGTCGTGGAACTTGTGCTCGCTAAGAAGAAATAATATAGGTTTTTAAACCCTATATTTGATTACACGGTTTTACTGCGGATTACACAGACTAAAACTTAAGGTCACATACGTAATCTGTGTAATCGTCTTCGATAATCTGTGCAACCATTAAGGAATATTATGGCTCTTGATAACTGGGAACTTTCATATCAGCCCTGTGAAAAGGACAAGAACAGGTGGCAGTTAAAGCTTAGAATACCCGAGAAAGAGCTGATGTCAGTCGTCAATCAGATAGAGGGCACAAGGGGAAGGCCATCCGCGCTCGACGAGAATGAATATAATTTCAGCGTTTATATCTACGAGCTCGGGGAGGAAGGATCGGAGCGGATACGCGAATTACTGCATCAAATTTGCCCGCAGGGAAACGTAAGGGGCCCGAGCAAAGAAGAAGCGCTGGACGCGATGCTCGAAAAATTCGCGCACGGGATGGATGCTGCCGAAGAATCCGCGAAAGAAAAGAAAGAGGCCGCGAAAAAGCACGACGCCAAGGAAAAGGAAAAGGAAAAAGAGGCGCCCCGCGAAATAAAAACCGAAGAACCTGCCCCTCCGCCGCCCGGCAAGCCGGACGAAAGCGCCGCCCGGAGCCAGGAAACAGGAGAAAAAGTCGCCACCAAGTATTCGCAGTTCCAGGACCTTGCCCTCAACAAGAATTATACTTTTGAGGAATTCGTAATAGGCCCGAACAACCGTTTTACCGCCGCGGCCGCACAAGCCGTAGCCGATAATCCGGGCAAGATATATAATCCGTTCTTTATTTACGGAGGCGTAGGGCTGGGCAAGACGCACCTTATGCATGCCGTCGGGCAATATGTCATGAAAAGAAGCCCCAGCCTCAGGATTCTATACGTCACGACCGAAAAATTCATGAGCGAAGTCATAGAATCCATAAGGCGCGGAAGCCTTCAGGTAATGCGCGAGCATTACAGGGAGATTGACTTGCTCCTGATAGACGACATACAGTTCCTTGTTGAATCGGAATCGACGCAGGAGGAATTTTTTCACACGTTCAACGTCCTTCACCAGAGTGGAAAACAGATAATCATAACGTCGGACCGCCCGCCGAAGCAGCTCACCACGCTGGAGGACAGGCTCCGCAGCCGTTTTGAGTGGGGCCTTATAGCGGATATCAAATCGCCTAACCTGGAGACGCGGGTTGCCATATTAAAGAAAAAGGGCGAGATAGAACATTTCAAACTTGACGACAATATAATGCTTTATATCGCTTCAAAACTGAAATCCAATATCAGGGAGCTTGAAGGATTTCTAAAAAGGATAAACGCGTATGCGACGCTGACGCATCAGGAAGTCAACATGGATCTGGCCAAGAGCCTTATGGCCGATCTGCTTCCTGCGGAAGAGCTTGAAGAACACGCCCAGCAGGCGCCGGCGTCAAGGCCGCCTGTCGCCAGCGCTCCTCCTGCGCCGGCCGCGGAGCCGCCGAAACCCGCTCCCCCGCGGGAACCCGAGGCCCCGGCGCCGAAACCAATGCCTTCGCCGCAAGAAACGGTAACCCCAACGCCAAAACCGGCGTCTCCGCCTCAAGAAGCCGAGGCCCCGGCGCCGAAACCCGTCCTCAAGCCGGCCCGCCCGGCCGCGCCGCAAGCGGCCAAAGAACAGTCCGATTCGTCCGGTAAAGTCGTGGAAGTGGCGTTTTTCTTCCCGGAGAACAAGGAAGCGGAGCTTGAAAGAGTCAAGGAACGTTTCCGCGACGTGATAAAGAAGCATAAACTGAAATTCCAGCTTGAAGGAGTTTTTGAAAGAGCCTATTCCTGCGAGGGCAAGATTAATTACGCGTTTTTCTCGGAACTGTGCAAGACAAACGGCATACCCATTGCGATCGTGGTCGGCCCCTCTCCGGAATCCAATATAGACGTAGATGACTTCGCGAACCTTCTCGCCACTGTGATGGATGACGAAAAAATTTCCCTTCAGTTTATTCCCTGGGCTGAAATGAACAAGGATTACAGATACCTTAACCTTTCACTGGACATCACTCTGTTGAAACACAAGTCATGAAAAAACACATCGTTTATCATTTCATCGCCCTTTTCTTTATTTTCATTTTTGTGGACCTATTCTTTTTAGCCGTCACGGTCAACTGGATATCCACGGGCGCCAAGAGGTATTTTTCTTCGGAAAGCGTAGAGATAGTCGAGAATATCGCGCTTTGCTTTAAAGATAAAAAATATGACAGGCGCAATCTGAACAAGATGCTGGACGATTACTCCCGCACCCATGATTATTCCCGGGTGAAGTTTCTTGACGCCAACAAGAAAACTATCTACGCGAACAGCATCCAGCACAGGAAGTCGATAGCCGAATTTGCCAGTTTTGAACAGCCGGTGATGCGCAACAATGAATTGAAAGGATACCTGAAGATATGGCTAGCTCCGGGATTTGTCGGCAAGTGGCTTTTCCGCGAGAATAATTTGTCTGTCTTCGCGCTGATAATCGCAGGATGGTTCGTGACACTGGTGACCGCGCTGATGGCTTATGTTTACGCCAAGTTCCTGTTCCCGATGGGGAGGTTGGGCGCGTTTGCCGAACATATAGAAAAAGAGGAATTCATTCCGATAAATCTGAACGGCGTGACGAAAGCGTGCGGGGCTATATTCGGGAAACTCAATTTGATGAATGCTAAGCTTGCAGAGGCCAATGACACGCTTCACGTGCTTTTTCAGGCATCGCAGTCGCTGTCTTCAAGGATAGAGATAAGCGAGATATTCAATTCGGTGCTTGAGATAATACAGAAAAAATTCCCGGAAGCTTCGGGCACCGTGCAGATGCTCGGTGAGGACGGTTTTCTGCGCATAAAAGCGCATAAAGGGGTATCCCCGGATTTCGTCAAGAACCTGCATCTGAGGCCCGGGGAGGGGTTCGCCGGCCTGGCCTACCAGAAATGCCAGGTTGTAGTCGTCAATGACGCCGAGAAAGAGGTGTCCCAGCATACCGACGAGCTTGTGAAAAAAGAGAACATAGCGTCGCATCTTCACATACCGCTGATGAACGATGCGAAATGTGTCGGTGTCCTTAACATAATCGGCAGGGAGAAGAATTATTTTAGTAGGGAAAGGATAAGATCATTTTCTACGCTGGCGGAATACCTTTCTATCGCGATAAGGAACATGGAGCTTTACGAACGCGTGCAGGAACTTAACCAGCGGCTGGAAAGCGAAGTTTCCACGACCACGCGGGAGCTTATACAGACCAACTCCCGCCTGATCCAGAAGGTGCGCGAGATGAAAGCGCTTTCAGATATCGCCGGTTTCATGTCATCGAAGGCCAGCCTGTCAGACTCGCTGCAGATGATAGTTGACAAGATCAAGGACCTGCTTTCGGCGCAGGCGGCGGGATTTTTCCTTTATAATCAGGAAACGAACGAATTGATACCCCATCACCCGTTTTTCGGGATACGCGACAAGGAATTTTCGCGCCTGCATTTCCGCGTTGACGAGAACAGTATATTTGAAACGATTTTCAATGAAGGCAGGACATGCCTGATAAATGATGAAAAACAGGCGCTTGAGTCCCTGCCGCTGCTGACTAATATACTCGCGATACATTCGCTCGCGCTGGTCCCCCTGAGATCAGGCAAGAAGATTATCGGGATCATCGGTGTCGCGAACAAGTTCAACTCCCAGTTCGACCAGAACGATGTGAAAGTCCTTGAACTGATCGCGGACAGGGTCACCGGAGTAATCGAGAACGTCCGGCTCTACCAGGAACTGGAGCACCGCCTGCATGATCTTACGACGCTTCAGGAGATATCGTCAGCGATTTCCGGCGAGCCGATATGGGAACAGATACTTAAGAAAATTGTTTCTTCCACGACGCAGTCATTCAACGCCGATCTCTGCGCGATACTGCTTTACAGCCCGAAAACGAACGAGTTGTTAACGCAGACGGGGGCGTATTTTACGGGCGGGGACGAGGCGGTGCTTTTAAGGATCCCTGTTGACGATCCGAACTCGGTGTCCACGCAGGTTTTTCGTTCCGGCGAAGCGTTTATCAGCCCGGACGCGTCCATAGATCCCAGGATAAAAAGCCAGACCGCGAGATTGTGGGATTTGCGCTCGCTGATACTTGTGCCGCTTAAGGCCGAAAACAGGGTAATAGGGGTCTTAAGGATAGGCAGGCACCAGTCAAACTGTTTCACGAAGGACCACTTGAGGCTGGCGATGCTTATCGGCCACCAGGCGGCCGTCATCATCGAGAACGCGCAGCTTTACGAATCTTTGAGGGAGACCAAGGTCGAGCTGGAGCGGCTGAACCAGGTGAAGAACGAGTTTATCTCCATAGTTTCGCATGAGCTCCGCACTCCCATTACGGCGATTAAAGGTTTCGTCAAGGTAATACTCCAGGGCGACACGGGAGAGCTTAACCAGCAGCAGCAGAAGTTCCTGCAGATCGTCGATCAGTCAGTGGACCGCCTGGCGGTTCTTATATCCGACCTGCTTGACATATCCAGGATAGAGTCCGGACAGTTCAACCTCCGGCTTGATACAGTGGACCCGAAAGAACTTATCAAACTCGTTACAGCCAACCTCACTTCCGAATTCACGAATAAGAACATAAATCTGGTTACGGAGCTTCCCTCCAAACTTCCGATGATAATGGCGGACAGGGAAAGGCTGATGCAGGTTTTTGACAATCTGATTCTCAATGCCGCAAAATTCACGCCCAACGGCGGCGAGATAAGGGTTTCAGGGGAAGACAAGGGCGACTATGTGTTGTTCAAAGTCGTTGACACGGGTATCGGCATTGCTTCCGGAGAACATAAAAAGATATTCGAAAAATTCTATCAGATTGATTCGGGCCGCACGCGTTCAATACCCGGCGCCGGCCTCGGGCTTGCGATAGTTAAATCAATCGTTGAGATACACGGCGGGCAGATATGGGTTGAAAGTGAACTGGGCAAAGGATCGGCGTTCCAGTTCATAATCCCGCGTTTAAAAAAAGAGATTAATGATTATAGAAAGGACCTGCAGGACCTGGAGCAAAAGGATAACAAGAAACAGTGATAAGGGATAAAGAAAACAAAAAGCCGTTCGGCTTTATTCTTATCCCTTACCACATATCCCTGACAAAAATCCTCATCATTTTTCAACTGTCTTCACTCTTCCGCGAAGCAAAAATTGACAAAAACCTCGTAAAATCGTAAAATATCTCTTTAACCGCCCTTTTACGGTACAAATTCACTGTTCCACCTGATTTGCCCTATACCGGTCAAATCAGGATAGTGGAACTCGAGCCCGCAAATCGGGCCCTCGGAGGATAGATGGAAACAGCTAAACTTGAAAAGATCTGCCAAAATGTGCGTAAAAATATAATAAGCATGCTCGCTGAAGCCGGTTCCGGCCACCCCGGCGGGAGTCTTTCTTCGGTTGAACTGCTGGTAGCTTTATATTTTACGCAGATGAAGTTTGACCCTTCCGACCCGCAGTCCCCCGACAGGGATTATTTCATCCTTTCAAAAGGCCATGTTTGCCCGGTACTATACGCGGTACTGAGCCAGTTGGGCTGCATCGGAAACGACAAGCTGTGCACTCTAAGGAAACAGGGCAGCTGCCTTCAGGGTCATCCGGCCAGGGACAAGGAAATTCCCGGCATTGAAGTATCGACCGGTTCGCTCGGCTACGGCCTGTCGGTAGGGGTAGGCACGGCGCTTGCCAGCAGGATGGCGAAGAAACCTAACAGGTCGTACGTGCTGATGGGAGACGGCGAGCAGCAGGAAGGTTCCATCTGGGAAGCCGTGATGTCGGCGGGCCACTATAAACTTGACAACCTGTGCGGAATAGTGGATTGGAACAATCTGCAGATAGACGGCAACGTAGATAAAGTAATGAACATAATGCCGATAGTCGATAAATACAAGGCGTTCAACTGGAACACTATAGAGATAGACGGGCACGACCTCAAGCAGGTGGTCGGCGCGTATGAAAAGGCGAAAGATTTCAAGGGGAAACCGACCGTCATAATAGCAAAGACAATCAAAGGCAAGGGCGTGTCTTTCATGGAAAACAACTGCGATTGGCACGGCAAAACGCCTAATAAGGAACTCACAGAGAAAGCGTTAAAGGAAATCGGAGGAAATTAAATAAAATGGTTGAGACATACGGAATGAAACCCACGCGCCAGGGATACGCGGAAGCGCTGCTCGAGCTCGGAGAGAAGAACCCTAAAATTTGCGCGCTCGGCGCCGACACTGCGTGTTCCGTGATGGTCAATCTTTTTCAGCAGAAATTCCCAGACAGGTTCATACAGGTAGGCGTTGCCGAGCAGAACATGATAGGCATCGCGGCCGGGCTTGCCGTGGCCGGGTGGGTGCCTTTTGCCACGACCTACTCAATGTTCGCCGCGGGCAGGCCGTGGGAACAGATAAGGAACACGGTCGCTTATTCCAATCTTAACGTAAAGATAGGCGGTTCTCACGGAGGCATATCCGTCGGCCCCGACGGCGCGACGCACCAGGCGCTGGAAGAAATCGCGATAATGCGCGTCATACCGCGCATGACGGTAGTCGTTCCGTGCGATACGGTAGAGACCAGAAAAGCGACGCTGGCGATAGGCGGGATGAACGGCCCGGCTTTCATAAGGTTCGGGCGGGAATCCCTGCCCGTGATAACTAAAGATGAAACACCATTCAAGCTCGGGCGCGCCGAGGTTTTCCGCGAAGGGAAAGACGCGGCGATAATCGCGTGCGGATACATGGTATACGAGGCGCTCATGGCGGCCGAGCTCCTTGAAAAAAAGGGAATTTCGGCAAGAGTCATGAATATTCACACGGTCAAACCCATAGACGAGCAGGCTATAATAAAGGCGGCGAAAGAGTGCGGGTGCGTCGTGACGGCGGAAGAGCATCAGGTCGCGGGTGGGTTCGGTTCCGCCGTGGCCGAAGTTATCGTGAAAAACTGTCCGGTCCCGATGGAAATGGTGGGCGTGATTGACAGATTCGGCGAATCCGGAAACTCCGCGGAGCTATTCAAGGCATACGGCCTTAAAGACGTCAATATAGCCGCGGCAGTGGAGAAGGCAATTGAAAGAAAGAAATAATTACATATTACAGATTACAAATTACAAATTGAAGACTTAAAGCAGTAAATCTGTAATCTGTAATTTGTAATTTAAAAATTTAAAATAAATACTAACAGGGGTCCGTCATTGCGACTTTTAAGCGCATAATCCTGCTCGTTCTCGACAGCGCCGGAGTAGGCGCTATGCCGGACGCCGGGAAATTCGGCGACGAGGGTGCCGACACTCTCGGGAACGTATTCAAGGCGTCGGATATCAACTTCGGCCTTATAAATCTCGCCGGGCTGGGATTGTACGGCCTGCTGAATCCCGCGCTCGGACTTCTTAAAATCAACGCCAAAGGCTCATTCGGAAAAATGGCCTGCGCTTCTCCCGCCAAAGACACGACAGCGGGCCACTGGGAACTCGCGGGCATAATCCTTGAGAAACCCTTCCCCACCTATCCAAACGGTTTTCCGCAAGAACTCATCCAGGAATTTGAAAAACTAATCGGCGAAAAAATACTGGGCAACCGGACGGCTTCCGGCACCGTGATAATCAATGAACTCGGCGACGAGCACGTCAAGACCGGATGTCCGATAGTATACACCTCGGCGGATTCGGTTTTTCAGGTGGCCGCTCACGAAAAAACCTTCGGGCTTGAGCGCCTTTATGAGGCGTGCCGGGCCGCGCGGGAAATGCTGACGGGCGAACATGCCGTTGGCAGGGTTATAGCGAGGCCTTTCACCGGCGGAAACGGAAACTACTCGCGCACGGAAAACCGCAGGGATTATTCCCTGGACCCTTTCGAGGAAACTGTGCTTGACAGGGCCAAAAACGCGGGCATGCATGTTGTAGGGATAGGAAAAATAGAGGATATTTATAACGGGAAAGGGATTACGGACGCGATGCACACGCACAGCAATAAAGAAGGCATGAATAGCATAAAGGAACAGCTGATCCACGGCTACGAAAACGTGCTTATCTTCGCCAACCTGGTGGATTTTGATATGCTCTGGGGTCACAGGCGCGATGCCGTCGGTTATGCCAGGGGGCTCAAGGAATTCGACGAATTCCTTCCGCAGATCCTGGCATTACTTAAGGAAGATGACATGCTGATAATTACCGCCGACCACGGCTGCGACCCCACATACACAAAGCACACTGACCATACGCGCGAGTACGTGCCCGTATTAGTTTACGGAAAAAAAGTAAAAGCGGGCGTCGATCTCGGGACCCGCCCGACATTCGCCGACGCCGCGCAGACAATAGCGGAAGCGCTGGGCCTCGGCGCGATTAAGAACGGGACAAGCTTTCTTAAAGACATAGTGACTGGGGGCTAGAAAAGACATTCCAAGATTTAAAGATTGGAAAGATTGAAAGATTACGAATTAACAACTAGCGACTAGCCACTAATAAGACTTTGAACGAAATACGGACGACGGAGTTAACATGGACCAGAGTATAACCTCCAAACTATCGCAAACCCGCAACTACATAAGACTGCGCACGCATATAGAGCCCAAGATAGGCATAATCCTCGGTTCGGGCCTCGGCAGCGTCATTGAGAGCTCAAAAGAGGATTTTGTTTTCCATTTCAATGAATTACCTCATTTCGCGCCGTCAACGGTGCACGGGCACAACGGCGAGCTAATAATCGGCGGGTATTCCGGCAAGGGGATAGCGATAATGCAGGGCAGGGTCCATTACTACGAAGGCTACGCGATGGAACAGATTATGTATCCTGTACGTCTGCTCAAGTGGCTCGGCATCGAATACCTTATTATCACCGCGGCGACGGGAGGGCTGAATCCGGCGTACAAAAAAGGCGATATCGTGGCTGTTAAGGACCATATAAACCTGATGGGAGATAATCCCCTGCGCGGAGTTCATACCCCGGAATTCGGCGAGCGGTTCCCGGATCTGAGCGGGGTGTACTCAAAAGACCTGAGGAAAACCGCGGCGGCGGCGGCAAGAAAAGCAAAAGTGAAAATGAAAGAGGGCGTTTATCTCGCGGTAAGCGGTCCATCATACGAAACGCCGTCCGAGATAAAGGCCTTCAGGCGGCTCGGCGGCGACGTTGTCGGGATGTCGGTGATTCCTGAGGCGATAGCGGCGCGCCAGATGGGCGTAAAGGTACTCGGCCTGGCCTATGTTTCCAATGTGGCAGTTCCGGCGAGAATTAAACCGCTTTCGCACATGGATGTCGTAGAAGCGGGAAAGAAGACAGGACAGAAGCTGGGGAAACTGATAGCGGAAATAATTAACAGAATACAGTGACTTACCTTATACTTTCCCCCTTTGAAAAAGGGGGATTAAGGGGGATTTGAAAATCTCCCCTGACCCCTCTTTCATAAAGAGGGGGAATAATAGGAAACTATGCAGATTTACGACATTATCTATAAGAAACGCAACGGCGGCAGGCTCTCTGGCGACGAGATAAATTTCGCCGTCTCAGGATATACATCGGCAACGGTGCGTGACTACCAGATGTCCGCTCTTTTAATGGCGATGTTCCTGCGCGGAATGGACAGGAAAGAAACCCTGGCGCTGACAAACGCGATGATCGGGACGGGAGATACTATTGACCTTTCCGGCATACGGGGGGTTAAAGTGGACAAGCATTCCACGGGCGGCGTAGGGGACGGCACTTCGATAGTGCTTGCCCCGCTTGTCGCTTCCTGCGGTGTTGTTGTGCCCATGATGTCCGGAAGGGGCCTCGGCCATACCGGAGGGACGCTGGACAAGCTTGAGTCCATCCCCGGTTTCAACGTAAATGTTCCCGTTGAAGAGTTCAAGAGGATATTGTCGGAGATCGGCGTTGCGATGATAGGCCAGACCGAAAAAATCGCGCCGGCTGACCGGAAAATGTACGCGCTTCGCGACGTGACCGCAACGGTGGACTCGATCCCGCTGATCGCTGCCAGCATAATGTCAAAAAAAATCGCGGAAGGCTCCGACGCGCTTGTGCTGGACGTGAAAACCGGTTCAGGGGCTTTCATGAAAAGCTTGAAAGACGCGGAACTGCTCGCCAAAACTTTGATAATGATAGGCAAGGGGGCCGGAAAGAAGGTTACCGCGCTTATTACCGATATGAACCAGCCGCTCGGAAACGCCGTAGGCAACGCTCTGGAGCTCAGGCAGTGCGTAGATGTGCTGCGCGGGGGCGGCCCGGAGGATTTCACGGAGCTTGTGCTGGAACTCGGCGCCGGGATGCTGGCGCTGGCCGGCGTGGAAAAGGACGGAAACAAGGCGAAACAAACGCTTTTAAAGAATTTAAAAAACGGCAAAGCGCTTGCGAAGTTCAGGGAGCTTGTCGGGTTTCAAGGCGGGGACCCGGCCGTAGCAGACCGGCCGGAGAAGGCGCTCGCGGTTTCTTCCGACACGCAGGAAATCCCGTCTCCGAAAAAAGGATACGTCCAAAAGATTGACACGGCCGCGGTCGGCATGGCGTCGGTGCTCCTCGGAGCCGGCAGGATTTCCAAGGAAGACGCCGTAGACCACGGCGCCGGGATCATCATACGCAAAAAGATAGGTGAATACGCCGAAAAAGGCGAGCCGCTTGCCGAGTTCTATTTCGGCAGGAACGCGAAAAGGAACGATGCGATAGTCAAGTTCATATCGGCGTATACGATAGGCCCGAAAAAAACGGGAAAACCAAAATTGTTGCACGGGCGGATGGGATGATGTTCGGGAACAGCACGATATTTTCGCTGAAAACATGGGTAGTGAACCAGCCTGACAAGGATATAGTTGAGATATTCATCAGGGAACTCGGCGTTTCAAGGCCGGCCGCGACGGTGCTCGTCAACAGGGGCATAACAACGGTTGAAGAAGCGCGCGGTTTCCTAACGCCTGAGCTCGGAGATTTGGCGAATCCTTTCCTTCTGCCCGACATGGAAAAGGCCGTGGCAAGGATACGGAAAGCAATTGAAAACAAGGAGAAGATACTGGTTTACGGGGACAGGGACGTGGATGGCGTTTCGTCAATATGCGTGATCGTTCAGACGCTGAGATCGCTTGGCGCGGAACCCGTGTGGTACATCCCTTCGGATGAAGGCTACGGGCTTCACAAGGAGATCATAGAAAGATACGTCGTGCAAGGCATAACACTGATGATAACCGTCGACTGCGGCATATCGGCGCTTGAAGAGACGGCATACGCGGTTTCGCGCGGCATTGATGTAGTCATAACGGATCACCACGAGCCGCTTCCCGCGGGCCTGCCGCAGGCGCTGGCGGTAGTGGACCCCAAGCGCGCCGCTTCATCTTATCCGTACACCGAAATAGCGGGATGCCTCGTGTCGTTCAAGGTCGCGGAAGCTCTCATGTCGTCGTTCGGCAAGTATTTCGACGAAGAAATGGTCGTGCTGGATTTTGAGACAACGGGATTGGAATTGGGGAACGCGGAAATATGCGAGGCCGGCGCGGTAAAAATAAAGAACGGCCTGGTCATTGAGACATTCCAGTCGCTTGCCCGCCCTGAACGCGGGATAAAGCCCGAGATATCCGCGATCCACGGGATCACGAACGAAATGGTCGCGCGCGCGCCGTCCGTCGGGGAGATGCTTAGGAAGCTCATTGAATTCATCGGGAAACGCCGGCTGATAATCCACAACGCCGAATTTGACCTGGGATTCCTGCGTTTCTACGCCAAAAGATATCTTGACGCGGATATAGACAATCCGTATATAGACACGCTTAGCCTGTCAAGGAAGAATTTTATCTTTGATTCATACGCGCTGCCCGCTCTCGTAAAGAGCATGAAGATCAAGCGCGATAAATTCCACCGCGCGCTTGACGACGCGATGGCCGCCTATGAAGTATTCCTGAGAATAGAGCAGTATTCGGACATCAGGATGAAGTTCTTCCGCGAAAACCATCTGGACGTGCTGGCTTTGGGCACGATCGCCGATATTATGCCGCTTTCCGGAGAGAATCGAATTATCGTCAAGCACGGGCTGAAGGCCCTGCTGCAGTCGAGAAAACCCGGCGTCAAGGCGCTCGTGGAGCGCTGCTCGGGAAACAGGAACAGCGGCATGACGGGAAAATTCGTTTCATGGAGCATAACGCCGGTATTGAACGCCGCGGGACGCCGCGGGCGTGCCGACCTGGCGGCCGAGCTTCTGTTGTGCGAAGACCCTTACAGGGCCGATGAATTGATGGACGCCATAATCAAGCTGAACGGCGAGCGCAAGGAATTGCAGGCGGAAAACATGGAAAAGTTCCTTCCGCTGATGCTTGAACAGTGCGATGTCGAAAAGGACAGGATATTTGTCGTGACGGCAAGCGGTGTCGAGCACGGAGTTACCGGTATTATAGCGTCGCAGCTGGCCAGGCAGTACAGCCGTCCCGTGATACTTTTAATTTTGGAAGACGGCGAGGCGATGGGCGCGGCGCGTTCCATAGAAGGATTCGACATAGTCGCCGCGCTTGACAAAACAAGGGATTTGCTGGTCAAATACGGCGGTCACGCGCAGGCCGCCGGCCTTACCGTGAAAAAGGAAAACATCGAGGAGTTCCGCGCCAGGATAACCAAGATCGCAGGAGAGGAAATAACCCCGGAACGCATGGTTCCGGAAATAAAGATAGACTGCGAGCTTTCAGCGTCCGAAGCAACGATGGGCCTTGTGGAAGAGCTGGGGGCCATCGAGCCGTTCGGGGCGGGAAACCCGAATCCGGTGTTCGCGCTGCGCGAGATGCGCGTGCTTGAACGCGCGCGCATGGGCGATAACCACCTTAAACTCCGGATCGCGAAAAACGGCAACCATTCGCTAACCGCCGTGGGATGGGGCATGGGGCGCCTGCTTGAGGATATCGACAACATACCGCTTGTCGATCTCGCGTTCCAGCTTGAGATAAACAACTGGAAAGACAAGAAAACCTTGCAGTTGATGATAGTGGACGTGAAACCGAGTGAAATATAACGACGATTTCAAATTGCAAATTTCATATTTCAAATTAACTGCTCTAAAAAAGTCTTTTATTTGAAATCTGCAATCTGAAATCTGGAATACTTGAAAAAAGACGATTAATAGCGGAGGGAAAAATGGCAGGCCAAGCAAAGCGCATTGAGCCGGTAAAGATCGGCGTCATCGGCGGCAGCGGCGTTTACGAAATTGAAGGAATAAAAGATCTGAAAGAGTTAAAGATCAAGACGCCTTTTGGATATCCTTCCGATGCCATAGTAACCGGAGAGCTTGAAGGAGTAAGATGCGCCTTCCTTCCGCGCCACGCGCGGGGGCACAGGATACTGCCCTCGGAAATCAATTTCCGCGCGAACATCTACGCGCTCAAATCGCTTGGAGTGGAAAAGATCATATCAATTTCAGCGTGCGGCTCGCTCAAGGAAGAATTCAAACCCAAGGACTTCACTATTCCCGACCAGCTGTACGACCGCACGAAAACAAGGCGCTCCACGTTTTTCGGGGACGGCATAGTCGCCCACATACAGTTCGGGCACCCGTTCTGCGAGAACGTCCGCAAGGCGCTCAAGGAAACCATGGATGAAATGCGCATATCCAACCACTACGGAGGCACCTACGTCTGCATGGAGGGCCCGGCGTTCTCAACAAAATCCGAATCCGAAACATACAGGAAGATGGGTTTCAGCATCATCGGCATGACCGCGGTGCCCGAGGCAAAGCTCGCGCGCGAAGCCGAGATATGCTACGCGACGATCGGGCTTGTGACGGATTACGACTGCTGGAAGGAACACGGCGAGGAAGTCAGCGCGGGCGCGGTTGTCGAGGTAGTGCATCAAAACGTGGCGAACGTTAAGAGACTGATTAAACTGGCGGTGCCGAAACTCGCGAAAACCGGAAGGGAGTGCGCGTGTTCGGAAGCGCTTAAATACGCGATAATGTCAAAACTTGACGCAAAAAACGCCAAAACGCAGAAGAAACTGGAGTTACTGCTGGGAAAATATAAAAAATAGGGGCCAGTAGGCAGGATCCAGCGTCCAGTAAAAGCAACGACAATACTTTCTAAATCCTGGACCCCGGACCCTGGACCCTGGACCCTGGACCCTGGACCCTTCTGTAAGGAGTTATTAAATGAGTATTTTGGTAGTAGGTTCCGTTGCTTTGGATTCGGTAGAAACGCCGTTCGGAAAAGCGGATGACGCGCTCGGCGGCTCCGCCGTGTATTTTTCGGTTTCCGCCTCGTATTTCACGCCGGTCAACCTTGTCGCCGTTATAGGGGATGATTTCCCGGACAGGCACATAAAACTCCTGCACAAGCACGGCGTTGACACTTCGGGCCTTCAGAAAGTCGCCGGAAAGACTTTCAGGTGGAAAGGGCATTACCTGCACGACCTCAATCAGGCGCAGACGCTCGACACCCAATTGAACGTCTTCGCCAATTTCAGCCCGGAACTTCCCGCGAAATACAGGGACAGCAAAGTGGTATTCCTGGCAAATATAGACCCGGTTCTCCAGAGAAAGGTCCTTGAACAGGTCAAAAAGCCGCAGTTAGTGGCTTGCGACACGATGAATTTCTGGATAGAGAGCAAGCGTGACGAACTAATAGAGACGCTCGGCATGGTCGACATACTTGTCATAAACGAGGGCGAGGCAAGGCAGCTCGCGAAGGAAGCAAACCTTGTAAAAGCCGCGAAGGCGATATTCAAATGGGGACCGAAGGCGCTTGTAATCAAGCGCGGCGAGTACGGCGCGCTGTTCTTCACGCCGAAACACATTTTCTCGGTACCGGCGTATCCTTTGGAGAATGTTTTCGACCCCACGGGCGCGGGCGACACGTTCGCCGGCGGTTTCATGGGGTATCTGGCGCAGTGCGGCGCGAAAAACGACCGCGACCTGCGCCGGGCGATGATTTTTGGGAGCGTCATGGCCTCATTCAACGTTGAGGATTTCAGTTTGAACAGGCTTACAAATCTAAGCAAGCCGGAAATTAGGAGGCGTTTCGAACAATTCAAGAAGCTGACGCATTTTGAACTGCTGAAATGACTCCGTATCGACGGAGTCATCCCCGAATGCCTAAATCGGGGATCCATTGTAACTGAAATAAAATAGATTCCCGATTACTACCTTCGGGAATGACAAAAAAGGAAAAAATGAAACCGAATTATCTGAAGTTGATCAACGTAGCGAAAAAAGCGGCAAAGAACGCGTACGCGCCTTATTCAAAGTTCAAAGTAGGCGCGGCGGCGCTCGGAGGAAGCGGTAATATCTATTCCGGGGCGAACATTGAGAACGCCTCATATGGGCTTACGGTGTGCGCCGAGCGCGTGGCGATTTTTAAGGCTGTGAGCGAGGGCGAAAAGACGGTCAAGGCGGTCGCTGTTGTCTGGAGCGCTAAAGGATTTGCCACCCCGTGCGGCGCCTGCAGGCAGGTTATCGCTGAGTTCGCGAAAAACGCGGATATTATAATAAGCTCCGAAGACGGAAAACACAAAATCATGAAACTTCCCAGGCTCCTGCCAGATTCATTTTCATTGAAAAACAAACAACAATGAAAAGACTTCTTGCGCCGATCCTTTCATTCCTTTTCCTGTTTTCATCCTCCGCTTTTGCGGTCCATAAAATTATTAAGGTTTCAGGCGATAACCAGACAGGTTACGCGGGATACCCCCTGCGCGAAGATTTCATCGTCCGGGTCACGAGCGCGGACTCAGCGCCTGTTCAGGGAGCGCCCGTGGCTTTCACGGTCATTTATCAGCCGGAGCAGGACGGGAACGGGAAAAACAGGGCGGATTCCATCATCGCGGGAGGACTCAACATTACGGATGACGCCGGTTTCGCCAGGGCGCGGCTGAATGTCGGGTATCCCGGCACGGGAGACATACTTGTAAGCGCGGTTACGAGAGAAACGATAGGCGATCCTGTCGTGTTCAAGGCGGTTTCGCGCTCAAGAGGCTGGCTTGTCACGATACTGTTCGGGATAATAGGCGGGCTCGGGATATTCCTGTTCGGGATGTTCTACCTTAACGACGCTCTCCAGAAGATTGCCGGGCAGAAACTGAAAGAGTTCCTTGTTACGCTGACGAAATCCCCGCTACGCGGCGTCGGTACGGGTTTGTTCGTGACACTTCTCAACCAGTCAAGCTCGGCCACGACGGTGCTTGAAGTCAGTCTTGTCAGCGCGGGGCTCCTGACGTTCTACCAGACGATCGCCGTGACGATGGGCACCGGGATAGGCTCGACTGTAACGTCTCAGCTGCTGGCGTTCAAGCTGGCTGATTTTTCCGTATTAATAGCGGGCGTCGGATTCTACGTAATGGTATTGAGCCACAGCAAAAAATGGAAAAACATCGGCGAAGCGGTGCTTGGTTTCGGGATACTTTTCCTGGGCATGAAAATAATGACTGATTTGCTTGTTCCGCTGAAGGATTACGTTCCGTTCCTTGATACCATGAAAAACGTCGGGCATCCGCTGCTGGGCATACTCGTCGGGCTTGTATTCACGGCAATACTGCAGTCAAGCGGCGCGACCGCCGGAATCGTGATAGCGCTCGCTTTAGCCGGCGTGATAAATCTCAATCAGGCCGTGCTGATAAATCTTGGCGCGCAGGTTGGGACCTGCACGACGGCGCTAATCGCGTCAATCGGCCGCGGCAGGGAAGGCAGGATAGTCGCGGTCTGGCATCTTGTGCATAAGTCCGCCGGAGTCCTGATATTATTGCCTTTCCTGACGCTGTTCACGGTCGGAGGAAAACCTTTATGGATCGGCTTCGTGGAGTGGTTCACGCGTTTGTTCTTTTTTACGGAAGATCTTGCGCGCCAGATAGCCATGGCTCACACGCTCGCGGCTGTCGTCAACACGGCTGCGTTTTTCTTCCTTATTCCAGCGGTGTACAAGGTAATGACAGCCGTAATGCCGGCAAAAGAGAAAGAAAGGCCTTTCGGCCCGCAGTTCATAGATGACAACCTGATAGCCACGCCGGCGCTGGCGCTTGAACAGGCGCGCAGGGAGGTTGTGCGCGAAGGCGAGATAGTGGCAGACATGCTGAAATGCTCCATGGAGATGTTTCAATACGACAGCATGAAAATGTGCGACGCCGTTTCGCTGAAAGACATCAGGGTAGACATCCTGAGAAACGCGATCGTGGCGTATCTGTCAAAGATCGCCCAGGGATCCATGTCCGAAGAACAATCCGGGATGGAAACAAGGCTTCTGCTTATAGCGTCGGATATCGAAGAGATAGGCGATATTATAGACAAGAATATAGTACCGCTCGCGCGCAAGACGATCGACCACAAAATGAAGTTCTCGGCGAACGGGTGGAAAGACATAATCGAGATCCACGAAAGAGTCTCGGCAAACCTTGAAAACGCGGTCGCGGCGCTGCGCGGAAACGATCTTGAATTCGCGCGGATCGTTGCGGATTCAAAACAGCTTGTGAACGAGCTTGAATCCGACATGAGAAAGAGGCATGTCGGAAGGCTGAATTCTGGGCTCAGGGAATCACTTGAAACCTCAAGCGTCCACCTGGACCTTATCGATTGCTACAAAAGAATAAACTCGCATACGGCCTCCGTTGGAATGACGCTTCTTGGAAAAGCGTAAATACAGCGTAATGTTACATGTGTAATGTGTAATGAAAAGGCAATAAATATTTTGAAACGGCACAGGCAAAAAGCATTCATTTTATATAGAAAACTCAAATTGACATTCTCGGCAAAAAGATATACCATACAATAAATGAAGGCGAAAATACTAATTGCCGCCGCGGTTGTTTTTTTGATAAATTCCGTGGCATTTGCCGGCAGTTTTACGACCGCGGATTCGGTTTATTACTGGTTCGCGTGCCGCCAGATCGCCGAAGGACCCGTGATCCCCGAAGAAATGGACAGTTTTTCGGTCGAGGACCAGGCGCTGGCGGCGATAGTCTTTACCGTCAGGGGGCATTACAACAGGGCGGGAAGGATCCTTAGATACTTTGAAAAACTGAAGAAGAGCGCCCGCGGCGATTTCGCTGGTTTTTACACGAACTACCAGCTGAACGGTGAGCCGCTAAGCAGCGAGATAAATCCTTCAAACCAGTTATGGCTTATTATCGCCGCCGCGCATTACACGGAATACACGGGCGACAAAAGATTTCTGAAGTTCGCGCGGGAGCTTGCGGGCGCGGTTGCCCGCCTGGAAGGGCCTGAAGGCGGTTTAGCCGCGGGTTTCATCGGAGAAGGGCCGATCGATTTTATCAGGGCTTCGGACAATATCCTCGCGTGTTCGGCGATGTACGGTCTTTGGAACGTGACGCAGTCAAGCGAGTACCGTTTTACCGCTTACAGGGCATGCCAGTACCTGAATGTTTTTCTTACGGAGAAGGCTTCCGGGAATTTCTATTTCAGCAATGTCCGCAAGACCAACGAGCCGTCCAACTCGCTGGACGCGCTGCTTGTTTTCGAAGAAAAACGGCAGGCATGGAGAAATCTTCCCGGAGAGCTGGATTTCAAGAACAGGGAAAAACTCGCGCTCGTCTATCAGCTTTCTGGCGAACAGGATAAATCCGAGGCGATCCTCAATGACCTGGCTTCCAGCCTTTTATTCAGCAAGAGGCATTTGGGCGGGGCCGTGATGCCTTCGAGGGAAAAGGGGTCGGATTACAATTTAGGTATTTCGGCGTGGTACATCTTCGCGTCCGAGGGCTTTAACCCGTTTTTTCAGTATCCTGCGTCTTGGAAAGACACGGATCACTATTTCCAGACGTTCAAAAGATTTTCCGGAGATGATTTTGAGGGCGGCCTGATGAAAACGCTGCTCGTTTACAACGTGAAAACGCTGGAAGGCTTTACAAACAAGCCCAGGGTGGACTGGACCCGGGACAAGGAAACGGAAAGCGGCGTCCTGCGTGTTTTTCTGCCAGAAAAACCCGGGAAAACATCGGCTAAGATAGTAATATCGCGTTCTTTCCTTGAACCGCAGGATTTTTCCGCGGTAACCAGCATCAAGTTTTGGGTCAGGGGAAATCCCGGGGCGTCAAACAGCGGGTCGCTGCAGCCGTCGCTGAAAGTAGGCCTTGGCGTGATCGACGGCGACGGCGAGATATGGGTTTCAAAAGAAACGTCATTCGTGTCGCGCTTCAGGTTCGTGAGCGGCATACAATTTTTCACCGGATGGACTAAATCAACGGACAGCCCTCCGGGGAACGGACTGCTGGATTCAGCCAGTATCCGGGAGCTGATGTTTATTTTAATGCAGTCCAGCGACAATCCATGGGATATATCCATAGATAATTTAAGCCTTGAATAACACGCGGCGCGGAGGGTCTTCACTGAAAAAACTGCTTATAACATCAGCCATCCTGGCGGCGATAGCGCAAACAGGTTATTGCGTGGAGTTTGAGAGCCCGAGGGCGTTCGGCATGGGACAGGCCTTTTCCGCGCTTAACAGCGGCGTGGATTCCGTTTATTACAACCCGGCCGGCCTCATGCGGCAGGAAATGATGGAACTGAAAATGGATTTCGGAAGCATGTATGAGAGCGGCAGGATCGGTTTTTCGGGCGGCGGCATTTTTTCATGGCCGCTGGACATGCTGGGCGGAAACCCGGTGGCCGTGCACGCGAACAAAAAGCAGATTGAAGGAATAAACGTGCAGGAGGCAGGGTTTACGATTGCGGGCAATATATTTTCCGATAATTTCCGCTGGGGCACTACCCTGAAATGGCGCTCCGACGCTTCCCCGGAATCAACCTCGCTGATTCTCGCAGATTTTGGAGTGCAGTCAGAATGGTCTGTGGAGAAAATACAATACGGCATCGGCTTTAAAAACCTTTTTTCCGGGAACGATTCGATGGCAAAGATAACGCCTGTGTTGGGACTGGGATATCCTTCGCCGGCCGGGCAGTTGACGACCGACATGTCCTGGGTATCCAACAAGATGTATATGTCGGGCGGGTGGGAAAAGGGGTTGTACAGCAGTCTGCTTGTCATGCGTCTCGGTTATTTCAATTCAGAGAAATCTTACGCCACAATCGGACTGAGCTCGTATCTGTGGCCGGTGGGTTTTGATACGGCTTTCGCCCTGCCGGTTAACGACAAGGATTCCGGATATTTTCAGTTCTCGCTGAGATACCGTTTCGGCGGAGAACATTTTTCCGAAATATACATGAACAGGGCGATTGAAAAAGCCGCCGCACTGGAACAGAAGATCAAGCGGCTTAAGGCCAGAAAGAGCGAATTGGATAAATCGATGGACGATTCCATGTTCGTGCCTGAAAAACAGCCGGAAGAACCGAAACCTTCAGCGAAACCGGCTGCTCCGCCCCCGCCTAAACCTACGGTTGACAAACCGCGGAATGTCGAAAGAACCGAAGCCAAGCCCAAAAAACCAACCTGGCCGCAGAGCCATAAAGTCGAAGAGAACGATACTCTAAGAGACATAGCGCAGAGATATTACGACGATCCGGGCAAATGGCAGCTCATATACCGCGCAAACGAGGATAAAGTAATCCGCGGCAGGCCGCAAGCAGGCGCGGATTTGGTGATACCGGAACCTTAAAAGCAGGGGCCAGTTGCCAGGGTCCGGTGGCCAGTAAAAGCAAAGACAAGACTTTTAAATCCTGGACCCTTGACGCTGGACCCTGGACCCTAATAAAATGAAAGACAAGATAAAGAAGGAATTTGAGGCGTTGAAGAAGGCAATTATAGAGAGGGCGGCTCCGCACATGGAAGAGCCGGCGCTGAAAGCCGTCGTTTCGAGCCTTGAAGAATTTGAAAGGGGCCTTGAAGGAAACCTCGAAGATGCAGACACGGGAAGCGCGCAGCTGAAAGAGGAAAACGAGATCCTGCGTTCAATATCCGGGCTTTCCGGGGACGGGATTAAAGCCAAAACCGTGGAACAGGGGGAAGAGATACGGTTTCTGCGCGGACAGCTGCTTAAACTGAAAAAAGAGTATGATAAACTGAAACAAACCGGCGAAGAATTAAACGTGAGTCTGGCGAAACTGAAGAACCAAAACGCAAAAATACAGGGATTACGCGATGCTGAGCAGAAAAAGGGCATAGATGACATGGAAAACCTGAAAACCTGTTTAAAGGAATTGAAAGAGAAGGTTGAAACGCAGCAGACGGAGATAGGCAAAGAGAAGGAAAGGATTATATCCGAAGACAAAGAATTCAGGGAAAGAAATTCAGGCGAAATAGAGAATAAGATGCTGCAGGAAATTAAACTGATGAGCTCCAAACTGCGGAACCTGACAAGCGCGATATCGGGTTCATCTAAATTCTGCCTTGAAAAACTTGAGAACATAAGAAGCTCGTCTCCGAAAACCGCTCCGAAGTCGCTCGCGCAAAGGATTGCCGGAAAGCTCGGGAAGCCTGCGCAGGATTATGTCCTGGAACTCGCTCCCGACCTTGACCTTATTAACCGCAGCAGCACGGAACTGACGCAGGCAATAGACATCTACATCAAGCTCTACGAAGAGCCGAAAGTAAAATATGAAAAGATTAATTTCCTTGACCTGTGGAACGAGCTGAACGGGAAGTACATGACCCAGATAGCCAGATTCAATATAAAAATAAAATGGCCCGCGGAAATGAAATATCCCGCCTTTTCTTCCGACAGAAAAATCATTTCCGAAATCTGCCACACGCTGATAATTAATGCGCTTGAAAGCATGCCGCAGGGGGGCGTGCTGGAGATTGCGGCGGTATTTTCTGATGAGAGCATAAAACTTGTCTTTGCCGATGAAGGCGCGGGCATCAAGACGGACGATAAGGGCAAGCTTTTTCTTCCTTTCTATTCCACGAAACCGGGCAGGTGGGGCATGGGACTTCCTACGGCGCAAAGGTGCTCCGCGGTTCTCGGAGGGGAAATCACGTATGAACCGAAAAACAAAGGAAGCGTCTTTACGCTAATGCTGCCCAGGGATGGTGAGAAAAAATGATTAATATACTCCTGATGCTGGCAAAGAAAGAGCACGTCAGCGAATTGGCATCGATACTTTCTTCTGAAAAGCACAAGGTTATCATAGGGGAAAAAGGGATATCGGTGCGCGGTTACATACATGATAATCCCGATATCGTGATACTCGATTCCTCGTACGGCGCCGCGATGATAGATGAAGTAAGAAAAAATCTCCCGAACAAGCCGTGTATATGCCTGCTTCCGGAGTATGACGCGCGGATGGCTGTTGAACTCCTGAAAGCGGGCGCTTTTGACTGCATAAACCCGCCCCTGCGAAGAAGTGCCGTGAACGTGGTGATCAATCACGCAATCAGATCCTACGGGCTTTTCAAGGCCGACGCCTCGGTGAAAATAAAGAGATTCAAGAAGTATCTGAACAAAAGAAACATCATAATCGCATGCGCCGGCCTGCTGCTGGCAGTATATGCGGGGGTTATTCTCGGGCAGAAGCAGTTCATCAGGATAGACCTCCCGTACAACGATCCTACCTCTGTGCTTTCCGACGGCGGGAACATGTGGCTCAGCAACTGGTACACGCAGTCGATATACAAGTACCAGGAGAAAGATAATAAGCTGGACCTGAAAAAGGCATATTTCTTCTCTGATTTCGGGCCGCTTGTTATCGCCAAGTATGAGAATTACATATGGTCAGTGGGAAACGACCTTGTTTTAAGACAGCACGTCATAAACGAGAATCTTGACATAATACGCAATTACAAGCTCAGAGAGGGCTCGCCTTCAGGCATGGCTTTCGTGGGGAACAACCTGTGGATGTGCGATTCGGTCACGAAAAAGATATACCAGTATTACGTCGGGAGTGAGTTGCTGCTCATAAATTCCTACAATTCAGGGCTTACGGCTCCAATCGGGCTCTACTGGGACGGCAAGTATGTATGGATAGCCGACGCGAGCACGAACAAAGCCTACGTTTTTGCCCAGAAGATGGACAACCTTGAACTGGCCAGAGTCTACCGCCTGCCAAAACATTCGGCCGGGGCGCTTTCCGGCATGTGCATCCGCGGAGACAAGATCTATCTGATATATAACGGAAGCCCTTCCTGCGTGATAATCGTAAAGATCGGCAAATTAAAACTGGAGATTTGAAAACCATGACAAAAGAAAACCGCAGGAGCCTGAGAATCAGCTGTTCGGTACCGGTTCTCGTGCGCGTGACTAAAGGCGAGCCTGCGGAAGCCTGGGGGATAATCTACGATATCAGCCTCGTGGGGATAAAACTTGAAACAAGAAAAGAGCTGGAGAACAAGGAAACGGTATTCCTGAGTTTCACGCTGGGACAGAATTTTATTTTTGAAAATGCCCGAGGGACCGTAGTACGCGTATCCAAAAACGCCGGATACAGCATGGTCGGGATAGAATTTGACCTTGCCGTAGACAAGAACCATCTTAAAGACGCGTTAGTATCGCTGATAGAAGGCTAATATCAATTACAGATTCCAGATTACAGATTACAGTCTTTTTAAGTTAAAATTTGTAATATGTAATTTGTAATCTGTAATCTGTAATAAGAAATATGCAGGAGGTCAAAATGGAACTTTTAAAGAAAAAATGGGTTAAAATTACGCTGACAGTTGCAGCCTGTATATGCGCGGTGTATCTGATGGTGTACGTGGACGTAATCCTGCGCGCGAGGTCGGCGTATCTTGAAGGCGAGAAATACTGGGCCTGGAACGAAAATCCGAAACTGAAGGCGGATGCGCTTGAAAAGGAGTTTCAGAAAGATAAGTTATCCCTTGACAAGAAGCTTGAAAAGTTAAAAATCACGCAAGACGAGTATAATAAGCAGTATGAAATAATGAAGTTCAGGAGAGATGAACGCATCTCGGAAAGTTCAATTAAGTACGCCTATATATGGTATCAGACCACGGTTGAACTTTTTTCCCCTCCGGAGTCAAAGTGGGTGAAACAGGCGCGCGAAAAGATGCCGAAAGCCAAGGATCTCTGGAAAAAAGAGCTTAAGGACAAAAAAATACCTTTCGAAGACTACATGCTTGAATAAACAATTACAAATTACAGATTTCAGATTACAGATTAAAGTCTTTTTTGGTTTAAATTTGTAATATGTAATTTGTAATCTGTAATTATTCAAAAGCACAAATATACATACATGAAAAAAAACGTAACTGATGCTCAGCAATTAAACGGATTTAAAGAGAAGATCTCCGCGTGGCTCAAGGGATTAACGGGTGGGCACGGAGAAGAGTTCATCTCTGGCCTGGAGATCATAGAGGCGGTTGAATACGAGGTCCGCAGGATTTATTATGAGGTCCAGATAGAGACGCGCGGCATAGCGCCGTTCACTAAAAAGGAAAAAGCTCCGGACCTTCCGAAAGCGGTCGTGTTTGACCCCAAGACTGTGGACATCTGGGCGGTAAAGGTTGACGAAGCGTCGGATTTCTCCGCGAAGAGCGTGACAATTGAAATACCCGAATCACTGAAAGCCGTTAACTGCGCGCAGTGCAGCGGCACCGGGCAATCGGTATGCCAGGAATGTATGGGGCATAAAGGGGTTCATTGCCCGGCGTGCAGGGGCGACGGAAAAATAAAATGCGCGAACTGCCGCGGTTCAAAATCGATTTTGTGCGAGCAGTGCGGTGGCACGGGACAGATGGATGGCGGCACGGGGGGTTGTCCCAGGTGTGGAGGGAAGAAGGAGTACAAGTGCCCGGTATGCGAAGGCAGGGGTGTCGTCCCCTGCGGGACCTGCGGCGGGAAAATGCGCCTTCCGTGCAAAAAATGCGAAGAGACCGGATCTGTTTCATGCGGTTCGTGCAACGGCGCCGGGCAAAGTATTTCCGGATACGCGCTTGAGGTCCATCACATCACGGAATTCAGGAAAGCCGAACTGATGGGAAGCGGCATCCCGCAGGATATTTTTTCGAAATTGCAGCAAAACCAGATAGAATGGAAACGCGAATTTGAAAGTGACAGCGCGGGCCTGGCAGGCAAGGGCCTTGACAAGGAATTCCTGGATACGGTGGGACAACTCGGAAAAAAGATAAGTGTGCCGCAGAACGGCAAGTTGCTCTTTGACAGGATTACCGCGGAAAGAAGCGCTTATATCAAGGTCTTGTATAAAATTCCCGGGACATCGGCGGAAGTATGGTTCAGCGGCAAAGATATGAAGTTAACCAGCGAGCAGAACCCGCTGACGAGCGCTTATGCCGGGCTGACCGCGGAAATAAAGCGGAAGATATCAAAACTGGAATTTGCGGAATCCGAAATACTTCTGCAGAAAATAGCCCATATTGATTTTCTGAAGAGCGAGATAGGGCTACTGAGGCAGAAAGCGAAATCAGCGCGCCTCGCGCTCGGAGTTAGGAGCGGGCTTGCCGGTTCGGTTGTTTTCTCGCTAATCGTCCTGCCAATCATTTATTCGCTTCTCGCGAAAAGTTTCCACGCGGGGCTTATAATCGCGGCCGCGCTTATCCTTAACCTTATTATAGGGTTTACGGCCGGGTACTTGCAGTATCTTTCCGGGATCATTCCTTCGGGGAACCTGATAAAGAAAACCTTCATCACGGGCAGCGTGGTAGCAGCGTTTCTTTCGGTTATTTATAGTTTCGCGCCGATAACTAATTTCAACCCGGCAAAGGCGCTTGACAAGAGCCGGATGCTGGAAGAATACCAGAAATATTTCCCGTACGGACTGACAACGCTTGCGAACGAAAAGGATATACAGTTCCTTGAATACCTGACGATAAAGTACGCGCGTACCGGAGTTGACGTAAGCCAGCAGAAAAAGGAGCTGGAATGGCTTAAGGCCAAGCTTATCGAAGACAAAAAAAACCTGGAGCAGTCCGAAAAACAAAGGCAGGAGCTGGAGAACGCGGCAAAAGGGAAAAATGCAAAAAGAAAGGTAATACTGAATAAAAAAAAGGCCGGCAGCAATATAAGGATAAAGAAAGTCAAGTAAGTTATGAGTTATGTGTTATGAGTATGGAGTAAAGACAACAAAATACTCCTTTTACAGCTCATTACTCATAACTCATCACCCATAACTAAAATATGGATTATTTATTTCCGGAAAAAGAAATCACGAAACTGAAAATAGACAGGATAATAAAG
Organism: Elusimicrobiota bacterium; assembly: GCA_043811535.1. Taxonomy (GTDB): domain Bacteria; phylum Elusimicrobiota; class Endomicrobiia; order Endomicrobiales; family JBDRNC01; genus JBDRNC01. The sequence continues at coordinate 34,651 of JBDRNC010000022.1, forward strand.
CGCGACGGAAGAACCGTCGCGTTTGACCGTAATAAGATAGTTGATTCTATTTTCAGGGCCGTCGTTGACGTCGGCGGCAGCGACAGGAAAACCGCCGAAGCGCTGGCAAATACCGTTATCTCGGTCATCAACAGAACCTACGCCCGGGAATCCATACCCAGCGTTGAAGAGATCCAGGATATAGTTGAAAAAGTGCTTGTTGAGAAGGGGCATTACAGGACCGCCAAGGCCTACATTCTCTACCGCGCGGAGCACGCGCGGATAAGGGAGGAAAAAAACACCCGGATAGTTGCCGAGGACAATATTCCCTATAAGATGCTGTGGCGCGCGTACAAGTGGAACGTGGACCACGGCTGCGACACCGTCGAAAACATTAATAAACAGACCGCGAAAGACGGGTTGAAGAAACTGGTTGTAGAAAGCGAAAAGCTGTATGGCGAGGAAATCGAGAAAGTCGCCGATAAAATAAGCGCCGGCAAGAGCAGGATAAGGATGGTGATAGTTGCCGGGCCGTCCTCTTCAGGGAAAACAACGACAACGATAAAGATAGGCGAGCAGCTCCATAAAAAGAAGCTTAAATTCATACTTTTAAATCTGGATAACTATTTCAAGGATCTGGACGAGCATCCTAAAGACGAATACGGCGACCATGATTTTGAAGCGCCCGAAGCGCTTGACCTTGAACTGGTAAACGAGCATCTTTATAAACTTTTGAAAGGCGATACGGTCAAAATGCCGCTTTACGATTTCAAGACCGGCAAGAGAACGCTGAATGCTGCCGAGTTCGCGGTCAAAGACGACGAGATACTCCTGATCGACAGCCTGCACGGGCTGTACCCGCAGATAACGTCAAGCGTTCCTCACGAAATGAAGTTCAAGTTCTACATAGAAACGCTTTGCCAGCTTAGGGATTCCAACGGCGATTTCATGAGATGGGCGGACCTGAGGATGCTGAGGCGGATGGTCAGGGATTCATGGCACAGGGCGTACAGGCCCGAGCAGACAGTGGGGCACTGGCATTATGTAAGGCGCAGCGAGAAGAAAAACATAGTGCCGTTCATAAACAAGGCGGATTACGTATTCAACGGCTCGCTCGCGTACGAACTGCCTGTCTATAAGAAGCATCTTTTTGACGTTTTTCCCGCGATCATACAGAAATACGGGAACGACCCCAAAAAACTGGACGCGCTGATAAGGGCCGAAAGGGTTTACAAACTGCTTGAGGAAGTGGGGGAGTTCAAGGACGAAGCAGTAATACCGAAGAACTCGCTCATCAGGGAATTCATAGGCGGCAGCAGTTATAAATACTAGAGAATAGAAAATAGAGAGTAGAGAATAGGAAAGACTGAAGACGGAAGAATTAGAAAACTGCAAAACTAAATCCCCCTTTCGTCCCCACCATCACCACTTCCGAAGAGTCTCCGCCACTTCGGAAGTGAAATAAGGGGGATAAGAGGGGGGATTTTAAATCCTGGACGCTGGACCCTGGCTACTGGACCCTGTAGTTCTACTTACTCAGTTCCACTAATAATGCGTTGCCGAAATCTCTCGCCGCTTCCGGGCCGTTCGCGGTGATTATCTTTCCGTCCTGTTCAACCGCTTTTCCCGTGTAATTCGCGCCTGCCGCCGAAAAATCGCCCTGAAGAGACATGAAAGCGGTGGCGTTTTTTCCCTTCAGCACTCCCGCTTTCAGAAGCGTCCCGGGCCCCATGCATATCGCGCCGAGCACCTTGCCCTGCGAGGCCGCGTCCTGAGCTATTTTCTGGGCTGACGGATTGTTCCAAAAGACCTGCGCGCCCGGCCCTCCGACAAACACGATCCCTTCGTAATCTACGGCCTTCACGTTATTAATGATGACGTCGCTTTTCGCTTTGCCGCCCTTTGCTCCGGTAATATCCCCGGTCACAAGGCTGGCGGTCACTATCTCGGCTCCCTGGCCGGACAGAATCTCTTTGGGCTCAAAATACTCTTCATCCCTGAAATTCTGGGGAGCCGTCACGAACAGGATTTTCTTACCGCTTAGGCTCACTTTTTTTTTTCGCCGCCGACTCTTTTAATAGTAAGTTTTTTCAGCAGAACGGGCGTTAACGGCTTGTTGCCGGGGCCGCACTGGACGCGGGCCATGCCGAAGACGAATTCCTGCCCTTCGACGACCTGCCCAAAAATGGTATGCTTGCCGTCAAGCCACGGCGTAGGCACTTCGGTTATGAAGAACTGCGAGCCGTTCGTTCCGGGACCGGCGTTTGCCATGGCAAGGCGCCCGGGGCGGTCAAATTTCAGTTCCGGGACTATTTCGTCGCCAAACCTGTATCCCGGGCCGCCGGTGCCGGTGCCTAAAGGACACCCGCCCTGTATCATGAATTCGGGAATTACGCGGTGGAATATCAATCCGTCATAAAAGCGTTTCTTCACCTTCTGCCCTGTTTTGGGATCCAGCCATTCCCTGGTTCCGTCCGCCAGTTCCGTAAAATTCGCCACCGTTATGGGAGCTTCCTTTTCAAAAAGGCGACAGACGATCTTGCCCACCGAGGTTTCAAAAATAGCGTATAAACCCGGTGTTTTGTCCCACAACTGCTTCGGCGGTTCCGCCGCGAAAGACATGCCCGACATGAAAGCGGCCATAAGAGAGAGAGACATGATGCGTAAAACCATAGAATTACCTCCGGAAAATTTCCGCCTTCGCTATACGTGCCATCAATAAACATGGCTATTCGCCATATTGATGTCACAGCTTCGGCGGATTTCGCTATAGGTTTAAAAGATGCCACGGCCAAAAAAACCATGGTGCTCAATTATAAATACCGTTCAATTATATAACAAAACAGGGGATGCAGTCAATTTGACTTTGACGTCCTAAGTTGATAATATATCACGACATAGGTCCTTATGAAATTCGTGCGGCTTTTACTGACGATACTCCTGGTTCCCGTTGTCATAGCTTCCGGCTGGAGCTTTTTTAATTTATTGCTCACTTTAGGGCGGAGCGTTTCCGAAAGCGCGATGCCTTTTTGGGCCGGGATCATAGTGTATTTCATTTTTCAGGGGATATTTTTTAAGCCGATAAGAACATATGTTTTCGGGCACGAACTGACGCACGCCATCGCCGGCATCATGAGCGGCGCCTGGCTCAAGAGTTTCAAGGTTTCATCGTCCGGCGGAAGCGTGGTGCTGACCAAGACTAACATCTGGATAGCGCTTGCCCCGTATTTCATACCCATATACACGCTGCTCCTTGTAATCGCGTACTGGATGGCAAGCAGGTTCTGGCAGATGAGCGGGTTTTACCCGTACTTCCTGTTCCTTACCGGGTTCACGCTGTCGTTCCACCTGTGCCTGACGTATTTCGCGATGTCGCAAGAGCAAAGCGACCTAAAACAGTTTGGTACGGTATTTTCTTCGGAAATTATCCTGATAGTCAACTGCGTCATGCTTGCTCTGCTTTTCAGGATACTGTTCCCGGGCGCCGTGGATTTTCAGGACTTCATCGCGGATATTCTTAAGAAAACGATACTTATAATTTCTTTTTCAGGCAAGCAAATAAGGCAATTATGGATGCTGTTACGCTAGAAGAAATAAAACGAAAAGCCTTCCACATGCTGACGCTCATCTATGTCGCGGGATACTGGTTCCTGCCCTGGGAGGTCACGATAATAGGCATGGCGGTTGTCTTGCTGTTTGTCATAACAATGGAAGCCCTGCGCCTCAACAATCCCTCTTTGAACAAATGGGTTTTGAGCACGCTGGGCGGCGTCCACAGGAAAGAAGAAACCCACCATATGAGCGGTCTTGTCTTCACGCTGTCAGGGTCGCTGTTGACCATGCTCATATTTGAAGATAAATGTATTGTCGTAGCGAGCATGCTTTATCTCTCGTTCGGCGATTCCATCGCCGCGATAATCGGGAAACAGAGGGGAAAGAACAAGATCTGGAATAAAAAATCGCTTGAAGGAAGCCTTTCCTGTTTTGTTGTCTGCGTTTTGGTGGGGCTGGCGTTCCTAAGGTGGGATTATGCCCTCTTAGGGGCGCTCGTGGCGACGCTGATTGAAACGATCCCGTGGCCGCTTAACGATAATTTTTGGATGCCGCTGATATCGGCGGCGATACTGTCGCATTTCATTTACATTCTGTAAATGAAAATACTAAACACGAAACACTAAATACTAAATAAGCTCAAAAGATAAAAAATTAAACTCAAACATAGCATTCATATTTAACATTTGGAATTGTGATTTTAGATTTATTTAGAAATTAGTATTTAGTATTTCTAAAGTTATGAATGAAATTGCTGTCAAAACAACTGGTTTAACTAAACGTTTCGGTTCGCTGACCGCCGTGGACGACCTCAATCTTGAGATAAAGTTCGGCGAGATATTCGCTTTTCTCGGTCCTAACGGCGCCGGCAAGACCACGACCGTGAAACTTCTGACCGGGCTTTTGAGGCCGACTTCGGGGAACGCCATTGTTTCGGGTTTCGACATCCAGCGTGACCCGCAGGAAGCCAAGAAAGTATTCGGGCTGGTTACGGACCAGCCGTTCGTATACCTGCAGCTGACCGGCTTTGAGTTCATGAGGTTCGTCGGTGACATTTACCGCATCCCGGTTGCGGAACAGAAAACAAGGATCCCCGAGCTTCTTGAGATGTTCGAGCTGAAAGACTGGTCCGGCGAGCTTGTCGAATCATACTCGCACGGCATGAAACAGAAACTCGTGCTCGCGAGCGTGCTGCTGCACCAGCCGAAGGTCCTTTTTTTGGACGAGCCGCTCGTGGGGCTTGATCCGAAGAGCGCCAGGCTTGTCAAGGACATACTGCTGAAACTTTCGGAAAGAGGCGTCACCGTGTTCATGTGCACGCACGTGCTTGAGATTGCCGAGAAACTTGCCCACAGGGTCGGCATAATACAGCGGGGCAGGCTTGTAACCCTTGAAAGCGTGAATGAACTGAAGAATAAGGCCCGTTCCGGCGGGAACCTTGAAGATACTTTTCTTGAACTCACCGGCGGCGCCGAATACTCTGAACTTTTAAAACTCTTGTAGTGCCGTCATCACGAGGAGCGAAGCGACGCGGTGATCCCAGTTATTAATAACGCAGATTGCTTCGTCCTTTTCAGTCCTCGCAATGACAAAAGACTATGTTTCATCTCATCCTTCTCCAATTCCGCATTTTCCGCAACCGCGTAAGATCGCTGACCTTTCTTGACGAGATAAAGGCGGCGATACTTATATTTTTCGGGCTTTTTTTTCTCGCGGGCATTTACTGGGGAGCGTGGAGGCTCCTTTCATATCTTAACGGTGTCGCTATCATCGGCCCGCTGCTGACGAACAAGCTCATAGCCCTTGTTTTCCTGACATCGTTCTCGATGGTGATATTTTCCAGTCTCATAACGGCGTTCAACACGCTGTTTTTCAGCAGGGACCTTCCATGGCTCGTCTCCACGCCCCTTCCGATTGAAAAGATATTCGCGTTCAAGTCCGCCGCGACATTTTTGTATTCTTCATGGATGGTCTTCATAGCGCTTTTACCGTTCATTGTAGCGCTCGCGCAGGTGAAGAACGCGGGATTTGCGTATTTTTTGTGGACATTCGCGATGCTCATGCCGTTTTTCGCGGTCGCGAACCTTATAGGCATAACAATAAGCCTTTTCCTCATGAAATTCTTCCCGTCGCGCAAGACTCGCGACATGCTCCTTTTCCTTTCCGTCATTTTTATCACCGCCATATACATGATGCTCAGGTTCATCCAGCCGGAAAGACTCGTGAAACCCGACGGGCTTGAAGTAGTGTCGCAGTACCTCGCCTACCTGGACGCCCCGACCGCGGTTTATCTTCCGTCATGGTGGATAACCGCCGGGATGTTCGGCGTTATTTCGCGGAATTTCGGCGAAACATTGTTCTATTTTTCGCTGCTGGCCGGAACCTTCGCGGTTTTGTTGTCATTTGTCAACGCGTTGTCGCGAAAATTGTATTTTTCCGGATGGGCCGACAGCGGCATCATACATTCCGAAGGGCGGGCCTGCAGGGAATCTTACACGGCGCGCGGTCTGTTCGGCGCCTTCATATCGAAGGACATCAAGGTATTTTTCAGGGACGCGAGCCAGTGGTCACAACTGCTTGTCCTTGTCGCGCTGATACTGATCTATCTTTTCAGCATTTACAAGCTTCCGCTGGACACGATGTATTTGCAGAACCTTGTTTCGTTCTTTAACGTGGGGCTGATCGGATTCATTCTTTCGGCTGTGGCGTTAAGATTTATCTTTCCCGCGATAAGCCTGGAAGGCGGGAGCCTGTGGCTGCTGAAATCCTCGCCGATGCGGATTTCGGGGCTGTTATGGGAAAAACTCATTTTCGGGGGTGTCCCGGTAATGATTCTCGGAACGGTGCTTTCGCTTTTTTCGGGCTTGTTGTTGAAAGCCGATTTCACCATGATGCTGATGCTGCTTTTTTCGTCGCTGACAATGTCCGTGGGATTAAGCGCCATGGCCGCGAGTTTCGGGGCGATCTTCCCGAAATTCAAAACAGCGAATATCGCGGAAATAGAGTCCTCGGCCGGCGGAATATTCTACATGGTGACATCGCTTTTCTATATCGGGCTTAACATCGCGCTATGGGCCGTGCCCGTCCAGATGTTTTACAGGCACAAGTTCGGAGGGATGTCGGTGCCGCCGGTGGTTTACGTTTGGATAGCCCTCGCGCTAGTCATAGTGAACGCGATTTTCATAGTATTTCCTTTGACGCGCGCGGTAAAAGCGCTGGAGAGGATAGAAGCGTAACGGCAGTATCTCGGGACTCGTATCTAGTATCTCGCAGGCAAATCTTGACGAACGACGAGATACGAGATGCGAGATACGGTTTAAAAACATGAAACGCATAATATTATCATTATTTATCGGATTGGCGGCAGGTTCTATCGGGTTCTGTATTGAGCCCGGGAGTTTTTACGCTGACGGGCCGAAAACCGCGAAGGCGGTCGCGCTCACTTTTGACGACGGGCCGGATGTCAGCACCCCAAAGGTGCTTGAAATATTAAAGAAACACGGCGTGAAGGCGACATTTTTCATGCAAGGCAGTTACATGGAGAGACGCCCTGCCGCGGCAAAAGCGGTCATGCCAGAGGGCCACGAGATAGGCAGCCACCTCTACAGCCATCCGGATTTTTACCACTCGCATAAGGACGATTTCAGGGAGTTTTGGACAAAAGAAGCCGAGAAAACAGAAAACTCATTTCAGAAAGCTCTTGGTTTCAAGCCCGTTCTGATGAGAATGCCTCACGGCTACGTCAAACCGTGGGTCAAGGAAGAAGCGAAAAAGCGGGGATACATACTTATTAACTGGTCCTGCGGTTACGACTGGCACAAGATGACCGCCGACGAGATGCTCGCGGAGTACGTCAAGTGCATAAAGCCCGGCGCGATATTTTTGATGCACGACGGCGGCAGGGACCGCAAGCGCACGCTGGAACTCCTGCCCAAACTAATAGAAGAACTTAAAAAGCGCGGATATAAGATGGTGACCGTTAGCGAACTCCTGGGAATAAAATAGCGTATAGATAAGTAGACCGGCACTTAAGTGCCGGTCTACGAAACAGGGAAATGACATGAAAACGTTCAGGAAAGAGCTTGTTTTCAACATTCAACAGAGGATGGAACTGGTAAACATCACGGATGAAGTGCGAGCGGCGCTCAAGGAAAGCGGGATAAAGGAAGGGTTGTGCCTTGTCAACGCCATGCACATCACTGCCAGCGTCTTCATAAACGACGACGAGTCAGGGCTCCACAAGGACTACGAGGAGTGGCTTGAAACCCTCGCTCCGCACGAGCCGGTCAGCAAGTACCGCCACAACCGCACCGGCGAAGACAACGGCGACGCGCACCTTAAACGGCAGGTAATGGGCAGGGAAGTAGTAGTCGCGGTCACGAAGGGCGAACTTGATTTCGGGCCGTGGGAACAGATTTTCTACGGCGAGTTCGACGGCAAGCGCAGGAAAAGGGTTTTGGTAAAGATAATCGGGGAATAGGTGGAAAATCCGGGCCGGCTTCAACTTCCGATTTTGCGGTTTAGTCTTTGTTTCTACCGGATACTAGATACTAATAACTAGATACTGTTGTTTATGCCGAGGGAGGGAGTTGAACCCACACGCCGCGTGAGCGACTGCAGATTTTGAGTCTGCCGCGTCTGCCAGTTCCGCCACCCCGGCAATGAACTACAGTAATTCTGAGTAAATACAAAGACCTGTTAACGAAGTCATTTTATCTAAATAGGGGTAGTTAGTCAAGGAAAGGATTTTGCGGTTTCGAGATACAGTATTTATGATAAGATTCGGCGTCCACTGCTCACTTCGCGACGGTTTAACAGGTTCCCTGGAAGAGGCAAAAGCCAAGGGCTGCGAAGCGATGCAGATATTCACGCGCAGTCCCCGCATGTGGAAAATGAAGCCGCCCGCCGCGAAAGCGGTCGCGGATTTTATAAAACTGCGAAAGATTTACAACATTCACCCGCTTGTAGTGCATATCCCCTACCTTCCAAACCTTGCGACCTCAAAACCGGAGCTTTACCGGCTCTCGCTTCAGGCGCTTATCGACGACCTGCGCCTGGCAGAAAAACTTGAGGCGGATTACCTGGTGATTCATCCGGGCTCGTATTCGGACGGCTCCACGCTTGAAGAGGGGATAAAGAAAATCGTATCGGCCCTGAATGTGGCTTTTGACGAAGCTCCGGGCAAATCATATATTCTTCTTGAAACCGTCGCAGGCGGCGGCAGGCGCATCGGAAGCAGTTTTGAAGAGATAAGAAAGATGATAGACGGCGTAAAGGACAAAAAGCGCATAGGAGTGTGCCTGGACACAGCGCATTCGTTCGCGGCGGGATACGACCTTTCGACACCTTCAGGAATAGACAAGGCGATGAAGGCGTTTGAAAGCATTATAGGTTTCAAATACCTTAAAGCGATGCACTTCAACGATTCGCTAGTGCCGTTTAATTCAAGAAAAGACAGGCACCAGCACATAGGGAAAGGATACATCGGGGAAAAGGGTTTCCGGTACATTATTAAGAAGTTAAAAGACAAGGTTGAAGCCGGGATACTGGAAACACCAAAGGAACCCGAGAGCGCGGATAAGCGAAACCTGAAATTATTGTATAAGTGGCGTAACAACAAACACTAAGCTCTAAATACTAAACACTAAATAAATCCAAAACCACAAATTCAAATTTCAAATATAGTTGCAGTGTTTGAGTTTATAATTTTATCTTTTGAGTTTATTTAGTGTTTAGAATTTAGTGAGCCGTCAAACCACCAGGCTCCTGCCTGGTGATGGATAGGCCAGTCCAGACGGCAGGCCTGGTAAAAATGATATAATCTGCGAATGAGATTCAGAAAGAGCACGCACGCAGTATATAAGACGGAGTATCATGT
>JBDRNC010000023.1:0-66219 GCA_043811535.1 Elusimicrobiota bacterium
TATCCGGCGAGAAACTTGCAAAAGATTTAAAGATTTCTAGAGCGGCCGTTAACAAGCAGGTCCAATTACTGAGAAAAAAGGGTTATGTCATATCTGCGCACAGCAATGCCGGATACTGTCTTGAAGCAAGGCCCGACATTGTTTCGCCGGACGAGATAAGCGGTTTCCTCCGTTCCGGCACGGACACCTTTCAGTTCTTTTATTTTGAAGATCTAAACTCAACGCAGGAGGAAGCAAAATCTCTGGCCGGAAAATCGGTGAATGAGTGGGAAGTTGTGGTCGCCGAAACGCAGCGTCGCGGCAAAGGAAGGCTGGGCAGGGAATGGGCCTCGCCGTCCGGCGGAATATGGTTTTCCGTCATTCTAAAGCCCGATATCCTTCCCGATTCAGTTCCCCAGATAACGCTCGTAGCGTCCATCGCGCTGTGCGATACCATCGAAAAGCTCCTGGGCATAAATACTTCCATCAAGTGGCCGAATGATGTTATGTCGGCGGGAATGAAAATAGCCGGAATACTGACTGAAATGTCGGCTGAAGTGGGGAAAACCAATTGGGTAGTGATGGGCATAGGCATTAATGCCAATAACGATATTCCGGCAGATTTAAAAGAATCAGCCGCCTCCCTGCGCGAAATTTCCGGGAAAAGTATAAACAGGCCCGAACTCCTGGCGTTCTTCCTGGAAGAATTCAGAGACAAGGTTAACGCGCTCATAAGAAACGGGTTTTCCGCTTTCCAGGACCGGTATAACGAATATTCTATTTTAAACGGAAAGAAGGTTTCCATAAACAACGGGCACGAAACGCTGGCTGGAACTGCGGGAATGATAGACGAAAATGGATACCTCATACTTCAGTCCGATAACGGAAAAATTGACAGGATAATAGCAGGCGATGTAACTTTGAAAAACAGTAAACAGTGAGCAGGGAGCAGTAAACAGGAAAAAAACGAATTACAACCTAAAAGCATGGATTATAACAGTCTTATCGAGTTAATGCGGTCGCGGCGAAGCATACGGAAGTTTTTACCCTTAACGGTGCCCGGAGATGTCCTTGAAAAAGTGATAGCGGCGGCTTCGGCCGCTCCTTCCGGCGGTAACAGGCAGAACTGGTATTTCATAGCTGTCACTGAGGCTCCCGTCAAAAACAGCATGCTGGACGCCGTCAAGCGGAAGACTGAAGAGTTTGCCGGGAAGATCGATTCTCCGAAAGCAAAGAAAGAGTTGCTTGAATACACAGCTTTCTATACCTTTTTTGCGGATGCTCCGGTTGTGATAGCCGTCATCAAAAAGCCGTATGATTCGCTCGCTGCAAGGATAATGGAAAGATACGGCTTGTCGCAGGAAAGACGCTCTACAGCGGACATACAAGGCCCGGCAGCGGCTATACAGAATTTGATTCTGGCCGCGCACTCGCTCGGTTACGGGACCTGCTGGATGACGGGCCCGATGATAGCAAAGACAGAGCTTGAAAGGATACTTGAACTTTCTCCCGGAGACGAGCTTATGGCACTGGTCCCGCTTGGCAAAACAGATTCGGCGCCTGCAATGCCTCAACGGAAAGAATTAAAGGAAATATATAAAATAATATAACGGCAGCAAACAGGAAGCAGGAAGCAAAATAACGAACAACTCAATTATTCTGTCTCCGGGGTAAATATGGACGATAACATTCAATTCCACAATCAGATGACGCTGAAACGCGTTGCCGAGAAGCTTGAAAAAAACGGCTTCAAATCGTATGTGATTGAGTCCGGCGTCAAGGCGAAAGAAAAAGTTCTGGAGCTTGTCGGTCCCGGCGAAAGCGTGGGATTCGGCGGTTCCCTGACAGTGAAACAGCTTGGCCTGATTGATGCCTTTTCCGAAAGGAAACAAAAGCTTTTTACAGGCAAGCCCGGGTTGAAACCCGAACAGACGCTTGATATCAGAAAGCAAGCGCTTCATTCCGATGTATTCATTGCCAGTCCCAACGCGCTGACTCAGGACGGAAAACTGATGTTCTGGGACAGCATAGGCAACAGGGCGGCAGGCATGATATTCGGGCCTAAAAGGGTCATAGCCGTGGCCGGTGTTAACAAGATAGTGGAAAACGAACTTGCCGGATGGCAGAGAATGAAGACATTCGCAAATCCCGTAAACGCGAAACGCCTCTCGCTGCAAACGCCTTGCACTGCGGACGGCGTCTGCCATGACTGCGACAGCGTGCAAAGGATATGCAACATCCGCGTAATACTGGACAAGAAGCCGAAACACACAGAATACCACGTGATTCTAGTACCCGAGTGCCTCGGGTACTAATTTCAAATTTCAGATTACAGATTTCAAATTAAAAGGCTATGAATAAGAATAACAAAAAGATACCATCTATAGTTATTCCCCGGCTTTCGCGTTACTACAGGGTGTTGTACGAGTATGTGCAGGACTCGTGGATATCGTCTAAACAGCTTTCCGGGAACACAGGATTTTCAGCCGCCCAGATACGCAGAGACCTTACTTATTTCGGCCAGTTCGGCATTCCCGGAAGAGGATACAAAGTTGATGATCTGAAAAAATCCATTAAGAACATACTGGGCCTGGATAATAAATGGAACGTAGCGTTGATAGGCGTCGGGAACCTCGGGAGAGCCCTGCTTGGCTACCGCGGGTTTATAGAACAGGGTTTTGAGATAGTCGCCGCATTTGACGTGGATAAAAGCAAGGTCGGGCGCAGGATAAACAAAGTGCAGGTTTACGACATATCCGAAATCCCGCATGTAATAAAAGAAAACGGGATAAGCATAGCGATACTCACCGTGCCCGAAAACGTCGCCCAGCTGGTCGCCGAAAAGGCCGCGGCCGCCGGAGTAAAAGCCGTGCTGAATTTCGCTTCAGGGCACCTCAAGCTCCCGGAAACCGTAAAACAGATGCACATCGACATAACTATAGAGATAGAAAGGTTGTCGTTCCTGATATCAAGAGATTTGAAGTAGTAGGACATTTCAATCTGAGGAGGTGAAACAAATGGCAGACATTCTCGTTGTTGTCAGCAAGGTCAAGAAGATGGTCAAGGAAGGCGGTTACAGGACCGGCGCGGACTATTTAGCGGCGCTTTCCGGAAAAGTAGAAGAAATGGTAAAAGCATCGATAGAGAAAGTAAAGGCATCGGGCGGCAAGAAAACGCTTGGTTCCGAAGACATCTAAGAACTTATGATGGGAGGGGGCAAGGCATGATCTGCCCTGCCCCCTCTATCATTAGAAAGCGGCAACTTGGTCCACCTACGCCCCGAAATGACACAAAATAAATCAAACCTTCTTCAGGTATCATTCCTTATAGCGTGCGGCAGCGCTCTGCAGTTGGCGGAAGCCTTCATCCCTTTTCCGCTGCCCGGCATGCGCATTGGACTGGCGAACATAAGCACGGTTCTTGGCCTTATCCTGTTCGGCCCGGCCGCCGCATTTGAAATAGCGCTATTCCGCCCTATTATAACGAGCCTTACGAACGGCACATTTCTGATGCCCGGGCTGTATTTCAGTTTTTTCGGATCCATCACAAGCTTCGCGGTGATGGCTGTTATTTTCAGCGCTACAAAAAGGAACAAAATATTCTCGCTTGCGGGAATAAGCGTCATGGGGGCGATAACCCACAACATCACCCAACTGCTCCTCGCTCGGTACTGGCTCATTCCTCACGCGGGGGTCCTGGCTTTCGCTCCCATCCTTGTCATAACAGGATTGATCGGGGGATATCTGGTCGGCTGGGCCAGCGAATATATCTACAAAAAGATCAACGAAGCAAAATTATCCTTTGGAAAACTTGCACCGTCCGGCGCGCGCTCGGTCAAGAAAGGGACGCTTATTCTAGCCGACAAGCTCAAGATCCTTGCGGCATTCGGCATGGTCATAAGCACAATATTTTTGAAAACCCCGTACGCTTATGTTGTGCTGCTTTTCGTTGTACTGATACTTATTATCGCGTCCGGGCAGCAGGTATCGCTTATTTTCAAAAGAGTATTCACTCTTTGGGCTGTTATCATTTTCAGTTTTTTCCTGCCCGTTGTATTCACGCAGGGCGGCAAAGTTTTGCTCTATCTTCCATTCATAAAAGTCACAGTCCCGGGCGTTATTGAAGGGATTATATTTGTATTGCGGCTTGTATTTCTAATAATGATCAGTATCTGGATAGGCGTAACCCGGCCCGAAAAACTGTCCCAGGAGTTGGAATGGCTTCTATCTCCCTTGAAAATCTTTAAGATTCCCGTAGACAGGATACCGCGGCTGACATCGCTCTCGCTGTCCTTTCTGCCGCTGATATGGGAACGGCTCAATAAAGTCAAACCCAAGAAACTGACGCTTGTGCTTGACGCGCTTGTCGGATTGTTTATTGGATTGGAATAAAACACTCGTTGTTTTGGAACACTGAAACATTGAAGCTTTACGGGCGTAAGCCCGTATATTTCTAAGAAGTTCACGGTCCGCCGCGGCGGAAAATCCGCCGAAACTCTATTTTACTGAGCGAAGGTGGATTGGAGTTTTGGAACTCTTTTTTTAGGGTATTTATGGATAATCATATAACTCTGACCCCCGATGAAGTGCGCATGCTTTACCGCTCGCTCAGACAGATAGATTTTTTCGCCGACCTGACGATGCCTGAGATAGACTGCGTTATTGCCGAGATCAAGCGGGAACAATTCAAAAGCGGCAAAACAATAGTCAAGCAGGGCCAGAAAGGTGATTGTTTCTATCTTATATCAAAAGGCGCCGTCTCAGTCTGGCTCAACACGGGGCTGTTCCGCAAAAAACATATAGCGCAGCTGAAAGACGGACAGTATTTCGGTGAGATGGCCCTGCTGGACGACCAGACCAGGAAAGCAACGGTGATAGCTGAGACCGACTGCGAGTTTTACGTGCTTTACAGGGACAGATTTTGGGACACCTTAATGAAGAATCCGTCAATAGACGAAAAGATCCGCAATATCTCCAAAAACAGAAGCAAGGACAACGCAAAGAAAACTGCGTGATGTGTGAAGTGTAATGTGCAATGAAAAAGGCATTAACTGTATCAAAATAATACAACTTCATTACACATTCAACATCAAACATTACACAATTTGAAATACTTCAACAGCAAACGGAAGGAATATGGAAAAAAATATTCTCGGCATCGATTCAAATAGCTCAAAAATGGTGGGTCTTGTCCTGCCTAAAAATACTATTGAGAACCTGGATTCCTTCCTGACGGAAACGATCAAATACCTCTCGCTTGCGCTGGAATGCAGGGGATACAACATGGCGCTTTTCAACGAAGAGAACTACGACCTCGAGAGATTTGAAAACCTTTATGATAATAAGTTAATAGGCGGGATAATAATGTTCAGCCCTTCGCTGAACGATGCGGAAAGGGCAGCGATCCTCGGTAAAAGCAGGATACCATCGGCCGTATTGTTTTCTCATTACGACAAGATAGATTCATTTACATGCGATAACGAGCATGGCGGGTATATGGCAACAATGTTTCTGCTTGAAAAAGGCAGAAGACGGATAGCGTTCATCCACGGCTCTCCCACATGGACGGATTCCTACGACAGGTTCCTCGGATACAAAAAGGCCTTGGCAGAATCGGGCGCGGAATTCCGCCCGGAACTTGTGAAGAACGCCTATTATGATTATTACACGGCGAAAGTAGTCGTTCAGGAGTTCATGGCGCAAGGCAATAAACCCGACGCTATTTTCGCTGCGAACGACAAAATGGCAATGGGGGCCATTCAGGGCATCAGACAGAAAGGACTGGAAGTCCCGAAAGATGTATCGGTGGTGGGTTATGACGATGTCAAGGAAAACGAGTATGCCGAACTGCCGCTCACCACTCTCGTCCAGCCCATCAAGGACATCTGCGATAATCTGGCGGAACGGATGGCGTCAAAGATAGAAGGGAAAATCAAAAATGAGAAGCCGGTTCTCGTGGCGCTGAAACCGAAACTGATAGTGAGGGAATCGGCATAAATGCGACAGTGACCGGTGACTAGTCGCTTGTGGCTAGTCAAGGCAGTTACAGGACACTGGTCACAGGTCACTAGTCACTGTATTAAATCAACATCAATCTTCCTGATTTTCACTTCCTTCTTTAATCCTTCGCTTACAAAAACATTCCCCTGATTATCTATGATAATCGCTTCCGACCCCGGGAATTTCTTCACTAATTCCATGCCCTTTTCGGGACCCAGGATAAAAGCTGAAAGCGCGAGCGCGTTTGAAAGAGCGCATTGCGGAGCTACTACAGTCGCGCCTATTGAATTTGCCGCCGGATAGCCTGTCCTGACGTCAAATATGTGGTGGTATCTCTTCCCGCCTTTAACGAAATACCTTTCGTAATCGCCCGAGGTTGAGACGGCGCAATTTCTTACTTTTATCACCGCAAGCACGCCGTCTTTTTTTCTCGGATGTTGTATGCCTACCTTCCAGGTCTTGCCGCCAGCCGCCCTTATGTCCCCGCCCGCGTTGACAAGAACCGAGTACGCTCCGGTATCCATCAGCGACTTGGCCGCCTTGTCGGCTATGTGGCCTTTCGCCATGTTGCTGAGATCCAAGCGCATTCCCTTTTTTTGGAGAAACACATTTGTACCGTCCAGTTTGACTTGCCTGTAGTCCACAAACTCGAGCGCCTTTAAAATATCCTCTTTCGCAGGAACAGACGGATTCGCGGAATTAACGTCCCAAAGTTTTACAAGCGGGAAAACCGTCGGATCGTAAATTCCGCAGGTTATCCGGGATATTTCCATGGCCTTTCTCATAACGGCCGCCGTTTCACTTGAAACTCTCACAGCCGATTCCCCTGCGAGCCTGGATATTTCAGAAAGGTCGCTTCCCGGGGAATACGGGCTCAGTAATTTCTCAAGCCTGCCGATTTCATTCCACGCCGGTTCCATATTGAAACCGCCGCCGCACACAACCTTTATCTCAACGCGCGTGCTCATCATATCCCTTATTTCGACAAGGTTCTTGCGGCGGGAACATGATGCCAGCATAACACAACAGAGTGCCAGGGCAAGTTGTTTATTCATTCTTAAAGGCGCCATGAACGGCTCCGGTTGCAGGTTTTAATCCTATAGCGCGATTGAAAAGCTCCATGTTGGAACAGCTCTCTACGGGCTTAACTTCCTTTAAATGAGGGATGAACACGAAACGGATAATGAACCTAAGAAGCCCGGATATCAGGAATATCGTCAACAGACTGCTTCCGTTTATTTTAGGAAGGTAGGCTATCATCGTGCCTCCCATAGCGGCTCCCAGAAAGACACCGAGCCCGTTTATCAGGTTGAAATAAGCAAAACACCTGACGCGTTTTTCCTCGCTGGCGGCGTCAAAGATAAAGTTGCTCGCCGCAAGGTTAAAACCGGCCCACGCGAAGCCGGATATCACCTGTATGGATATAAGGTAGAGCAGGTTATGCGAAAACAGCCACATGACCGGGATTACTGGTATGATCAGGCTTGTCAGGCTGATGACGCGTATGCAGCCGAGCTTGTCCGTGTAATGCCCCCAGCGCTGGAAACTCAGGAGCATCGAAATCATCACGACCGTATTGATGACCGTGAATGACAAGTAGTCGAGTTTTAATTCGCGGAGCATGTACACAGAGAAAAAGGGGGCCGCCATGTTTACGGCCAGACTCATGCAGCCGACGAAAAACACGAATTTGGCGAAATTGCTTTTCTTTGCACGGGCAATAAAATCGTAAAAAGAGAAGTACGAGTCCGGCTTCATGCGCAAGGGTATCTCGTGCATCTTGTTTATGAAATACCATGAGACGAGCCTGGATATCATGGCCACGGCGAATATTATCGTGAATCCGGTGATACTTTCTTTCGGGAAAAGGTAAAGGATATACCCCGCGACGAATGTCATGATAAGAGTTATCGTCCCGTGTATTTTGTACCGCCATGAAAAATATTGTCCCCGCTTGTCTTTTGGAAGGTACTGAGTCATCATGCTTACCCATGCCGGGCCGGCCAGCGAGCCAAAAAGCACGTAGAGCATCACCGCGCCGATTAGGTAAGGCACCGGGACGCCAAATATATAAGGAATAAGCAGTATGACCAGCCACATGGATGCCTGCGCGAATATCCAGATAAACAACATCCGCTTGCGCCCAGTCTTTTCGGTCCAATCCGGTATCTTTATCTGAAAAAGCGAGGAAACAAGCCCGGGCAGGGAGCTCAGGAGACCTATCTGCATGTTGCTCGCTTTCAGCGCGATAGCGAATGGACTGATGAAGACATCGCCGAACCCAAGCATCATCGCCGCAAACGAGCCGTCCCAGAATGAATATTTCAAACTATTGCGGATCTTGTTTCTCATATTCGCGATATTGTAATTAATAAATGCCGTGTTGTCAATAAATTGTGTAATGTTTGATGTTGAATGTGTAATGAAACCGCCTTTTTTGATACAACTGATGTCTTTTTCATTACTCATTACACATTACACTTAACACAATACTCTCGTTCATTGACAAAGGAAGGCATTTCGGGTATAATTTACTTCAATAATCATTCATTTCTGAATTGTTTCGTAATCATGGCCAGAATCAATAATTTCAAAGGCGGCATATTTCTTCGCGGGGAGAAGAGCACTGCGAAACTTGGCATTGAAACAATGCCGGTTCCCAGAAAAGTCGTCCTGCATTTAAGCCAGCACGCAGGCCTGCCTTCCAGTCCCGTAGTAAAAAAAGGCAGCTATGTGTTTTCCGGACAGCTTGTTGCCGAGGCGGGCGGGAACGTTTCATCACCCCTGCATTCCTCGATTTCTGGCACGGTCAGAGAAATAACGGAGTGGACGCATCCCGTTACCGGTTTGCCGGGCGAATCTATAATCGTAGAATCCGACGGCCGTGACGACCGTTCTCCGGATAACAAGAACTTTCATGAATATTTCAGGTTTTCGCCGGCCGAGATCATCAATGTAGTCAGGGACGCGGGAGTCGTGGGCCTTGGCGGCGGCGCTTTCCCGACGCATATCAAGCTTTCTCTTCATAAAAAGGCCGATATCCGCACGCTGATAATCAACGGCGCGGAGAGCGAGCCGTACCTGTCCTCCGATGACAGGCTGATGCGGGAGTATTCCAAGGATATTATTGAAGGCGCCAAGATAATGATGTACGTCCTTGACGCAGTGAAAGCGATAATAGCCGTCGAGGACAATAAGCCGCAGGCGGTTAAAGAACTCGCGGAAATCATTTTCAACGAACCCAATATAGACCTGGCCGTTTTGAAAACCAGGTACCCTCAAGGCTCTGAGAAACAACTTGTAAAGACAATTCTTAATAAAGAGGTGCCTTCCAGCGGCCTTCCTTTTAACGTCGGGGCCGTTGTCCAGAACGTAGCGACCGCGTACGCCGTCGCCAAAGCGGTAAAAGAAGGGGAAAACCTGACAAGCCGCGTTATAACGGTAGCCGGCAAGGGAATACGCGAGCCTAAAAACATCAGGGTCAGGATAGGCACACTGCTTGCAGATATCGCGGAATTCTGCGGGGGCGCGACCGCTGATCTTGGACAGGTTATTATGGGCGGACCGATGACGGGCGTAGTCCAGCCGACGCTCAAGGTGCCGGTCCTCAAATGCACGACCGGCGTGCTGTTCTTCTCGAAACAGGAAACTATTGACAGGAATTTCAGCGATTGTTTCCGGTGCGGGAAATGCTCCAGAGTATGTCCGATGGGGCTTCTCCCGGGCATGTTGAGCGCCCATATAGAAAAAGGGAGGGTCAGTGAGGCGGAGAAATATTATCCTTCTGATTGCATTGAATGCGGGTGCTGCGCTTACGTGTGCCCGGCCCGCAGGCCGATAGTGGAACAGATACGAACAGTTAAACAACAAATACTAAACACTAAACTCTAAAAACTAAATAAGCTCAAAACACAAAGGATAAAACACAAACACTGCCGTTATATTTGAAATTTGAATTTGTATTTTTGGTTTTATTTAGTGTTTAGTATTTTGTGTTTAGTATTTGCAAATCAGCATAGGGAATTATCAACATGGTTGAAAAAAGTAATCTGTTGGTTGCCTCTTCTCCTCACATCCATTCCGGCGACACGGTGCGGAAAGTGATGGCGAACGTCATGATAGCATTGCTTCCGGCAACCGCGGCGTCGGTTTACTACTTTGGCCTGCCGGCGGCGATAGTCATAGCCGTGTCCGTCTTTTCATGCGTGCTCGCCGAATACGTCTGGAAAAAAGCGTTTAAACTTACCGTTAACATAGACAATCTGAGCGCCGCGGTGACGGGGCTTCTTCTCGGGCTTACGCTCCCGCCGGGGCTCCCGTGGTGGATGGTAGTCATAGGTTCGGTTTTCGCAGTGGCTGCCGGCAGACATTCGTTCGGCGCGCTAAGCCGGAATATTCTGAATCCGGCGCTGGCCGGCAGGGCATTTCTGCAGATAGTATGGCCCGGGGCGATGATTACCTGGACAAAGCCGTTTGAAACCGTGACCGCGGCAACGCCCCTGACAATAAGCAAACATTCGCTTCCTGAAGCCCTGCCAACATATTTTGACATGCTTATCGGAAACAGGACCGGCTCGCTCGGAGAGACATGCATTATCGCTTTGCTGGCGGGAGCGGTCTTCCTTTTAATAAGGAAAGACATTTTTCTTACCGTTCCTATCGCGTTTATCGGAACGGTCGCTGCCGGGGCCGCCTTATTTGGAGAGGATCCCATTTTTCACGTGCTCGGGGGAGGACTTGTGCTGGGCGCGTTCTTCATGGCGACGGAC
Source organism: Elusimicrobiota bacterium (assembly GCA_043811535.1). Classification (GTDB taxonomy): domain Bacteria; phylum Elusimicrobiota; class Endomicrobiia; order Endomicrobiales; family JBDRNC01; genus JBDRNC01. The sequence goes on from JBDRNC010000023.1 coordinate 10,748, forward strand.
CCGATAACGTCGCCCGTCCCGCGGGCCGGAAAGATCATTTTCGGTGTTGGGTGCGGAACGCTGACCATTCTCATGCGCGTCAAAGGATGGTATTCAGAAGGAGTCTGCTTTTCGATACTCGCGATGAACCTTATCGTCCCGCTGCTTGATAAATCGATAATTCCGGGGCGTTTCGGCGGGCAGAAAGGGGCGGCCGATGCTTGAATTCAGTCTGATAGCCATAGTAGCGCTTGTGCTTGTATTGCCGGTGACCGTGCGTTTCATCGAACATAATCTGGAACTGTTTCTCCTTGCGATGGGTGCGCTGTCGGTCACATTTTCGCATTTCCTGGGAGAAGAAAAACTTTGGACGCTTCGCCTGATAGAAGAAGCTCTGGTCGAACCTGTAGCGATAACCGCGGCGGTGGCCGTATTCGGCCTGCTTGTTTTTCTTTTCAGGAAAAAGCTAGTCGATTCTATAATAAAAATCGAGCATAAACTCGGCTCAAAACTATTCTGTTTCGCGCTCATAACTGTTCTGGGAATAACATCAAGCATGATTACGGCAATAATGGCGGCTATAATACTTTCGGAAGTAGTTTCCTCTCTAAGGTTCAGCCGTGATTTTGAAGTAAAACTTGTCGTTCTCGGGTGTTTCTCCATCGGATTGGGCGCGGTCCTCACTCCGATCGGCGAACCGCTGTCAACGATCGCCGTTTCAAAGCTGAAAGGAGCGCCGTTCCATGCCGATTTCTTTTTTCTGCTGAGAAACCTGGGATGGTATGTCATTCCCGGTGTAATCGCTACGGGAATCCTCGGCGCGATAATAGAACCCTCGGTCAAGGAAGGGAGGGCTAAAGACACCCTTAAAGAAAAGGAAAAGGAAAGTTTTTCAGGGATCTTTATGCGCGCCGGAAAGGTCTATGTTTTTATATCCGCTCTGATACTGCTGGGAGCAGGATTTAAGCCAATTATTGACAAGTACATAATCAGTCTATCCAGCCACTGGCTGTACTGGATAAATATAATTTCCGCGGTAATGGATAATGCAACGCTTACAGCCGCGGAAATAAGCCCCCAGATGTCTCTCGGCCAGATAAAATACATCCTGATGGGTCTTCTGGTAGCCGGCGGCATGCTTATACCGGGCAACATCCCGAATATCATATCAGCAAGCAAACTCGGTATAACCAGCAAGGAATGGGCGAAGATAGGCCTGCCGCTGGGCTTTGCGGCAATGGTCGTCTATTTCCTGATTTTTCTTGTCATATGACGGCAGTAAACCGCAGACCGAATATAGCAGGCATGACACAAGACAATGAAGTCATTTGTTCCAGTCTTTACCGGTATTCTGTCTGCTGTTTTCTGTTTACTGTTGTTATAAAATGCTTGAAATTTATAAAATAAATTGATATAATCCTACATAGAATTAGTTGTTATATGTAATACAGACTCATATAACACACATCCCGGGATTCTGTCCGGGGTCTGTTTTTTTCTGCCCAAACAAATTGGCGCTGGAGAGAACGGCCGGATGGAAGATGAACGGGATGGAGGCCCAGGAAAACCCGCAGGGTTTCCGGGAAAAACCAAAGGAGGCAGTAGCAGTATGGCAAACATATCGATGAAGGCTTTGCTTGAAGCCGGCGTCCACTTCGGACACCAAACCAGGCGCTGGAACCCGAAAATGGGCAAGTACATATTCGGGACCAGGAACAAAATCCACATCATTGACTTGCAGAAGACCGTAAAAGAACTTAAAAAGGCGTACAAGTTCGTACGAGACTCCGTAAGCGAAGGCAAGACCATCCTTTTCGTGGGCACCAAGAAACAGGCCCAATCGGCGATAAAGGAAGAGGCCCAGCGCTGCGGAGCTTTTTATGTGTGCGAAAGATGGCTCGGCGGAACGCTCACAAATTTCGAAACGATCAAAAAATCGATCGGCCGCCTGAACGAAATCTACAAGATGAAAGAAGACGGACTGTTCAAGACGCTGTCCAAGAAAGAAGTATCTAGAAGGGACAAGGAATTTGCCCGGCTGGAAAAATCTCTTGAAGGCATCAAGAACATGAAAGAACATCCGGGTCTTCTTTTTATAATAGACCCTTCCGAAGAAACAACCGCAGTGCTTGAAGCCAGAAAACTCCACATTCCAATCGTATCTGTCTGCGACACTAACTGCGATCCCGACTTAGTGGATTATCCTATTCCCGGCAACGATGACGCTATTCGAGCGGTTAAGCTGTTCTGCTCCATAATAGCCGACGCCGTGATGGAAGGCAGCGGTCTTGCCGTCAAACAGGAACAGGATGCAGAAGCGGCATCCGTACCCGAGCGGAAAGAAACAGCCGTCGCGGGAGTGCCGGCGGAAGAACTAAGCAACGAAATAGAATTGTCGCAGGAAAGCGAGGTAAAATAATAATGAGCCCGACCAATGAAATGATACAGAAACTCCGCGAGATGACCGGCACGGGGATAATGGACTGTAAAAAAGCCCTTGTCGAAAGCGGAGACGATATAGAAAAAGCCGTTAAATACCTTAGGGAAAAAGGCATCGCCACTGCGGTGAAGAAAGCCGAGCGCTCGGCAAAAGAAGGGCTTGTCGGCTCATACATTCACGCGGGAGGAAAGCTCGGTGTGCTTGTGGAAGTCAACTGCGAAACCGATTTCGTCGCGAGAACCGAGGAATTCCAGAGCTTTGTCAAGGAAATAGCGATGCAAATAGCAGCAGCAAACCCGCTGTACGTAAGGAAAGAAGATGTGCCGAAGGAACTGCTGGAGAAGGAAAAAGAAATTTACCAGGCGCAGCTGAAACAGGAAGGCAAGCCCGAACAAGTGTGGGAAAAGATCATCGCCGGCAAGATTGAAAAATTCTACACGCAGGTGTGTCTGATCGAGCAGCCGTACATACGCGACGCTTCCGGCAAAGAAAAGGTTAAAGACCTTGTAACTAACGCCGTCGCCAAGATCGGCGAAAATATAGTCGTCCGCAGGTTCTCGAGATTCAGGGTAGGGGAAGAGTAAAATAAATGGCTAAACGGTTAAATGGCTATATGGCTAAAGTCGTTAGCCATTTGACAATTTAGCAATTTGGCAATATAACTATGAAATACAAACGAGTTTTACTCAAGATGTCTGGGGAGTCGCTCGCGGGGCAGGCGGGTTTCGGCATAAACATGCGTAGTCTCGAGCAGACCGTATCCGAGATCGGCAGGGCAAGAAAATCCGGGACACAGATAGCGATAGTCATAGGCGGCGGCAACATATGGAGAGGCGCTGGCAAGGAGATTGAACGCGTGACGGCGGATTACATGGGCATGCTCGCGACAATTTTCAACGCGCTTGCGCTGCGCGATGTTCTTGAGACAAGAGGCATACCGGCTAAACTCCAGTCCGCCTTTGAGATATCAAAGATAGCCGAGCTATACACGCCCAAGAAGACGATAGAATATCTCAAAAAGGGATTCATAGTTATCCTCGCGGGTGGCACGGGCAACCCGTATTTCACGACTGACACGACGGCAGCCCTGCGCGCCGTGGAGATAAACGCGGAAATATTATTCAAGGCCACGCAGGTTGACGGTATATATGATTCCGATCCGAAGAAAAACAGCTCGGCCAAAAAATTTAAAACGATAACGTACGGCGAAGCGATGGCAAGAAACCTTAAGATAATGGACATCACGGCATTTTCGCTGTGCAAAGACAACAGCCTGCCTATAATCGTTTTTGATTTTTACAAACCCGGAAATCTGACCAAAGCCCTCGCGGGCCAAAAAATAGGCACGCTTGTAACATCAGGCAAATAGTTGGAGGTTATTATGATGGATACCAGACAGGTTTTCGCGTCAGCAGAAGATTTAATGAAAAAAACGATTGATAAAATGCACGCAGAGTTCGCGGCTCTCAGAACCGGACGCGCGAGTGTGTCCCTCGTTGAAGGCCTGAAAGTTGAAAGCTACGGCACGATGATGCCTATAAGGCAGCTTGCCAACCTTGGCGCTCCGGACGCAAAGACCATAGAGATAAGGCCGTGGGACATTTCGCAAATGGCCAATATCGAAAAAGCCATACAAAAATCCCAGCTCGGACTGACTCCAATCAACGACGGCAAGATGATAAGGCTTTCTGTTCCGGCGCTCACTGAAGAGCGCAGGAAAGAACTGATTAAAGTCGTCCATAAGATAGCCGAGGATTTCAGGATTTCAATCAGGAATGAACGCAGGCAGGCGATGGAAAACATCAAGAAACTTGAAAAAGACAAGAAAATAACCGAAGACGACAGACAAAAAGGCGAGCAGGATCTTCAGAAATTGACTGAACACTATATTAAAAAAGCCGACGAACTTCTCGCCACAAAAGAAAAAGAAATAATGGAAGTCTAATAAGGACGATTACACTGATTAATTGGGAGATTACACCGATTATTTATCTGTGTAATCATTTTAAGAATCTGTGTAATCATCTCCGGAGGAATAAAAATGGCATTCAAGATCGATCAGGAAGCATGCGCGGCATGCGGAGTATGCGAGAGCACTTGCAAAACGCAGGCAATAGTTCAGGAAAACGATAAGTACAGTATTTTGCCCGACAAATGTACTGACTGCGGCGAATGCGTAGATGTGTGCCCCGTAAGCTGCATCAGTGGGACAAAAAAGTAATCGTTCAAAATATTTGCTCTCAATTGATATGAAATTGCCTGAAATAGACAATAGCCGGCTGCCGCGTCACATAGCGATTATTATGGACGGGAACGGCCGCTGGGCGCAGAAAAGAAGGCTGCCGAGGATATTCGGGCACAGGTCGGGAATGAAAACGGTCAGGGAGATTGTCGAATCCTGCGCCGACCTCAAAATTGAAGTCCTCACCCTTTACGCGTTCTCTACGGAAAACTGGTCCAGGCCGGAAAAAGAGATCAGCGGGCTTATGACGCTTCTCAGAAGATACCTCAGAAGCGAGCTTAAGACGATGATGAAGAATAATGTACGGCTGAAGACTATAGGCGACCAGTCTAAATTCCCTGAAATCATCAGTGACGAACTTGCGAAGACGGTGCGTGAAACGGAAAGGAATACCGGCCTAATACTTAATCTCGCGCTAAATTACGGCTCCCGTAGGGAAATTATAGGGGCGGTAAATAAACTAATTGCCGGGGGCGCGGGGAAGATAGATGAGGAGATGCTGTCGGATTCGCTTGACACTGCAGGTTTCCCCGATCCCGACCTATTGATACGCACTTCCGGAGAGATGAGGATATCTAATTTCCTGCTATGGCAGATCGCTTACGCGGAACTTTATGTAACTCCGGTTCTGTGGCCGGACTTTAGGACAAAGGACCTGAAGGAAGCGATAATTGAATATCAGAAACGCGAGCGCCGTTTCGGCGGCCTTTCAAAAGGCAGCAATTAGCAATTTGCAATTGGCCATTAGTATAGACCAGATATTTTTTAACCAATTGCTAATAGCTAATAGCTGATTGCTGGATACTATAAAATGATTCTACCCCGTATAATCACGGCAATAATCGGCATACCTCTTGTGATGCTCGCTGTTTTCTGGGGCGGGATACCCTTCTTCGTAATGATGATTGGCGTGACGTTCCTTGCGCTAAGGGAATATTTCATGCTGGCAAGGATCTCGCGCTACGATACTTACCCGCTTGCGGGAACAATCGCCGGATTGCTGCTTTTCATAAGCATATTCCTTAACAACACTTATCTCGCGGATCTGGATTCCAGCCAGGGCACTTCTTTAATCGTCACCGTTATTTTGATTTTTTTATTTCTTGTAGAGATGCTCAGAAAAAGCCCGGAAAGAGCCGTTGAAAGGCTTTCAGTCACCTTTTTCGGAGCGTTTTTTATTCCGTGGGCTCTCGCTCATATGTTCCTTATACGGAATCTGCCCGGGGGCGGAGCAAATTACCTGTATTTCATCTTCCTGCTGATATGGGTTCTCGATACGGGTGCGTATGCTTTCGGCGTGCGGTTCGGGAAAAGAAAACTCGCGTCCAGCCTGAGTCCCAGGAAAACCGTAGAAGGAGCCGTGGGAGGGATTGTTACCGGGGCTCTGGGAGCGATTATACTGAGATTTTTCTTCCTCAGTACGCAGATGACGGTCTCTGAATCAGTAGTACTTGGCATTCTTGTGGCGGTTATAGCGCAGTTTTCGGATCTTGCAGAATCGGTCCTCAAAAGGGACGCCGGGGTTAAGGATTCTTCGGCGCTGCTTCCGGGGCACGGCGGCATGCTTGACCGTTTCGACTCTTTCCTTTTCGCAGCGCCTCTATTCTACTATTATCTTACCGTTTTCAAGGCGGGATAAACCCCGTTAGAAAACAACGGGTGATTCACGGATTAAGATGTCAGCATATTACCTTCTTTTAACAGCAATAAATCTGATCGATTCGTAAAACACGGGTGTATTTTTTCTAACGGGGTAAACCCGCAACACACAAATGAACCCAGCCCCTCCGCACGTGAAAGGAAAATGGAATGTGTAATCGGATATTTAACATAGAAAAGATATTGCCTAATAACTCGGCTTTAATTTATGGAGGAGCTGGGTGAAAAGATTATGCATATTAGGTTCAACAGGTTCAATAGGGCTTCAGGCAATTGAAGTCGTGCGCCGTCATCGCGACAAATTGAGTATCACCGCACTTAGCGCCTATTCCAACGTTGAAAAACTTAAATCACAGATAAAGGAATTCAGGCCGGAAATAGTGTCCGTTTGGTCCGAAAAGTCTGCGAAAGAGCTGAAATCCTGGATAATAAAAAACGGGATTCGCGCGGAAGTCATCCCGGGTCTTGAAGGGCTTATACGAGCGGCAAGCGATAACAAGGCGGACATGGTCCTTTCGGCGGTTGTCGGATCGGTGGGCATCAGGCCGCTCATTGAAGCTATAAGATGCGGAAAAGACATCGCCCTCGCAAACAAGGAAGCACTTGTAGTCGCCGGCGGGCTTGTGATGCAGGAAGCCGCTAAATGGAACGTCCGGATACTCCCAGTAGACAGCGAGCATTCCGCTATTTTTCAATGCCTGAAAAACGAAGATCCGGGTTCCGTTAAAAGAATCATCCTGACCGCGTCCGGCGGACCGTTTTACAAAAGCGCGAAGAAGCATTCAAGGATAAGCGTAGAAGACGCGCTTGCTCATCCTACGTGGGAGATGGGGCCGAAAATAACGATTGATTCCGCCACGCTTATGAATAAGGGTCTTGAAGCCATCGAGGCGCACCATCTTTTTGGGGTTCCTATGAAAAAAATCGGGATTATCATACATCCGCAGTCAATAGTCCACTCGATGGTGGAATTCTTGGACTCTTCCGTTATAGCGCAGCTTTCAATACCCAACATGCGCCTTCCGATACAATACGCGCTGCTTTACCCCGCAAGGATGAAATCCCCCGTAAGGGCTCTTGATCTTGCCCGAGCCGGCAGGCTTGATTTTGCCGAACCTGATTTCAAGAAGTTCCCGTGCCTGGAGCTCGCGCTCGAAGCGGGAAGCGAAGGCGGAACGGTGCCCGCTGTCATGAATGCTGCAAACGAGATAGCCGTGAAGCTGTTCCTGGACAGGAAATTATCTTTTTCGAAAATACCGGCAATAATATCAAAAACGATGAAGCTTCACAAGAAAATAGCGCGCCCCGCGTTAAATGATATTTTATATGCTGACGTCTGGGCAAGGAAAAAAGCCGTAGAAGCCAGCGGGCAATAAGAAGTATAACATTTGCCCTTCCCTCTTGTAGGGGAGGGTGAGGGTGGGGAGTAACGCCATCCCCATCCCGTCCTTCCCCATAAAGGGGGAAGGTGTAGGTTAAAAACAGATTAAAGAGGATATAAATGATTACCATTTTAGGTTACGAAATAACAATTCTGCAGATTTTCACCGTTGTTTTCGGCATAGGGCTTCTTATTTTCGTGCACGAGCTGGGGCATTTCCTGATGGCCAAATATTTCAGGCTGAGGGTTGAGAAATTCGCCTTCGGCTTCGGCCCGGAGCTTATTGGCTTTACACGCGGCGAAACGCGTTATTCGATATGCGCGTTCCCTCTGGGCGGTATGGTGAAACTGCCGGGCGAAGATATAGATTCGGCCACGGGTTCCCCGGACGAATTCATGTCGCAGGCCTGGTATAAACGGCTTTTGATAGCTTTTTTCGGCCCGATGATGAATTATATTCTGGCGGTTCTGTTGTTTGCCGGTGTTGTTTATCTGTGGGGAGTGCAAAAGCCGGTACCTGACCCTATCATAGGACAGGTCATTGAAGGCAGGCCGGCTCAAAAAGCCGGAATACTCACGGGAGACAGGATCATCAGCGTCAACGCGGTGCAGGTAAAATCCTGGGAAGAGATGGCCTCGTACATATATAAACATCCGGAGGAAAATCTCAGATTCATAATTGAAAGACAGGAAAAAAGGATCAAGTTGGACATAAGGACAGCAAAAGATTCGAAAACAGGCTATGGTATCATCGGTGTTACGCCCCGGATGGAATACGAGAAGTACGGATTGGCGGGTTCGGTCAATCTTGGGGTAAAACTTGCCGTGTTTCAGTCGGTTTACACCCTCAAATACCTGGGAACTAAGCTGATCAGGTGGGAAAAACCTGAACTGGCCGGCCCGATAGGCGTCATACAGATACTCGCGAAGGCCGCCAAGATGGGAATTGACAACATTCTTTACCTGCTCGGCGTAATATCTGTTGCGCTGGGGCTTTTCAACCTGCTGCCGATACCCCTCGTGGACGGCGGGCACATAACGATAGCCGTGATAGAGTGTGTAACGCGGAAACCAATAAACAAAAAACTCGTGCAGCTGTCGAACTTTGTAGGCCTAGGGATTATAATATTCATTTTCATATTCGCAACGTACAGCGATATAGCGAGAATAGTGCTGGACATGAAAAAATAGTGTAATGTGGAATGTGTGATGTGTAATGAAGTTTATTAAAGAGGATTATTCTTTACACATTAAACATAACACATTTTAAGGAATTTAAGTGTTTACCCGTAACAATACCAGGAAGATTAAGATAGGCAAGGTTGTCATCGGCGGCGGGAGCCGTATCGCCGTGCAGTCTATGACCAATACTGACACGAAAAATGTTTCCGCTACCGTAAACCAGATAAAACAGCTTGAGGGCCTCGGATGCGAGATCGTTCGCGTAGCTGTGCCCGATATGGACGCGGCGCGCAGGTTAGGGGAAATAAAGAGAAGAATAAACATCCCGCTTGTAGCCGATATACATTTTGATTACCGGCTCGCGCTTGAAGCGATAAATCAGGGCGTTGACAAGCTTAGGATAAACCCCGGGAACATAGGCTCCGAAGAGAAAGTCGACGCAGTCGTACTGGCCGCAAAAAAGGCCAAGATACCTATCAGGATAGGCGTCAATGCCGGTTCTCTTAAGACTGTCCGGGGCGTGCATGACGCGGCGAAAAGAGCGGAAAAACTTGTTGATTCGGCAATTCAACACGTGAAAATGCTTGAAAACCGGAGTTTCCGCGACATCGTGGTGTCATTGAAGGCTTCAGACGTCGCTACGACGGTTGAGGCATATAAACTATTCGCGGCGAAAAGGAATTATCCTCTTCATCTCGGCATCACCGAGGCCGGAAGCCTGTTCAGCGGCGCGATAAAATCGTCCGTAGGTATGGGTATTATGCTCTACGTTGGGCTGGGTGACACTATAAGGGTATCGCTGACTTCGGACCCCGAAGAGGAGGTCAAGGCATCCTACAAGATACTTCAATCGCTCGGGCTCAGGTCTGCGGGGGTTGAGATCATTTCCTGTCCCACCTGCAGCAGGTGCGAAGTTAATCTGATTAAAATAGTCAACGAGTTGGAGAAGGAGCTTGCCCTAATAACCGGAAGCTCGGAACTAAAATCTAAAAAACCGATAAAAGTCGCGGTCATGGGCTGTGTGGTAAACGGCCCGGGAGAAGCGTCTGAAGCGGATATAGGCATAGCCGGAGGGAAAAATACGGGGATTTTATTCAGCGGCGGAAAGGTGATAGGTAAAGTGTCTCCGGATAAGTGGGTGAAAACGCTTAAAAAACTTGTAATAAGAAAGGTTAAGGGTCTTAGGTAGAATGGCAAAACAGAGTTATTTGACCAAAGAGGGCTACAGAAAACTGTGCGACGAACTTGACAGGCTGAAGAAACGCAAGCCCGCGCTGCAGGAAGAGATAGCTCGCGCCCGTGAACACGGCGACCTGCGCGAAAACGCGGAATATCACGCCGCGAAGGAAAGCCTGACCAACCTTCAGCGCCGCATAATGGAACTTGATACCAAGCTTTCCAACAGCGCTATCATAGATAACTCTCAGATGGAAAAGGACAAGGTCTATATAGGCGCCACGGTCAGCCTGCTGGATGTTGATTCCGCGGACGAATTTTCGTACACTATAGTAGATGTTGAAGAAGCCGATCTCGCGGTTGGAAAGATCTCGATGCAGTCGCCGCTCGCGCAGGGGCTCATGGGCCATAAGACAGGCGAAACTGTGACGGTAGACCTGCCGGCCGGCCCGCTTAAATTGAAGATACTTAAAATAAATAGATAATATAGTTCATAGTTCGGAGTTGGTAGTTCGTAGTTAAGGTTAAAGGCAATTATAATACTGCGAACTCTGGACTACGAACTTCGAACTAATCAATGGAGTTATTATGCGTTTCACGCAACTATTCATACCCACTTTAAGAGAGGCGCCGGCAGACGCTGATATTATATCGGCGAAACTTATGCTTAGGGCCGGGATGATAAGGAAATTGGCGTCAGGCATATATGAATGGCTCCCGCTGGGGCTGAAAGTCCTAAAGAAGGTAGAACAGATCATACGCGAGGAAATGAACGCGATAAACGGACACGAGGTTTCCCTGCCTATCCTGCTTCCTAAGGAATTGTGGGAAGAAACAGGCAGGTGGGGGTTATACGGAAAGGAGCTTTTCAGGATCAAGGACAGGAAGGAATCCGAGTTCTGTCTGGGTCCGACCCACGAAGAGGTAATGACGGATCTTGTCAGGCGCGAAGTCCGCTCTTACAGGCAGCTTCCTCTAATGCTTTACCAGTTCGGGACCAAGTTCCGCGACGAGATCAGGCCCCGGTTCGGCGTAATGCGCGCCAGAGAATTCTTGATGAAAGACGCGTATTCATTCCACGCGGATGAAAAAGACGCCGAAGCGTATTATCAGGAAGCTTACAAAGCCTATGAAAATATCTGCAGGCGCTGCGGTTTCAAGTTCAGGGTCGTTGAAGCTACCACAGGTCAGATAGGCGGTTCCTTCTCGCACGAATTCATGGTTCTGGCGGATACGGGAGAAGAAGAGATTGCCTGGTGCGAATGCGGATACGGCGCCAATGTGGAAAAGGCTGAGTGCGGAAAGACGGAAGAGGGAAGAGGGAAGACGGAAGAAGAAAAAACCATTGAAGAAATACACACCCCCAATTTGAAATCCGTAGAGGAAGTGGGGAAGTTCCTTGAAATGCCGGCCGATAAATTTATTAAAACCATGATATACATTGCCGACGGCAAGCCCCTTGTCGCCCTGGTAAGGGGAGATCATGAAATAAACGAAACCAAGCTTCAGAGCGCGGCTGGCGTGTCTGAAATTAAGCTGGCGGACGAAGCGACAATTGAAAAACTCACCGGCGCGCCTCTCGGTTTCGCGGGTCCTGTCGGGATGAAAAACAAGACGACGGTCATCGCGGACCATTCCATCGAATGCGTGGCCAACTCTGTGTCCGGCGCGAACAGGAAGGATTATCACCTGAAAAATATTAATGCCGGCAGGGATTACAAGCCCGACATCACGGCCGATATAAGGAAAGTAAAGCCGGGCGACAAATGCGCGCGCTGCGGAAAAGAGCTCAAGTTCTGCAGGGGTATCGAGATCGGCCACATTTTCAAACTCGGTTACAAATATTCGAAAGCGATGAATGTTAACTACCTGGACGCCGACGGGAAGGAAAACACCATGGTGATGGGGACTTACGGCATAGGCGTATCGCGCATTGTCGCGGCCACTATAGAGCAGTCTAACGACGAGAATGGTATAATATGGCCCATGCCGCTGGCGCCGTATAAAGTCGTCATAATCCCCGTCAACATAAAGGATGAACAGGTAAAGAACACAGCGGAGAGCATCTATGCGGGACTGATTAAGGAGGGCATAGATACGCTGATAGATGACCGCGACGAACGTGCCGGGGTTAAGTTCAAGGACGCGGACCTCACAGGTATTCCGTACCGTATAACTATAGGCGAGAAGAACCTTAAAGACGGCAAAGCTGAACTCAAGAAACGGGCCGATAAACAGGGAACAACGGAGCTCGTGCCCGTCTCGGATATAATAGGAAAAGTGACAGGGCTTATTAAAAATCAAGACCGTTGAAAAAGTCCTCAACGGCGATTGCTGGGGTTTTTCATCAATCTCAAATTACTGATACCGCATGCAAACCAATCAATTCCGAATTATTCTTTTTCCTCTAATTGCTGTTTTTTTTCTCCTATCTACCGCACCGGCGGTATTTTTGCGGGCTACGGTCTCTAAATCAAACCTTAAAAAAGCCTCAACAGGCACAATAGAACTTAAGAATGACTATATAACTGTAGTCGTTGACGATACCGGCAAGTTTACCGTAGGAACAGTGGAAGGCGACCCAACGATTGATTCGGACAACGAGAAAGACCTTCTGTACGGCCATCCCAGCCCGTCGACTTCGGAAACGATGATTCTGGTCGACAGCATCACTTATACTTTCGGCGAAGACGGTACGAACACGACAGCCCCTGCGCTGAGCGGAGACACCCTGGTTTGCGCGTGGAACGTAGCTAAAAACATCGTTGTTACGCAGACAATGACGATCGTTAAGAGTAAGGGCACGCGCAATGACGATACTATAGAGATAAAATACACGTTAAAGAACAACGACACCGCCGCTCATAAGGTGGCCCTGCGCATCCAGCTGGACACTCTGCTGGGCGAAAATGACGGGGCGCCTTTCAGGGTGCCCAACATAGGCGAAGTGACTAAGGATAAGGAATTCGCCAACAGCACATACACGGTAACAATACCTGACATTCCTCAGTTTGTTCATGTTTTTGACAGCCTGTCAAATCCCACGGTTTTTTCCATGCTGACTTTCAAGGACATTGGCTACAGGACCCCCGACAGGCTCATCCTGGGATACTGGCCGGATTCGTACAACTCATGGGATTACACCGTAGATCCCAACCAGTCCTTTCTTGATTATGACGGCGACGGCGAGATCACCGGCAGCAGCCCTGACAGCGACAGCTCGGCGGTCATTTATTGGGGCTATCCCTATAACGCCATATCGCTGGCGCCGGGAGAATCGCTCGACCTGGCCTTCCTGTATGGATTATCAAACATGAACTACGTGGCCGGAGTGCCCTTCAATATAGGACTGACATCTCCGAGTGAATTTGAAGCTAGCTACTCCGGCTCGGTCTTCGCGTATTATCCGCAGCCGTTCACTGTAACAGCATACTTGCTGAACACCCTAAATACCTCGGTTAACAACGGCACAATAACGCTTAACCTGCCTACGGAATTTTATCTTGTGCCCGGAGAGACCGCGACAAAATACATTGAGGAAGTCAGCGGTTCGCGCTCTGTCGGGGCGCTGAAAAGCGCGCAGGTTTCGTGGAGCGTGAAAACTTTCGCGCGGTATAAGGGAGACAGGACGTTTTCCGTAACGTCAAACACGGGCTACGGCTTGCTGACGGTCGGGCGCATGATATACGTGCCGGGCATCGCGAACGCCGTTTTCGGCCAGGTAACGGATAAGTCGGGCAATCCGATACGCAGCGCCACCGTGGAATTGCTGCAGAACGGCGTGCTTATTTCGGCAGTTTCTACTAATTCCGACGGCGTTTACATATTTTCGGGGCTCGCGCTGGGAGAATACTCGGTCAGGATAACCGCCGCGGGTTATCCTGTATTCACGATGCCCGCTACCGTCACGGCAGATTCCTCAAGCACGAATCCCGTTTTGGACTCCTCACCCGCGGAGCCGTTTGAGTGTTTCGCGTATCCAACGCCCGTGAAAGAAGGCGACGTCAGGATCCGTTTCTATACAACGAAGAATTCGGACCTGACAGTCCGGATATTCGACGCGGCGGGAGGACTGATCAAAACATATTCCGTTATTCCGGCCGCCGGCCAATGGCAGGAAGTCCTCTGGAACATAGACGATGTCGCTAACGGGGTGTACTTTTTTTCGATTAGCGGCGCCGGCGCGGATATGAAAGGCAAAATAGCGGTCATTAAAAGAAAACCAATGCAATGAACCGTAAAAGTAATAAATCATTTATCGTATTCCTTGCCCTGTGCATGACGGGTCTTTGCGCTTTCCTTCATGCTGATGACAAAGGGAAATCACAGACTGCGGCGGCTTATCTCTGGATAACTCCCAGCATAAGGGCTGCCGCCCTGGGCAGCGCCTTTACGGGGCTTTCCGATGATTCGGGCGCGCTGTATTACAATCAGGGGGGCATAGCGTTAACTCAGCGCCACGAGATATCGCTGACATCCTCGATGCTCGGACTTGACAGGAAATACAACTACATGTCATATATCTATTCATTCGCAAAGGAGAGAAACCGTACCTCCAGGTATTGGGACAATTGGAACTCTCTGGAAAACAGAGAAAAGATATTCAGGGCTCCCGCGGAAAGATATTACGGCATTGGCATCGCCATGACAAGTTTCGGTGTGGACGCGATAGATTCATATGACGAGTTCGGCAATAAGGGCGCAGCGATAACCGACGCCGAAAATACCGTTCTGCTGGGTTTCGGAATAAACGCTTTCGAAGACATTTACTGGGGAATCAACCTGAAGCTTTACAGCCAGACGCTAAGCGATGTGAATGCTTCCGGCTTCGGAGCTGACATGGGATTTCTCTTCGCGAACCCCAAGGACAGGTTCACGTGGGGCGTATCGTTCCAGAATATCGCCGCAATGCTTAAATGGAAAGTGCCGGACGATATCACGAACCTTGTATCTGAATACAGCGAACCCATACAGATGACTTCGCGGCTGGGAGCGGCGTACAGGTTCTCGAAAAAATCGCTGCTCCTTACCGACATAGACTATGCCTCGAAGCAGAATGTCGGATGGCACATAGGCCATGAATACATGCTGAACAAGTGGACTGCCGTGCGTGTAGGAATGGATAATACGGATCCGACTTTTGGAATGGGTTTCGCTCTGCTCAAAAAATCCTTTGAACTTGAAGTTGATTACGCGTATGTGTTCGACACGCAGGGCCTTTCAAATCTCCACCGCCTTGGTCTTACGGCAAAATTCTTATCGATGAGATTTATATGAGCGCTTCGGCGAAATCCTCCGAACCTCAGATAGGTCGGGACAAAGCGGTGAGCAGCAACGCATTATTTTTTGAAATTACTTGATAATAAGCAAAGTATTTTGTATAATCTAATTGTTAAGAGTGGCTGTACGCCACTCTTTATTTTTGGAAAGCCGAAGGCTTGACATCCCGCCGTTAGGCAGGACTAGGTGCCGAAAGAAGGTATTAGATAAAGCCTGTCCCGAGGCTTGCCGAGGGATTGGCACCTTAAAAGTCATTTAATATAACACAATGAATTTACAGGAAAGAATAGAATCCGCCGTTGCGTCTCTGCTGGAAACCGAGAAGCTCGAGCTTGTCGACATTCAGATCATGGGAGAACACGGCAAGAAAGTCGTCAGGTTCTTCATTGACAAAGAGGGCGGGATAAACCTTTCCGACTGCGAAACTATGAGCCGCAAAATGGGGGATGAACTGGACAAAACTGATATTTTTCCGGACGGATACATCCTTGAAGTCTCGTCGCCCGGGATGGACAGGGTGCTTAAAAAGGAAAAAGATTTTGTCAAATACAAGGGAAAAAAGGTCCGTGTTACGGTTTTTGCTCCGATCGACGGCCAGCGCAATTTTCTCGGAGAGATATTAGATTTTGAGAATAATTGTGTGAAAATAAACGATGTTACGGGAAGAATAGTGGCGATAGGATTGGATAAGATAGCCCGCGCGAGACTGGAACCGGAAATATAACATAACAATAACAAAATTCAAATGTCAAAATATAAAGCCAATGTTTAATATTCAAAAGAAAATGATTTGAAATTGTAATTTGTCCTTATATTTTGTCATTTGTGCTTTGCAATTAGAGTTTATTTATTGGAGGATTTTAATGTCAGAAAAAAGCGAGTTGATGCTTGCGTTAGAGCAAATAGAAAAAGACAAGAAAATAAAAAAGGAAGACATTCTCAAGGTCATCGAGAACGCGCTTGTTTCCGCGTACAAGAAACACGTTGGCAAGAACGTCAATGTTGAGGCCACGGTTGATCCTGCCACGGGAGAGATGAGAGCAATGGCCATCAAAAAAGTAGTGGCGGAAGTAAGCAACTCCAACCTGGAGATATCCCCTGAAGAAGCAAAAGAATTTTCTCCTTCCCCTAAAATAGACGAAGACATTAGAATACCGCTGGATACGCAGGATTTCTCGCGCATCGCCGCCCAAACGGCAAAGCAGGTCATAATACAGAAGATACGCGAATCTGAAAGGGAAACAATGCTGACTGAATACAAAGATAAAATCGGTCAGATGATGAACGGCGTTGTCTGGAGATTTGCGAACCGCAACCTTATAGTGGACCTCGGCAAGGCTGAAGCGATACTTCCAATCTCCGAACAGGTCCCGCGCGAAAGATTCAAACTCGGCCAGCACCTGCGGGCCGTGATAGTCAATGTCGAAAAGGGTTCGCGGGGCCCGTCCATAATCCTGTCCCGGACGCATCCTGACATCGTAAAAAGGCTTTTTGAAGTTGAAGTGCCTGAAATATACGAAAAAGTCGTGGAGATAGTGAATGCCGTCCGCGAGCCCGGCATGAGGACCAAGGTTGCCGTCATCTCGCATAATCCAAAGGTTGACCCCGTAGGGGCGTGCGTCGGAGTGAAGGGCGCGCGCGTCAAGCCCATCATAGAAGAGCTGCAGGGCGAACGCATCGACCTTATACCTTTTTCAAACGATATAACGAAGTACATGACGTCGGCTCTCACACCCGCAAAAGTTTTAAACGTCTATATAATTTCAAAAGAAGAAAGGAGAGCGGAAGTTCTTGTGGCTGATGACATGCTCTCCCTTGCGATAGGAAAGAACGGGCATAACGTCCGGCTCGCCGCTAAATTGACCGATTGGCATATCGACATTAAGTCGGAGTCAAGAAAGAAGCAGGAACAGGAAGAAAAGAACGCTGCGACCGCCGAAAGTTTGGGCCAGCTTGAAGGCGTTGGCCGCAAAACAGCAGAAGTATTGACAAAGGCGGGCTTAACTGATATAAAGAGACTTGCCGAAAGCGGCGTTGACGACCTCACCACCCTCCAGGGAATCGGCGAGAAAACCGCTGAAAAAATAATCGAATCCGCGAAAAACCTCTTAAAATCCGGCAAGGATAAAAAAGAAAAGGATGCTGAAGATGCCCCAGAAAAAGAGTAAAACTTCTTCCGATAAGCCCGTTAAATCGAACTCATCGGACATTCAGAAAAAAAAGAAAACCGCTGAAACTGAACAATCTTTGGGCGGCGGGGGACATGTAAGCCACGATCACGCTCCCGCAAAACACGGCGCTGTTGAGGAAAAACCCGCGAAAGCGCGCGTAAAAAAAGCCGCTAAAAAAGCGTCTGCCGAAGAAACACAAGCTAAACTTGACACAAAAACAGAAAAAACCTTTAAAAAAGCCAAGACATCTAAAATAGCAAAAATCGAACCGGAACAAAAAGAACCCACTGCTGAAGTTCAAGCCGCGGAACCGGTAAAAGAAGAAAGCCGTTTCTCGCAAGTCCAGACCGCTTTCAGGAAAGAAACAAAGGCTCCTATTAAAATCGAGCCTCAGAAAAAGAAAGTTGTTGAAAAACCAAGGCCTCCGGTCCAGCACCAGGTAAAAGCTCCGGAAAAACATAAAATCGCGCCAGCACCCGAAAAAAAGCATGAGCCCGAACCCGCGGCTCCGAAGCCTGTTGAAACTCCGGTAGCGCTTCCTCTGACAGCGCCTCCTCTGACAGTGCCTTCGCCTCCGGCTCCGATATCTTTAGGTGAAATAAAGATCAACGAATTGATTACCGTTCGGGAACTATCGGAAAAGATACGCCTAAGACCGGGTGACGTGCTCAAAAAACTCCTTTCGATGGGAAGTCTAGCCACGATAAACCAGCGCCTTGAGCGGGACATCGCGGTGCTTTTGGCCCATGAATTCGGCTACGAAGCCAAATTTGAGACCATATACGGGCAGGAAGCCGCGACCGAAGAAAAGGAAAGCGCGGATAAACTGAAACCAAGGCCGCCCGTTGTCACGGTAATGGGACATGTCGACCACGGCAAGACCTCGCTCCTGGACGTGATAAGAAGCACGAATGTCGCGCAAGGTGAAGCCGGCGGCATTACACAGCATATAGGCGCGTACAGCGTCAAGACCTCAAAGGGCGAGGTCACATTCCTGGACACGCCGGGCCATGAAGCTTTCACGGCAATGCGTTCGCGCGGCGCGAAAGTTACCGATCTTGTAGTGCTTGTCGTGTCTGCTTCCGACGGTGTTATGCCTCAGACGGTAGAAGCCATCGACCACGCGCGCGCCGCCAACGTACCAATAATAGTCGCAATAAACAAGATAGATATAGCAGGCGCTAATCCCGAACAGATAAAACAGGAACTCAATAAATATAACGTTATCCCTGAAGACTGGGGCGGCGACACCATAATGGTTGAGGTGTCTGCGAAGAAAAACATAAATATAGAACAGCTGCTTGAGATGATACTGCTCAAAGCCGAACTCATGGAATTGAAAGCCAATCCGGACCGCATGGCGAAAGGGGCTGTCATAGAAGCAAAGCTTGATCCCAGAAGAGGCCCTGTTGCCACGGTACTTGTACAGACAGGCACGCTCAAGGTCAGCGATAATTTCGTGGTTGGAACCACATTTGGAAAAGTGCGAGCGATGACAGATGACCATGGCCGCAGGCTCAACGAAGTGTTTCCCGGCAGGCCGGCAGAAATACTAGGTATAACGTCAGCGCCTCAGGCCGGAGATCAATTCATCGTCGTAGAAGATGAGCGCGTGGCAAGAGAGATATCTCGGTCAAGGCAGAACCGCGCGAAAGAAGACGCGCTGAGGCCGCGCCATCACCTCTCTCTTGAAGACATCAGTCTAGGCAAGACAAAAGACCTGCGCGTTATACTCAAAACAGACGTGCAAGGGTCTCTCGGGGCGCTAAGCGATTCGCTTGAAAAACTTTCAACTTCGGAAATAAACTTGAAATTAATTCACAGAGGCGTGGGAAGTATTACGGAATCGGATGTTATGCTCGCGGCGTCGTCAGACGCGATGATAATCGGCTTTAATATCCGCCCCGAAGCGGCGTCGCAGAAACTGGCTGATAAAGAGGGAGTCAGTATCAGGGTTTACCGCATCATATACGAAGTCATAAGCGAGATCAGGGCGGCCATGGAAGGACTGCTGGAGCCTGAAGTCAAGGAAGTCGTGATAGGAAAAGCGCTTGTAAGGCAGGTCTTTAAGACTTCTAAGGCAGGGACGGTAGCCGGAAGCGCGGTTACTGACGGCAAGATACAGCGAAGCTCTTTCGTAAGGCTGCTGAGAGACAACGTAATAGTCTATCAGGGAAGCCTGGCGTCGCTGCGCAGGTTCAAGGATGATGTCAAAGAGGTTGATAAAGGTTTTGAGTGCGGAATCGCTCTTGAAAACTTCGCGGATATTAAGCAGGGAGACGTCCTTGAGGTCTATATCAAGGAAAATATATCAAGGAAATTAGAAGGGTAAATAAAACAACGGCTATATTATTGATAACGGAAATGGCTAAATGGCTAAACGGATATATGGTTAAAGACGTTAGCCATTTAACAATATAACCATTTAACCGTGTATTATTACTACTATGCAAAGCTACAAGCGTTCGGTGAGAGTCGCTGAACTGATACAGCAGGAAATATCAAAAATAATTCAGGAACTGAAGAATCCGGGGCTGGGTTTTGTAACCATTACCGGCGTAAAACTCACCGACGACCTCCAGGACGCCAGAATATTCTACTCGGTAATAGGCAGCGACAAGGATATTTCCGATACCAAGGATATTCTGGAAAGATCTATCCCCGAAATTCGCCACCTGCTTGCCATGCGTATCAATCTCAGGCGCACGCCCGTCTTGACTCTGGTATTTGACGATACCGCGAAACGCGCGAACCGCATATTTGAAATTCTTGAGAAGATAAGATCGGAAGAGAATGGTCCGATACCGGAACTGCCGGTTGAGGCCGAACCTGAAACAAAGGCTAAAACTATAAAAAATGACAAAACAAAATGAGATACTCGCGAAAATAAAGGACGCTATCGGCAAAAGCCGGACCTTTTTCATTGCCGGGCACATTAAACCTGACGGAGATACCGTAGGAACCGCGCTTGCCCTTTCCTCTTTGCTCAAAAGAATGGGGAAAAAGCCGGAAATATATTCAAGGGAGCCCGTCCCCGGGTATTTCAGCTTCCTTAACGGCATCGGCAGGATAAAGGTCGCCGAAAAGGTATGCAAGGAATATGACTGCGCTATCATACTTGAATGCGCTAACGCCGAAAGAATGGGCGATATAATCAGCATGGAACAGGCAGCTTTCGTTATAAATATAGACCATCACGCTCATTACAATAATTTCGGGCACATAAACTACATCGATCCGGAAGCTTCTTCCAGCGCCCAGCAGGTCTTCAACCTCTTCAAATACCTCGGGCACGGCATCAAGAAAGACGAGGCCGAAGCGCTGTACGTAGGGCTTGTCACGGACACGGGTAAATTCCAGCAAACTAATACGACGACCGCCGCGTTTGATATGGCGTCCGAGCTCGTAAAGTCCGGCGTTCAACCGCCGGTGATTTACGAGAAAATATACGCGTCGAAGTCATATTCTGCGCTGAAACTGCTTGGACTCGCGCTTAACACGCTCAATATAACCCCTTCAGGACTGGTTTCCTATGTCGAGATCAAGCATTCGATGTACCATAAGTCGCATTCCAATGTCACTGAAACGGAAGATATCATCAATCACACGATGATGATCCCGGGAACAACCGTAGGAATGCTTTTCAGGGAAACTGAGGCCCCTGGAATAATAAAGGTAAGTTTCAGGTCGCGCAGCGGTTTCGACGTCAATAAAATCGCACAGCATTTCGGGGGCGGCGGGCATAAGAACGCAGCTGGTTGCAGTGTAAAGGGGAATTTGACAACAGCGAAACGTGCTGTTTTGAAATATCTGGGAAAGTTTATAAAAATTGATTAAGAAATATGGTCAAATAGCTGTATTGTCAAATGGCCAAAAACCAACTGCATGGTTAAATTGTTAAACGGCTATATGGCTGTATTATTAAGACATAAGCAATTGAGCCATTTAACCATTTAGCAATTTAATTATGTTAACTTCCGGTCTTTTAAATATAAATAAACATCCCGGCATAACCTCGTTCCGGGCAGTTTCGATAGTAAAGAACACGCTGAACGTCAGGAAGGCCGGGCATTGCGGAACGCTTGACCCGGCGGCAGAAGGTGTCCTGCTTGTGCTTTTCGGCAAGGCAACAAAACTTCAGGGAAAATTGATAGGCCTGCCGAAAACCTATTACGCGAGGATCCTGCTCGGTACGGTGACTGACAGCGGCGATACCACAGGAAAGGTTTTGCGGAGCTCTGAGGTCAATCCTGAATCTATCAAAGAGATAGAAAGCGTCGTCGCCGGTTTTAGCGGCGAGATATTGCAGATACCGCCTATGTTCTCAGCTCTGAAATACGGCGGTAAAAAACTGTACGAATTCGCCCGCGCCGGACGCGAAGTCCCGCGCGAACCAAGGAAAATAAGCATCTATTCAATCAAGACTCTTAATATCCGTGACAACAGGATTGAGCTGCGGGTGGAGTGTTCAAGAGGAACTTACATTAGGACGCTTGCCGTAGATATCGGGGA
The DNA here is from genome assembly GCA_043811535.1 of Elusimicrobiota bacterium. GTDB lineage: Bacteria > Elusimicrobiota > Endomicrobiia > Endomicrobiales > JBDRNC01 > JBDRNC01. Next base: position 32,770 of record JBDRNC010000023.1, read on the forward strand.
TAAACTAGGATGCGGAGGAACGCTGGAATACCTCCGCAGGGAAAAGATCGGCCCGTTCGACATAGATGATTCTATCAGCATTAACGGCAAGTTGGACGTAAATGATCTGCTCTCCCGCGCGATGAGCGAAGAAAATATATTACAAATTACAGATATTCCCGACTCTGCCGGGACTCCATAACGAATATTATGGATGTCGCAAATTACAAATTGAAAATACTGAACGCCTTTGATCTGTAATATGTAATTTGTAATGTGTAATTATTATGAAACATTCTGCGGTGGCAATAGGGACATTTGACGGTTTTCACAAAGGCCACAGTTTCCTTGTACAAAAACTTGTTTCAATCGCTAAAATACACAAGCTAAGAAGCGTAATAGTGGCGCTTTCTGCCCCGGTCAGGCGCGGCACGGCTCTATTGACGCCGCTTGATGAAAAAGTAGCTCTTTTAAAACAGTTGCCGGTGGATGAAGTCGTTATTTTGCACACTGGACCCGAAATAACTTCGATGACAGCGCGCTCGTTCTTTGAAGGATTCCTTATAGGGAGTTTCAAAGCCGCTCACATTGTGGTCGGAACAAACTTCGCGTTCGGGCATAACCGTGAAGGCGACACAAAATGGCTGAAAAAGGCATGCAAGGGCAGTGGCATCAAAGTGGACGCCGTAGAGCCTTTGAAAGCCGGAGGCCAAGCCGTATCTTCTTCAAGGATCCGCGCGTTATTGCACGAAAGCAGATTAACTTCGGCAAATAAACTCCTCGGAAGAGCGTATTCTGTTTCTGGCCTGCCGGTGCGCGGAAACAGGATCGGAAGGAAACTCGGCTTTCCGACGGTTAATCTGGCGACGCCGCCGTGCAAGCTGCTCCCTCTCGGGGTATTCGCCGGGATAGCGTCAGCGAAAGGCAGGCATTACGCCGCCGTCGCCAACATAGGCACAAGGCCCACATTTTTCGGAAAAGGCGGCTCCGGCGCTCTCGTTGAGATAAATCTTCTTGGTTTTACGGGCAGATGGCCCGTGACGCAAACAAAGCTGTATCTTCTCAGGCATCTGAGGGCCGAAAAAAGATTTTCAAACGTAAAAGCTTTGGCAGAGCAAATTCGCAAGGACTTGGATAAAGCAAGAGTATATTTGCGAGAAACGGAGGCTTAAAATGAAAAATTATGCTCCTCAGGATCTGCGCAACATCTGTCTTGTCGGCGCTCAAGGCGAAGGAAAAACTTTACTTGCCGAAACCATGCTGTTTAACGCGGGTGTTACGAACCGCCAGGGAAAGATAGAAGAGGGGAATACTGTCTGCGACTACACGGAAGAAGAAATAGCACGGAAAATATCGATAACGCTGTCCCTCGCTTTCATCGAAGAAAAAGATAAGAAAATCAATATGCTCGTCACGCCGGGCTACGGCGATTTCGTAGGCGACATGGTTACGGGCCTCGCGGTAGCGGACACGGCAATATTCGTGGTAGGCGGCGATACCGGCCTTTCCCCGTCTGCGCAAAATATCTGGGAATATCTCGAAGATAAAAAAATACCGACCGTCCTCTTTCTTAACAAACTGGACAAGGAAAACCTTAATTTCGACAGCATTATCGCCAGTCTTAAAGAAAAGCTCGGACAGCAGGTAGTCCCTATCACTGTGCCCAACGCGACAGGCGCCGGCATCTCGTCGCTTGAGAACATCCTCGACGAAAGCATCCCGGATTCCGAAAAACCGCATCTCGAATCGTTCACTGAAGCGGTTTCCTCCACCGACGACGCCCTGACCGAAAAATTTCTTGACGGGAAGCCCATATCCATGCAGGAACTCAAGAGCGCGCTGGCCAAGGCGATTAAGGAACGCAAGATATTCCCTTTGCTATCGGGAAGCTCAACGAAAAATATCGGAGTCAAGGAATTAACCTCCTTCATTGCCGAACATCTGCCTTCGCCCGCGCTCAATGAAAAGGACTCTTCGTTCTCGGCGCTTTGCTTCAAGACTATTAACGAGCAGGGTCTCGGCCATATAAATTTTATAAAAGTATTTTCAGGTTCCGTTGGCCACGGAAAAGATATCGCCAATATCCAGCGCCAGATGGGCGAGCGCGTAGGGCAGATGTGCTTCGTACAAGGGAAAAAGAAAACAGACACCCCCTCGGCCGCGGCCGGGGATATAGTAGGCATCCTGAAACTTAAGGATACCAGGACGAACGACATCCTGTCCGACCCCAAAACAAACCCGGCAGTCAAGCAGATCGAACTGCCCGCCACGGTTTTCGACCGGGCCATTTCCGCCAAATCTAAAGGCGAAGAAGAAAAAATGGGCAACGCGCTTTCCATTATCGCGCTCGAGAACCCTACGGTAAGATACCATTTCAGCAACGAGACAAAAGAGATGGTGATGTCGGGAATGGGTTCACTGCAATTGGAGATAACGGTCCAGAAGATAAAGTCAAAATTCGGCGTAGAGATAGAGCTCAAACCTCCGCGAGTCCCGTACAAGGAAACAGTGCGCGGAAAATCCGAGGTCCAGGGAAAATATAAAAGGCAGACTGGCGGTCACGGACAGTACGGAGACTGCTGGCTTAGGATCGAACCTCTCGAACGCGGCAAAGGTTTTGAATTCGTAGACAAGATAGTCGGCGGCGTTATACCCAAGAACTTCATCCCCGCTGTTGAAAAAGGCGTCAAGGAAGCGATGGAACAGGGCGTCATAGCCGGTTACCCCGTCATGGATACGCGCGTCACGGTCTTCGACGGGTCGTACCACGACGTGGATTCTTCGGAAATGGCCTTCAAGATAGCGGGATCGATGGCTCTCAGAAAAGCCGTAACCGAAGCTAAACCATCTCTGCTCGAGCCGATAATGATCGCCGAGATATTCGTGCCGCCGGAATACATGGGCACCATCATGGGTGACCTGAATTCAAGAAGAGGCCGGGTGCTCGGCATGGACAAGGTGGGCAGCAAAGAGGTCATCAAGGCGACGGTACCTCTCGCCGAGATGTATCAATACGCCACGGACCTCAGGTCCATGACAAAAGGCAGCGGCAGGTTCTCGATGAAAGCGGACCATTATCAGGAAACACCCCCGCATATCGCACAGCCGCTTATAGAAACTTACACAAAGAGCCGTTCCGCGGATGCGGATAAATAGCGGCGCATAGAGTAATGTTTAAAGTGTAATGTGTGATGAAAACAGCAATTATTCAATGTTTGGATGCAGTAATAACTCAATTCATCACACATTCAACATAGCACATTACACAGTTCCTTTTGTCATTTACTTTTCAGCTGGAATTTGATAAAATAACGCATCATTTCTAATAAAGGAGAATACGTAAAATGGAGTCCAACAAAAAGGGCATTATCGAGACCTACAAGGCTCACGCTACTGATACGGGTTCGCCTGAAGTGCAGATAGCGATCCTGACTAGCAGGATAAATTATCTTAGCGAGCATTTTAAGAAGTATCCGAAGGATTTCGGCTCTCGCGGTGGTTTTCTGAAACTCATCGGCCAGCGCCGCCGCCTGCTGGAATACCTTAAGAAGCACAGCAAGGATAAATACAAAAAACTTATTGAAAAGCTTGAGCTAAGGAAGTAGAATATCCGCTTAAGGCGGAAATAACATGCCGTTGGGCAGGGTAAAAACCCAAGAGATGCAATAAACTACAATGTCCAAGGATTTTTGAATCCTGGGCAATGGTCACTAGTCACTTGACATTGAGTTTATTGGATCTTTTGTGTCTTTCCCGACTCGATGGCAAAGGAGCAGTACAGTGGAAAAAGTTGTCAAAAAGATTGAGGTCGGGGGAAAGACCCTGACAATCGAGACGGGACACATAGCCAGGCAGGCGAACGGCGCTTGCCAGGTGACGGTAGGCGATACATCCATACTTGTCACCGCGGTATCGGGGCGCGAGCCTAAGAAAGACGTTGATTTCATGCCGCTCACGGTTGATTTCAGGGAGCGGACCTATGCCGCAGGGAAAATTCCCGGCGGTTTTTTTAAAAGAGAGTCAAGACCGAGAGATAAAGAAATACTTACGAGCCGCCTCATAGACAGGACCATAAGGCCCTTGTTCCCCGAATTTTGGAGAAACGTAACCCAGCTCGGCGTGATTTTGCTCTCATATGACGGCGTCAATGACGCGGATGTTCTCGGCATAATGGGAGCTTCCATCGCCTTAAGAATGTCCGATATACCTTTTGCGGCCCCCGTAGCAGCGGTAAGGATAGGACGTATCAACGGAAATTTTGTCATCTATCCCACGGTGGAGGAACAGAAATCGTCCGATCTGGATCTGGATATGGTGGTCAGCGGGACCAAGGACGCCATCCTGATGGTTGAGGCCGGCGCGAACGAGCTCCCGGAAAGTGAACTGATACAGGCACTGTCAAGGGCGCACGAAGAAATCAAAAAGATATGCGATTTCCAGGCGTCTTTCCAGGAAAAACCTAAGATGCAGGCGGCAGCTCCCGATATCGAAGCGGGCCTTAAAAAAGTGATTGAAGACGCCGCGGTTCCAAAAACCGAGCAGGTAGTCAGGATAAAAGAAAAATCCGAACGCGAACTTGCCTGGAACACGTTCAAGAAGGAATTAAAAGCCGGGCTCGCCGAAAAATACCCCGAACAGGAATCCAATATAGAATACCTGCTGGAAGACACGCTTTACAGAAAAGCAAGGGCGTTGATACTCAACGACAAGGTGCGCACGGACGGCAGGAAAATGGACGAAATAAGGCCCATAGAATGCCTTACAGGCGTACTTCCGAGAACGCACGGTTCGGCCATCTTCACGCGCGGGCAGACGCAGGCTCTTGTCACAGCCACATTAGGAACACCCGATGATATGCAGAGAATGGACGAACTGGGAGGGGAATACAAGGAAAGATTCCTTTTCCATTATAACTTCCCCGGTTTCGCCACGGGCGAGCCAAAACCTGAACGTTCGGCCGGCCGCAGGGAAATCGGGCACGGCGCATTGGCAAGGCGCGCTCTTCTGCGACTGCTACCGAGCGAAGCGGATTTTCCCTACACCATAAGGATAGTTTCCGATATACTTGAATCAAACGGTTCATCCTCGATGGCTTCGGTCTGCGGCGGTTCGCTCGCGCTTTTTGACGCCGGTGTTCCCGTAAAATCAGACTGCGCCGGAATCGCGATGGGGCTCATCAAGGAAGACGCAAACTACGCTATCCTTACTGATATAATGGGTATGGAAGACCATCTCGGCGATATGGATTTCAAGGTCGCCGGCACAAAGAAAGGCATAACCGCCCTCCAGATGGACATAAAGATATCCGGCCTCGATATGAATATAATGACCGAGGCGCTTGAAAGGGCGAGGGTCGGCAGGATGTTCATTCTCGACAAGATGGAACAGACTATGGCGGCTCCAAAGAACGAAATATCGAATTACGCGCCGAGCATGGTCATCGTACAGATACCTCAGGCAAAAATAGGCGAACTTATCGGTCCCGGCGGGAAGAATATCCGCAAACTGCAGGAGGATACCGGCGCCGAGATCAATATAGAAGAGGACGGCAGAGTCTTCATTTCCAGCACCGACAAGGAAGCTGTCGCGCGCTGCAAGGAACTGGTTGAGTGCATCTCGGCTGAAGCCGAGGTGGGCAAGATATACAAGGGCAAAGTAATGAGGCTGATGAATTTCGGCGCTTTTGTCGAAATACTGCCCGGCAAAGAAGGCCTTGTCCATATATCACGGCTTGCCGAAGGGCATGTCAAGAAAGTTGAGGATGTCGTCAAAGAAGGCGACACCGTATCCGTGAAAGTATATGAAATTGACAGCCAGAACAGGATAAACCTGAGCATGAAAGGCGTGCCGCAAAAATAGAAACCGCTCTAAACGGAGTTCACCCCGTTAGAGATTTACAAGTAGGCGTTATTTTGATAATTGGATAAAAAACGGTCGTCTGATGACGACTTATCTCTAACGGGGTAAATTGATGAAGGAAACAGTAAACGAGAAGGGGAAGCCTCTTAAGAAACAGGTCAGCGCTCTTTATGACCTGATGAAGTCCGAGAATCTTGATGAGCTTGAGATTAAGGACAATGGACTGCACGTTCATCTTAAGCGCAAGGGAATAAGAGCGAAACCGCAAGTTGCCGAGCAATTGCCGCGGCAGACAAAAGCGTCCGCCTCGGAGCAGCAGTCTTCAACCGCGCCGGCCCGGGAGGGCGGAAACACGAACGGCGATACCATAAAATCCCCCATCACGGGCGTTTTCTACAGGGCTCCGTCGCCTTCGTCCCCGCCGTTCATCAAAGAAGGCGACACCATTGACACGGGCAAGACTCTTTGCATTGTTGAAGCGATGAAAGTTATGAACGAGATAAAGGCGGAGAACAGGATGAAAATACTCAAGATCCTGCTGGAAAACGGCAAATCAGTGACGGCCGGCCAGGAAATTCTTGTTATTGAAAAACTCTGATATGCAGGAAATCGTCGGAAAAGCAGCCGGGGATATCTGGCAGTATCTAAAAGAAAACGGGCCGTCTACCGCGCTTAAGATAAAATCGGCTCTCGGAATCTCAAACAGCATTCTGCACCTCGGGCTGGGCTGGCTTTCGCGCGAAGGCAAAGTTGAAATAGCGGAATCCGGGCACACGCTTAATATCTCATTAAAATCCGATGCTTGACACGACCATACTTGGCATTGTGCAGGGCCTTACGGAGTTCCTTCCGGTTTCTTCAAGCGCTCACCTGGTTTTCATTCAGTCACTCTTGGGATGGCAACAACCAGAACTATTTTTTGACATAATGCTGCACATGGCGACGCTTGCCGCGGTGCTCGTGTTTTTCAGGAAAGAAATATTAAATATAGCGAAGGGCGACTGGAAATACCTTTTTTTGCTTGCGGCGGCGACGGTTCCAACCGGGATCATTGGCTATCTGGCGAAGGATTACGTTGAAACCGCATTTATGTCAGTCGGGTGGGCGGCTGTTTTTCTTATAATAACGGGTTTTATGCTCCTGGCGGCTCAGAAATACGGCAGGAGCTTCAAGTCGCACGCGGATATAACACTAAGGGACGCGCTGATAATAGGCATCATTCAGGGGATAGCGGTCCTGCCCGGCATATCACGGTCGGGCTCAACGATAGCCGTCGCGATGCTTCTGGGCATTGAGAAAACCGAGGCCGCTAAGTTCGCTTTTCTTCTGTCAATACCCGCGATACTCGGCGCGGCCGCGCTGGGGCTCAATGAATTCGGGGCCGAGACCCACGTCGCGGCAGCAGGACATGTGTACGGCGCGGTATTCGCTTTCGTCGCTGGTTTATTCGCCATCTATCTGCTCATGAAAGTACTTGTTAAGAATAAACTGACGTATTTTTCGTATTACTGCTGGGCATTAGGGCTTATAGTACTGTCATTGAACTTCTTTAAATAACGTGGTCTTTGTTCTTGTCTTTCTAGTCACTGATCACTAGTCACTGGGCACTAATAATATGTATTTTAGAGTGAAAGCGAAAAAGAAAAAAGGCATTTCAAGGGAACTCCAGGGGTTCCTATTAATCCTTGTGGGCATCTTTCTAGGCTACTGCCTTATCCTGCCGGATCAGACAGGCGCGATCGGACAGTCGGTCGCCAGGTTTTTCGGAGTCGCCTGCGGGAAAGCCGCTTATCTAATTCCGGTCCTTTTTTTCTGGTGGGGAATGCAGCTTATCAGGCCTTTGTCCCAGCTGCATGCCAGGCTTGACCTGATATGGAGCCTTGTGCTTTTATTGAGCGCATCGGCCTTCTTCTCGATTTTCGGAAGCATTTTTTACGGCGTCAATTTCGGCGGGTGGACCGGCAAGAAAATAAATCCTCTTTTTCACAGGCTTTTCGGGGACTACCTCGCGCTCGGCATTACCGCTGGGCTTATAGTCTACGTAGCGAGCCAGCTTCTCAGGGTTTCCTTGCGCAAGCTCATCGCCATCGGCTGGCAGAAATTGCTCGAAGATTACGGCGAGTGGCAGAAAGCGCGCGAGTTGCTTAGGAAATCAGCCCCGCCTAAAATAAAATCCCAACCGAAAACGTACGGAAAGCCTGAACCAGGGCTTGAAAGACCCGGCATAAAGCAGGAACAACCCGTAGAACCCAATGTCCCGCCGAAGATAATAACCACACAGCAACCAAAACCCATAGCAACGGCCGAACCTAAGAAACAACCCGTTCCCAGGAAACAGGACGTTCCGCCAGCCGAATCCAAACCAGCAGTCCCGCTGAATTATGTGCTGCCTTCCGTCGACATACTTGCCGATGAAAAAGACGCTTTGATAGAGAGCCGGCACGAAGAACACCTTGCAAACGCCGAACTTCTCACAAAGACGCTCGCGGATTTCGACATCTCGGCCAAGGTAAAGGAAATAATACCGGGGCCGGTCGTGACTCGATATGACATCGAACTTGCCCCCGGCATTAAACTCCAGGCGGTCAGCGCGCTATCCGAGAACATAGCCCTGTCCATGCGTTCGCCATCCGTGCGCATAGTTCCCGTTCCGGAAAAATCGGCCGTGGGCATTGAAGTTCCGAACTCAAAAAGCAAGATAGTAGGACTCAAGGGGATTATTACAAGCCCCGGCTACGTCGGCGCGAGCTCGCTCCTTACACTGGCGATGGGAAGGACTACGGACGGTGAGGCCTACGTGACCAACCTTACGCCGATGCCGCACCTGCTTGTCGCTGGCGCGACCGGATCCGGAAAAAGCGTGTGCATACACAGTGTGATACTTTCGCTTCTTTATAAGGCAAAACCGGACGAAGTCAAGTTACTTCTTATAGACCCCAAGAGGCTCGAACTGCCTTTATACAGAGGATTACCGCATCTATACGACCCGCGAGTGCCTTGCGATCAGGTTGATATAATCACTCAGCCGAAGGAAGCTGCGGAATCCCTTAAAAAACTTGTCAAGGTGATGGAGAAGCGCTACGAGAAGTTCGCGAATGAAACGGTCAGAAACATAGAAGGCTACAACGAAAAAATGGCGGAAACCGGCGGACAAAAAGAATTTTATATCGTAGTAATAATAGATGAACTCGCCGACCTCATACTTCTTTCAACGAAAGATGTGGAAAATTCCATCCAGCGCCTCGCGCAGATGGCGAGAGCCGTCGGCATACACCTGATACTGGCTACACAGCGCCCGTCGGTTGACGTAATAACGGGCGTTATCAAAGCGAATTTCTCGGCCCGCATCGCGTTCCAGACGACGTCCAAGGTTGATTCGCGCGTCATACTTGACGTGATCGGCGCCGAAGACCTGCTCGGGCGCGGCGACATGCTGTTCCTTCCTCCGGGAGAATCAAGGCCGGCGCGGCTCCAGGGAGCTTTCGTTTCGGTCAAGGAAACGGAAAAAGTGATAAAATTCATCACCTCGCAGGGCATCAAACCTCAGTATGAGGACCTTTTCGCAAGGCCGGCCGGCAGCACTCTCTCCGAAGATGAGGGTGACAGCGAAGAGACGACACAGGAACTGATAAGGGCGCTTCGCCTTATTCAAGAGAGGAAGAGAATATCTCAGGACCTTCTCAAGGCGCACTTCGGTTCGTCCGCGAGAGCTACTAACATTTTGAGCCTGCTTGAAACAAAGGGATTTATACATAAACCGGAAGGCACTAACCGCTGGAGCATATACTACGACAAGATAGACGAATTTCTTAAAAGTCGTCAATAATACCAAGTTTCAACTGTTTCAGCCGTTTCAACCGTTTAACATCGTTCAACAGATGAAACTATTGGAACAGTTGAAACGGTTTGAACGTAAATTAATAGCATGGGAATTTCTATGAAAAAAGTATTTATTATTCTGATCGCGTTATTTGTCTATAGTATTCCTGTTTTAGCCGAGGATTTTGACCTCGACAAATTTCTCCTTGACATGGAAAACTCCGAAAAGACGCTTGAAAACGTGAAGTTTGACTATACCCAGGAGATATCCTTTCCTCTCACCGGCGAAAAACAGATTAGCAACGGACAGGTCATTTTCGCCAAACCGTCCAACATTTACATAAAGCAACTGAAACCACTGGAACAGATCATCGTTTCCGACGGAAAGAAAGTGTGGATATACACGCCGGATTACAACCAGGTAATAACGGACAATTGGAAGAAATGGACAAAGAACAGCATGATACCGGATTCCCTGCTGAACATGAAGCAAAACTGGACGGAATTGAAGGAAAAATACTCGTTCGCCTACGCTGATTCAGAACCCGATAGCAGGATACTCCTTCTGACTCCCAAGAAAAAGGACATCTGGAAGATTAAGTTCTGGGTAAACTCCAAGACCTACATCGTGAACAAACTCATACTGTATGCCGAAAACATATCGGTTGCGACAACTTCCTATAACTATAAGATCAATACCGAGATCGATAAGAATATTTTCAAATTCAAGCCGCCGAAAGGCGCTGAAGTTCTGAAAATGGAATAATTACTTCAGCAATTAGCTATTAGCAATTGGCAATTAGTTAACGACAAAGCAAGGAAAAAATGAAACTTATAGGCGAGATACTCAAAAAAAGGCGCGAAGAGCGAAAACTGACTCTTGAAGAGATTCACAACGATACGTATATCTCCAAAGGGTACATTAAGGCGCTTGAAGAAGGGAATATGGATGTATTTCCCGCCGAAGTCTACTATCTCGGTTTTCTTAAGAGATACGCCTCATACCTCAGACTCAATCCCGACGAACTCGTCAGCAGGTATTACAATTCCATCAAACAACGCGTAGAGACCTCCGAAGATTTCAAGATAAACAAAAAAATAATTAATTACAGGCCGGTTCTCTTTATTATTCTCTTCGCGATCTTTTCCGTGACAGCTTACCTTTTATACAAGAGTTCCTCATATTTTATCAGAAATAACGGGAACGGCGAGTTGGCGCGACAGCAATCTGCCGCGGCGACTGAGAATCCTGATAACGTCAATTCCGCGCCGCTTACGCTGGAAATTGAAATAGTTGAGAACTCATGGATAAAGGTTGTTACGGACGATAAAGTTGTTTTTGAGGGCATTCTTAGTTCCGGAAAGAAACAAAAATGGACCGCCGGAAACAATATCAGGCTTAACATAGGCTACACGACCGGGGTAAAAGTCAGGCTTAACGGTGAACCGGTTGACATCACAAAAGGCGCAAGACAGGAAGTAAACGAGCTTAATTTCAACGCAAAAGATCTAAGCCCTAAAAAAGTGAAGCAACCTTAGAAGTATGCTTCACTCTTCGGCGGAATCCGCCGAAGCATCCACCTTCGCTAATCGTGTCATCAATAAACGCAGCTATTTCACCCTTCGGGTGATCTCCCGTAGGGATGACACAGCATTGTTGACACAGTTTCGGTGGATTATCCTTTTCGCCCCGATACGTCAGGGCGAAGGCGGACAAACCGGCAAATGAAACTCTGCCTGATAACCCTCGGCTGCCCCAAAAATACCGTTGAAGGCGAAAAACTGGCAGGACTGATCGAAAAGCACGGATGGTCTCTTACGACGAAGCTGGACGGCGCCGATGCGGCGGTCATTCACACATGTTCTTTCATAAAGGACGCAAAGGAAGAATCCATGCAGGGAATTGCGTCGCTCTCCGAGCTTAAAAAAAGCGGGGCAATAGGCAAGTTATTCGTTACCGGCTGCCTTGTTCAGGAAGAAAGATCAACGCTGCGCGGCCGTTTCCCGCTTGTGGACGGAATACTAGGTACCGGCGAACTCGAGAAACTGCCCGCGATGCTTTCCGGCAGGAAACAGGACCTGACTTTCGAGCCGGGAGGCCTGCTTGACACGAACGCGCCGAGGCTCCTGTCATCGGATATCCCGTCGGCTTACCTGCGGATAGCGGAAGGATGCGACCACACTTGCAGCTTCTGCGCTATACCTTCGCTCCGGGGCGGATACAAGAGCAGGGAGATGGGAAATATCACGGGCGAAGCGACAGAACTTGCCCGCCGCGGCATAAAAGAGCTGGTTCTGATAGCCCAGGATACGACATTCTACGGCAAAGACATATATTCCGCTTTCAGACTTCCCGCGCTTCTGCGGAAGCTCGCGGCGATAGACGGCATTGAATGGATAAGGATATTGTACGCCTATCCCGACACGCTTACCGACGAGATGCTCGAAACCATCGGTTTGGAACCTAAGATCTGCAAGTACTTGGATATCCCGCTCCAGCACGTCAGCGCGGGCGTTTTAAGGAAGATGCGCAGAAAACCCGGCGGGCTTCAGCTTATTCGCAAGATCAAGTCAAGATTCCCGGATATGGCGTTGCGAACGACCTTTATCACGGGTTTCCCGGGCGAAACAAAAAAAGATTTCAGTGAACTGCTTGAAGCCGTTTCCGGGGGCTGGTTTGACCATGTTGGGGTGTTTGAATTCTCTCCGCATCCGGGAACACGGTCTTTCGGCATGCCGGGAAAAATAAGCGAAGCGGTAAAAAAAGAAAGAAAAAAAGAGCTTATGCTAATGCAGCGGAATGTTGTCCGGGCAAAAAACAAGTCGCTGGCCGGTTCGCTGCAAAAAGTTCTCGTTGAAGGAGTTCTTAAGGGCGGCAATTATGTCGGCAGGGCTTCTTTCCAGGCTCCGGAGATAGATAATTTAGTGTATTTTTCGGGAAAGCCGAAGCCGGGACCGTTCCAGCGCGTCAAGATTACGGGTTATAAAGGTTATGATTTGACAGGGAAAATAATATGAATCTTGCGAACAAACTCACTCTTTTAAGGATAGCCCTCGTGCCCGTGCTGGTAATGTTCATGTACGTGAACAACTTCTGGACGCGCATTTTCGCCCTTGTCATTTTCATCCTGGCGGCGGTAACCGATATATACGACGGTTTTTTTGCCAGGAAGTACAAAACCATTACCACCCTCGGCATATTCCTTGACCCCATAGCCGATAAATTGATAATATCCGCCGCATTCATTACTTTCGTCGGTCTCAAGGAGCTTCGTATACCCGCCTGGATGGTCATTCTGATAATCACGCGCGAATTCATAATTACGGGACTGAGGTCCCTCGCCGCGTCAAAGAATATCGTCATCCCCGCGAAAAAATCAGGGAAATTCAAAACGACATCGCAGATCATTTCCATAATAGCGCTTCTTCTGATACTTATCGTAAACTCGGCGCTCTGGCGTTATTACCGTATTGTCCCTTCGGAACTCTTGTATTCCGCCGAAACGATGAAGTACGCCCTCGGATGGATACTCGTCAAACTGCCGTTCTGGCTGATGCTGATTACAACGACGCTCACCGTCATATCAGGCGCGACCTATTTAAAAGAGCACAAGGACTTGCTCAGGGAATGAAGAACTTTATAGTAAAACTTATCTCGACGGGGCTTGGGACGGGTTATTCTCCTCTGGCTTCGGGCACGGCCGGAACCGCGCTGGCCTTCGGAATTTTCTGGTTCCTATGCCCCGAAGACGGCTTAATCCTGCTGATTATAGCTTTATGCCTGCTTGTTATTTCAATAGTGTCCGCGGGTATGGCGGAAAAGGTATTTGGCGCCAAAGACGACGGCCGCATTGTCATTGATGAGGTCGCGGGATATTTCTTCGCGGTGCTGTTCCTGCCGAAAACGCTTTTATTCGCGCTGTCCGCGTTTTTCCTGTTCCGTCTGTTTGACGTAATCAAGCCGCTCGGCATAAGGAAAACCCAGGACTGGCCCGGCGGGTGGGGCGTCACATTTGACGACATCTTCGCCGGCTTGCTGTCAAATATAATCCTACAGGTGGCCCATTATGCATTTAAAATTTAGGTTTTTGTCCTTCCTTCTTCCGTCTTCCATCTTCCTTCTTTCCTGTTTTTCGGGTTGCGCCACCAATCCCGTCTCCGGCAAGCAGGAGATCCGGCTTTTTTCGGATGACGATGAGATAACCCTGGGCTCGCAGACAAAACAGGTCATCATAAAGGAATACGGCGAGTACAGTGACCCGGGACTCAAGCAGTACATCGAAGACGTGGGAAGAAGGCTGGTTGCCTCAAGCGAAAGAAAGTACCTGCCGTACAACTTCACGATACTTGACACCGACATGATAAACGCCTTTGCCGCGCCCGGAGGATGCATTTTCGTGACGCGAGGGATACTTAAGGCCTTTGAAAATGAGGCCGAACTCGCCGCGGTCGTCGGCCACGAGATAGGCCATGTTTCCGCCAGACACAGCATGGGCGCCCTTGAAAAGCAGTATGGCTATGAGATCATGTTCAAACTTGCGGAAATACTGAGCAAGAAGGACCTCGCTTCGCTGAAACAGTATTCGGACACGCTTTCCGGGCTGATACTGCTGGGTTACGGGCGCGAAAACGAGTTTGAAGCCGACAACTGCGGGGTAAAGTACGCCGTGGCCGCGGGTTTCGACGGGCGCGGAGCAGTCACATTCTTTCAGAAGCTTGAAAAACTTGAAGGTTCAAAACCGACGCAGCTAGAAATGCTATTCCGCACGCACCCGTCTACGGATGACAGGATAGCGAAGATCAAGCAATACCTTGTTTCAATAGGTTATCAGCCGCCTGCAAACGCGGCAAACGACGGTTATAAGCAAAGAGTGCAGGCGCTGCCCTGATAAATGACAAATGCAGAAGGAAGACCGAAGAAGGAAGAATGAAGTAAAAATTTCTTCCGTCTTCCAACTTCCATCTTCCGTCTCCACTTTATTATGCCTGATAAATATATTTTAATCACCGTCGTTGTAGGTTCCCTCGAGACCAATTGCTATCTGCTTGCCGACGCATCCTCAAAACAAACGTTCATCATAGACCCCGGCGACGCTCCCGAAAGAATAATCAAAAGAATTGAGTATAAGGAATTAAAGCCGACCGCGATTATCAACACGCACGGCCATGCCGACCATATCATAGGCAACCAGGCGCTCAGGGAGGTCTACAAGGTGCCTTTATATATCCTCGCGCCTGACAAGGACTACCTCACTGACCCTGCGCTGAATTACTCTCTTTTCGCCGGGACCTCGGCCGTCTCTTGCGCGGCAGATAAGCTTTTGAATGACGGTGACGTATTAGAGGCAGGGGGGCTGAAGGTCAAGGTCATCGCTTCTCCCGGCCACACGCCTGGAGGAATGCTTCTGCTGTGCGAAGACCTGCTTTTTACGGGAGACACCCTTTTCTGCGGCTCTGCCGGCAGGACCGACCTTCCCGGCGGAGATGACGACGCGCTTATGGCTTCCCTGAAAATGATCCGCTCGATGCCCAAACACCTGAAGATTCTCCCGGGCCACGGCCCGGCCTGCAAACTGGAAGAGGAACTGAAGCATAACCCCTACCTTTAATCCTCCCACTTTGAAAAAGGGGGATTGAGGGGGATTTTTATATAGTCATTGCGAGGAAGTCGCCCCGGCGACTGACGAAGCAATCTCTGCACAAAACAACTCTATAACAACTATGCAAACACAGTATTGACATAAGTAATTCCATATAGGTATGCCGAATTAACATAATTGGAGGCTACATGGACAAAACAAATACAGATAATAAAAGCAAAAATACATTTTCCGGTTTTATTGCATTCATTCCGAAATTATTGAAATTATTCGGATTAATTATAGGAACATTCGCAGGAATATTCCTAGTTTATGACAGATTATTATCTCCAATTGAAATAAAAGGAAAAATTATTAGTGGATATGAAATAACCTACAAGAATGAGGCAAGATCATCTTTACTGAAAATGTCTATCTTTTCAAAGAATCACGATTTTTACTTAAAAGATGTTAATGTGTATATCAAGAAACCAAATAGTAAGTGTGAGCAGAAATGTATAGTTAGATGTCCTAGAGCTTATGTAATAATTGATGAGTTCAACGGTCGAAAAAGATATAATGCATTAAGAAATGATAAAATAGAATTTATTAATACATTTACTGTTTTACCAAAAAATAAAGCAATTTCGGGTTACTTACAATTTACTGATACAAACACAGCCAATGGGCCATATTATGGAAAATACGAATATGCGAAAATAGTGTTTATTGATTTTAATAAAAAATCTTATGAGATTATGTTTAATAGCGACAAATTGTATCCAGAAGACAATTTCTACGATGACAGCATTTGGAAAGAATCATCATTAAATGAATTTAGTAAATTCTTGAATCAAAAGGAAATGTCTGATTTGCAAAGAAATGGCACATTTCTAAAATGATAATTAAACGCAAATATTCAAGATAGTTTGTGTGCACTAAGGTGTTCGATGAGCGAATTATACTTAAAGCAGTTTGAATCCTATCTGTCGGCCGAGAAGGGTTTAGCAAAAAACACCCTACTAGCGTACAAATCTGACCTAAAAATCTTCTTTGAGTACCTTGGAAAACTTAATAAGGACATTTTCAAGGTGAAACACGCCGACCTGACGGAATTCCTGTGGCAGCACAAGCTTTCCAGCCACCAGCCGCGCTCTGTGGCAAGGATGATGGAAACCCTGCGCCAGTTTTACAGGTTTCTGGTGGCGGAAGGCCTTACATCTAACGACCCAACCGCTAATCTCATCCCGCCTAAAATAGCATTTAAGCTGCCTTCGATGCTTAACAACAACGAAATAGAGCGGCTCATGCACGCGGTTTCCGGGCACAAGGAGCGGGAAATCAGGAACCGCGCGATGATAGAACTGCTCTACGCGACCGGACTGAGGGTGTCGGAACTGGTAGGCCTGAACACCGAACAGGTTGACCTGAAGATCGGGTTCCTGCGCGTGATAGGTAAGGGGAACAAGGAACGGCTCGTCCCCATAGGTAAAACCGCCCTGCACTATGTCAAACGCTACCTTGAAGCGCGCGCGAAGAACAAGCGGATGAACCCCGGCGAAAAGGGGCTTTTTTTAAGCAAGCTCGGCAGGAAGATCTCGCGTATGGAGTTCTGGCGCCAGTTGAAAAACTACGCTAAGAAGGCGGGAATAAACAAAAAGATGACTCCCCATATGCTGAGGCATTCGTTCGCTTCGCACCTCCTTATGGGTGGGGCCGATCTCAGGTTCGTTCAGGAGATGCTCGGACACTCTTCCATAGTCACCACCCAAATCTACACCCACGTTGACAAGGAACGCCTTAAAGAACTGCACAAGAAGTACCATCCGAGGGGATAAAGGGGACGGTTCTATTTTTTGTCAAAAACATAAAATAATCCAAAAATAGAACCGTCCCCTTTATTTCCCTTGACGACAACCCGTTTTCCTGCTATATTTATGCCACCGGTGGCATAAACTATGAAGATAACGATAGACGACATCGCGAAACAGGCAAGGGTATCCAAAAGAACGGTATCCCGCGTATTAAACAACTCTCCTCACGTTAACAAATCCACTAGAAAAACCATAGAGAATATTATCAAGCGCAACGGTTTTAAGGTTAATCTCCTGGCAAAGGGCCTTTCCGGAGGCACAGGGCTTAATCTTATAGGCATCCTTGCGGGCGTCGAGGCCCTTTACGGCAAATCCTATTTCATAAAAATCATCAACAGCATAGAAAATCATTTAAAAGTCAAGGGGTTTAACGCGTTGATAATCAACATTTCAGAAGACCTGTCGGATCCGGGCAATAAGAGCAAGATTGAAATGCTGCACGGCCTCTTCAATAATAAAGTTATTTGCGGATTGGTTGTTTTGGGCCCCGTTATAAATGACCGGCGAATCAAATACCTGAAAAGAAACGGCATCAAAGGCATTGTGATAGGCAGTAAAACCGCCGTTAGAGGTTTCGGCTATATAGATTCCGATAACAGGCAGGGAACGCGCGATATGATCGAACATCTGATAGGCTGCGGCCATAGAAAGATCGCTTTTATAAACGGGCCGTCCGATCTGACTTCTTCAATAGAAAGAAAAGCGGCTTTTTGCGAAACTCTTGAAAAAAACCAGTTGGAGACCAGGGATGAATACATTGTTAACGGAGATTATACAAGGGGCGGCGGGATGTCGGCGGCCATGCAGCTGCTGATGCTTAAAGTCCGGCCTACAGTCATAGTTGCCGCCAACGACGACATGGCGCTGGGCGCTTATGACGGTGCAAGGTCTCTCGGTATAAGCATACCGGAAGATATTTCCGTATGCGGCTTTGACGACGTTGACGGCGCCGCCCTGGCCCAGCCGCCTCTGACAACGGTATCCCATTCTTATGACAAGATGGGGGAAAAAGCGGCATCCTGCATAGTCGAAAACCGTTTCAATTTGAAGATAAACCTTCCGGTAACTCTTGTTACCAGGGGTTCCGTATCAAAACTAAACAAATGAATAGGTTAATCGGGCGAATTATTTCATCTCTGTTTATCATATCAACCGCCGCAGTGGTACTTTCAGCCGCGGCGACGTGGGATCTGCGCAAGGTCGCTTCGCTGTGCAAGGCTTCATCCTCGGAAGGGGAGAAACCGGTGGGTTTGGCCTTTGACGCTGACACTTGGACCCGGTGGGCCTCCGAATTCAAGGACAACCAGTGGATTTTTCTTGACCTGTCAGAAGTCCGCGATATAACAAGGATCAATATTATCTGGGAAGCTGCGTACGCGAAAGAATACAGGATAGAACTCTCGGACGACTTTAAGAACTGGAAAGAACTCGTTTATGTAAAGGACGGCAAAGGCAAACCGGACAACTTTCTGCCGGAAGGCGGAGTCAGGGCGAGATATATCCGCCTCAACTGCATCAAAAGGGCCACGCAATGGGGTTTTTCAGTGTATGAATTCGGCGTGTACGGGCCCATGGATGGAGTTGAGCCGGAGCACGGCGGACTGATAGTGCCGGCTTCTAAGATAACCATCTATGACCGCGACTGGAAGACGCTTGACCCGTATTTCGCGGCGCAGCTGGCCGCGGACCCTCCCGATTCAAAGAACATGACGGACGACGAGTTCCTCAATCTTATAGAAAAACGCACATTTGACTATTTCTGGTGCGAAGTAAGCACCGCCACCTTCTGGGTCGTGGACAGCCAGACTTGGAAAACGCACACGTCCATCGCGGGTATCGGCTTTCAGCTCGGGGCGTACGTCGCCGGCCATTACAGGGAATACAGGCCGAAGAAAGAAATCTACGACCGCGTAGAAAAACTTCTGGATAACTGCTGGGACGACCCCAATGACCCTAATGACGTATGCCTGGAGAGCCATTCCGGCTGGGCTTACCACTGGGTCAATATACTGACCGGTAAGTGGGAAGGCCAGGAGCACGTCTGCACGCACGATTCAATAGCGTACCTGAGCGGAGTGATACTTGCCAAACACTATTTCGCGGGAACGAAGGCCGGCGACATAGCCGCCAAGATACTGGACTCGGTTGACTGGAAATGGATAATACACGACGGTTTCAACAAGCGCTTTGTCTCCAACGCCTACGCCTACACCTACGACCCGATGTGCGGAGGCGAGGTTATTTTTTACGACGGCATGAAGTTCGATTACATCCTGCCTATAGGCGGGATAAAATCCAGCGTCCCGCCTGTATACTGGCACAATTTCGCACAGACATTCCCGTGGGAGGACTACAAGGGCGGATACTGGAGGATTGAGCGGCCAGCCATATGGATACACCAATGGGACAATCAGTTCTTCGATTTCAGGTACATGAAAGACGACTACGCGGATTACTATCAGAACTCGGTTGAAGCCGCGCTGGCCAACAGGCAATGGTGCATCGACAACAAACTCTACGACGAAAGCCTCTGGGGCGTCGGGCCCTCATACGGCCCCAATGACGACGGGGGATTCACCTACAAGGATTTCGGAGCGCCGCAGGACAAACTGTGTTTCCAGAAAGGCGGCGACAACGACGGCACGATTACCCCGAACGCCGCGCTCGGTTCCATCGTCTTCACCCCGAAGGAGTCGATAATGGCCGCAAGGACAATGTACGACAAATATAAAGATAAGATATGGGAAAAATACGGCTTTACGGACGCCTTCAATCCGAACAAATCGTGGTACTCGGACAGGTATATCTCGATTGACCAGGGGACCATCATCATGAGCATAGAGAACTACCGCTCGGGCATAATCTGGAAGAATTACGCGAAAGAAGAAGTGGTCTGGAACGGGCTGGACAGGTGCGGGTTCAAAGGCGTTATAGACAATTTCGATGAATCAGAACATTCCCCGCCTTACGGCGTATGGAGCGACCCTGATAGCGGAAAATATTACACTTACGTGAAAACTGATGAGAACGTTAAGGAAGCCGGACATTCCCTCAAGGTCACATACGGCCTGAAAGGTTCGGCGGACAAGCACTTTTCAGTTTCACCGCTGCTTAAGGATTTTTCCAGGTACAAGTACCTGTCGTTCTGGGTTAACGGCACGGAAGATATCGCCGTAAGCATCGCCGGCGGAGCGGAGCGGCCCCTTGAACATTCCGCGACAGTCAAATCTTTCTCGGGATGGAAGAAGGAGTATTTCAAGCTTCCAGCGGAAAGCATTTCAAAAAATGTTGATAAGCTGAATTTCACGGTCAAGAACGCCGGGAAAGGCGCGCTGTATTTGGATGATATAACGCTTGTCAACGCGATCGCCGAGGCCGAACCTGTCCTGCTGATAGACGACATGGAGGAGAGCGAAGACCTTAACACGCCGATGACATCGGTCAGCTGCGATATCGACACCTCCGAGGAAAAGAAGCAGGAAGGGAATAAATCGCTGAAGATTGTTTTTGACGGCGCCGCAAAGGGGACGAAGCCGTGCGTGAAGATCACGCCGCCGTTCAAGGACTGGCGCAAGTGTCACTCCATTTCAATGTGGGTGTACGGGAAAACAAAGATACTGGTGAAACTGAAAGATTCCGGCGGCCACTCGTTCGAAACGGGCAAGGCGCAGATATCCGCGAAAGACGGCTGGAACCACCTCTTCTTCAATATACAGGCAAACCTGAATCCGGGTAACTTCTGGGAACAGAAATACGATAAAGAAAACATAAGGGAAATGCAGATATTCCTGGAACCCGAAAAGGCCTCCAAACCTGTTTACATTGATTCGCTTATGCTTACGGAATAAAACGATGCGAAAACTTGTCTTTGCTTTCGCTCTTGCTTTTGCCGCTGTTTTTTCGGGCACCTGCGCGGTTTTAGCCACCGGCGACGGCGTTTATTACGAAGTATTCGTCCGCTCTTTCTACGATTCCGACGGCGACGGCATCGGCGATTTCAAGGGCTTGACGATGAAACTCGATTATCTCAATGACGGAAACCCGGCCACGGATACCGACCTAGGTATTAAAGGTATATGGCTCATGCCAGTGCTTGAATCGCCCAGTTACCACGGCTATGACGTGACTGATTACTACAAGATAGAGAAAGAGTACGGGACGGAACAGGATTTTGACGCCTTTATAGCCGCCGCGCACAAAAGGGGCATTAAGGTTATCATGGATCTGGTATTAAACCATACATCGTCGGAAAACAAGTGGTTCGTAGATCCGATGAAACGCGATTGGTACGTATGGAGAAATACCGTTCCCGCGGAATGGACCAAGCCGTGGGGCGGGGGCCGCCCGGAAGAGGTATGGCATAAGAAGAACGGAGCTTACTACTACGGAGCCTTCGGCGGGCACATGCCCGAATTGAATTACCAGAATCCGGATGTCGTCAAACAGATGGAAGACGTTATAAAATTCTGGCTTGACAGGGGCGTTGACGGCTTCCGGCTTGACGCCGTCAGGTATCTCGTGGAAACAGGCGGGGGGCCGGCCAGGCAGGCGGACACTCCGGAGACGCACGATATCTTAAAAACGCTTTCGAAATACGCGAGGAGCATTAATAAGGATTGTTTTATTGTAGGCGAGGTCTGGGCCGGCAACGATACCGGCGCGAAGTATTACGGCGGCGGAGAAGAACTCGGGCATGTATTTAATTTTGATCTTGCCTCAGCGATAATCAACTCGGTAAAATCCAATAATTACTCGGAGATAGAGAATGTCATGAACAGGGCCGCGGGTTATCCTGTTCCAACGGATTTTTACTGTCCATTCCTTGCCAATCACGACCAGAACAGGATAGCGTCGGAATTTAAGGGTGACATCCCTAGGATGAAACTCGCCACTAGCATTCTACTGTCAATGAAAGGGATTCCTTTCATGTACTACGGCGAAGAGGTCGGGATGGCCGGAAGCGGCCCGCATGAGAGCATACGCACGCCCATGCAGTGGGATGTTTCTGCAAACGCGGGTTTTACCAAAGGAAAGCCGTGGGAAAGGATGCAGGATTACTATTCCGGACAGAACGTGGCGGCGCAGGCTAAAAACCGCGGATCGCTGCTCAACCACTACAAAACACTTATATCTGTAAGGAACAGCCGCTCGGAGTTTTTCACACATGAAAGAATATACATAAAGAACAACGTTGCCAAGGTATATTCGTACATGTATACGGATGGTTCGTCAGGATTACTGTTCGCGCACAATTTTGACGGCGCGCTTTCCAGGGAAATAACGCTGTACATGGAAGAGTCAGGCATGAAAGGCGGGAAATGCGCTTTAGTTAACCTGATTAGCGGAAAAATACAAAATGTGCCGCTTCCGCACCTTCAGATAGACCCGCTGGCGCCCTACGAAACAAGAATCTATCAAATTGACATCTTAAAGGGAGAAAAATGAAGAATACCGGATTTTTAACCATGGTATTGGCCTTTACTTTTGTGCTTTCGACTGCGCAGGCAAAAACCGAGAAGCTTAATGTTGCCGGCATCACGGCTTCATCGCTTGAGAACGGCAAGCAGGAAATGGCGGCAGAGAACGCAATTGACGGCAACGTTTCCACAAGGTGGGCATCCGAGTGGGCCGACCCGCAGTGGATAGCGTGCGACCTCGGCGCGGAAAAGGAGTTCAACCTCGTTAAAATACTCTGGGAAAGCGCTTTTGCTGAGAATTACGACATTCAGGTTTCAAACAATCAGGCGGACTGGAATACCGTTTATTCGAAGACCGGAGGCAGCGGGTCACAGGATATCTGCCCGCTCGGAAAGCAAAAGGCGCGATACGTGAGGATACTGGGCAAAAAGCGCGGAACACAATGGGGATACTCAATTCTTGAATTGGAAGTAGACAATTACGTTTCAGGCGCCTTCTCACC
This sequence comes from Elusimicrobiota bacterium, assembly GCA_043811535.1. Lineage (GTDB taxonomy): Bacteria > Elusimicrobiota > Endomicrobiia > Endomicrobiales > JBDRNC01 > JBDRNC01. The sequence continues at coordinate 55,800 of JBDRNC010000023.1, forward strand.
GCCTGAAAAGGTAGAATCCCTAACAGGCAATAAGGTCATGGTCATCAGATGGAGCCCCAAAAAGGAAAACGAGGATATCTACGCGTACAATATCTATCGCTGCGAAAATCCTATAAAAACGGACAATAACTACAAAAAAATAAACGAAACGCCGGTAGATAAAAATGAATACTGCGACAGGGACATAAAGGACAAAACCGCCTATTCTTATCTTGTAAAATCCATTGATTACGCGGGAAAGGAAAGCAAAAATTCGGGTGAAATGACGATCGTTACCGCTTTTATCAGCGAAAAGGGCACATATCTGGACGCTTCGCTTGATGTTGAGCAGAGAGTTAATGACCTTGTATCCAGAATGTCGCTGGAAGAAAAAATCGAACAGCTGGGCGGCACGCTTAAAGGGCGCGAGGGCTATGACGACATGTCAAATCCCAGGAACAACCGGCTGGGCATACCGCCCATCAAATGCACCGACGGGCCGTGGGGCGTAAGGTGGGGCGATGCCACCGCTTTCCCTGTCTCCATAGCCGTCGCGGCCAGCTGGGATATAAAGCTCGCAGAGAAAGTAGGCGCGGGGATAGGCAGCGAAGTCAGGGCCAAAGGCAGGAACACCAGTTTGGGCCCGTGTTTCAACATCGCCAGGGACCCCAGGGGCGGGAGAGTGCATGAAGGTTTCGGCGAGGACCCGTACCTGGCGTCAGAGATAGCCGTTGCCACCATAAAGGGCGTTCAGAGCCGGAAAGTCATCGCTACAGCGAAACATTTCGCGTGCAACAATAAGGAAGACGGCAGGTTCGGCGGCCCTGTAGTGATAGACGAGATAACGCTCAGAGAAATATATCTTCCGGCTTTTGAAGCAGCCGTAAAGAAAGGCGGCGCTTGGTCCATAATGTCGGCGCATAATAAAGTCAACGCAACTTACTGCGCCGAGAACAAGCATTTACTCAGGGACATATTGAAAGACGAATGGGGGTTCAAGGGTTTTGTAATGTGCGACTGGGGCGGATGTTACAGCGCGGCAAATTCGGCCAATTACGGACTGGATCTTGAGATGCCTTACGGCATATATTACGGCAAACCGCTGGAAGAGGCGGTGCGCGGCGGCGCAGTCAAGGAAGAAGTGATAGACGATATGGTCCGCAGGATGCTGCGGCCGAGATTCTGGGCGGGATTGTTCGAAGAAGAGGCGAAGGAAGACCCGTCGGTCTTTACAAGCCGGGAACACAAGGAACTGGCGCTGGAAGCGGCAAGGGAATCCATCGTTCTTCTGAAAAATGAAGGGAATCTTCTCCCGATAGACAAGAACAAGGTCAAAAAGATAGCAGTCATAGGCCCGGGCGCTAAACTTGGATGCGCCGGAGAGGATCTCGGCAGCGGTCAGGTATACCCGCTTTACGCGGTGACGCCTCTCGACGGCATAAAGAACAAAGCCGCAGGAATCGAGATAACGGATTCCGTAAAAGACGCCGATCTTGTCATATACGTCGGCGGATTGACAAAAGCCATCGGAGGAAGGCAGGAAGGCGAAGGCATGGACAGGACCGACCTCCGCCTGCCCGGAGGCCAGGACCAGCAGATATCCGCGGCGCTCAAAGAGAATAAGAAGCTGGTTATTGTTTTAGTCGGCGGCAGCGCCGTTCTCATGGATTGGATAGATTCCGTTCCCGCGGTCGTGCAGGCCTGGTACTGCGGCCAGGAAGGCGGCAACGCTATCGCGGACGTTCTTTTCGGGGATTACAGTCCCGGCGGAAAACTGCCGCTGACATTCCCTAAATCAATGGAGCAGCTGCGCGCGTATGACTGGAATTACACGAACGAATACAAAACAGGCGTCGGGTATCCCTACTATGAAAAAATGAAACTTGCCCCGCTGTTCCCGTTCGGCCACGGGCTGAGTTACACGAAATTCAAATACGGGAAAATGAGCGTGACACCTGCTGAAAGCGCTTCCGGGAATATAGATATCAGCGTTGAGATAGAAAACAACGGCTCCCGCGCTGGCGATGAAGTGGTCCAGCTCTACATCAAAGACGAAATAAGCGCCAGGGAAAGGCCCGTGAAAGCTCTAAGGGGATTCAAGAGAATAACTCTAAAGCCCGGAGAGAAATCCAGCGTTACATTCAAATTGAACGCCAAGGACCTGGCCTATTACAGGGATGATATGAAACTAATCGTTGAACCGGGCGTGTTCAAGGCGATGATAGGAAGTTCGTCCGCCGACATAAGATGCGAGAAGACCTTTAAAATATCGAAGGAGATCCTGGATCCGAAGTAACTTATGAAAAACTCTCGTCTGCCTTTTAAAAGTATTCTGGCGCTGGGCTGTTTGTTTGCAATTGTCCAATTATCCTTCGCCGTCAGTGAAAGGCTAAAAATCCTGAAAGCCACCGCTTCGTCAGTGGAAAACGGCAACGCCGGGCTTGCGGCCGAAAATACGCTTGACGGCGATGTTTCCACGAGATGGGCCTCCGACTGGAAGGATCCGCAGTGGATAATGTACGATTTCGGCTCTCAGAAGTCTTTCAATGCCGTTTCCATTTTATGGGAAAACGCATACGGCAAGGCATACAGCATCCAGGTATCGGACAACGCGCTTAACTGGAAAGTTGTTTTCAACGAAAATGACAGCGACGGCCAGACGGACAACATAGTGTTCGAAAGGCAAAGAGCCAGGTATGTGCGCGTGTTCTGCACAAAAAGGGCTACCCCATGGGGGTGTTCAATGAAAGAGTTCAAAGCGATAGACAGCGACGCCGAAAAGTCCGTTCCGCCCGCAAACATCAACATACTCAAAGGCGACAATACCCTGGCGCTTGAATGGGGGATGAGCCCGGAAGCGGACGTCAGCAAATACAATATCTACCGCTCGGAGAACGAAACCGGGGGCTACCAGAAAATCGCGGAGCAGCAGGTTGAGGACACGTCATTCGTGGATAAATCGCTGGTTTCCGGTCAGACCTATTACTACCGCATAAGGGCCGTGGATTTTCTCGGCAACGAAAGCGAACCTTCAAAAACGATATCGGCGAAAGCCTCATCCATAGAAAAGAAAGGGACATACCTTGATCCTGCCTTATCTTCTGATAAAAGGGCTAAGGACCTTCTTGCGCGAATGACTCTTGAAGAGAAGGTAGAACAGATGGGCGGCATCCTCAATTCCGACGACATGACATCCTGCGGCAACGAAAGGCTTGGCATACCGTCAATCAAATGCGCCGACGGCCCGTGGGGCGTCAGGTGGCAAAACGGGACGGCTTTTCCTGTCTCCATTGCGGTCGCGGCTACCTGGGATCCTGAAATTGCGCGAAAAATCGGCGTAGCGATGGCAAGGGAACTCAAGGCCAAGGGCCGCAACATGAGTTTGGGCCCGTGCCTGAATCTGTGCAGGGACCCGAGAGGCGGCAGGGTGCATGAAGGTTTCGGAGAAGACCCGTTCCTGGCGTCCAGAATGGCCGTGGCGGCAATCACGGGCCTGCAGAGCGAGAAAGTAATTGCCACTCCAAAACATTACGCATGCAACAACAGGGAACGCGAAAGGGATGGCGGTCCCGTGGAGATTGACGAGCGCACTTTGAAAGAACTCTATCTCAGGGCGTTCAGAGCATGCGTCAAGGAAGGGCAGGCGTGGTCAATAATGGGCGCATATAACAAGATAAACGGCGAATTCTCGTGCGCGAACAAGCATATATTAAAGGATATCCTTAAGGACGAATGGGGATTCAAGGGTTTCGTGATATCGGACTGGTACGCGGTGCATGAAACTTCCAAATCCGCCGTCGCGGGCCTTGACCTTGAAATGCCTTTCGCGAAGTTTTACGGCGAAAGCCTGCTGGGAGCCGTCAGGAGCGGAGCTGTCCCTGAGGCCGACATTGACGACAGTGTTAGAAGGCTCCTCTGGGCCAAGTTCCAGGCAGGCCTTTTTGAGCCGCAGGAGAATGTCCCGCCGTCGGTTGTTGAATCAAAAGAACACATAGCGCTGGCGAAGGAAGCGGGGAGAAAATCCATAGTCCTGCTCAAAAACAAGGATAATTTCCTGCCTCTCGACAAAAACAAGCCGCTTAAGATAGCTGTGACCGGGCCAAGCGCCAAGTTAACCACCGCCGGCATGGATCTGGGAAGCGGTCAGGTGAACCCTTCATATTCAGTTTCGCCGCTGGATGGAATGAAACGCTACATTTCCGGCAATATAAAAATAGTGGAGTCCGTGCAGGACGCCGATATTGTCGTTTTTTGCGCCGGGCTGAGCAGGGACATAGCCGGCCGCGTGGAAGGCGAAGGAATGGACAGGGAAGACCTTACCCTTCCGGGAAATCAGGATAAAATGATAAGGGAAACAATCGCAAAAAACAAGAACGTGGTTGTCGTGCTGATCGGCGGCAGCGCGGTTGGGATGAACCAGTGGCTTGGTTCGGTCCCGGCGGTCGTTCAGGCGTGGTATTGCGGGCAGGAGGGCGGGAATGTCATAGCCGAAGTGCTTTTTGGGGATTATAATCCCGGCGGCAAACTGCCCATCACTTTCCCGATGTCCTCGGTCTCTCTTCCTGATTTCGGCTGGAACTATGTTGATGAATATAAGAAGGGAATAGGATACATGTATTTCGATAAGGAAGAGAAAGAGCCGCTTTTTCCGTTCGGGCACGGCTTGAGCTATACTAAATTCGCTTATTCCAACCTGTTGATAACGCCCGCGGAAACAAGCAGCGCAAACGTCAGCGTGAAGGTAGACGTGAAGAATACCGGCGGAAAAGCAGGCGATGAAGTCGTGCAATTATACATCGGCGGGGGAGAAAGCAAAATCGAAAGGCCCGTCAAGCTGTTGAAAGCGTTTAAGAGGATTACACTGTCTCCGGGCGAGTCAAAAACCGTAACTTTCAAGCTGACGCCGGAAGACCTGGCCCGCTACGGCGCCGATATGAAATACATCGTTGAACCCGGCGCTTACAAGGCCATGGTGGGCGGCTCGTCAAAGGATATCCGCCTGACCGGGGACTTTAATATCAGCAAGACAATATCTGTCAGATGAGCGCCGCTATTTGATATTAGACGTATCCCCCTCCTTTGTAAGAAGGGGTTAGGGGAGATTTTCACAACCAAATCCCCCTGTCTCCCCCTTTAAGAAAGGGGGAATAAATTATGTGTGACCTTCCCCCATAGAAGGGGGAAGGTGAATGTTAGAAACAGTTTAAAGGAGAACTCAATGAAATTCAGGAAATCGGCGGTCCTGTCATCAATCATTTGCTTAAGCGTATTTTTGGGCGGCATGGCAGCGGCGGAGGAAGGAATCAAGCCGGTTTCCGTGAAAGCTTCATCTTTTGAAAAGGGCCTGAAGCCGGAAAACACGATTGACAACAACGACGGCACCCGCTGGGGCAGTGTTTTCGCGGACCCCCAGTGGATAATGTACGACCTCGGAAAGGAAACCGCGGTCCAGAAAATCTTCATCAGCTGGGAAGACGCCCACGCCAAGACCTACCAGCTCCAGGCCTCAAACGACGCGAAGAATTGGCGCATACTTTACTACACTGACGACTGCCGCGGCGGCAAGGAAACGCCGGCGTTCAATGCGGTAAAGGCAAGATATATCAGGATTTTCGGAATAGCGCGCAAGACTAACTGGGGATATTCCATCAAGGAAGTTAAAATATTTACCTCATCCGATAAACCCGCGGAGCTGTCGTCTTTCGATGAATTCAGCGCCGCGTCCATATTGAAACTCGCGCAGGAATCTCCCAAAACCTATTACAGTCTCGTGACCGGGCTTTCGCAGGCGAAGTATTACCCGCTTTACATGGACAAGAAACAGGGTTATTACACTGTCGTTGGAACCGAAAAAGGTTTCGGCGAGAGCGCCGTATGCGAGGACGGCACGATTGACGCGGGAAGCAAGAAGTTCTCGGTCATACCCTATGTCTATTCCGAAGGCGAACTGATAGCCGTAACGGACCTTAAGCCGGAATACTCGCTTGAAGACGGATACCTTCCTATACCTATTATCAAAGGAAATTATAAAGGCGTTGATTTCACGCAGAAGGTCTTTGATTACGAAAACGGCGGCAGGGACGGCGCGATTATATGGTACAAGCTCATCAATAAAGGAAAAAAGGCCGTCAGCGGGAAGTTCTTTATGACTGTCAGGCCTTTTGAGGTCAACCCATACTGGCAGAGCGGCGGCCTGGTGGACGTTTTCAGCATAGAAAGCGATTCAGCGAAAAACATTACGGTCAACAGCAGGGACCTGCTGTGCTGCTCGGAAAACTTCAATAACTTCGCCGCCTTCAGCTACCAGGAAGGCGACATTATAGATTTTTTGAAGAAGGGACAGCTAATCCCAAAGATGAAAAACGCTTATGACCCGCTCGGCGGCGCCTCGGGCGCTCTGGAATACGCTCTTGAAATTCCCGCGGGCGGCGAAAAGGAGTTCTTTTTCGCGATACCCTTCGGCAATCCGCCCGTTCCCGTAAATATCACCCCGTCAGCCGCGGTGAAATATTTTGAGATTGCGAAAGCAAGGTGGAAAGAGAAACTGAACAGGATAAAGATATCCCTGCCCGACAAAAAACCGTTCGACGTCTTCCGGTCAAACATCGCGTATATACTGATAAACAGGGACGGCCCGGCTGTCCAGGGGGGCTCGAGAAATTACGAGAGAGTCTGGATGAGGGACGGCGCCGAGATAGGAGTCGCACTTTTAAGGGCGGGATTCAAGGATGATGTCAGGGATTACATAGACTGGGTCTCGGATCGCGCTATTCTGCACAACGGCGAAGCGCTCGGAATGATAAACGCCGACGGCAGCGCCTGGGACTGGGGAAAAGTCCTGAACGAATACGACGGTCAGGGATGCTATATATTCCTCGTGTCTGAATACTACAGGTTCACTAAAGATAAAGAGTTCCTGAAATCCAAGTTCCCTTACATCATTAAGGCCGCGAAGTTCATAAAAACCCTGCGCGGTCAGGAAATGAGAGATGAATTAAAGAACGGTTCCGCCGAGAAGAAGAGATTTTACGGCATACTGCCGATATCCGTAAGCCATGAAGGATACGTGGCGCCCGGCCAGCATTCCTACTGGGATGACTTCTGGGCGTTAAGGGGGCTGAAAGACGCCAGAGAGATGGCGCTTGTCCTTGGAGAAACGGAAAACGCGAAATGGCTAGGAGACGAGGAAAAAGACCTGAGGAAATGCCTGCTTGATTCCATCAAGTACGCGCAGGAATTCGCGAAAATCGATTTTATTCCCGGATGCGCCGATCTCGGCGACTTTGACCCCTGTTCCCTGGCAATCAGCGCCTGGCCTACGGAGGAATCGCAGTACCTGCCGGATTCCGCCCTGCTGAAAACCATGGACAGATGGTATGACGAGGTTTACCTGCCGGTAAGAATGGACGGCAAAAAGAAAGTTGACCTGCTCCCGTACGAAATGAGGATGGCTAATGCATACCTCATGCTGGACATGAAGCCGAAGACGCTGGCAATGTTTAACTACTATCTGCCGCTGGTAAGGCCTTACGGCTGGAACCACTGGGGCGAGGTAGTATACAATGATTACCGCGAGCCGAAATACGTCGGCGACATGCCTCATTCATGGGTAGGCGGCATTTTTGTAAACTTCCTGAGGAACATGTTCGCTTATGAAAGATACGGAAAACTCGTGCTGGGCGCCGGGATAGACGAGAAGTGGCTTGAAAAAGGCGACGAGATATCCGCCGAGAACCTGCCCACGAGTTTCGGCACGGTTACGCTGAAGATTAAGAAGCAGGGTAAAACGCTGAAAGTCAGCGTTACCGGCGACGCCAAACCCGAAAACGGTTTTGTATTCAAATCCCCGTTCCTGAAAGGGAAAATATCCGGAGTCGCGCTCAACGGCGCCAAGACTGACAAATTCACCGGTTCGGAAGTCACGTTTAGCCAGCTGCCGGCTGAGATAGTAATTAATTATTGAAATTCTAAAGAAAACATAAAGGGGACGGTTCTATATTTTGAATAATATGGAACCGTCCTCTTTATTTATGGCGCCGAAAAAAGTATAATCTTATTTATAAATCTATCGAATTTGGAGTTCAAAATGCCTAAAACTGAAGAAAAAAAAGACCTTGCTTTAGTAGAAAAACTTAAGTCAGCTTACAAATCCATCCGCGAGCAGCTTTCAAAAGTCATTGTAGGCCAGGACGAAGTCATTGAGCAGCTGCTGACGGCGCTTTTCAGCCGCGGCCACGTATTGATAGTGGGTGTTCCGGGCCTTGCCAAGACACTTCTTATCTCAAGCCTCGCCAGCATACTTGACCTTAACTTCAAGCGCATACAGTTCACACCCGACCTGATGCCTTCAGACATCACGGGCACCGAAGTAATAGACATGGACTCCGCGTCGGGCAAGAAATCCTTCAGGTTCGTCAAGGGCCCGCTTTTCGGCCAGATAATCCTTGCGGACGAGATAAACAGGACGCCTCCAAAGACGCAGTCCGCCCTTCTGCAGGCGATGCAGGAATACAAGATCACGGCGGCCGGGCAGACCTATCCCATAGAGTTGCCGTTCTTTGTGCTCGCCACGCAGAACCCTATTGAACAGGAAGGCACGTACCCGCTTCCCGAGGCCCAATTGGACAGGTTCTTCTTCCAGATAAACATCAGTTATCCTTCCTTTGAAGAAGAAAAAAAGATAATACTCCAGACGACCGGGTCGTACGAACCTGAACTGAAAAAGGTGCTTTCCGCCGACGAGATACTGCAGTTGCAGGACATAGTCCGCAGAGTCCCTGTCGCCGAACACGTCGCGGACTACGCCGTCAAGCTGGCGCGCATGACCCGCCCTGATGCCGAAGCGCCCGAGTTTGTCAGGCAGTCGGTAAGCTGGGGCGCCGGTCCGAGAGGGGCGCAGGCGCTGATACTCGGCGGCAAGGCCCGCGCGATACTCTACGGACGCTACGCCGTATCCGTTGAAGACATAAAAGCCGTTGCCTTTCCGGGGCTCCGTCACAGGATAATAATGAGCTTCCACGGCGAAGCCGAGGGGATGAATTCCGAACAGCTCATTACAAAACTGATGGCAGAAGCAGAGAAATAAAAATATATTAATAGATCCAAATGACAAAACACAAATGATCCGACTTCACATGCGACCATCTGCTATTTATTTAACCGAAGTCCCTCTTTCGGGGAGACTCCATTATGAATATTAGTGAAATCGCAAAATATAACGCCAATATCAAAGCACAAAACTTTTTAAATTTAGATATTTGAATTTATTTTGTCATTTGAATTTTGAGCTTTGAATTTGCCCTTACTATATGCCTATCCTCGATTCTCTCGACCTGAATAAACTCTCCAAACTGCGTTTGAATGTCCGCCATGTCGTAGAAGGCCTGCTTTCCGGACTCCATTCCAGCCCCTACAAAGGCCAATCACTTGAATTCGCCCAGCACAGGGAATACTCGCCCGGCGACGAGATCCGCCACGTTGACTGGAAGGTATTCGGCAGGTCCGACAGGTTTTTCATCAAGCAGTACCAGGACGAAACGAACTTGCGCGCCTACATACTGTTGGACTCGTCCGGCTCAATGAAATACTCGTCAAAAGGACAGCCCTCAAAACTCAACTATGCCGCCCACATTGCCGGGGCTATCGCCTATCTGCTTCTAAAGCAGGAAGATGCCGTCTCTTTGGGCGCTTTCGACGATTCCCTGCGTTTTTACCTTCCGCCGAATCACCAGACTTCGCATTTGCAGGAGATTTTCCGTAAACTTGAGGGCGTTGAGGCGGGCGGAGAGACGGGCATAGGCAAGGTTTTGAAGGGTTTCGGGAGACACATCAGGCGCAGGGGCTTGATAATACTTGTTTCCGATCTTTTAGCCGAACCGCGCAAGGTGATAGAGACTCTTAAATATTTCAGGTGCCGGCACCACGAGATACTGGTCATACAGGTGCTTGACCCTGAAGAAGTGAAATTCCGGTTCTCTGGAGAAAACACCTTCGTCCAGTTGGAGGGGAACGCCGAGATATCCGCGGATTCCGACACGGTTCGGGACGAATACCGGCAGCTGATGAAGAACTTCATTGACGAGTACAAACACAGTTTCCGGCGCTCCCGCATAGAATACGCCATGGCCACCACGGACATGCCGCTGGAAAAAACGATATATAACGCGTTGATGTACGGGAATAAGTGACTTCATAAAATACTAAACACTAAACTCTAAATACTAAATAAGCTCAAAATACAAAAGTTAAAACACAGCAGTTATATTTGATATTTGAATTTGTAACTTTGGATTTGTTTAGTATTTAGTGAGCCGTCAAACCACCAGGCTCCTGCCTGGTGATGGATAGGCCAGTCCAGACGGCAGGCCTGGTAAAAATGATATAATCTGCGAATGAGATTCAGAAAGAGCACGCACGCAGTATATAAGACGGAGTATCATGT
>JBDRNC010000024.1:0-25567 GCA_043811535.1 Elusimicrobiota bacterium
CCTCCAGCGCTACCTTTGCTTTGAACCCTGCCTCGAACCTCTTCCGCATCATTTCAGGCCTCCTTTTAGGCTTCCATTATACTGCTTTTTACACCTTAAATCAGCCTAAATAGTGGCCCAGTTTTTCCCGAGTATTATAAAGTATTGGTATAGATATGCTAAACTGCAATGAGATATAAGGTTGCTGAAGCGATTTTTTTGGAGGTTTTGTGAAGACAATTGTCAGATGTTTAGCAGTATTGTTTATCGCTGTTTTTATCGTTGCGGGATCGGAGGCGGAGGAAAAATACAAAAGGACGGGTATTGGTATCGTTCTTGGCGCGCCCTCTGGATTGGACGCTAAGATATGGTTTGCGCGTGATAAGGCCATTGACATTGCTTTTGGATGGGGTTACTGGAATGTCTGGGCTCAGGCGACATATCAGTGGCATTACTGGTTGTCGGATGAAAATGCTGATAACAAAGATTTTAGCGCTCCTCTGTATGTGGGTGTAGGCGGGTTTGCAGGAGGGGGAAGGAAGGAAGTGGGTTTGGGGCCCATCGGCGTGGTAGGGGTGGACATACTTTTCAAGAAAGCGCCGTTTGACATATTTATTGAAATTGGGCCGGCAATCCAGATCGCGCCGGAATCCGCGATGTTTTTCCATGGAGGAATCGGAGTAAGATACTATCTTCCGTGACGGTTGATTCGTTGATTAAACCGGTCTGCCTTGCTTGAAAATTGGACAATAATGTGCAAGGTATATTATTTCTCTCATAGATATTATTGGGTTCACCAATTTGATACAAAATTGAATATGTATTGGTCAGCGCGAGTCAAGAAATAGGTTCTAACATCGTTCAGCAGGGGGAGCGTTTTTAAGAAAACCCGCAGTCACCTTTTTGAGGTGGTTGCGGGTTTTCTGTTGCTCTGGCGGAGCAAGCCAACAATTTGGCTTGCGGTAGGATTCGAAGACCGCAGCGAAGTGCGAGTTTTTTGGGCCAGCCCGTAGTATGGGCTGGAGGTTTCGCCCAAAAAGGCGAGCACCGCGAGGGGCGGGCCGCGAGAATCCGCCGTCAGGCGGATTACTTGTGGCAGAAACTCCTACCGCCAGAGTATACCCCAAGACATCCCCCTAAAGGGGGTGGACTTGGGATATTTTTTGTCGTACATTCAAACCTGCAACCCGCAGGGAACCGGGGGGGGGTGCGAGGTTCGTGATGCAACGAATAACTGTGTGTTCGCACGAATAAGTGCGAACGAGTCACACAGGACGGCGAGTCGGTGAGCCGGCGTGTTGAGTGAAACGAAACCAACGAGCCGCGAACGGGCACCGCAGCGGAGCGAGCGGGAATCCTATCCCGTACCACTCCCTTCGGTCGGGTACGGGACTTCGCCGGCAGAGTATTTCAAAAGCCACTCTTTATAGACAGCTTTTTCTTGATTTTGCCATAATTTACTGATACAATTATTGAGTAAAGCACGTCAAACACTATACTTTCATAGGAGGAATTATGTTGAAAGCTAAAGATATTATGACAAAAAATGTGGTAACCATATCTCCTGACGCAACTTTAGTGGATGTAGCGGAATTATTAGCAGAAAAAAGGATAACTGGACTGCCGGTGGTTAATGCTGATGAAAAGGTTATTGGAATAATAACAGAAAAAGATATACTGAATTTCGCGTACACATATGCTAGTAATTTACAGAATACAAAAGTCAAAGAAGCGATGACAGAAAAAGTTGTTAGTTTTACTTCAGATACTGATGTAGATAAGATTTCATTATGTTTTTCAAAGAATGAATTCAGGCGGGTTCCGATCATTGATGAAGGCAAACTTGTTGGTATTATTACCCGCAGGGATATGTTACTTTCATTAATTTCTCATCATTATCAAGTATGAAATTGACCTCCCCCGCGAAAACTAGGCCAGTTGAAAGCAGAGTATTATAATAATTCTACCCGCCATTTCATTGCTAAATCAAAGCGCTTCAGGCCAGTATACGCTACTAAATAGGTTCTAACTCCTGATGATTCTCTGCGAGAATCAGTACACAGAGACCGTTCAGTAGATAAAAGAATTTTAAAGTTACTCTTTACGGGTGGCTTTTTTTGTTGCTTTTCCGCAACTTTACTAGTAGTATGTAATCAAGGAATAACAATGAATCTAAAAGAATTAGGGTGGAATGAATTCCACGAGAAACATTATAATGAAGTAAAGACCTCGGAAACATTTCCTGCCAGGGTGGCAAAGTCAGAGAGAGAAAAATATTTGATTTACAGCAGTTTTGGCGAACTGAAGGCGGAGATAAAGGGAAAGATGCGTTTTAGTGCAGTGTCTATAAGTGATTTCCCCGCGGTGGGGGACTGGGTGGTCGCGAAAATGCGGCCGGAAGGCAATGCTGTTATAATCGAGGCAATTCTCCCGAGAATGAACAAGTTCGCAAGAAAAGTAGCGGGTTCTGTGACTGATGAGCAGGTAATGGTAGCGAATATCGATACGATATTCCTGGTCAATGGCCTTGACGGGGACTATAATCTGCGACGCATCGAGCGGTACCTTGCCCTTGCCAGGGAAAACAATTCAAGTCCTGTTGTCGTGTTAAATAAAACAGATATGTGCCCCAGCGTGCAGGAAAAAGCAGAAGAAGTGGCTGCTGTCGCGCGCGGAGTACCTATATTAACTTTAAACGCTCTCAACGGCGAAGGAATAGAAAATATAAGAAAATATATCACTAATAGCACAACGGTAGCTTTTCTGGGTTCCTCGGGTGTAGGGAAATCGACAATCATTAATAGCTTGCTTAAGACAGAAAAGCAGAAAGTCGGTACAGTGCGCGAGAGCGACAGCCGTGGAAAGCATATAACGACTTGCAGGGAATTGATATTGCTTCCAGACGGAGGAATTGTAATTGATAATCCCGGTTTGCGCGAACTTCAATTATGGGTGGATGAAGATACGCTGGATAGTACTTTCGATGACGTGATAGAGCTCACCGAAAAGTGCAGATTCAGAGACTGCACACATTTACATGAACCGGGTTGTGCCGTAATGAACGCAATAGAAACCGGCCTTTTGGACAACAAACGGTTTCAAAACTTCATAAAGCTGAAAAAAGAATTGAAATATTTGGCAACCCGCAAAGAAGTGAAAGCGCGTAATGAAAAAATAATCACCGGAAAGAAAATCAGTATATTGTCAAAACAAATAGAGAGGCACAGAAAGTTAAATCGGATAAAATAACTTTTATTTCATTGTAAAATCAAAGCGTTTATGATGAATGTGTTCCATTAAATAGGTTCCCACCTGCGCTAGGCATTTCATCGATAAACACGGCTATTCGCCGCATTGACCCGCCGCGGCGGGCAGGCTAACATTGTTCAGCAGGGGGAGTATAGCCCAAGACAACCCCTAAATGGGGTGGCCTTGGGCTATTTTATTGGTAGGATTCTCATTACAAACCGACGGGAATTAAAGTCATTTGATTTTGAATACATAAAGAGGTATGATTTACAAAAGCCTATAAAATATATGATAAATAAAATAACGGCAACGGCTCTGGTATAAAAGGGGACGGTTCTATTTATCATCCTTTCAAAATGTTCTGAGGGGTGCCGAATAAATAGAACCGTCCCCTTTTATTTATGGCCAATTATAGCGGAGGCTTCATGCTTAAGCCGGTTATAAGCAAAATCAGCGGATTCGGCGGTTTCATAATCGTATTATTGGTTGTATGTTTGTTGTCTTCGCAGGGTCAAACAGGCATACTTACGGGATCAGCCGATCTTGTTTTAGGCCAGATGGATTACACGCATAAAGATCCAAACATGATAAACAATAAGGGAATGGTATATCCTGACGGTGTCGCGATAGACACGGCCGGGGGAAGGGTATATGTTTGTGATTCCGGGAACAATCGTGTATTGTGGTGGAATAACGCGGATTCGCTTACGAACGGCAAACAGGCGGACGGCGTTCTTGGCCAGCCGGATTTCGCATCAAATGATTCTGCCTGCACTCAAGCAGGGATGGGTGTCCCTACAGGAGTATGCGTTGACGGCTCAGGGAATATCTGGGTTGCTGATTACGCGAATAATCGTATTCTTAAATATTCTGTTCCGTCAACGAACGGCCAGGCGGCGAGCCTCGTTCTCGGCCAGCCGGATTTTACAAGCAATGCCGCGGCAACAACGCGGACAGGAATGAAAGAACCTGTTGAAGTAAGTGTTGACGGCTCAGGGAACGTCTGGGTTTCTGATTACGCTAATTATCGGGTACTTAAATTTACCAACCCGGCAACGAACGGCCAGGCGGCAAGTCTCGTGCTCGGCCAGCCGGATTTTACTTCAACTAACACCGGCTGCACGGAAACATTAATGGATACTCCTTTAGGAGTAAGCGTTGACAGCTCAGGAAACGTCTGGGTTGTTGATGGAGATAATTCCCGCGTCCTTAAATTTACCAATCCGACAACGAACGGCCAGGCGGCAAGCCTCGTGCTTGGACAGGCCGATTTTACTTCAAGCGCGCAGGGCTGCACGCAAACGCTGATGAATGATCCTTTTGAAATAAGTGTTGACGGCTCGGGGAACGTCTGGGTTTCTGATTCCGATAATTACCGCATCCTTAAATTCACAAAACCGGCAACGAACGGCCAGGCCGCGAGCCTTGTTCTTGGCCAGCCGGATTTTACTTCAAGAGCGCAAGGCTGCACACAAACACAGATCAATTATCCTTACGGAGTAAGCGTTGACGGATCGGGAAACGTCTGGGTTGTTGATTCTGATACTAACCGTGTGCTCAAATATACAACTCCGACAACTAACGGGCAGGCCGCAAGCCTGGTGCTGGGACAGCTGGATTTTACGCGCAGCGGGCCGAATATGGTCAAAGACAAAGGATTGGTAAATCCTTACGGCGTTGCCGCGGACTCAATCAGCGGCAGGGTGTATGTCTGTGATTATGGTAATAACCGCGTGTTGTGGTGGAAAAGTTCAGCATCGCTTGCTAATGGAAAATCGGCTGACGGTGTTCTCGGCCAGGCAGATTTTATAAGCAATGCCGCGGCAACCACTCAGGCGGGGATGTCCGTCCCTTACGGATTAGCTGTTGACAGTTCGGGCAATCTCTGGGTAGCTGATTCCAACAACAACCGTGTCCTGAAATTTACCGCTCCGATCAATAGCGGGCAGGCGGCAAGCCTCGTGCTTGGCCAGGCGGATTTTACAAGTAATGCCGAAGCAACCACGCAGACGGGAATGAAGGCTCCTGGCGGGGTAAGTGTTGACAGCTCAGGGAATGTCTGGGTTGTTGACAGAGCAAATCACCGGGTTCTTAAATATACAAGCCCGTCATTGAACGGCCCGGCAGCGAGCATAGTGCTTGGCCAGCCGGATTTCATTTCAAACGGATTTGGCTGTACGCAGGCAACTTTCTTTTATCCTTCAGGGGTAAGCGTTGACAGTTCAGGGAATGTCTGGGTTGTTGATACCAATTATAGCCGTGTCCTGAAATTCAACACTCCGGCATTGGCGACAGGCGAGGCGGCAGACCTTGTTCTTGGCCAGACGAATTTTACAAACGAAGCTTTTTCGACCACGCAGACAGGAATGCAATATCCTTTTGGTGTATGCGTTGACAGCTCAGGGAATGTCTGGGTTGCCGACACCTGGAATCACCGAGTCTTGAAATTCTCCGCTCCCTCAACGGACGGCCAGGCGGCAAGCCTCGTTCTTGGCCAGGCGGATTTTATATCAAGGTTTGAGGATGAAGAAGCCTGCACGCAAACCGGAATGTACTATCCCCGGGGAGTAAGCGTTGACAGTGCAGGGAATGTCTGGGTTGCTGATGAAAGTAACGACCGTGTGCTCAAATTCAATGCTTTGGCAGTTGCCTCAATTATACCGAACACCGGCATAAATAACGAGTCTCTGAATATCTCTGACCTGTCCGGGTATGATTTTGTAAGCGGGCCTGAAATAAAACTTGTAAAAACCGGCGAAAGCGACATAATTGCCGCAGCGGTAAGCGTAATAAGCGCGAATAAAATAACCTGCACATTGGGCCTTTCGGGAAAAGCGACCGGATACTGGGATGTAGTTGTAAGCACCGGCGGCGCGGGTTCGTTGACGGCGGTTCTAAACAATGGGTTTTTTATAAAAGACTCGGTTACTAACGCGAGAAACTCGGTGGATCCTGGGGCCAGCGCCGAACTGAAAATAACTCCGGAAAGCGGGGAAATAAAAGTAGATATCGCCGCGGGCACTTTCGATAAGCCCGTGAATGTAACACTTTCCGCGGTCGCGGCCCCATCTTCCGATAAACCTACAGTTAAAGTCGGCAGCATCTGCCTTGAAATATCAAACAACCTGGACCTGCAGCCGAAAAAGGACATTACCATAACCGTCAACTACCGGCACGCTGATATAACAGGCCTTGACGAAGCGAATATCGTTCTTTGCCGTTACGACGCGGCCAATAAATTATGGATACCGCTTCCTACAACCGTGGACACAGTCAATAATGTCATTACCGCGTCCGCAAATCATTTAAGCAAGTTCGTGGTAGTGCAATTAGTTCCCGCGGCGGACCTATCGCAGGTAAAGGCATTCCCGATGCCGTTTAATCCGTCAAATGGCGTGTTGACAATCGATAACCTTACAGCTTCAGCCGATGTCAGGATATATACCATAGCCGGTGAGCTCGTGCGCGCCCTGGGTTACGCGTCATCCAACGGCAGGGCGACATGGGACGGCAAGAATGACAGCGGCTCAACTGTGGCCAGCGGGGTTTACATTATGTTTATTAAGAGTGATTCCGGCACCAAGAAGATCAAGATAGCGGTGGAGAAATAGCATGGAAATTAAAAACATCGGAGCTTAAATGAAAAGGATATTTCTTGCCGTTACGATAGCCGCATTCGCTATTAATCCCGGGTATGGAGCGTTTTCAAGCAGCGACGCCGGTACTTCAGCCGCCCAATTCCTGAAACTTGGCGCGGGCGCCAGGGCAGCGGGCATGGGCGAAGCTTTAGTCGCCGCGGCGGATGATTCCACCTCAATATACTGGAACCCTGCCGGGCTTAACAAGGTAAGCGGAAAGTCATTTTCGTTAATGCACGCGGTATGGTTTGAAGATATATCATACGACTGGGCATCATTCGCAATGCCATACAGGGATTGGGGTGTATTCGGCATGGGCGTGCAGTATCTATCATACGGAAGCATAAAGAGAATAGACAATACCGGCCTTGAAACAGGGGATTTCAGCCCGACTGACCTGTGCGTTTCATTGTCTTACGCGAGACAATGCAAGGGATTTGACCTTGGCGCGAACGTCAAGTATATATCGCTGAAGATTGAGAACAGCGCGGTCGCCTACGCGGCCGACATTGGAGCGCAGTACAAACTGATGAACGTGCTGGATGACAAACTTACCTTAGGGCTTGCGGCGCAGAATATGGGGACAAAAGTAAAGTTTATAAGCGAAGAGGACCCCCTGCCGATGAATATCAAGGCAGGCGGAACATATCAGATAAGAGAAAATTGGATAGCAGTGCTGGATATCAATGCCCCCATAGATAACGCGGTCAGTTTCGGCATCGGTTCAGAGTATGCTTGCATAGTTAATGAGACAATAACCGCTTTAGGGCGGCTGGGCTACAACACGCGGAACAAGGATACCGGCGGGCTAAACGGCCTGACCGCGGGATTCGGCGTCGCTTATCAGGATTACAGCTTTGATTACGCTTTCGTTCCTTACGGCGAGCTGGGGAACACGCAAAGGATATCGCTGTCAGTGAAGTTTTGAGAAAGCCAATTCCTTGTATATTCAAATAGGGTATAGTTGAGGTCGCCGCGCCGAACGGGCACGTGGAGGACAGAAATTAAATATAAATCTCGACATCTGACCCGGGACCTTTTGGGTGCAGTATGACAAATGAATTTGCAGATATTCAGAAATCATTCAATCTTAGCAATGACGTATTTGAAAAAATATACAAAAATACTGTAAAATCCAGTATTAATCGAAAATAACTCTGTTTTTTGATGCGGGATATCGCTGTCAGAGTTCAGACCCGAAGTGCCCACCCGTAAAGGGGTGATTTGGTTCAATTTCCTGTTAAAACGAAGTAGTTTGTGTAAAATATTAGAAAAGGTAAATCAATGGAATTACTAGCTCCAGCAGGGTCAAAAGAATCATTTATAGCTGCTGTGCGCGCAGGCGCAGACGCTGTATATATAGGTATGCCGGACTTTAACGCGCGCATTTCAGCATCCCCAATTAATCATTACGATTTACGCGTGCTTACAAATTACGCGCACGAGAAAAACGTAAAAGTATTTCTCGCGCTTAATACCTTAATAAAACACGAAGAGATTCACGAAGTTGTAAAAAACATAACTCTTGCTGATTCATACAAGCCGGACGCGCTTATTGTGCAGGACCTGGGCATAGCGAGCATAGCAGCAAAATATTTTCCGCACATTCCTCTTCACGCGAGCACGCAGCTTGCAGTGCATAACAGCGCGGGCGTTCAGGCAGCTGCGAGCGCGGGTTTTAAGCGCGTAATTCTCGCAAGAGAACTTTCATTCTCAGAATTAAAATTAATAGTAAAAGGCGCGCCTGTCGAAACGGAAATATTCTGCCACGGCGCATTGTGTTTTTCTTTGTCAGGCATGTGCCTGTTTTCAAGCTTTATCGGCGGTCTTAGCGGAAACCGCGGAAGGTGCACGCAGCCCTGCCGCAGATTATGGAAAAACAAAATAAACGCAGGATACCTTTTTTCGCCGCGCGACCTTTCTTTAGCGGAGTATGTGGATAAAATTAGAAATACTGGAATTGCATCTTTAAAAATAGAAGGCAGAATGCGCAGCAGCGAATATGTTTACAGGGCGGTAAAGGCGTTTCGCGGGCTCATTGACGCGCCTGAAAATGATTACAAACACGCGCTTTCAACGGCAATGGAAGTATTGTCGCAGGATATGGCAAGGGAAAAAACGACATGCTTGTTTTCGGGACGAGACAGCGAAATATTCCAGCCTAAAAAAGCGCAGTGCCTCGGCCAATTGATAGGAGAGGTGGAGTCTGTTACAGGCACTCACATATCAATAAAATTAAACAGCGATTCATCTGCAATAACGCGCGATGACCGCGTGCGTGTATCTAATCCGGCTACGGATTTTACAAAAGCCTTTAAAATAAAGGAGTTTTTCGAAGAAAACGGCATTTATACTGTTCCTTTTAGCCAGGCAAGCGAATTTGCAGGCGGCAACCCGGTATTTAAAACAGTTGATACTGCTTCAGAACAGAAGAACATTGAACAGGAAATAGATTCTGTTTACGATGCTTTTAAAAAGAGCCACCCGCACAGGGCCCGCGATATACAGGTCTTGCAGGAATATACGTCTCTGATATCAAACGCATGGAAGGAAAGCCGCGGCAAAATTAATAATGACGCAGGCGCTGAAAACTTGTGGATTAAATTTGATGATATTGGCTGGGAAAGCATGCTGCCTGCAGCCGGAAAAGGCGTAAAGCATGTGTTTTCTGTTTCAAAGGAAAATATGCGGGCAGCCCGTTCTATTTCTTCAAAGGCGGGCGAAAATCTTTATTTTGAACTTCCGCCTTTTATCGGGCAAAGAGATGTGCCTGAATTTATGAAATTCGTTAATGAGGCCTCGGCTTCCGGCATAAAAACATGGGTGCTTAATAATATTTCGCACCTTGAGTTTTTTAATAATTCCGGATGCGCGCTTATCGCAGGCGGGTTTTTATACACATGGAACGCGTATACTGCTCAGTTCCTCTTAGCAAAAGGTGTGTCGCGCTTTGTTGTGTCATCCGAAGATGATTTCCTGAATATTCGTAAAATGAGCGGGCCCGGTCTTGGCTCTCATCTGGCAGTATATCTTTACGGCCATCCTGCTGTGGTGAGGTCACGGATTGTTACGCGCGGCAATCTGGATGATGGGATAATTTCGGAGAATTCCATGCCAAAGGCCGCAAGCGAAGCAAAAATATCATCATCCTATTTTCCGGTATTTGAATCGGACACAACTGTGCTTATACCGGAAAAGCCGGTAAGCGTCTTTACTTTCCGCAAAAAATTCAGAGATTGCGGGATAAAGAATTTCGGCATGGACCTGTCATATTTAAAACCTGATAGGGCTTTATGGAGCGTACTTATTGACGCTTACCAGAAAGAGGAAAATATTGTGGGCTCTCTGAAGTTTAATTTCAAACGAGGAGTGAAATAGCGGCAGACGGGAGTAGCCGGTAGTAACGTCAGATTTTGAACGGCAACTTGGGAGCTAAGCATAGGATATCGCTTCAGCGAAGTTTTGAAAACTATATTCCCTGCAAAATCAGAGTTGTTTATGTCGTTATTGGCCAATCCCCTGTGATTCCCTTCAAAAATCAATACACGGGGGCAGGCATCGTTCAGCAGGGGATATTGTTTCATTTGAAACTTGATAAGTTATTCGTCTTAAATATTTGAAAAAAGCAGCAAATAAATGCTATAAATAGCCCGTATGATAAATATCACTGACTACCAAAAAACCATACCTAAACCCGCTGCGTTGGCAATAGGGATATGTATTGTCGCATTTTTCGGCCTTGCGGACTATCTTACCGGTTCCGAACTGTCTTTTTCCATTTTTTATCTTATACCGATTTCATTAGTTACCATATTAGCAGGTTTGTTTTATGGAATTATTATTGCTGTCATAAGCGCGGCGGCCTGGCTTACGGCCGACTTATTGCCGGGCGCAAATTATACGCATGCTCTGATTCCGTATTGGAATGCCGTTGTGAGATTAGGCTATTTTATTCTGCACGCGTATCTTCTCTCAAAACTAATCGAAATACTCTCGAAGGCTCAAGATCTTTCTTTAAGAGATTCTCTGACAGGAGCGCCGAATTGGAGGTATTTAAAAGAAATATCCTCAAATAAACTTCAGGAAGCGCACAGGGAAAGGAGACCGATAACTGTCGGTTATATTGACCTTGATAATTTCAAGGGGGTTAATGACACAATGGGGCATGACGTGGGCGATGACCTGCTGAGAGTTATTGCCGAAATTATACAGACCGGGATACGTCCTAATGACGCGATGGCAAGGGTTGGCGGGGATGAATTCGTGATACTTCTTACCGAGATAGATTATGATAATGCGAATAAGACCCTTGTGAGGATTAAGGACCATATTTCAAAAGAAATGGATGATAACGGATGGCCGGTGACAATAAGCATCGGCGCGATAACCTATAGAGTAATTCCTTCATCTATCGATAATATGATTAAAAAGGCGGATGAATTGATGTATTCCGTGAAGAGAGAAGGAAAAAACAGCATTAAACATACTCATTGGCCGGCGCAAACAGGCGACTGATACTTCATAAGGGACTATTAAGGGGACGGTTCTATTTAATAAATAGAACCGTCCCCTTAATATCCGGGATATTTCAATTGCCTTGCGCGGGATAATCTTATGTCAAAGATACATCAAAGCATTTCATGGCTGATTATACCGGTTATATTAATGCTGGGTTATACGTGTGCCTACTCAATATCTGTATCAAGCATAACGGTTTCAAGCGAGCAGGACGGCAATCCCGAATACGCGGCGGAGCATGCGGTGGACGGGGACATGGGCACGCGATGGGCAAGCGACCACGCGGACAACCAGTGGATGAGGCTGGATGTCGGCGCGCTTGAATCGTTTGACCGGATAAAGATATTCTGGGAGGCCGGATATACCAAGGAATATGAGATAAGCGTGTCCACCGATGACAGCAACTGGACAGCGGTATACGGCGAAAACAATGGCGACGGCGGCGAAGATGAAATATCGTTGACGGATCAAAAGGCGCGTTATATCAGGATCAACATGATAAAGCGCGGTACGATATGGGGGAACTCCATTTATGAAGTTCAGATAAGCAGCAATTCGACGGCTGACGCAGTTGCCACCGCGTCGGATTCGGAAAGCGCCGAGTTCGCGCCGGCAAAAGCAATCGACGGAGACATGAAGACGCGCTGGGCAAGCCTGCCGCAGGACAGCAGCTGGCTTCAAATCGATTTTGCCAAGCAGATAAAAATTGACGGAATAAAACTGTTTTGGGAGCTTGCGTACACTAAGAAATACGACATAAGGGTGTCGACCAACGGCGTAGACTGGAAAACAATATTCTCGGAAAACAACGGCGACGGGGACCAGGATACCATCGCGTTTAGCACCGAGACCGCGAGATATATCAGGATAGTTACAATAGAAAGGGGGACGGCGTGGGGCAACTCGCTGTACGAATTTATCGCTACGTATGACGGGGAGCCGGTGATAGACAGGGATTATGAACTGTTCGTAGACGTTAACCAGGGATTTTACGGAAGCAAAGCGGCAAAGACAGCTGTTGTCAGGTACGGGAAGAAGGCTGAAAACGGAACCTATGAAATTACCGATACTCATAATAACATTGTTTTATCGGGCAATTTGACGTACTGGGGAAAACGGTGGGAAATGCATTTCTGGACGATAGATTTTTCGGGGCTGGAAACAGAGGGCGAATATACCGTAAAAGCGGAATTCGGCGGGAAAAGCGGTGAGTCAGAGATATGCGTCAGCGACGCGAAGATTACAGGCGCTATCGAGAAAACAATGTTTTATTTCTATACTCAGAGATGCGGCATGGAGATACCCGGGTGGCATAAGTGCTGTCATCTCGACGACGCAAAACGGCCCGACGGGTCGCATATCAACGGCGTCGGTGGATGGCATGACTGCGCCGGGTTTGACAAGGAGATGTACACTAATTACCTGCCGGTATACGTGTACACGACTATTGCCTTTGAATCTGATTTGCCTTGGAAGGTCAGGATGCTGGAAGAGGCAAAATGGGGCGCTGACTGGGTTATAAACATGACCGAGGAATCGGGTTACGTCTGGTGTCATGTCGACCCGAATTTTCCTCCTGATTTTGCGGCGACCTGGCAGAACGGCACGGATACCGATAATATACCGGGTACCGAAGATGACAGGAAACTCAAGCAAAACGACTGGCATCCTCCGGAGGAAGGCCCTCAGGCATCCAACATGGGGGCCCTGCTGAAACTGGCGTATCTGATAAAAAATGAAGATACATGGTATTCGGATAAATGCATAGACGCGGCCAAGAAGATAAGGGCTTACCTGAAAGGCAAGAACGCGGACAATTCGCCCAACCTCATTGTCCAAACAGGACTGCTTCTCGGGGATATTTACCTGTATAAACTCGAAAATAACACAGAGTACCTGACAGACGCCAGGAAACGCATTGACCATATTATTGATGATTGCCAGGTGGCTGAAGGGGAATTTATCTACGCGAGCACCAGCACTACCACGATGTCGGAAGAAACTATTGAGCCGTATTTCAATCTGCTGGTGCTCTATGAATTTGTCAAGAATTTTCCGAATGATTCCTATTGCGCGAAGGTCAAGAACTCCTATAAGTCATTTATGGACAATCAGCTGATGAAAAGAGTAAACAAAACACCGTACGGGCAGGCGCAGGTGCTGGATAAGGCCATTACGGATTACTCTCAGTATGAATCATACCAGAGGGATTTTGAAGTCCCTACGGTAACGTACAGCCAGGGCAAGAATCCTTACTGGCTTTCAATGGCCATAGCGTGTTTTAACGCCAACAAATTGTTTGATACGGACGAGTATACTGCCATTGCCGTAAACCAGATAGACTGGGTGCTTGGCAAAAATCCGCTCGGGCTTTCCACCGTGGCGGATATAGGGTATAATTTCCCGAAGATGTTCACGATGTGGATTTGGCTTACGGACCATCCGGGATCTGAAGGGGTAATACCGGGGGGTGTTATCAACGGCATAGGGGGAGATAAAAACGACATGCCGTACATGGATATGTCCACCGGAAATGTCCTGACATGGGAAACCAACGAATACTGGAACCCGCCGACGGCATGGTTCGCTATGGCCGCCTGGGAGTATTACGCCTTGCTGCATCCTGCGGCCTCTGATACGGATCAGGACACCAGTGACGACGTCAGCATCACAACAAACCTGGATGACAGCGTCAACACGACAATAACGCTCACGCTTGCCAGAGGCGATGTTGTCGTAGACGTTCCGGCAGGCGCGTTCGGGCGGAACGTAACGCTGACAATATCGACGGCAACGGTGCCGGCCTCAGGCAATCGCACCATAAAAGTCACCGATATAGGGATTGAGATAATCAAGGACACGGTTTACCAGCCGGTCAAGAAAATAACGATAACCGTATATTACCGCGACAGCGATATCACGGGTCTGGACGAAAGCAAACTGGCGCTTGCCCGATATGACGCCGTCTATAAATGCTGGATGCCGATAACTTCGGTTGTATATCCGGACCAGAACAAGGTCGTAGGGACCACCGACCATTTATCGAAGTTCGCGGTTGTCCAGCTTACGTCAGCGACTGACCTGGCGGCTGTAAAGGTTTACCCGAATCCGTTTAATCCCGCCAACGGCGCGTTAGTGATCGACGGCCTTACTGAAAATGCCGATATCAGAATATTCACTATAACGGGGGAACTTGTCAGGGAGGTTTCGTACACCAGCGCAAACGGCCGAACTTCATGGGACGGCAGGAACGACAGCGGCAACACAGTCGGCAGCGGCATATACCTGGCGCATGTAAAAAATAATTCCGGAGAAAAGACCGTTAAGATTGCGGTAGTAAAGTAAATTGATGGGAGAATATTATGAGTATTAAAGGGATAATATGATAGATAAAAAGAAAATCAGGCAGGATTACAAGAATACCGTTAACGATAAGGGAGTATTCGCCATAAAGAACACAATAAACGGGAAAGTGTATTTGGGCGGCACCTTGAACCTTTATAATATTCTTGAACGGAATAAATTCCGACTGAATACGGGGAGCCATCAGAATGAACGGCTGCAGAAAGACTGGAAGTCCTATGGCGAGGGAGCTTTCACTTTTGAAATACTGGAAAAGCTAAAGTTAAAGGACGACATCGCCTGCGATTACGAAGAAGACTTGAAGATACTTGAGATGATATGGGTTGAAAAATACCAGCCTATAGCGGAAAAGCTTTATAACGAGAACGAAAATATCAGGACAATATAGCGTCGCGACTAGCTGCTGAACTGAGATTGTCAGTAAACCCCGACAATCTCTGATTACACTGATTCTTAAATGATTGCACAGATTAAGATCCGCAGGTGTTTCTGTGTAATCAACACTGTTTAGGACTTTTTCAATGGTCTTAAACTGTAAACATGAGGAGGTGATATAACCGAACTGATAAAGCCATACCGCGCCGACCATAACTGTCAGACATACGGGCTGACGATTCTTTAACTCACCGGCAGACATGAGATTGTCTCACGAAAGGGCTGCCTGTAAACGAAATACGAAAAGGAGAAATGCCATGACAGATCTAAACAGAATCAAATCCCCCGTAGAAACCAGCCTGCTTGTCGCATTCACCGACCTTACCGGATTCCATAAATACATGGTTAAACAAACCGACAAAAGCATATTTTCTACGATGTCATCCTATTTTGAATTCGCGGGTGATATTGTTGAAAAAGCGGGAGGAAAGGTCGTTAAATTCATAGGCGACGCTATCCTCATAGTTTTTCCGGAAGAGCGCCTGAACGAAGGCGTAATCGCCCTGAAAAACCTGAAAGACCTGGGCAACAAATGGATGGAAAGCCGCGGAATTCCTTCGCGGCACAGGATCAGCGCGCATTTCGGCCCCGTAGTCTGCGGGCTTATCGGCACGAAAACGGATAAACGGTTTGACATTTACGGGATTACTGTGAACACCGCGGCGCTGTTGAAATCGAGCGGAATGGCGGTCACTCCGCAGGTATTCAGGAAGCTAAAACCCGAAACGCGCAAGCTTCTAAAGAAACACACGCCGCCGGTCACGTACATACCGGTAGAAGAAAGCCATAATAATTGAATATGATTGTTGAAATAGTATATTCTTCAGGAATCCCAAAACGGGGTTCTTCCGGAGTATTGTTTTGTATATTCAGGGGAAATGTTATATAATACAGAACAGAGCAGAGCAGTATAAATTAAGGAGGAGCACACCATGTCAATCGTATCAGAATCAGAGTACAAAGGAAATCCGATGATAGTCATCAAGAATTCGGATGAAGACAAGTTCCCGTTTCAGTTCGGTCTGAAAAAAGCGAAGCTGATCCTGGAGAATATCGAAAGTATCAAGAAATTTGTGGAAAAGCACGATAAATAATTAATCAAGGGGACGGTTCTATCGGAATAAATAGAACCGTCCCCTTATTTTTTAAATCAACCATGGAAATCGAGCAAAACAGGTTTTTTCTCTGTTATTTTGAGGGCACGAGGCAATGCAACCTTAATTGTCCGTACTGTATGACGCGGACCGGCGAAAAGCCCCGGAAGGACGAGCTGACTACGGATGAAATCAAGCGTTTGGTGATTGATGAGGTCATAAAATACTGTTCCCACCCGGCAATGGCGTTTTCGGGAGGGGAGTTCCTGCTGAGAAAAGACGCCATAGATATCCTGGGCTATACGGCGCAAAAAGGCATGTGGTCGTTTATCAATACCAACGCCACTTTGCTGAACGAAGAGACATTAAGGAACATCAAGGGCGCTACCGGCAACAAAGTGATATTCGTTTTTTCGCTGAATTCATTGGAATCTGACGTGCACGAGTGGTCAAGGGATGACAGCCTGAATACCGTGGTCAAGGCCGCAAAGCTCTGCAGCAGGGAAGGCATAAACTTCTTTTTTATATTGACAATCAGCAAGAACAATCTGCATACCCTGAAAAAGACAATTAATTTCTTAAAATCAAAAGGCGTGCCGGTGCTCAGATCGCCTTTTGTGACGCGGGGCTCAGGGAGAAACCACGCAGACCTGCTTTTTTCAAAAGAGGACATGAGGGATACGATACATCCTGTGTTAAGGGATTATCCGTTATCTTACATTAGCTATGCTCCGTTTTTTGCTTCTCCCGAGTTTCTTGAAGAGAAACAGAAGCAGATGAATGTCAGCATAGGCCAGTTCGGGTGCCAGGCGGCGAAAGGTTTTGTGGGTATAAACGCCGAGGGCGATGTGGCTCCGTGCGTGCAGATGCTGGACAGTACGGTCCTTTGCGGAAATGTCAGGGAAACGCCCCTGCTTGATATCCTGCGGAACAATGAAACGCTGAATTCTCTTAGAAACAGGGACTCTTTGAAAGGCAAGTGCGGTATATGCCGTTACAAGCATACCTGCGGAGGATGCCGCGCAATCGCCTACTACAAAACGGGTGATTATCTTGAATCTGACCCGAACTGTTTCTTTGAGCCCGAAACGCCGGAAACCAGGTCGGAACACGAGCATATACAGACAAAGAACACGGAGATATTCCTGAGTTTCATTTCCGGGCAGGAACCGTGGAAATCGCTTTTTACGTCCAATTTTAATTCCGCGGTTATCGCGAAAGAAGATATGCCACTTAAACGGCGCGTTGCCGGAAAGATGAAAAGATATATCAGAGAAGCCGTGGGGGCTCTGACAGGAAAATGACCTGCCGCTAAGGCGTTGTCGGGTTTTCCCTCCTTTAAAGTAAGCCGGATGTAAGATCATATGAAAATACTGCTAATCAAACCGAAGTGGTTCATCAAAGGCGGAGTATACAAGGTGCTTGACAACGTCAGGTTCACTCCGCTGAACCTGGGCATCATAGCGGCGCTGTCAGAAGGGCACGATGTGATGGTGATTGACAATGACTGGGAAGAAATACCCTATGAAGATAAATTTGATCTCGTAGGAATATCGGTGACAACTTTCACGTCACAGCGGGCCTACGGGATAGCGGAAAGATTCAGGAAATCCGGAGCCAAAGTGGTTTTTGGCGGCGTGCATCCCAGTTTGATGCCTGACGAGTGCCTTCAGCACGCAGATTCAGTGGTCATAGGCGAAGTGGAATACGTTTGGAAAGGACTCCTGAAAGATGTCGAGAGCGGGAACCTGGGAAAGATTTACAAGAGCGAAAAAATGACGGATATGAACGACGTCCCCTTCCCTAAAAGAGAGCTTTTAAACGAAAAGTCATGGGTTGCATGCGTGCAGGCCACGCGGGGCTGCCCCAATACCTGCAAGTACTGCTATCTGCCCAGCGTGTCGTGGAGCGCGCATAGGAAAAGGGATATAGACCTTGTGTATGAAGAGATAAAAGGCATGAAGCAGAAGACGGTCTTTTTTGTGGATGATAATCTGTTCGCCGACCAGGACTACGCGATGAAACTGTTTGACAGGATAGCGCCGCTGAAAAAGGACTGGTCAGTACAGGCACCAACGACTATCGCCGATAACGACGCGCTTTTGAAAAAGATGGCGGATTCAGGTTGTTTTAACGTTCAGATAGGGTTCCAGACCGTTAACCCGAGATCGCTGGAGTGGGCTTCCGTGCGCCAGAACAGCATAGAGAAATACAAGGGGATAATAAACAAGCTGCACAGGCACAAGATACTGGTGACCGGATTTTTCATGTTCGGTTTTGACACAGATGACAAGGACATATTCGAAAAGACGGTTGAAGTTATCAAAGAAATAGATATCGACCACGTGCACATGTATATTCTGACGCTTTATCCCGGGACAAAACTGTATGAACAGTTCAGGGGCGAGGGGCGCCTGCTGGCGGACAAGGACAGGTCGAATTACGGCTGGGCGAACGCGATGTTCACTCCCATGCACATGTCGCCCGAAGAACTTGAACGCGGGGTGCATATGTCTTACGAGCAGCTTTCAGGATATTTCAACAGGAGACTTCCCGGCAAGATTCTGGGGAGGGCCGGCTGGCTCATCAGGCGCCCGAACCTGTTATACAACATTATCATGGGCAATTTGGGCAAAAAAGACATAAGAAAAAAACTGGGATTAGAAACCGCCAGCTAAACGCGGTCTTGACAAAAATAAAGGTCTGTGTTATAATGTAAATGTTATGAATAAGAGATCGATGATGATAAACGTTACGTTTCCTAAACACATCCGCCTTGCAGTATGGCAGAAGGCGAATGGGAGGGGTGCGTTTTGATTCATTGATTTAACCGCAGCATAAAACAAATTGAAACCGCCACTCTTGGAAGCCAAGAGTGGTTTTTTATTTTCCAGGGAGGATATATGTATTATTCAGGCAATGCAGGGTTCAGAGCGGCAAGGACAGGGATTGATAGAATAGATAAACGGGTAATAGGACTTATTGGCAGAAGAGACGAATTAGTTAAAATAGCTTCAAAACACAAGCATAATATAAAACAGGCCGCGGCTAATACGCGAGTGCGCGAGATTATGCGAACGAGAACGTGTTGGGCCAAAGAGACCGGCGTAAACCCGGCTTTAGTAAGGAACATATACAAAAGGATGATATCGTACTTTGTTACGATTGAGAAAGCGGAACTAACAAAAAGGGATAAAGCCATGTACTACTCAAAAGATAGATTGAAGCTAAGAAAGGACGTAACGGGCGCGGCTATGTGGGCCGTGGCGCTGGACAACGCCATGCTTACGTATTTCGAGCTTAAGCCGTTTACCGTGTTCAGGAAACACTCGCATGTGTGCGAGCAAATAACCTGCGTGCTTGAAGGGGAGCTTTACTTCAAGACGGCGGAAGGCACTGTGACGGTCAGAAAGGGCGAGGCCATAGCGATACCGTCCAACGTGCCGCACTCGGTGTTTTGCAGGGACAAGTTTGTTAAAGCGGTGGACGCGTGGTCGCCCGTGATGGAAAAGTACGCGGAACTGGAAACAGAAGAACAAAACGAATACGCAGGAGACCAATCCCACTAAGACGGGACAGGAACGCCCTCGAAGTCCGCCGTGGCGGACGGAGTAGGGTTTCGCGCGAAAAGGCGCTTAAGACAGGAGCCAATCCGCCTACGCCGGCATGTTGACGATAGACACAGCTATTCGCCGTATCGTCAACATGGCTTCGGCGGATTTCGCGATGAGACGATTTAAAACAACGCTTATGGAGCTCAACATGAGATATACATTCGGAACGAACGAAATAGCCGCAAGAAGACTGGAGAAAGTGGCGAGGATATTCAATCCGCATTCCGCGGAGTTCATCAGGGAATACGTGCCGTATCCCGTGGTATCGGCCGTTGATATGGGCTGCGGGCCGGGCTTCACGACCCACTTGCTCAATATGACGGTCAAATCAAAGGAAATCTACGGGATGGACAGTTCAGAAGCCTTCCTGCACAGGGCCATGGACAGATTTTCGGAGTACGTTTTTGTGTGCCACGACCTGACAAGAATGCCGTTCCCGCTGAAGCCCGAGGTCATGTACGTGAGGTTCGTGCTTTCCCACATGCCCGATCCCGTGGCGCTCGTTAACGACTGGACTTCCCAGTTGAACGAGAGAGGCGCGTTGCTGATAGAAGAGGTGGAGGACATCAAAACCGATGTCCCGGTCTTCAAGAGATACCTTGAGATCAACAAGGGGCTTGTCGGTTCCCAGCGCGCGGCCCTGTACGTGGGAAAAGAGCTGTCAAGAGGCGCGTACGACGCCGAAATACTGGCGAATAGATGCGTTGAAGTCGCGGTAAGCGACAGTGCCGCCGCGGAGATGTTCTATCCGAACACGATAAGTATCTGGAGGGACGAACCGTACGTAACGTCGACTGTCCCGGCGTCTGAAAGGAAGGATATATCCTGCGAGCTGCGCGAGATAATCGGTTCGGGCGGCGGAAAGAGCGGGATTACGTGGAAAATGAGAAGGATAGTACTCCGGAACAGGGAACAAGACCCGTATCTGGAATTGTTCATCTGATACTGCAGTCAGCGCCGAAAACAAAGGGGCCGCTCCGCAAAAAGGGGCGGCCCCTTTACTCAGGTAATGTCAAGATTTGTGTGTAATTTGTTTAAGGGGTTTATTCTCCCAAAGTTTATTCTGTCTGTAAAATATGGCGAAGATGATACGCTGAACACTGTCCTGATTACTGAAACAGCTGATAGTTCTGGTACGGCGCCTGACTTCACGGAAACAACGCTCAATAACGTTTGTAGTGCGAAGTTTAACCCACATAGGTTCAGGCTCTTTGAAGAAAGAAAGAAGATCGAATATGTCATCGTTAAGACAATCGACGGCATCTGGAGCGATAGGATGCCATGTCTTGGCCCAGAATCTGAAAGCTTTCAAGGCTGATTTGTGGTCTGAAGCGTTATAAATATCGCGTGCCTGGCTCATGCATAGTGGCTGAAGCTTTTTCGGCAGCCTGTTGGCGACGTTGCGCAGCTTGTGGGCCCAGCATGGCTGCTGAGGGATAGTTGGGAATACAGTGGCAATGGCGTTCTTTAAACCTTTGTTGCCGTCCCTTGCTATAAGCCTCAACTGTTTGCCTTCAAGGCCTCTATAATACAGGCGCCATAGGAAGTTCTGCCAGGCAAGCTCGGATTCGCCGTTGGGGGCGAGCGCAAAATCTATCAATTCCCTCGTTCCGTTGGCTTTTATGCCATAAACGACAAGAACACAGCGTCTTTTGCCCCATACCGGGTTCTTGATGTTAAAATATACGCCGTCGGCTATAAGATAGACATAGTCGTCAACAAGCTTTCTTGAATGATACTTGTTTACCTGCTCATTAAGGCCCTTAGCAATAGTGGAAACGCTTGATGCGCTTACGGCATTCATGCCCAGCAGGGGTTCCATAACCTCTTTTACCCTGCGGGTGGATACACCGGCAAGGAACATTTTAAGTATCATGGCGTCAACATCGTTCGTTCTTTGCTTATAAGCTTTCATGCATGTAAAACGTACCTTGCCGCTTCTTACACGCGGGATAAGAAGGTTAAGGTATCCAAACCCGGTATACAGCCCTCTGGATCTGTAACCGTTTCGGTAGTTAATCCTGTAAGGGCTGTGTTTACCGAATTCGGCTCCCGTAAGATCTTGCAGTTGAAAGTCCATGCTGCTATACATTAATTTCCTTAATGCTTCGAGGGCTTCTTTCTTCAGTTCGTCCTCGATATTTTCTTTGACACCGGACCAGCATTGAAAAAAGTCCTTGTCAGTGAAGTACAACTGTGCTACACTGTTCATGGGCTACCTCCTCATTAGGTTATTGGTCTAACTTATGGGAGAATAGCCCCTTTTCTTTTTTATGTCAACTTCTTAAAAGAAAAAAGAAGCAAAAAAGAAAAACGGAAACAACATAAACAAATTACACACTTTAGTATACACTACCGTCGCCGTCTTTAGTTTGCAGTTGCGTGCATTTTTTGATATAATCCGAAAAACAACAATATAATGTATTTTCAGGGAGTTTAAAATGTCAGGTCATTCAAGATGGGCAGGCATTAAGCATAAAAAAGCTGCGGTTGACGCGAAAAAAGGCAAGGCATTTACCAAGATAATACGCGAGATCTCAGTTGCGGCGCGGCAGGGCGGGACAATATTGGAGAATAATGTCCGCCTCAGGAAAGCGATTGAAGCCGGCAAAATGGCTAACATGCCGCTGGATAATGTCAAGAAGGCCATACAACGCGGTACGGGAGAGATACCGGGTGTTATTTACGAAGAAGTCTATTACGAAGGTTATGGGCCAGGCGGCGTGGCAATAATGGTTGAAGGCACTACCGATAACAAGAACAGAACCGCTTCAGAGATAAGGAAGATTTTTTCAAGTCACAACGGAAACATGGGCGAAAACGGATGCGTCGCATGGATGTTCAGCCAGAAAGGATACATATCCGTTGAAAAATCAAAAGCCAGGGAAGACGATCTTATGACACTGGCGCTGGAGCTCGGTGCGGACGACTTCAAGTCGGACGACGAGGACGTGTTTGAAATATTCACAAAACCGCCGGATTTTGAAAAAGTAAAGCAGGGTTTGGAAAGCAAGGGTATTCTTATGTCGGTGTCCGAGATCTCGCAGCAGCCCCAGACTTTCATAAAACTTACGGGTAAGGAAGCGGAGCAGATGCTTGTGCTTATGGATGCCCTTGAAGAAAACGATGACGTTAAGAGTGTTTACGCAAATTTTGATATCTCAAAAGAAGAAATGGAAGCGTTAGGAAACAAATAAGGGTCCGGAGTCAAGGGTAAAGAGTCCAGGATTTGAATAGTCTTGTCGTTGATTTAACTGGTCCCTGGACCCTGGCGACTGGCCCCTCTGTTGAGGCCTTGCTTATGATAGTTTTAGGGATAGATCCCGGGTTGTCTCTTACAGGATGGGGTATCATCGCCTCGGACGGCAAGAACGCACTGTCCCTGATAGGGTACGGCTGCATAAAGACAGGATCCAATCTGCAGCTCTGCGAGCGTCTTAAGATAATAAACCATACCATAAGAGAACTTGTACGCCTCAATAAACCCGAAGTGATGGCTATAGAAGAGCTGTTTTTCGCGAAAGAGGCGAAAACCGTAGCTTCCGTAGGCCAGGCGCGGGGCGCAATCCTGCTTGCGGCTGTTGATGAGAACCTTCCCGTGCACGAATATAATCCGAGAAAAGTGAAAATCGCGTTGACAGGATATGGGGCGGCCGACAAGAACCAGATACAGCACATGGTCCAAAAGCTTCTAGGGCTAAAGGAAATACCGAAGCCCGATGATGCCGCGGACGCATTAGCGATAGCCATGTGCCATCTCAATACGAACCGGTACAACGTCATGATAGGAACGGCAATATGATTTCGCACCTGCGCGGGCCTGTAGAAAAGAAAAGCAACGGCTCAGTGGTCATCGATGCGAACGGTGTAGGCTATGAGGTCTTTGTTCCGGTTTCAACAGGGCTTGCGCTTCATAAGAACAGCGGCGAGGTGAAATTGTATATCGTCGAGTCCAGCGCGATGTACGGAGGCGGAACTACTCTCTACGGTTTTCTTACCGAGGAAGAGAAAGATGTGTTCATGCTTCTGCGCAACGAAGTGCCGGGCGCCGGAGCTAAAAAAGCGCTTGAGTACATGGATAAGGTTACCAAATCCATTGCCGATTTCCGCAAGGCAATAGTAAACAGGGACGTGTCGCTGCTGACAAGCCTTTTCGGCTTCACGAAAAAGACCGCGGAAAAGCTCGTCGCCGCGCTGAAGGACAAGGCAGGCGAGCTTAATATAACAGGCAAGGAAAGATTCCATGCGGTATCCGGAACGGGCGCGAGAGCGGAGGCGATAGCCGGGCTTATCGCACTTGGATACAGGGAAACGCAGGCGAGGGAAGCGGTGGATGCCGCCCTGAACGGGACGGAAAAGAAACTTACCGTTGAGGAGATAATCAAGCTGTCCTTACAGCATCTTTGAGATAAATAATGGAAAACGGGAAAGAAGAACGTATTATCGCGGCTGATACCATTCCTGAAGAAGAAAAACTGGAAATCACTCTAAGGCCCCAGTCGCTCGACGAATTCACGGGCCAGGAAAAACTTAAGGAAAATCTTAAGGTTTTTATTCAGTCCGCGAAAAAAAGGAGCGAGCCGCTCGACCACTGCCTTTTTTACTCCCCGCCGGGTCTTGGCAAGACAACGCTGGCCCACATAATAGCGAGGGAAATGGGCGGGAATTTACGCTCGACTTCAGGCCCCGTGCTGGAAAGGGTCGGGGACCTCGCGGCAATACTCACCAACCTTTCCCCCGGAGATATTTTTTTCATAGACGAGATCCACAGGTTAAACCATATCGTAGAAGAGTCGCTGTATCCGGTCATGGAAGATTTCCAGCTGGACATAATTATCGGCCAGGGCCCTTCCGCAAAGACGATCAAACTGCCGATACCGAGATTCACGCTTGTCGGCGCAACGACAAGAGCCGGCCTGCTCTCCGGCCCAATGAGAGAGCGGTTCGGCATTATCAACCACCTGAATTTCTATTCCATAGAGGAACTTGAAAATATAGTCCGGCGTTCTGCGAAAATATTGCAGATAGGGATAGGCACGGGCGGAGTGCGCGAGATTGCGTGCCGCTCAAGGGGCACTCCGAGGATCGTGAACAGGCTTCTCAGGAGGATAAGGGATTTCGCCGAGGTCAAGGGTGACGGGAACATCACGGAAAAGATAGCCAAGGATTCTCTTGACGCGCTGGAAGTGGACAAGGCCGGCCTTGACCAGATGGACAGGCGGATACTACAGGCTATTATAGAGAAATTTTCGGGAGGGCCGGTAGGCGTGGAAACACTTGCCGTTGCCGTTTCGGAAGAGATTGATACCATAACGGATGTTTACGAGCCGTTCCTTATACAATCAGGATTCATGGCAAGGACTCCCCGTGGCAGGATAGCGACGGAACATGCATATAAACACCTAGGGATGGAAAAAATCATGCCTAAAAAGAAACAGGAAGAACTTCTGTAGATGCAAACACTAAAAACAAAACACTAAATAAATATAAAATTCAAAAAACAAAGTCAAATATTTGAGTTTTATGTTTATTTAGAGTTTAGTGAGCCGTCAAACCACCAGGCTCCTGCCTGGTGATGGATAGGCCAGTCCAGACGGCAGGCCTGGTAAAAATGATATAATCTGCGAATGAGATTCAGAAAGAGCACGCACGCAGTATATAAGACGGAGTATCATGT
>JBDRNC010000025.1:0-29596 GCA_043811535.1 Elusimicrobiota bacterium
ACGGCGCTCCGGTATCCAACTCCTGGCCGCTTTATTCCCTCAGAGGCGTTTATGACGGAAAGTATTACGATTACAGGAGCAGGGCGCTTGTCCCCATATATCCGTTTTTCGCCGCGATCCATGAACCCGCCAAAAAATATACGCACAGGATTTACGCGCTCGCGCGCTGGGGCGACTGCCTGTGGCGCGAATCAAACGTGAAGATGGATTTTCTGCGGGAAGCTTTCGCGGAATATTCAGCGGGGCGCTTCGCGGCGGCCGAATCGCTTTACAAGCAGGTCATCCGGCTGTTCCCGGAAGAACTTTCGGCGTTCACAAATCTCGGAGTGATGGAAAAAGAGAGGGGAAACCCGGAAAAGGCAAAACAATACTATTATGAAGCGCTGAAAATTGACCCGCGATACGCCGACGGCTACTACAACCTCTCGGTGATTTTCTGGGAGCAGAATAAATGGGACGAGGTCGTAAATAACCTGCGGAGAGTCCTTGAGATAAATCCGGAAGACCCCAGGGCGAAGCACTATTTGCCATTGGCGGAAAGTAAAATGAAACAATAGAAGATAAATACTAAGCTCTAAACACTAAATACGAAATAAGCTCAAAATACAAACGATAAAACATAAACACTGCAGTTATATTTGAAATTTGGATTTGTGATTTTAAATTTATTTAGTGTTTAGTATTTAGTTTTTAGTGTTTGCGGTATAGAACATATGAAATATCTTTTAACTGCATCTATTTTCATCATCACTTTTAGCGCGTATTTATATACTACCGTCCCTTCTCTTACCGAAGACGATTCCGGCGAGCTCGCGGGCGTCGGCGCGACTCTGGGAATAGGACACTCTCCGGGATATCCTTTTTACAGCCTTGCGGGAAAAATAACCAACACGGTGATACCTCTGGGGAACCCCGTGTATAGAATAAATTTCATGAACGGCATGTTCATCTCGGCCGCCGCGTCAATAATATTCCTGGCGGTTGCGGCGCTGACCCTAAATCCGGCCGCGGCATTCGTTTCCGCGCTTGTGTTCGGCTTTTCAAAGCCGGTATGGTCGATGGCCAACGTCACTGAAGTATACGGTATCGCCGCTTTTATATCCTGCCTGCTCTGTCTTCTGATAGCCGTAAAACCGTCAATACCGCGCTTTATGCTCGCGGCGTTTCTTTTCGGGATAGGAATGACCGCGCATTACACAATCGGGCTGTTTATTCTGGGTTTAATATGGTGGATGTACGTCTCCTATAAGCGGGAAAATAACCTCCGGCGCATGAAGTATGACCTGCCGAAAGCGCTTTTGTTCGGGCTCGCGGGATTTTCAATGGTTGTCTTCATATATATCAGGGCGCAGAACGACCCTGTCTTCGGCTGGGAAGATCCGAAAACGCTGAAAAGGTTCTGGCAGGTCATCGCGCGGCTTCGCTACGGCACCGCGGCGCTCGCCCAGGGAGGGCTCCCTCCATTTTCACCTGAAATCATTTTGAAAAAAATAGCGTTCTATTTCAGCTCGCTGAACAGCAGCCTGACCGCGGCGGGAGTGATTCTTTTTATCATAGGGTTGGTATCGTTTGTCAAAGACAGGATACGCGGATGGGCCTACCTGCTTCTTTTGCTCGCCAGCGGGCCGGGATTCCTTCTCATGGCGAATGTGGGGCTTGACAGGACATCCATGGAGCTCCTTGAACGCTTTTTCTTCCTTTCCCAGGCGATAGTCGCGATAATTCTCGGCGCCGGCCTTTCGAAGCTCCCCAGGAAGGTAATTCCCGCGGTTATGCTACTGCCGGCCTTCATTTTCTCCGCGAATCTGGGGCCGCTGAATCACAGGAATGAATTCATGTTTCGCGACTACGGCAGGAACATCCTGCGCACCGTGCCTACGGGCGCCGTATTATTCTCGGACAGGGCCGATGAGATGGAATTCACGGTGGGTTATCTGATGTTCGTTGAAAAGCTGCGCCCGGACATCTTTTTCGTTGACTGCAACGCCGCCATAACGCGCAGCATATACGGAGACGATTATTACCGCGTCTGGGGGAAGCCCCGCCTCAGAATACGGACTATAGTAGAAGGAAATATCATCGCGTCCTCTGGCAGGCCCGTCTACTACGCCACATTTGAGCCCGGAATGATAGATATCCCGAGATACCAGGAAGGGCTAATTTACAGGGCTAAACCCGCGAAACCGGCCAGACCTCCGTTTCCCTGCGCGGAAATCTACGCAATTCGCTCCGCCGGCGGAATGAGCGCGCGCTCGGAATCGCTTCTCATGTCGCACTATTTCCTGCTGGGCAAGTACTGCCTCGCGACAGGTAATCCTGATACCGGGGAACGTTTTTTTGCGGGCATAGAAGCCTACGACACGGGAGGAAGATGGTCTTCAAATATAGGCTTTCAGTTCCACGAGGCCGGCTACATAGATCACGCCGTGAAACAGTATGAAAGAAGCGCCGCAAAGGGCCTCGCCGATTCTAATGTTTACACTAACCTCGGCGTCATATACAAGAACAGGGGGGGCAAAGAGGCCTCGCTGAAAATGTACGGGAAAGCGCTTGAGCTTGACCCGGATAATTACCAGGCCCATTTCAACCTTTCCGTGCTTTACTGGGAAGAGGGCCGGTGGGACAAAGTCGTGTCTGAGCTTGAAGAGGCGCTGAGAATAAAACCGGACAGCCGCGAAGCGGCGAATTATCTCAACATGGCAAGACAGAGGATAAAGTAAAGCAATGGCTCAATGGCCAAAAATCAACTGCATGGCTAAATTGCTAAACGGCTAATACTGCCAATGGCTAAATGGTCAAATAGCTCAATGGCTTGAGACTTTAGCAATTAAGCCATATAGCAATTTAACAATTGTCTTTATAACCATTTAACAATTTAGCAATTAAACCATTGTCGTTATTAGCAGTTTAGCCATTTGGCCATTCAGCCATTGGCATTTAACAATATATGTTAGTATTTTTTATTACTTTCATCGTCTATATTTACACGCTATTTCCGTCGTGCGCGCCGTACCGCGACACGGGAGAGATGGTCACGGCGGCCCACCTGCTCGGTGTGGCGCACCCGCCGGGATACCCGTTTTACGTGTTATTGTCCAAGATATCCCTTCTGCTGCTGTCTTTCGGCAACGAGGCATACAGGCTCAATGTCCTTTCGGCGCTTGCCGGAGCGTTCACCGCGTATTTTCTGTACCGCGTTTTCCTGATACTTAAAGACGACAAATTCCTCGCCGGCTCCGCGTCCCTTCTTTTCTCGTTTTCATACCTGCAGTGGTATCTTTCTCTTGTCTCAGAGATGTACACGCTTAACACTCTGTTCGCGGCGGCGATAATATATCTCGCGTTCAGGCTTGACGCCGGAATCGCGTCCGGCAAAAGGATGAACACTAAACTATTTTACCTGATATTCCTGCTGTTCGGCCTCGGACTTGGCAACAGGATGGACCTGCTGATGCTCGGCGCCGGGCTGCTGTGGCTGTTGTATTCCAGCAGTAGGCATCTCAGTTTTAATTCCTTCGTTTCCGCGATGTTATTTTTCGCGGCGGGATTCACGATATTCGCGTACCTGCCGATAAGGTCCTCCGTCTCTCCGTTCCTGGACTGGAACCACCCTGCCTCGCTTGACAGGCTGTGGGGGAGCCTCACGCGCAAGACGCACGGAGGAACGCTTGACCTCATCTCGACCGGATACGCTTCGGGCGAGAATTTTCCGGTCACAATCGCGTTCTACTTTAATCACCTGTTCCGCGGTTTCGCCTACATAGGGATTCCCGCGGGACTGCTGGGCCTGTACTCGCTGTGGAAGAGGAACAGGAACATAGCCGTGGCTACTTTGCTGGGCTGGCTGCTGGCCGGACCTGTCTTTATCTATATGGCGAACATGCCTCCCAACACGCACGCGCTCGTAATCCTTGAAGCCCACTTTCTTTTTCCGAACCTGATATTTTTTATCTGGATATATGAAGGATTCGCGTTCTTTTCGGCGCGCAGGCGCGTCGCCGCGGGCGTTTTATGCGCCGCGTTCGCTGTTTTCAACCTGGTCCAGCATTATCCCGAACTGAATAAGCGGCTCAACTTCGTCGCCTACGATTACGCGAAAAACGTTCTCAGGTCGCTGCCTCCCGGTTCCGCCGTTGTCATGAAAAAGGACGTGCAGCTGTTTTCCCTTTGGAACAGGCAGTACGTAGAAAACGACAGGCCCGACGCCGCCGTAGTACCGCAGGGCCTTTCGGGCTCGGAATGGTTCCGCGTCCCTTTTGATAAAATCCATCCCGGCGTGATGACGGGGCGTCTCAGCGACCCGGAGGCATGGAAATTATTCGCGGAATCCAATTCGCGGAGGAACGTGTATTTCACGGGAGACGCGGAATACAGCAAGCCGCAAGGATACAGCGAAGAACCGGTCGGGCTGGTAAATCTAATAACAACAGGGGCCAGGGTCCAGAGTCCAGGGTCCAGGAACGACACTACCGGAACAATACTTCTGGATCACATATATCCCTACAGGGGAAAATTCCTTTACACCGCGTACAGGGAGTTCTTCACGCCCGACCTGATAGAAGATTACGCGAAGGCGTATATGTGGACGGGAATATCATTCTTCAGGTCTAAACAGTACGATAATGCCAGAAAATACCTGCGCAAAGCCGTAATGTTCAAGCCGCTGCTGCCGCAGGCATGGAACTACATCGCTTTTACGTATTTTGAAGAGGGAAACAACGCTCTCGCCCGGACGGCGTACGCGGAAACCGCCGCGCAGTATGAGGCGCTACTTGAGCTCGGGCGGCGTTTCAACACTCCGCGCGACATGATGGACAGTTTCAGCAAGGAGTATTCCGACGCGCTTGTCTCGCACGGCGTCGCCTGCAACAACATCGGCGACGAAAACTCCGCTTTCGCTTCATACGGACGGGCAATCGAGGCATACCCCAACAATTCCAGGGCTTACTACAACCGTTCCGTGCTGCACTGGAAACGCGGGGAATGGAGCAGGGTTGTGTCCGACCTGGAAAATACCGTGCGCCTGGAACCGGGTTTCACGGAAGCGGCTATGTATCTTGAGAGGGCAAAAGTGAATGCTTTCAAACACTAAACTCTAAAAACAAAACACTAAATAAGCTCAAAATTACAAATTCAAATATCAGATAAAATGCAGTTAATTTATATTTAAGTATTTTGTGTTTTAAATTTATTTAGTATTTAGAGTTTAGTATTTAGTATTTGATATGAAAAACAAGACGATATACGGCATAATTATTGCTGCATTGTTTCTAATCCACGCGCTGCTTGGCGTGAGCGCGATTAAGGCGTTGTCGCCGACATATGACGAACACATCCATCTCGTAGCCGGTTATTCCTATTTCAAAACCACCGATTACATAATGAACGGCTACGGCCACCCGCCTCTGGCAGAGATGTGGTCGGCCGCGCCTTTGCTCTTCATGAATCCGTCTTTTCCTACAACACACCCTTTCTGGGCCGATATTCTCGCCTACCAGTATCCTTTCGCGGACCTTTTCATGTACCACAACAGGGTGGACGCGGAAAAAATGCTCCGCGCGGGCAGGTTCATGATAATGCTGATGTCGCTGGGCCTCGGTTTCCTTATATTCAGATGGTCAAGGGAACTCTTCGGCGATATTCCGGCCATGACCGCTGTTTTTCTCTGGAGTTTTTCTTCGCTGTTCATCGCCCACGGAACGCTGGTGACCACCGACATGGTGATAACGCTTTTCTATTTCGCTTTTTTCTATTCACTGTGGAAGTGGTGGCGGGCGGTAAAGGACGGCAAGCCGGCCCCGCTTGGCCTCAAATTATTCGTCGGCGTCAACTGGGGGCTGCTGATGGTTTCAAAGTTCTCGGCAGTGGCGGTCTTTCCGGCGGCCGGGCTGATAATCCTCTGGATACTGCGCCGCGAAAAAACAGGTCTTAAAAGAGTCCTCGTTGACACCTTCATGGCCGCGGCCGCGGCGGTGCTGACGATGATGATTGTTTACCAGTTCGTGCCGCTGTCGGAGTACTATGTCACGGGCCTGAAGAAAATGATGAGCGGCATCCTGTACGGCCGTTCCACCTTCCTGATGGGGAAATATTCAACTACCGGATGGTTCTACTACTTCCCGGCCGTGTTTCTTCTGAAAACGCCGCTGCCGTTTCTGGCGCTGCTGCTCGCGGCGTTCTTCCGGAAACATATCCTGAAAAAAGAGATCATCCTTTTCGTCCTGATACCGGCTTTCGTGTATTTCGGGATGTCCTGCTTCTCCAAGGTGCAGATCGGCTACAGGCACATAATGCCGGCCTTCCCGTTCCTGACACTGTTTATTTCCGGACTGTTCGTTGATTTCAATTTCAGGAAACCTGCGGCAGTGATACTGTCTTCCGCGCTGCTGTTCTGGTACTCTTTTGGGACTTTCAAAACCCATCCTTGGCATATCAGCTATTTTAACGAAACCATAGGGAATCCCGACCGAGGTTATCTTTACCTGACCGATTCAAACCTTGACTGGGGCCAGGGCGTGAAAGAACTCGCCAAATACCTCAGGAACAGGAACGTATCCGGCGTATACCTGTGCTATTTCGGCGCGTCCGACCCGCATTACTACGGGATAAAATATTTCCCGATAGGTTTCATAGACACGATAAGCGACGGTACGTCCACGCCGCTTGCCAGGGGCTTGAGGCCCGGCGACAGGATAGATTTTACAAAAGAGCCGGCGGCGCTGTTTGTTATATCCGCCACCAACCTGCAGGCGACGTACTACGCGCAAAAGGATATTTTCTCGTTTTTAAAGGAAATAAAGCCCGAAAAGATAATCGCGCATTCGATTTTTGTATACAACCTTTCCGAGAATCCCGAACAGTACCGGAAACTGAAAGAATTCCTGAAGAAAATGGGATTTGATGAAAAATAACAACATGTGCAATGTTTGATGTTTTATGAATTATTCTTTTTCATTACACATCATACATAACGCATTACACAAACAGCATTATGCGCAAAATACAAACCTTTGTTAAGCAAACCCGTATATATTTTCTGACAGCTGTTTTTATCAGGTACGCGCTCATCTGGCTGTCTTTCGCGCTTTTCACTTTCGCGTTTCTGGCGGTCCTCCGGCTTTTCGGCGTTCCCTCGCACGGCTTGAAACAATTCTTCCACGCTTCCATCGCGGTTTCGACCGCCGCCGGCGTTTTTCTGTACATTTTCGCGAACCTGAAGCATTTCGGGGCCGCGGGCATCATCCTGTATATCCAGCAGCGTATCCCGGAACTCGGAGACTCGCTTCTCACTTCCTGGCAGTTGAATTATAACACGCCGCCGGGGACCTCGCGCGAACTCGCGGAAGAGCAGATAAACTCCACGTCGCGCAGGTTATCCGCTCTTTCGCCGGCCGGCATAATACCGTTCGAAAAAATGCTTTTTACTCCGGGGATATTTCTGTCGGCCGCGCTCGCGCTGAACCTCCTCGCGTACGCGGTCAACCCGTCCAAAGTATCGGATTTCATGAAAAACACTCTATCGTCATCAGGTACGGGCGCGTGGGCGCTGAGTTTCAGCGTTTCTCCCGGCAGCGCGATAATCCCGTGGGGAAATCCGGTTAACATTGAGGCTGCGGGGAAACTGCCGCTGAACGGCGAGCCCGAGCTCCGGATAAAGAAGGATAAATGGGAAAAACTCGCTTTCACGCGCAAGGACGAGGGGACATTCTCGTTTATGATCAGCCGGCTGACCGAAAAACTCGAGTACTGCGTGTTGTGGGACGAATTAAGAACGGAAAACTTCACCCTGACGCCGGAAGCGCCTCCGCAGCTGGGAAACTATGAAATAAAATATACATATCCGGAATATACCGGGATGCCCGTTCACACCGTTAAGGGAAATCCGAACGTCTCGGCCCCGGCCGGGAGCTCCGTTGATATCAAAGCGGTTTCAAACAAGGAACTGAGCAAGGCCGCGCTCGCGTCAAGCTGGAAAACAGTTTATCCCGCGGCGGTAAAAAACAACAAGGTTTCCGCAAGTTTCAGGCTCAGGCAGTCAGGCACGTATAAATTCCTCATAGAGGACCTCAACGGCGTTTCGGATTCCGACCCCCCTGAATACGCGGTCTTCATAACGCCCGACAGGGCACCTGAAATAGAATTGCTCACGCCCTCGCAGGACCTTATAGTCTCGCCGGACGACGAAATACCGCTTGTGATCCAGGCCACCGACGATTTCGGGCTGACACAGACGGACCTTGTCTGTAAGATCGGCGGACGCGAGCAGGAAAGAGTGACGATAGACCGGCCTCCGAAGAATACCTACTCAAAAACTTTCGAGTTCCGCTGGAAGCTCAAGGATTTCGATGTCCGGGCCGGCGACAAGATAATCTATCACCTTGAAGCGTGGGACAACGATACGGTAAACGGCCCGAAATTTTCGGCCACGGACCCGCTTTCCATAGAAACGACGGATTACGAGATTGAGCATAAGAAAATCGAAAAGGACCTTGAATCGTTCCGGAAAGAGCTCCTCCGGATACTTGCCGACCAGACAGCCGCGAAAGAGCGTCTCGCGCCCGTATCGCTGCAGTTCACTTCAACGGGATACGCCCTGCTCGCGGAAGGCCAGAAAAAGGTGAAAAACGGATTCAAGTCCCCGCTTGCGTCGCTTTCAGGAATAATAGAAAGAATGGAAGCCGATCCCTACACCGATTATTCCACTTTCAGCGAGTACAAGGGAATGCTGGAACACGTTGATTATCTTGACAAGAAGCCCGCCGTGCGCGCTCTTGAAGCCATAGGAAATAAAAACTGGGATGATACGGAAAAACAGCAGAACGAAATCATAGCCGTTCTGGAAAAACTAACGCTGCTGTCCGAAGATA
Organism: Elusimicrobiota bacterium; assembly: GCA_043811535.1. Classification (GTDB taxonomy): domain Bacteria; phylum Elusimicrobiota; class Endomicrobiia; order Endomicrobiales; family JBDRNC01; genus JBDRNC01. Next base: position 8,868 of record JBDRNC010000025.1, read on the forward strand.
TCTGGCAGTACCAGAAAATGAGGGATCTATTTGATTCCGGTTCCGAACTTGAGAAAAACTCTTCTGAACTCCTGGACATGATAAAGAACCGCAAGGCCCAGCCCGAAGAACTCAAGAGATCGCTGGAAAAAATAAACGAGCTGCTTGAAAAGATAAGCAGGCAGCTTTCCGACATGCCCCATGAACTTCCGGAGGACTTCATTAACTCACCCGCCGTCAAACAACTGGACCTTAATAAGGCAAAATCGCTCGCCGAACGCCTGCGCGACGCAATAGACAAAGGCGATTACGAACTGGCGCAGGAACTTGCCGCCCAGATGCAGGAGCAACTGCAGGAAATGCTGGCTACCATGCAGAAAGCCGGAGAAAGCGTAGGTTTTTCGAAAAACTCGTCGCAAATACTTGAACAGAAACTTCTGGAACAGAAAATTGAACTTGACAGAATAATCAAAAATCAGGAAAAGATACTCGGCGAGACCGAGAAACTGGACGAAAAAAGAAGAGAAGCGCTTTTCAAAAAACAGGAAAACCTCCTGGGCCAGCTTGCTGAAAAGCAAAAGGGCCTCATACGCGAAAAGGAACGGGTGCGGTCGCAGGCGTCCGCCCGGATACCTCATTTTGACCCGCTGACCCAGCAGACGAACAAGCTCATGAACATGGTGCTTGAAGAGTTCGAGAAAAAACGCGTGTACTATTCGCAGAAATACCTTGAAGACATCATAAAGGACATGGAAACCGAGAAAGGGCTCTTGTCCGGCAACCCGCAGGCCTTGGGCCAGGAACTCTCGGCCCATCTGGCGGAAAAGACACGCGAAGTCAGCGAGGGGGAAAAGGAAATACTTTCGCAGCTGAAACAAAAACTCTCGGAAAACATGTTCAGCCAGGGTGAAGAGAATAAAATGAGAGCCCTCGGCAAGGAACAGAACGACCTGTCCGATGCCACGCTTAATTTCAGGAAATCGCTGGAAGAGTTCGCGCGGGAAAGCACAGCCGTCCCGCCCGAAGCGTTTGAGAGCCTGGACGGCGCCGCCGGCGACATGAAAGACGCTTCCGCGCAGTTAAATTCAAAAGACACGCCTTCCGCGCTGGAATCCGGCAGAGAAGCCCTTGAAAAACTGCAGTCGGGTTTCGGCCAGCTTCAGGCGGCAAGCGAGCAGATGGAAGGGGAGGCCGGCAATTCAGGGAAACCCGTTTCCGGCTCCATTCAGGTCCGCTCTGCGGGAGGAATGAAGGGAGTGCGCGCGATGCCCGTCAAGCTCCCGGGAATAGAAGAATACAGGCCGCCCAAGGAATTCCGCCAGGACATACTTGACGCTCTGCGCGAAAAGTACCCGAAGGAATTTGATAAAATCATCAAAGATTATTATAAACGGCTTACTGAATGACGGCGTATCTCGTATCTCGGGACTCGTATCTCGAACAATGAAAAAACACATACTAATCCTAACATTGCTGTTCTCGATGGCAGCTGTTTCAAGGGCGGCGGAGACGGCGGATATCTCCATGATGCTTGAGCTCGGTGATTTTAACGGAGCGGCAGCCGCGATTCAATCGTTGAAATCCGCCGAAGACAGGCACATATGGCAAAGCAGGATTTATTTCTACCAGGGCGATTACTTGTCGGCGGCAAAAGAAATGGCCTTCCTTGAAAACAGCGGCGATAACCGCAAGCTGCAGAATTTCTACATCGCCCTGGTTGAATACAACAAGAATTCACAAACTTTTGAGAGCAGTCATTTCATCCTGCGGGCTTCAGATAACGATGTTATTCTCTCTTCGTACGCGCTTACAGCCCTTGAAAGCGCGTACGAAAAGATAGGCGCGAGCATAGGCTGTTATCCTGCCGATAAGATACTCGTTGAAATATATTCAAATAAGGAAGGATTCGCCGCAGCCTCTACGCTGGGCATTGAAATAGTTAAAAAGAGCGGAACCGTGGGGATATGCAAGTTCAACCGCCTGATGATGCTTTCCCCCGAGGCCCTTCCGCTTGGTTTCCGCTGGCTGGACACGCTTGCCCACGAATATACCCACCTTATAGTGAACAGGAAAAGCTCCGGTAAGTGCCCGCTGTGGCTGCACGAAGGCATAGCGCGCTACCACGACACGCTATGGCGGCTGAATGAACCGCTGTACATGTCGCCGGACGGCGAAAACCATCTTTACGACGCAAGAAAAAACAACAAATTCATCTCTTTTAAGCGCATGTATCCGTCGCTTGTGTACCTTGACACGCAGGACGACATGTCTCTGGCCTTCGCCGAGGTTTCAAGCGCGGTAAAATTCATGACAGAGGAATACGGTGGCGCGGCCGTCGGGAGCCTTCTTGAGAATATAGCGTCCGCTAAAGACGATAAATCCGGTTTCAAGAAAGCGCTGGGCTTAAGCCAGGAGTCATTTGAAGGAAAATGGAAAAAATATCTTGCCGGAGCCGGGCTTCATACTCATTCCGGCATCATGTCGGACCAGCCGAGATTTTCGAACTTCGACGAGAACGAATTCATAGGCGCCGACCTTAAAGGGCACATCCGTCTCGGTGACAAGATGCGCGCGGACAACCTTTTCGAGGCCGCTATAGCGCAGTACGACAAGGCCCTTCAGCAGGAGCCTTCAAATCCCGTCGTACTGCTCAAGATCGCGAGAGCGCTTAACAGCGCCGGAAGGATTGACGCGGCGGAATTGAGGCTTAAGGAAGCCGTAGACGCAAACCCGGGCTATGTCACCCCGTACCAGGTCCTCGGGGAACTCTATTATGGCCAGAAGAGATACGATGAAGCCGCGCGGATTTTAAACGAGGCCGTCTCGATAAACCCGTTCCATCCGCTTACTCACGAGTTGCTTGCTTTGTCTTATAACGCCCTCGGCGCCTCCGCCAAGGCGGAAATGGAATATAGAATAGCAGCAACATTGAAAGAGAAATAGAGATGGTTAAATTGCTAAATGGCTAAATTGCTAACAGCCAACTGCTAAATAGCCGCAATCACTCTCGCGTCTAAAGCGTCAAACGGAGGATCGAGATGAAACAAGGTTATACGAACAAGGTCAATATAACTATCATCCTCGCCTTTCTTATGTGGCCCGTTATTCTTGCCGCCATGTCCTTGTTCCCGGTGATTCTTGAAGAAATATGGCTGTTAGGCGTCCTGCTCCTTGTTGCGCTTATTATCTTCATCGCGGGTTGCTGCTTTTACGCCCAGGGAAAAGGATATCATCCGGCATTCGGGTTACTTGGACTGATGTATATCTTTGGTTTTGTGATATTAGCGCTTCTTCCCGACAAGCATAAAGGCGAGGACACGAAGAGCGGTTGGATTTCTGCTGTCTTGTTCGTTCTTCTGGCTTTAATTCTAGTACTGGGCCCCATTCTCTATTTTGAAGCTAAAGCTGTCAAGCACAGGGCTAGCCGTACAGCCGTGCAACAGCAGCGTTAAATAGTTAAATGGCTAATAACGACAATGGCTTAATTGCTAAATGGTTAAATGGCTAAAATCTTTAGCCTTACGGCCATTTAGCTGTTTAACAATATGACCATGCAGTCGATTTTTTAGCCATTTAACCATTCAGCCATGAGTTTTATTAGCCATTTAGCAATTTACTCATTTGCTTCTAAATTTATTTTTATTTATAATATCTTTGTAGGTTTGACTTTGGAACAATGGAACGCTGAAACGTTGAAACGTCGTTATATCGGAACATTGGAACGTTTTTATGTCAACAACTAAACTTGAAGAGATCAGATGTCCCTGCGGGGAAGTATTCGAGGCGGAGCTCCATAACGCCATAAACTCAGTAGACGACCCGGAACTGAAAAAAGCCCTTATTTCCGGCGAGATAAACGTGGTCTGCTGCCCCAAATGCAATCAGATATTCTACGCCGAGCATTTCGTGCTGTATCATGACCCGGGCAGCGAACTGATAGCGTTCGTTTATCCCACGAGTTTCTCTGCCGATGAAAAATACTGGCGCGACAGGATGAGCGAGGATTTTAAGAAAGCGCTGGCCGCCCTGCCTGATAACGCGATAACATATCACCCGATAATCCTTTTCGGCCTTGACAGTCTTGTGGGAATAATTCGCGAGGAGGAGGAAATAGACGATGAAATCTGCGTGCTTGAGTACTGGGCCGAGAATCTCGGGCTTAATATCCTGCACATCAGGCCTTCTATCGCGCGGGACAAAAAGCTTCCCAGATGCATCCCATTCGCGCCGGGCCACAGCCAAAGGGCCGGTATAATAGCCGGGCTGAATAAGATATTGAGCCACAATTCAAGCCTGCAGTGGTTCGAGAAACTCCTTAAAATAGTGGAACACCACAAAGATTGGCGCATAGATGAAAAAGCGCTGTCAAAAAAGCCGGCGCGCGGGGCGGCGCAGAAAACAATAAAATGATAGTCTGGATGGGACAGTCGTCTTTCAGGCTCGCGGGCAAAATATACACGGACCCGTTTAACATTAAGAAGGATTCGATTCCCGCCGAAATAATCCTGATATCACACCACCACTTTGACCATTGTTCTCCCGATAACATCAGGAAGATATTGTCGGAAAATACGACTATACTGGCCAGCCGTCTCGCGGCTAAAGATCTTTCGATGTTCAAGGGCCGGGTTGAAATCATGCTTCCCGGAGAAAAACGCAAGTTAAACGACACGGAGATACTGGCTGTTCCGGCGTACAATACCAAGCCGAACCTGCATCCCAGGGGAAACGACGGGCTTGGTTTTATTATTTCGGTCAATGGGCAGAAAATATACCACGCGGGCGACACTGACCTCATACCCGAAATGTCCAATATTAAATGCGACATCGCGTTGCTGCCCGTTTCCGGAACATACGTCATGACGCCTGAAGAAGCGGCGGATGCCGCCGCAGCCATAAAACCCGGCCTGGCCATACCGATGCACTACGGCTCGACGGTCGGAACGATGGAAGACGCTCAGAAGTTCTGCATTCTTTGCGGAAAGAAGGGAATACAGGCGAAACTATTAACACCGGCATAATAACAAATACTAAACAATAAACTCTAAATACTAAATAAACTCAAAGCAACAAAAATAAAATACAAACACGGCAGTCTATTTGATATTTGAAATTTCAATTTTGGATTTATTTAGTGTTTAGTATTTAGAATTTAGTATTTACACAAGAGTATGGAACATTTCTCTACCAAGTTCATCGTCGGAATGATTTTATTAACCACCAACCAGGTTGTCGGCTGGGGCGGCGTCGCGTTCTGTGCCTATCTCGCGAAGAAAACAGGGAAAAAAGTTTTCATCGCGTGGGGCACCGCTGTATATGTGCTGTCATGGGGGATGCTTCTTCTCGGAGCTTACCTCGCCGGCAAAGAAGGCCTTGAACTTTCAAAACAGCTGCTGGCCAAATACGGCTGGTGGGTACTGGCTGCGGCCTTAACGGCAATATCTGTAATAATCTATGTCAAAAAAGTTTACCCCGTTAGAGACAAAACAAAACCGGTTATCTCAGACAAAGAAATTCAATGAAGAAAATACATAAAAAGAAATCACCGATTGCCAAAAAACAATCAGTCTCTAACGGGGTGAAAAAATCTCTAAAGCTGCCGCCTCTGCTTAAAAGAATAGGCAAACTCGCCGATGCCAACAGGTTGCGCGCTTACCTTATAGGCGGAAGCGTCAGGGACATGCTTCTCGGGGCTAGGACGTTTGACTGGGATGTTACCGTTGAAGGCGATCCCTCTAAAATCGTTTACACCCTGGCCGGAAAATTGAAAGGCAGCGTGAAGGCATATCCTATGTTCGGGACTTTCGTCCTTGAACTGCCAGGCGGAAAACACATTGATTTCGCTACGGCGCGCACCGAATTCTACAGAGAGCCCGGAACTCTCCCGATAGTCAAGTTCAGCCTTCTTCCGAGAGATGTTTCCAGGCGCGATTTCTCCGTAAACGCTCTGGCTCTGGCGCTGAACGGCCCGGAAAAGGGGAAGATAATCGACCTTTGCGGCGGTCTCAAAGACCTGAAAACCAAAACACTGCGCGTTCTTCACGACAGGAGTTTCCGCGACGACCCGACCCGCATATTCCGGCTGGCGCGTTTCGCGGGAAGGGGATACAAGATAGAAAGCAAAACAGAGGAACAGGTCCACAGGTGCCTGAATTTCGTTGAATTGGTCTCCCCGGCCCGCGTGCGCGAAGAACTCATGGCGATACTAAAGGAAAAAGACCCGCGCGGCGCGCTGTTCCTGCTGGTCAGTTGGGGAGTCGTAGGCCGGGCGCTGCCCGAACTCATTCCGGGTATACAGCACCTTGACGTAAAGAAGGCAAAAACACCGGAAGAACGCCTCACGATGCTGCTCTACGGCATGAACAGCACCGGAAGACAGGAGTTCCTGCTCAAGTTCATGTTTGAAAGAGTAGTAAAGCGGAAGATTGAGGAACTGTCAAAAATGAAGAAATTCAAAGTCCTGGTATCAGCCCTGCCGCGCCCCAAAAGAAGCGCCCGCCGCAGCGTTTGACAAACCCCCCATAAATTTATAAAATTAGCAGGAAAATCATTCACAAATGATTACACAGATTCAAACGCAGATTACACAGATTATATATCTGTGTAATCGTTTATAATATCATTGTAATCGTCTTTGTTAATAAGTGTAATCTTTGTTATAATCTGTGAAATCGTAGTTGTTTATCTGTGTAATCGTAGTTATTAATCAGTGTAATCGTCTTAATTATGCATTTTAATATAATGAATCTCGTAATTCTCCTGCCTATACTGCTTTTTTCCGTTATCCTGCACGAGGTAGCTCACGGATGGATGGCAAGGCGTTTCGGCGATGATACCGCCTATTTGATGGGACGGCTGACTTTCAATCCTATCCCGCACATAGACGTGGTCGGCACGCTCATACTTCCCGCGATATGCCTTCTGACGGGCGCTCCCGTGTTTGGCTGGGCAAAACCCGTCCCGGTAAATCCTTACCGCCTGAACAATCCTCAGAAAGACATGGTATGGGTCGCGCTTGCGGGACCGCTTTCCAACATATCGCTCGTAATGTTCTCTTCTCTCGTGTTATGGGCCGACAGGTCGTTTCTCGCGCTTCCCGAAGGCCTTTCTTTCGCGGTACAGACGCTGTTCTTCATTCTGCTTTACATGAATATCATACTTTTCGTATTCAACCTGATACCCGTGCCCCCGCTCGACGGAAGCAGGGTAGTCATGGGTCTCCTGCCGCCGGCAGCGGCCTATAAATACGCCCAACTGGAACAATACGGCTTCATATTGATAATTGCGTTGATGGCGACAGGCGCTTTGTGGGCCATTCTCGGGCCAATAGTGAATTTTCTTTTGCTGCTTTTCGCCGGCGGAAGGATAATAATATGACAAAACAGAAAAAACGGATACTTTCAGGCATGCGCCCCACGGGTAAAATGCACGTCGGACACTTGTACGGCGCGCTGTCCAACTGGGCGAAACTGCAGGATGAATACGAATGCTACCACATGGTCGCGGACTGGCACGCGCTCACGACGGATTACGCGGACACCGCCGGAATAATCCCGAACACGCGCGAGATGATCATAGACTGGCTCGCGGCCGGGCTCGACCCTAAGAAAAGCGTCATCTTCAGGCAATCTGACGTCATAGAACATGCCGAACTCAATCTCCTGCTTTCCATGGTCACGCCTCTGGGATGGCTCTTCCGCTGTCCCACGTACAAAGAACAATTGCAGGAACTGAAAGACAAAGACCTGCATAACCTAGGTTTTCTCGGTTATCCTGTGCTCCAGGCGGCCGATATCATGATATACAAAGCGAACGCCGTCCCCGTCGGCGAGGACCAATTGCCCCACATAGAGCTCACGCGCGAAATATGCCGCAGATTCAACAATCTCTACGGAGAGGTCTTTCCCGAACCGCAGGGCCTGGTGACGAAATTCGCGCGCGTTCCCGGCATCGACGGCCGGAAAATGTCCAAATCCTACGGCAACGCCATCGACATGGACGAAGAACCCGAAGGCATAAAGAAGAAAATCCAGCAGATGTTCACGGATCCGCAGAAAATACGCGCCAACGATAAAGGCCATCCCGAAGGATGCGTCGTTTTCGCGTTCCATTCCATATTTAATCCCGCCTGCGGCGCGCGCGAAAAGGAATGCAAGGAAGGCGCGACCGGATGCGTCGCGTGCAAGAAAGAACTCATGCAGCTTATGATAGACGGGCTGGCGCCTTTGAGAGAAAAAAGGAACAAGATCGCTTCGGACAAGAATCTTGTCGACGACGTGCTGGAAGACGGCCGCAAGCGTGCTCTTACGGCCGCCAGGCAGACGATGCAGGAAACAAGAAAAGCGGTAAAACTGAAGTAAAACGGGAGACATGTGTAATGAGTAATGTGTGATGAAAACAGCCTTTGCAGAGAAGGCTTCATTACGCATTAGACATTACACATTACACAATTCATGGTTTACGACGTTCATCTGGAAATTTTTGAGGGACCGCTGGACCTTCTCCTTTATCTCATAAAGAGAGACGACTTGGATATAGCAGAGATAGAGCTGGCCAAGATAACTCACGAATATCTTGAGTATCTTGAATTATTGAAGGAAATGAACCTTGAAATAGCGGGCGATTTCCTTGTTATGGCTTCCACGCTGATGCAGATAAAGGCCAGGATGCTTCTTCCGTCTTCAAGCGAGGAAGAGGACGAAGGGCCCAACCCGCTGGAAGAGCTCAAATCCAAACTGATGGAGTACCAGAAGTTCAAGGAAGCCGCGTCGCTGCTGCATAAAAGAGAGCAGGATTTCTCAAATATTTATTACAGGTCGCCGCCGGCGTTTGAAAAGGATGATTTCCACCTTGAAGTGTCCATCTTTGACCTGATGGAAAGCTTCCGTTCCGTCCTGAAAGAACTTCCGACGGACGTAAAGGAGATAGTATGCAAAGAAATACCGATAGAGAGTAAGATACGCGAGATACTGGACCTGCTTGACGCTAACGAGCACCTGTCTTTCGCGGAAATCCTGAAAAGAGAAACCACGCGCCACGGGCTGATCGTTAGCTTCCTGGCGATACTTGAACTCATAAGGCTTAAACAGATAATAGCAAGGCAAACCGACCAGTTCGGCGAGATAAGAATCTACAGGGTCAAGGATGCCGGAAAAAATGATTCGGCCGGCAGCAGCGACGAAGAACAATCGCAATAGGCCCCTGTTTCATCAGGGGCATGGCAAAAAAAGGATTTTACATGGAACAAAATCAGGTAAAACAAATCATTGAAGCGCTGCTTTTCATAACCGACACGCCGCTTTCCGTAGAGATGATATCAGACGTTCTCGGAGAGACCGGCGTCGGGCACAACATCGAGCAGATGGTCCAGGACATCGGAAAGGAATACGACGAACGCCAGAGTCCGATGGAGCTCCGTTTCATAGCGGGAGGCTATCAGTTCTCCACTCGCAAGGATTTTGCGCCGTGGATACACCGGCTTTACAAGGAAAAGACGACATTGCGCCTTTCACAGTCCGCGATGGAAACGCTGTCAATAGTCGCTTACAAGCAGCCCATAACGCGTTCTGAGATAGAAGAAATCCGCGGCGTTGAAGTGACGGGTGTTCTTGAAACGCTGCTCGAAAGAAAGCTTATCCGCATTGTCGGCAGGAAGGAAACCATAGGCAGGCCTTTGCTTTACGGGACCACGATGGACTTTCTTAAACACTTCGGCCTTTCGCATCTCAGCGAGCTTCCGTCCATCGGGGAAATATCAGCGCAGGAAGAATCCGTGACCGAAACGGAAACAGAAACTGAAACCGAGGCGCCGCACGAGGAGAACCCTTAGACTGAAGACAGAAGATTGAAGAAGGAAGCAGTCATTTAAACAGCTTCCGTCTTCCGTCTTCCTTCTTCCGTCTGCCATCTATGCTGTCCATCTCCACCGTTTTCGCCATCAAAAGATGTCCTACATGGCAGTTGATGCTTGACGAAGCATTGAAATGCGGTTTTTCATCAGTAGAACTGGGCGTTCAGGTGCCGGAATCCTGGCTGCAAGAGATAGAACGATCGGTAAAAAAAGGCGAAATAGCCGTTTCCAGCCTGCATAATTATGTGCCGATGCTCACAAACCTTCCGCCCAACAGACACGTTTATTCCGGTTATTTCCTAACTTCGTACGACGAAAACGAAAGCAGGCTGGCAGTAGATCTAACCCGGCGTACCATAAAATGGGCCGGGCGGCTCGGAGCAAAGGCCATAGTAGCGCATGCAGGGGAAGTCCCGACCGATCCTACGGGCAGGAATGTTTTTGAATACGCGGCGAAATTCAGCGTAAAAGGAAAACTATACTCAAGCTACACTAATTCGCTCTTTGAAGACCGCGTCGCAAAAACACCGAAATACATGGACGCACTCCAAAGGAACCTCGAAGCGGTGCTTGAAACGGCAGACGCCGAAAAAGTGTGCGTGGCGCTTGAAAACAGGGTTTATGCCAACGAAGTGCCCGATATGGACGAGACCCTGTTCCTGCTGAAAAAATTCAAGGGCTCCCCTCTGGGATACTGGCACGACGCCGGCCACGGAGAAATATTCGCCAGGATGGGATTTGTAGACAGGCATGAAAGCATACTGGAAACACTGGGAACCAGCCTTATTGGCATGCACTTGCATGACCTCAAGGGACTGGACGACCATTTTACCCCGGGTTTCGGCGACTTTGAATTCGGGATACTCAAACCATACGCCAAGAACGGTGTTTTGAAAGTAATTGAAACTCATAAGTACACGTCGCCGGAAGAGCTCAAGAAGGGAATCAAACATCTCAATAAAGCCGGAATAGCATAACAGCGAATTTCAAATTTCAGATTTCAAATTGCAGATTTTTTGCTCAATACGCAAAACTCATAACTCATAACTAAATTCCGGAGGAATTTAAATGTCTGAATTACGAAGAGATCCTATAATCGGCAGGTGGGTGATAGTATCCACTGAGCGCGGCAAGCGGCCGTCGGATTTCCCGAAGATGCCTGAAAATAACGCGGGCAAGGCGTGCCCTTTCTGCATCGGCAATGAAAACCTTACGCCGTCGGAAATACTCGCGTACGGCGAGCCGGGAAGGAACAAAAACGGTCCCGGATGGTGGCTCAGGGTTGTTCCGAACAAATTCCCGGCGCTAAACATCGAAGGTACATTGAACAGGCAGGGCGAAGGCATGTACGATAAAATGAACGGTCTCGGCGCGCACGAAGTCATAATCGAGACTCCCGACCACACAAAATCCTTCGCGGATTTAACCGATAAACAGGTTGAAGACATTATCTGGGTGTACCGCGACCGCATCATGGACCTTAAAAGAGACATACGGCTGGAATACGCTCTGATATTCAAGAATCACGGAGCTGCGGCCGGCGCCACGCTGTCGCACTCGCATTCACAGCTTATCGCGACGCCCATAGTCCCGAAAAGAGTCAGAGAGGAAATAAACGGCGCGAAAAACTATTTTGAGTACAAGGAACGCTGCGTATTCTGCGACATAATCAAGCAGGAGCTTTCTCTCTCTACGAGAATAGTGGCCGAAAACAGCGATTTCGTCGCTATATGCCCTTTCGCTCCGCGGTTCCCGTTCGAAGTGTGGCTGCTCCCGAAAGTGCACGACTCGGATTTTGAGGACATGCAGAAACACGCTTCGGTAAATCTCGCGCTGCTACTCAAGAACGTTCTGAACAAAATGAAAAATGTCCTGGACAACCCGCCGTATAATTTTATAATACATAACGCGCCGCTCAGGGAAGACAGACTGCCGCACTACCACTGGCACATAGAGATAATACCGAAACTCACGAGCGTCGCGGGATTTGAATGGGGAACCGGATTCTACGTCAACCCGACGCCGCCCGAAGAAGCGGCAAAGTTCCTCCGCGAAAGCGATTAACGGCAGTAATCAGCGATTAGCGATTGGCTATTAGTACGTCTTGTTTATCACCAATTGCTAATTGCAAATTGCTAATTGCTCACAAAAAGAGGTTCTAAATTGAGAATAGGCATTCTTACCAACGAGTACCCGCCCAACATTTACGGAGGGGCCGGCGTTCACGTTGAATATCTGACGAATGAACTCATAAAACTGGACGGCAGCAAGCATTTTGTTAAAGTCCTGTGTTTCGGAGACCAGAAGAAAGAAAACGCGAATTTATCCGTGAAAGGGATAAACGCGGCATATACAGAACAGACGAAAGACCAGCGCCACCAGAAATTCCTCGACACGATACTCAAGGACATTTTGATGTCCGGGCAATTAAGCGACATAGACGTTGTCCATTGCCATACCTGGTACAGCCATTTCGCCGGGCTCCTTGCGAAGCAGCTTCTTCAAGTGCCGCTAGTCCTGACCACTCATTCGCTTGAACCCCATCGCCCGTGGAAAGCCGAGCAGCTCGGGACCGCGTACCGCGCCAGCTCTTGGATAGAAAAAACCGCCTATGAGAACGCCGACGGAGTTATCGCGGTTTCCGAATCGATGAAAAAGGACGTTCACGCGCTTTACGGAGTCCCGCACAGGAAAATAAGGGTCATTCACAATGGCATAGACCTGGAAGAATATAAACCGACCGCGGACACGAAAGGACTGGACAAGTACCAAATAGACAAAAGCACCCCGTACATCCTTTTTGTGGGACGCATAACGAGGCAGAAGGGGATCATCCACCTAGTTAACGCTATCAGGTATTTTAATCCCGGCTGTCAGGTTGTCCTCTGCGCCGGCTCTCCCGACACGAAAGAAATCGGCAGGGAGATGGAAGAGAAAGTGGCTAAGGCCACGGATAACTCGAAGAACAGGATAATCTGGATACGCGAAATGGTCTCACGCGACGACCTGATATCCATTTACTCGCACGCGGCCGTTTTCGTCTGTCCGTCGGTATATGAGCCTTTCGGCATCATCAATCTTGAAGCGATGGCGTGCCAGGTACCTGTTGTCGCTACTAAAGTAGGGGGAATCCCGGAGATAGTGGTTGACGGCAAAACCGGCCTGCTCGTGCCGTTCAGGCCGAAGGGTAAAAATGAAGCCGAACCGTCCGACCCTGAAAAGTTCGCCCGCGATCTGGCGAAAGCCGTAAATGCCGTCCTTGCCTCTCCTGAAAAAAGAAAACAGATGGGAGTGATGTCGCGCAGAAGAGTTGAAGAACAATTCAGCTGGACGACAATAGCTTCCCGGACATTGAATTTCTATAAAGAGCTGGTCGGAACCTATACGGAAAATACTAAAAACTAAATACTAAACACTAAATAAATATAAAGTCACAAATTCATAAATCTAATATAAATGCCGTGTTTGAGTTTAAACTTTTTCATTTTGAACTTATTTAGTTTTTAGTGTTTTGAGTTTAGTATTTATCCTATACTTTGGAGTTAAAAATGCCTAAAAAAGGCGCTAAAGACAAAAAAGTATCAACCGTACCCATTCAGCCAGCCGCGCGGACCGCGGACGCTCCCGCCGGAGAAGGAAAGTGGATTCCCGTCAACGGCTCAAAAAACGAAAAGATAAGGGCGCGCGTCCAGATAGAAGGCGTCCAGCCGAAATTCAGCGGCGGCAGGTTCCCGGTAAAGAGAATAATCGGCGATACATTAAAAGTTGAAGCGGACATATTCATTGACGGGCATAATGAATTGTCCGCCGCGCTGTTTTACCGCAAGGAAGGGCAGTCAAAATGGTCTGAAACCCCCATGACCTTCTCGGACAACGACCGCTGGCTCGGGGAATTCAAGGTTACCGCGATAGGCCGCTGGAACTACACGATACAGGCATGGGTTGATAATTTCAAAACATGGAAACGCGATTTCAAGAAAAGAGTTAGTGCCGGGCAGGATGTTGCCATTGACCTGCTCATCGGGCTGGAAATGGTTAATAAGGTATTTGAAAGGACGCTTCCCAAAGACAAGGACACGTTGAACAGGATAATCGCGAAACTTACCGACAAAAAAAATAAGACGGAAGCCGCCAAGGCCGCTCTTTCGGATGAATTAAGCGTCCTTATGGCGAAATATCCCGACAAGACAAACGCCGCGGAGTACAAGGAACTCGGGGTCGTGGTTGACCCCAAGATTGCCCGTTTCAGCTCGTGGTATGAATTGTTCCCGCGCTCGTGGAGCGCCAAGCAGGGAAAACACGGCACGTTCAAGGATGTCATAGCAAGGCTTCCGTACATCGCGGAAATGGGATTCAACGTTCTTTATCTGCCTCCCATACATCCCATAGGCGCGCAGTTCCGCAAGGGAAAGAACAATTCTGTAAAATGCGGAAATGACGATGTGGGGAGCCCATGGGCAATAGGCAGCGCGCAGGGCGGCCACAAGTCCATACACCCCGAACTAGGGACGTTTGAGGATTTTCACGAACTTATAGCGCAGGCCGGAAAACTCGGCATTTCGGTCTCCATAGACATCGCTTACCAGTGTTCGCCCGACCATCCGTATGTCAAGGAACATCCTGAATGGTTCCGCAAAAGACCCGATAACACGATACAATACGCGGAAAACCCGCCCAAGAAGTACCATGACATTTATCCTCTGAATTTCGAAACCGAGAACTGGCAGGAATTGTGGGAAGAACTGAAAAGCGTCATAACATTCTGGATAGGGCACGGCATCCGCATCTTCAGGATGGACAACCCGCATACAAAAGACCTTTCTTTCTGGGAATGGATGATAACAGGGATAAAAAAGGATTACCCCGACGTAATATTCCTGGCGGAAGCTTTTACCCGCCCTAAACTGATGTACCGCCTGGCAAAACTCGGGTTTTCACAGTCATATACTTATTTCACGTGGCGCAACACTAAACAGGAACTTACGCAGTATTTGACCGAGCTGACCAAGACCGAGGTCAGCGAGTTTTACCGTCCGAACCTGTGGCCCAACACGCCTGACATACTTCACGAATATCTCCAGCGCGGCGGCGCCAGCGCCTTCAAAATACGTTTCATGCTCGCGGCAACGCTTACCTCAAATTACGGCATTTACGGACCGGCGTTTGAATTATGCGTCAATAAACCGTTCGCCGCCGGCAGTGAAGAATACTTGAATTCCGAAAAATACGAAATTAAGAAATGGGATGTAACCAGTCCCGGCAGCATCAGGCCCCTCATCGCGAAAGTCAACCAGCTAAGGAACAAACACTCCGTCTTCCAGCATGACCAGAACCTGGAGTTCGTCCCGGTAGATAACGAGCACATGATATGTTACGCGAAATACAGCGCCGATTATTCCGAGGTCCTGCTGATCATAGTGAACCTGGATACATTCTGGGCTCAATCCGGCTGGATCGAACTGCCTTTGAAGGAATTCGGACTGCCGGAAAACACTCCTTTCGAGGTTAATGACCTGCTGGACGGCAAAAGTTATCTGTGGAACGGCCCGAGGAATTTTATCAGGCTTGACCCGTCAGAATCGCCTGCGCATATTTTGAAGCTCCGCTGACTTTTGTCAGCGTTTGAATAAGATGTTCTCAGTAAGCTGAAATCCGCCGAAGCTCAGCCGCAGGCGAACGGAGGTGGATTGAAGCTCCGCTGACTTATGTCAGCGTATTAATAAGATGTTCTCGGCAAGCTGAAAACTCCATCCTTCGGAGGACGTTGCGCCGAAGCCCCGCCGCAGGCAGGGCGCAGGTGGACTAAAGATAAAGTGAAACTCATGGATATATTGCAGAACAAGAAAGCCAGATACGCGGTTTACGCGCTTATTGCCGTTATTTCCGTCTGGACGGCCTGGAAATTCGTAAATCGCGTCATCGCGGAAAATTCCAACAGATCCGTCGAGATCTGCATAGACCTCAATCAGGCCGCCGACCTTTGCCAGGCGAACGGGTACCCGCTCAATGACTTTCTCGCGCGGTGCCAGGCCGCCGGCGCCTCCAGCGCCGCTTTGCACGAAGAAACTCCGGCTTCGCTGGCCGCCTCCAGAAAAATCATCTACTTCAGCGCCGCAGACTTCTCGCGCCTTAAAATCCTCGATCTTATCCCGTACGGTTCTGAAGTGAAGCCGGGTTCGCTGCTTGTGCCGGACAAGGACCTTGCCGCGCAGATAAGCAGCCAGCTGACAGACCGCTACAGCCTTGCAGTAGAACAGCGCCGCGTCGGAAAATACAGGGTCCTTACACCTGAATTCGCGTCCGGATACATCCCGGCATACTGGAATGAAAACACGCCTCTCGGTTTTTCTTCCGAAGAAATCGAATATGTCACAAAACTGGGGTTAAAAGCCGTCCTACGCCCTGTTAACAGCGGGAACCCGCAATGGCTCGACATTCCTTACGGAGAAGATGTCTCGGGTTTCGTATGGGAAGGAAAGGAAGTACCGGGCTATTCAGGAAGAGAGGACATGCTATGCGCCGCTCTTTCGAAAAACGGGTTAAAATTCGTCAATCTTGAATTTAATTACCCGGCCGGCAATGAAAAATTAAACAGCAGGCTGCCTTCGCAAGCCGTGCGCGGTCACAGCATACAACAGCAGGAACTAAACAGGAGCTTTTCGGCGGACTTCTGGACGGCAAGATGGGAAAGGGCCGTTAAAGAAAGGGGTATAAGATTCCTGCTTTTTTATTTCTGGAACGGGAAATCCGTCGATGATAATATCTCATACCTTCGCGGCCTCGCGCACCGTTTAAAAGGCAGCAGCTACCGCCTTGAAACAGCCCGGCCGCCCCGGTATCCCGCGCGGGCGTACAACAAAATCTGGATTTTCTTCACGGCCGCGGCGGGGATACTATTCCCTCTGATAGGGCTGTTCGCGGCGAAGAAACAAGAGAATCCTTTTAAGGCATTTCTTATCTGCAACGGATTGACGCTTTCCGGCGCTTTGTTGATATCGGCGTTCCTGTTTGACGTGACATTGATGCAGAAGATACGCGACATACCCGGGATCAAGGCGATAATGCTTCTTCCCATGGCGGCGTCTTTCTTCATTTTATACCCGCCGCAGCAGATAAACAAAATACTTTCTTTCAAAATCCAGCTGAAACATGTCCTCCTGGTATTCGCGGCTTTTCTCGGGATCGTGATACTTCTTCTCAGGACCGGGAATTATAATCTCCTGACCAGCCAGCCTGAGTACTTTTTCAGGGATTTCCTGGAAAATATCTTTGGCTTCAGGCCGAGAACAAAGGAATTCCTTATTGGGCAGCCTCTACTATTCATCGGATTCGCGTTCAAAAGGCCCTGGCTCGTTCTCATCGGAATGATCGGGCAGGTTTCCATCATCAATACTTTTCTGCACGCGCACTCGCCCGCGGCCGGGTCCCTGGCGAGGAGCATCCACGGCATCTGGATAGGCCTGCTGATCGGTTATCTTGTTTCAACGGCGATCAGGAAAATATCGGACAACAGGAGAGCTCGGTGAGAATTCTGATTTCCGGTTATTACGGGTTTGACAATGCCGGAGATGAACTGATACTTGAATGCATGGTTGGCAATATCAGGCTTAACATTAACAATGCCGAGATCGCGGTGCTTAGCGCCAATCCAGAAAAAACAAGCTCTACATACAAAGTAGCGTCTGTCAACCGGTGGAACCCGTTCAGCATACTCAAATCCATAGCAAGGACTGATATCCTGATATCGGGGGGAGGAGGCCTTTTTCAGGACAAAACCACCTCGCTTAGCCTGTATTATTACATAGGCATCATAATACTGGCAAAACTCTTCCGGAAAAAGGTCTTTGTTTACGCCGTGGGAATAAGCAAGATGAAATTTTACAACACCCCGCTGCTCTACTGCGCTTTAAAACTCGTTGATTTTATTACCGTCAGAAACAAGGAATCGCTGGAGACTTTCGGCAGGCACGCCGCCAAACTTAAGAACGTCGAAATAACTACCGACCCAGTTTTCAGCAGGACGCTTCCCGCCAGAAAAATAGCGGACAGCAATCCGACTGTCGCGATGATATTGCGCCCTTCGTTGAAAGGCGAACACCCGGTTGAATTATTCGCGAAACTGGCCGATTCCGTGAGCCAGCTCCTTTCGGCGAAAATACTTTTCGTACCGTTTCAACTGCCGTGCGATTATTCTTTTTCGCTTAAAGTCATGAACCTGATGCGGTCGGATTCAAGGATAGTGCTGTGGAAAGAGCCGAAACAGCTTATTGACATTTTCTCGGATGTAGATTTAGTCATAAGCCAGCGTCTTCACGGATTAATACTCGCTACGCTGCGCGGCATCCCGCTCATAGGAGTTTTTAACGATTCTAAATTAACCGGATTCATGAATGAAATAGGACAAAAGAACATGACTAATCTCTCGGATGACAATTTGTACTCTATGCTTGCCATCATAAACGACCTTTGGGAGTGGCGCGAAGAATTTCATAAGAACGCCATTGAGATGCTCCCTTCGTTCAAGAGAAGATCTGCGCGCAACATTGAATTGCTCAGGGAAATGTTGAAAAATGCCCCTTAGCCGGGATTCTTCGCCAAAAACCGGGTTCAGAATGAAATCATTGAAAAGCATTTAAATGATTTCAAGCGGAGCCGCTCTCCGAAAGAATCTGGCCCGCCGCGGCGGGCATAACCGCGGGATTGAATAATAGCGGCTAATTTTCTATAATCACACGATAATGGAAATGAAAATACCGAAGGTAAATTTCTACATAGCGACTTTCATGGGCGTTTTCATGATAGCGCTGGGCATAAACACGCTTTACCAGGCGAAACTGCAGTACATCAAGACGTCCTCAAAGATCAAACTCGCGGTTTTTCTTGACGCGAGCCCGGACGCGCCGCTTGATGTCATCCGCGAACGGCTTGTAAACCTGGATGGAATCGCCGGGCTTAATTATTTCGCGCCTGAAAAAGCCCTTGAAAAAGCGCTGAAAGAAACTCCCGATATCAAAGAAATCCTCATAGGGGCCGATAATCCGTTCCCTTCCTACTTCCTCGTAACGCCCAAGAACAAGTCGCCTGGCGCTATCGAGTACCTCAGGGAGAGCATAACGGCGATGGACGGGATCGATGAAGTTCGTTTCGACGCCAATCTCGTCAATATTTCCGCGAAAATAAACAATTTCATTGAGTTTTACGTTAAGGCGATAAAGCTCATGCTGCTGTTTTGCGTGCTTCTTATGCTGGCCAAAATAGGCTGGGCAATATACCGCGGCACGGCAGATTACAGGAGATATATGTTCCTGGGGCTTTCCGGAATCGTCACAGGCTTTGCGGCATCAGCCGTCTATTACGTGCTCGTGACTAAAATTCTGCACTCGCCTCTTGCCGCCATGCCGTTAAAATATGTCGCATTTTTAATACCGTGCGGGATCCTGCTGTCTTTTATCTGGGATAACAAATGAAGCTCTGCGGCCTTTCGAGAAATAAATGCGCTTAACTATAATACTGGTCATTACGCTGGTTTTTCTGCCTGTTCTTATTTCGGCGAAATCATCAAAACAATTTGACAAGGAAATTAATTCCAAAACGCGGGACCTTAAAAACCTTCAGCAATCAATTAACGAAAAACAGGCGGAAAAGGAAAGATGCCTTCTTGAAGAGAAATTGATTAAAAGCGAGCTAAGAACGATAGAACAGGCGCTCAGCAGCCTGCAGAAAAAAAGCGAGACTATACGCAGGGGCATCCTGGAAGCCGAAAAGAAATTTGCGAACGCTGTAAAGGACCTGAACGCCGCGAATTTTGAGAAACAGCAATGGCTCGCCGTGATGAACAAGGAATCCGCGCTCTGGTACAAGAAACACCGCAGTATTGACCAGATTTATTCCGATCCTATTGAGGAAAAACTCCGCCTGAGCGCGCTGCGCAAGAAGAAGGAGTACGTGACGGGCGCCGAACAGCGCGAGATCAATTCCCAGAAAGCGCTGGACAAGTGGACGGCTGCAAAGAGGAACCTGCTGGACCTCAAGGTAAAACAGGAACAGAATATATCGGAACAAGAGAAAACAAAATCCAAGAAAAAGGAACTGCTAAAAACCGCAACCGGAAGAAGAATAGTCGCCGAAGACGAAGAGAAAATGCTTAAGGAATCCGCAAAAGCTCTTGGGAATCTTATCGTTAATCTTGAAAAGGAAAAAGAGCTTACGCTCCAGGATGAACTGCTCTCCAAACAGGCGGCGCAGAAACGCAGGGAATACCCCTGGCCCGTTGAAGGCAAGGTTGTCACCTACTTCGGGAAGAGCAAGCATCCCGAACTTGACACCTACGTGATAAGCAACGGGATAAAGATACACGCCGCCGCCGGAACCGACGTTAAACCCATCTCTAAAGGCGAGATAATGTTTACCGGCGAGTTCAGGTCATACGGGCAGATGATCATAATAGACCACGGCGGTTCATTGTATTCTATCTACGGACAGCTCGGCGAGATTACCGTAGAGGAAGGGCGCCGGGTAAAAGACACCGACGTCATAGGCAGGATTTCAAAAAATAAAGAGACATTGTTATATTTCGAGGTCAAGTATAAAGGAAAATCCGAAGATCCGCTGAAGTGGCTTAAATGAAACTACTACATGGCTATATGGCTCTACGGCTAAATGGCTATGAAAAACTAATTGTTAAATTGTCATATGGCCAAACGGTTAAAGACGTCAGCAATTTAGCCATATAACCATATGACCATTTTAATCTGTTTGAAGCCATTTAGCAATTTTAGAATTCAAAAGGAGTTATCATGAAACGTAAATTCACAATTTTTGTTTCAGGCGCAGTAATCGCGCTGACTTTGATTTATTCCACGTTCAGCCCGGTCAGGGCCGCTGTCGACAAGACCTATGA
>JBDRNC010000026.1:0-2955 GCA_043811535.1 Elusimicrobiota bacterium
AAGGCGGAACTTCCCGGTTCTGCCGTGGTCTGTTCGGAGGAAATCCTTATATACGGCCTCGAACCGGAGGACATCCCCGAAAGGGGATTTGAATACGCGGCCTCCCGCGTGATAAAGTGGTCCCCTTTAAGCAACGGGGAAATTTCAGTCTTATGAATACAGGCGCGAATATCAGCCGGCCTTCAGGCTTCTTAATATTAACGATGTATCTGGCGACGCTATGCCTGCCCGCGCTGGCGATTCCTCTTATCGCCGAAGCCGGCCTGTACGCGGGCGGCGGTTTCAGCATTACGGACAGCGATGAAAAGGATATTAAGAAAATCCTGTTTAAAAATTCCTACAAGCTTCTGGCCACAAGCGTAATATGGGCGGCGTCTGCCGCGTGGCTGATCGGCGTCGACGTTTACGGCGCAGCTGTTTTACTATGAAACTCTAAATACTAAAAGCTAAACACTAAATAATCTCAAAATACAAAAACTTAAACTCAAATTCAGTCATTTTGTTATTTTAGTTTTATAATTTCTGATTTATTTAGGATTTAGTGTTTAGAGTTTAGTTTTTGCTCCTTAATTAACATAAGTTCGTCGAAAAGCCTTCAAACGAACCTAATTCAAAAGAGAGGTATTTATGCCTAATCATGAAAGTTTTTACGGGCTTGGGATCGCTCCCGGCCTGCTTGAGGTTTTAAACAAGCTGGACTTCAAAATCCCGACGCCCATCCAGCGCAAAGCCATACCTATCGCGACCGAAGGCAAGGACGTGATAGGCATAGCCCAGACCGGGACGGGAAAAACCATCGCGTTCGGGATACCGATGATCCAGCAGCTCTCCCAAAAACACGGGCGCGGGCTTATCATCGTGCCCACGCGCGAGCTGGCCATCCAGGTTGACGAAGCGCTGAAAGTATTCGCCACGGCGTTCGGCATGAAAACCGCGGTCCTTATCGGCGGCGAATCCATGATGCTTCAGATCATGGACCTCAGGAAAAACCCGCGCATCATCGTGGCCACGCCCGGCCGCCTGCTTGACCACGTGGGTCAGCACCGCATACGGCTTGACGACACGGCCATCCTTGTGCTTGATGAAGCCGACCGCATGCTTGACATGGGCTTCGCCCCGCAGATAGACAAAATATTGCGGCTTCTGCCCAAGGACCGGCAGACAATGCTTTTCTCGGCTACAATACCCGCAAAGATCGTACAGATAGCCTCGTCGCACATGAAACTTCCCGTGCGCACAGAGATCGCTCCGTCCGGAACGATGGCCGAAGGCGTATCGCAGGAAATATTTGTCGTCCAGAAGGAATCGAAAGGAAAACTGCTCGGTAAAATACTTGACCAGTACAAGGGTTCCATTCTGCTTTTCTCGCGGACCAAAAGGGGCGCGGCCAAGGTAGTGAGCGTCATAAGAAGAATGGGCCACGCCGCGGCAGAGATACACGCTGACCGCTCGCTCAACCAGCGAAAAGAAGCTCTTGAGGGATTTAAGTCCGGAAGATACCGCATTCTCGTGGCAACCGACATAGCGGCGCGCGGCATTGACGTGATCGGCATCGAGCTTGTCATCAACTACGATCTCCCTGACGACCCGGAGAATTACGTCCACCGCATAGGCAGGACCGGAAGGGCCGGGCAGGAAGGGCACGCCATATCGCTGGCGACGCCGGACCAGGGCAGCGACGTAACCAGCATAGAAAAAATAATACGCAAGACCATACCGTTATCCAGCCATCCCGCGTTCCCGGCGGAAAAGTTCGTCCACGGGGCGCAGAGCTACTCGCCGCACGGCCATTCCGGAAACTACGGCAGGCCCCGCCACGGCGGAGGGGGCGGAGGGGGCGGCAGGCCGTCCTACCGCTCGCACCGCAAGCATGGCAGATAAAGAAAAAGGGGACGGTTCTATTTTTCTCGAAACGAAAAATAGAACCGTCCCCTTTTTACGCCAATAAAATATAGGATAATTAACTCATTGACAGTTTAATGTCAATGAGTTAGACTTACAATAGACAAAGGGATCTCTTCTTATGGAGTATTACCCGATAAATTCAGGATTCAAAAAAACCTGCCTTGTTTTCCAAGGGAGGTTTATTTTATTTGGTGTTATACTGAATGCACGGTTGTTTGAAACTATGCCTTAATCGGAGGTTTTATGAGACGATTCTGTATTCTTGCAGCGGTTGTGATCGGGCTGGCCGGTTGTGTTAGTGTTAGTGGTGTACCCCGCCTCAAGAATTGGCCTAAAAGCACCCCGGAAACGCAAACCGCGAACGGCGCCATCCTGCTAAAGGTGCAGTCCGTGAGTGATATCCCCGGCGGCTTCTATGTAACGCGAATTTTTATCCGGTTTTTTAATAGAGAAGTCGATCCCGAAACTGCGGCGGCTGGTTACGATCTCAAGAATCCCGGCTCGAAGGCAAATGAACTAATCCTCGTATATCTGCCTCCCGGCCGTTATTCGATCAGCCCGATGGTTGGGGTTACACGCAACGATTTCAACTGGCTAAAGATGAATGACCCGGGCGGGGCATTCGAGGACGTTTACGTGCGGCCGGGTGTTGTGACGCCCGTAGGGATACTTAGCCTGAAGACCACGATTGTCATCACAAGCGCGAACTCCGACGGAAGCGTGTCATTCAACAGTACGGGCAAGTCGACGTGGGAGGACCAACCGGACGCTCAACGGAAAATACTACGCGAGGCTCTTGCCGATCCGCGCGCCGGACCGCTGAATTGGAAACCTGGCCTGCAAGCGGCGCTCGACAATATCGGAAAGAAATGACAGGGAAAGGGGACGGTTCTATTTTTCTTTCAGAAAAAATAGAACTGGAGTTACCCCGCTTTTGTGGACACAGAAGCAGGTAATTTCGACTCGTATTGCGTAGGGCTTAGATAGCCCAACGTCGAGTGCAGCCTTTTACGATTGTAAAATATTTCTATGTATTCAAACAACTGTGAT
>JBDRNC010000027.1:0-85282 GCA_043811535.1 Elusimicrobiota bacterium
AGTGGATCGAAAACTTGATGAAAGGAGTCATCATGAAGTTCATTCCCTTGAAACAGATTGGCGACCTTTACGGTCGCGGAAGTTATGTGGCAAAAGCGGTCTTTGACGGCGAAGCAATCAAGCGGGAGTATCTCCCGCTAAGGCAGACGTTCTATAAGTCCGGAAACGTCTGCCAGCTTGAAATTAATCCCGCCGACTGTAATCTTTCCATAAGGGATTATGTTGCGGTAAAACTGCTCTGGGGTAAGGCGAAGACGGGGACGTATAAGGACAGCAAGGGTGAGGAGAACAAGATCAAAGAGACGTATTTTCAGATTACGTGCGATCCAAAAGAGGTCAAATCATTTTGGGACTGCCTAAAGAAAATCAAATTCAGCGAAGTCAAATCATTGATTAAAAAGTAGTATAATATTATTCAATATTATTCCCCCCGCCCCTTTGGTTCCCCCAGCCAGAGGGGCCTTTTTTAAGAATATCAAATATTACTTATTCTCATATCCACGAATCTCAGTTCGCACGGTACATTATTACATTTGCTTTTTCTAAAGTAATCAAACCTTCAAGAACCATTTCGTCAAGATATGGGATGAACTGATTGATTTTCTCCTCACTATCTACGATTTCAATTATTATAGGCAAGTCTTCCGAAAGACGCAATATTTTTGTGGTATGCATGTGGCTCTTACAACCAAAACCGACAAAACCTTTTAAGGCAGTTGCCCCTGCCATACCCAGTTTGCGTGCTAGGACGATAATCTCCTCATACAAAGGCTTGCCGTGCCATCTATCCTGTTCGCCTATAAATATTCGTAATAACTTTCCATCCGATGGAATTTTCATTCATACCTCACTAGATATTATTTCTTATGATCCTTTTTAACAACAATTACTGTACACTGCGCATGATCTACTACACGGTCGGTTACTGAACCTAACAGCCATTTGCCAAGCTTGCTTCGTGTTTGATGGCCCATTACTATAACATCAAACCCGCCCTTTTCCGATTCATGTAGTATTTGGTCTTCAGCATGTCCGCTGACAATTCTTGTTGAAATTTTTATCCCTATTTCCTGCGCTTTCTTTTTGAGCTCTTTTAATAGGTTTTCATAATAAGTTGTGGAATTTTCCAATACGGCTTCGGTTTCTACCTCTGTCGGAGGTTCTGGAAGTTGTATGACAGATAACACATGAAGTTCAGAGCCATATGTTTTTGCCAAATCCAACGCAAAATTGAAAGCAGCATTTGCCTGTTCTCCGCCATTGTACGGCACAAGCATTTTCTTTATCATGCCGACCCTCCCTTAGTTATTTTTAGGTTCAATTGTTTGTAAATCATCGGCAGTCATTTCATGGTCTTTAATAAGATGTTTCGGTAAATACCTGGCATTTGCTATAAGAGTCGGTATTACGGCGCTTCCTATTATCGCAGCCACAAGATATGAGTATTGAGACTGGTTGATAACCCCGTGAGTGATACCGAATAGCGCAGCAATACTGCCAAACGTAAGACCTGTTGACATCAAGAGCGTTGTATACTTCGCTTCCCCCTTAGGATATTTGTATGCTCTGGTAATTGGGTATACTCCAATCACTTTAGAAATCATTTTAGCAAAAAACAGCGCCAAAAATATCAACGGAGCAGCGATGAGAGCGACTACCGAAACGAACGAGCCGGCCCGGATAAAATAAAATGGCGTAAGCAGGCCAAATGTGAGCGTTCTTAATCTGCGTATCAAAATATGGTCTTTGCCAACCGTACCGGCCAAAACCATGCCTATTATGTATGCGGGAAGTACCGCTTCACTGCCCGCCCAGACCGCCAAAGCGCCCATCCCAAAAAGCGAAAGCAGAAGATATTTTGCTTCCAACTCTGACGGACGGTTTCCGTATTTTCGGAAAAAGCGCGGTGTCAGCCAGGGAAGAATCGCAAAAACAACTATACCCACCGCGACAAAGATCAATGTACGCGCCGTAAAAGGTGAAAAGATAAGCCCCAGAGCGATTACGGTCGCAAGATCATTGATAAAACATGCGGCAAGCACTACTTTTCCGTAATCGGTCTTATTCAGGCCAAATTCAAGCATTACCGCATACACGACTGCGACTGATGTTGTGGAAAGAGCCACCCCGGTCAGCCAGCTGGCAGAGCTTGTCCAGTGAAGAACCCAGTAGGCAACTGCCGCACAGCCTAAGAAAGGGGCGGCAAAAGCGATGAGGCCAATTGCTGTTGCTTCTTTCCATCGTGCTTTAAACACTACAGGGTCCAATTCCGCACCCGCCAGGAAAGTCAAAACTATAGCGCCGGTTCCGGATAGGAATACTATCCATGACTCGTTAGTCCCCAGGACAGCTCCACCTATCAGTGCGCCTATTATAAGCTGTGCCACGGTTCCTACCACTATCTCTGAAAGAGCAGTGGCTACCCTGAACCAAATCGACAAGAGCGTCGCAACAAGTGCGAGTCCAAGCCATAATGCCGCCAGCATCCAGACATTTGTCATCTAAAACCTCTAAGATATTATATTATTTCCGCGGCTAAAATACCAATCCTGAACAGTATAAGGCCTGCAACTACGCTAATTGCAAGATTCATAAATGCCCGCAACATTTCACCATCCCTAACAAGGTTATTTGTTTCAAGGATGAGTGTAGAAAAAGTTGTAAATGCGCCGCAAAACCCTATCATAAGCATTGTACGCACATTGCTTCCCATTAAAAACTTCTCTTCAGCCATGGTAGATAAAAAACCGATAGTGAAACAACCCAACAGATTAACAACCAGCGTTCCATAAGGGAAAGATGTTCCGAAAACACTGTAAACAAAACCTCCCAAAAGATACCGCGAAACCGTACCAACTGAGCCTCCTATTACAAGCTCAACGTACTTTGCCATGTAATTGACCCTCGTCCTGAAGTTTATATATTACTATTTAGAATAATTCCATTGCGCAAAATATCTGTTCATTTCCTGCGTCATTCCAATCGGCAGGTGTCCGTACAATATAGTTAACTGTTTTTCCGCTTCTTGTTTGGATTCTCCATCGACAGCAACCCTCCACATCGCAGCGACAAGCCCGGTTCTGTCGGCGCCGTACCGGCAGTGTATCAATAAAGGACGCGGAGCAGATTTAAATATTTCCAATATTTCTCTGGTTTCCTCTTCCGTCGGTTTGTTGATTGCCGATAATTGCACATCATAATGTGTAACACCCAAAGAAGAGCAGATTGCTATTTCGTCTTCGTACCATTTTTCATTCAAATTCTTACCGCGAAGGTTTAATACACTTCTTAAGGAATACTGTTTAATATATTTTTCAAACTGTTTTTTATTCAGTTGTGCGGATCTATACGCTTCACCCGGCGTTATAGCGTGAAAGTTAATTACTAATTCCATCAAAACAAAGTAACTTATAGACGATAAATACAATAGGATACATACAAGAAGCAGAACTCTAATTTTTCGACTGGTCTTACTATAATATATTTTAAATGATTTCACGAAATTCCTCTTATTGACTATCTTCAATGCCTTCCGATTGTTTTTCTATTATCTTTAACAATTCCAAAGCTTCTTTGTTTTCTGAATTCTGCGCTACTGTCTTTAAGGCCCACTCTTTTGCTTCATTCACATTGTTCAACTTATAAAGGCACCATGCCAAATGTATTTTGAACTTCGGCTCAAAAGGATTAAGCCATACAGCCTTTCTAAATTCTCCTTCTGCTATTGAATACGCGCCCCTGTTAAATGTGCACACGCCGATGGCGGCATGATCGTATCCTAGGCGATGATGCGGACGCAGAAACTCCTCAAAACGCTCTTTTTTGCTCTTCCACGGCCGTTTTTTCTTAAGCATGGAAATCCTCACGGGGCGCTAAATTTCTTCTTATATATCCCTCAATGCAGGATTATCGCTGCAAAGATCCCTAAAACAATAAACACGATAAAGGCAAAAACGGCTGATTCAAATGCTAATTTCAAAGGTTCTTTCTTGCCGGCATAATGACGGGTATATTCTCCGTAAACAATCAAGAACGCCGCGAGCGCCGCAATAGCGCTAAAAATTAAATCTAAAAATATATAACCCTTTATTGACAACGAATATCACCGTTTATGACTTCACTTTTCTTAACATAAAAAACAGCATCCCTGATGAAAGAATTGCAAGAAAACCGGCAATACCAAATCCAATATTGGGCGATAGATATGTCCAAAGCAACCCTATTGTAACACTTGACAGGAAATCCCCCACCCCGTCAACAGCGCTCATTACGCCGTATCCCGCTCCCCGCTGGTTTTCCGAAATCAAAAATGAAGCAAGCGCCGGCTGGGATGATTCTATAATAGCAGTGTAGATACCGCTCAAGGCAAACAAAATAATCAGGATCCATTTTTGTTCATCCGCAAGGATAAACCCCAGACAAAGCAATCCGAAAATCATGTAACCAATGCTTAAGATTGTTTTTTTGTTATATTTGTCTGCTAAAACACCGATGGGATAGGCAACCAGAGCATAGACTATATTGCTCCATGTATATAGTCCTACCGCAAATACTCCTGCGGCAATACCGCCAAGCGTGGGTGCCATCAACTGCTGGGCACGGAGGATAAGCAACGTGGGCGCAAAGTTAGATATCCCGAATAATCCCACGGGAATCAGGAAACGGACAAAATCCGGTGAAAGGTTCCCGATGCTTTGCCACACGTTATGCGGAGAGGGTATCTTTGCTTTTTCCTTAACGAGGAATGCAATAGAGAAAAACGCCAGCAGTCCCGGAACCAAAGACACAAGAAAAATAGAACGAATTGGTACGCGAGAAAGCAGCAACATGGCGATAAGGGGGCCTAAAATCGCTCCCAATGTGTCCATGGTGCGGTGAAAAGCAAATACACGGCCTACGGTTGCCGGCGTGGTTGATTCCACAAGCAAGGCGTCGCGTGTAGGGGAGCGTACAGCCCATCCTATCCAGCCTGCGGTACGCCCGAATAGAACATGCCACCAGTTAGTGGCAATCGCAAAACTCGCTTTGCTGAATGCCGTAATAATATAGCCGATAGTTGCCAGCCCTTTCCGCTTACCGATTTTGTCGCTATACCACCCTGACCATATTTCAAATAGTGTAGATACTCCATCAGCAACGCCTTCAATAACACCTAAGGCAAAAGCCGGTGCTCCTAATACGGAAGCCAGGAACATAGGCAAAACCGCAGTAGCCATTTCATGATTCATATCACTGAAAAGACTGGCAAGCCCCATCCCTAGAATATTTTTATTGAGCCATTTTGTTTTAACTTTATCGGGCATAAATTCCTATAATGAGCCGATTACAGCCACTTAATCCTTCCATTGTATATCGCTCTGCTTCCAAGTTCTTCTTCAATCCTAAGAAGCTGATTATACTTCGCCAGTCTCTCGGACCTTGCCGGCGCTCCGGTCTTAAGCTGTCCCGCGTTTGTCGCAACCGTAATATCGGCAAGGAAAGAATCCTCCGTTTCTCCCGAACGGTGAGAGAATACGCAGGTATAACCCGATTTCTTTGCAATTTCAATGGTTTCAAGTGTCTCGGTTAGTGTGCCGATCTGGTTCAATTTTATCAGAACGGAATTGCCTATGCCTTTCGCAATCCCCTCTTTGAGTATTTTCGGGTTAGTAACGAAAATATCGTCACCTGTAAGCTGGATTTTGCTGCCAAGCCGTTTGGTAAGGATTTGCCACCCATCCCAGTCATTTTCCGCTAAGGCATCTTCAATGGATATAATGGGGTATTTTGAAATCAAATTATCATAATAGCTTACCATCTCTTCCGATGTAAGCATTTTATTATCCGCTTTCAACAGATATTTACCCTGCTGGTAGAACTCACTTGCCGCAGGATCAAGCACTATTGCTATATCTTTGCCGGGTTTGTAACCGGATTTCTCTATTGCCGCAATAATGACTTTGATTGCCTCTTCGTTCGACGGCAGATTGGGCGCAAACCCTCCTTCATCGCCTACGGCAGTGTTAAGCCCATTCGATTTAAGGACTGATTTAAGATTATGGTACGTTTCGGCGGCATATCTTAATGCTTCTTTAAATGTTGGAGCTCCAATAGGGGCTATCATGAATTCCTGTATGTCAACGTTATTATCAGCGTGTTTGCCGCCGTTTAGTATGTTAAAAAACGGCACAGGAAGCCGCTTTGCTTCTTTACCACCTAAATATTCATATATCGGTTGCTTCTTATCTGCCGCTGCGGCCTTCGCCACTGCAAGAGAAACTCCTAATATCGCGTTAGCACCAAGTTTTTCCTTATTTTCAGTACCGTCCAAATCTATCATCAGTTTATCTATTTTCTGTTGTTTTACCGGGTCCATGCCGATAAGCTTCTTTGCGATGACATCATTGACGTTCTGCACTGCTTTAAGCACACCCTTACCAAGATACCGTGATTTGTCTTTATCGCGCAGTTCAACCGCTTCACGGGAACCGGTTGAGGCTCCTGACGGCACTGCCGCCCTTCCCATAATACCGTTATCAAGAATAACATCTACTTCCACCGTA
Source organism: Elusimicrobiota bacterium (assembly GCA_043811535.1). Classification (GTDB taxonomy): domain Bacteria; phylum Elusimicrobiota; class Endomicrobiia; order Endomicrobiales; family JBDRNC01; genus JBDRNC01. The sequence continues at coordinate 6,543 of JBDRNC010000027.1, forward strand.
GGGTTGCCCCTTGAGTCTAAAATCTCTCTTGCGTGAACCTTCTGAATCATTGACATGGTCTCCTCCTTAATTTTATTTTACTTGAATCCTTCCTTCATATCCGAACAGTGTCCTGGCAGTCCTATTGCAGGATTCCTTTTCATCGTCTGTCAGGGCAAGCCTCTTTCTTCCATGTGAGGCATTAAAACTGTCATTGAACCTGTCCAGATACTCGTAAAGCTCCTCGTATTTTTTTATCTGGAAGCTATTGAACCATTTAGGAAGCTTTTTAACTTCGCTTTTTAGCATTTCATAATGCGGGACACAAAGACCTTTTGATTCAAGAAACCTGATTTTAAACTCCTCGTCATTCAGATAATCCTTTATAAGTCCAATATACCTGATTTCTGACGCCCTTGAGAGCTTGCAAACGATGCAATTTTTAGTTTCTTTGGGTTTGAGTCGACTTACTTTGAGTTCCTTGATTTCGTTCCTCAGGAGATCCAGATGCATTATGGAAAAAGCAAGGTCATCATGATAACCGAGTAATTTATATGAATGGAAATTACAGAACCCTTTGTCCGAGACAAATTCTTGCCTGAGGCCCACATCGTTAACACTTTCGTATAGCAGACTGTCAAAATACCTTTTAATTCCATGCTTAACAAGGAAACATACTGGACATTCATTTTTACCGCATGCATTAAGAAGCTCATAATAAGGCATATGCTTTTCTTTCATATTGTTATTGCGTCTATCTCAGAAATTGCTTTCTCTATCTTGTTTAATTTGTCCGGAGCTTTATTCAATATGTTTTCAACGGTACTCATTTCATCCTGAATAAACACTTCCGTCTGACGCGCAATTTGGTCGATTGATTGAGAGATTGCATCATGCCACTGTGCGGCCAACCGGTACAGATTCTTTTCTACTTCCCAGTTTATCAAACGAAGAAAATGACGTTTTATCAATGGCCGAAACAACCACATGGGAATAATTAAATTAAATATCTCCCATGAAAACATAAATATATTCCCTATCCGCACATCCGGTTGTTTTGGCTTTTCAATTTGGATATCAAAAGTCGTTCCTGAATATTTCGTATGAAGGGCTTCTTCGATATCGTGTGCCATCCTATCCTGAAAGGCAAGGGTGATACGGGAGAAACTATCAATTGCAGAATGCAAGTGATTATCGAATAACATTAAACCATTTTCCGCAGAGACTATCTCAAGATGCTTGATTAAATTTGTTTCTGCCCATTTGTCGAATCTTTCGGATGTCTTAATAAAACTCCCTTTCCATAGAGGTATTTCCTGCTCCAATTCAATGACAAGCTTATTCTTCACGGCTTGATATTTGTCTTGAAATCTTTTGGACAAATCTGCCTGCGCACGAGCTTTCATGTCGGCGGCTATAAGCCGTATTTCCTTTTTAACAGCCGGAAAACGCTGCCGCTCTACAGATAGGAGGTGGGACAACCGTTGCCGGGATTCCCGCGCTGAGTGGGATGCCGACAAGGCAAACAGGAGATATTCGCGGCATTTTAAAAGAATTGAGCGGAATTTATGATTAATTATTTCACTGGATTTATGCGCATGATCTCCCGCGATGGTTTGTCTGATAAACCCATAAACCGTCTGGCGTATTGGCTCAAAACCGGGCTTGTTCGAGAAAGGCAATACACACACTTCTCTCTTAAGATATTTTCTTATTTGCTCGCGAATGAATTCAGCCACCTCATCCGCTTCTTTCCGAGAAACAAGGTCGGTTTTAGTGAGGAGAATGATTATTTCCGAAGTATAGTTATCCAGCTCTTTAAACAACAGCATATCTGCTTCGGAAAACGGATTTGTAACACTTACCGTGAGAAACGCCGCTCCCGCCCTTGGCAACCAACCGGCAGAAGTCAGAGTGTTATGTATATACGCGCTGCCAAACCCCGGAGTGTCTACAAACCGTATGCCTTTGTATTCCTCAAGAGAGGTCAGTTCAACATCCATTCCGTCAACTTGCTTAACATTGTTCGGATTGCGTTCTTCGGTAATGTAATCGGCAAGCTCATGCAGCGAAACATTTTGTATTTGCCCGTTAAGCAGTTTCGCTGTTGCTTTGTTTTCAGTCCCATACTGTACATATGTGATAACAGAAGTAAGCGGCAAAACAGAAACAGGCATGACGTCTCTTCCGATGAGGCTGTTGAGGAATGAGCTTTTACCGGCCTTGAAACTGCCCACCAGGGCAATATTTATGAGGCCGCTTTGTTCAAGAGTTTCACTGAGAGCGGCAATCTGCGCTTTCATTGAATCTATATGGAAATCTTCGCAAATGCGATTAACTTGTTCCACATAGCTTTTATATTGTAAATTAGATTCGCAGCTTTGTTGGATTGACATAAAAACGCCTTAAATTTTAATAAGAATAAAAAAGCCCTATCAAGACTTTGCCTTGAGTAGGGGTTTATAAAATACCCCTACCGCATTCGGTAGAGGTCATTAATCCTAAACATCAGGATGGTTATACGGCGAACCTCATCGCCTTAAATTCTTTAAATGATAATATCAAAAACACGCATTGAAGTCAACTATCGTACAGCATAGCTCATTTCCTCGCCGCTCCTTTTCTTGCCTTTGACGCAACAGACCACGGCACAGGGCAATGCCCTGCGATTTTATCCTTTCAGGATACCACCCCTCAAATTCTTACGCTCCAATCCGCTATTTATCCTTCCCTCGTCGGCAGAAGTATTCGCCAGGACGAGTGAACATAAACCGCTACTTTCCGCTGAATTTTCCGGCCTAAATCTTTCCCTTTCCCCCGCCCCTCTCTGGATTACAGCCTTGCAGTGCGTCGCCCAAGAGAATCCCCAGGACATATCGGGGATACTCTTTCAGGAATCCCTTTCCGTCCTCATAGCTTCGGACTACAAGGTATTCCTGTTCGGCGACCGGCTTCCAGCCGCAGCTTCGGCAAAAATCCATCTCTCCCGCTCCCCGAGAGATAACGATACAACTACTTAAACACTGCAACAAAAAGGGAAATTACCATTTCCCCACCGTTATTTTGTCCCCGTCAACGCCTTCGTCCGGAGTGCGAGTCAACGACTCGCAAAGTTGGTCTGCGACCACCACCGTTTGAATCCTACACTTTTCAAAAAGCCTATTTATCCTTCTCGCGTCGGCAGGGCATACCGCCATGACGCGCGAACATAAACCGGCTTTTTCCGTTTCAGATCACTGCACGGTTACTTTTTCCCGATATTATCGGGGGCGGCAAGATTCAGTTTGCCTCATAGCAACCGAGTTTACCTGAACATGCCTAACTCCGAATTGACTGCGGCGACTACATGCCGGGGACGAAAACCCTTTGGGCTGTTTAGCGGTGGGCAAATGGTTTGACTCGCCGAAATCTAACAAGAAAGGAGCGTAACAGATGGACATTATTTCTGTTTACACGAAGAAGGAAGCAGTTGAGGACGGTTCGCAGATGTTGGTTTCAGACCTTGCGAAAGAGCAGGGGTTTAATGTGCCGGTGTATATAACTTCCGGCGTCGTGGAGTATTGCAATCCCCCTGAAGGTCTTGAGGGTGTACAAGATTTTAAGGGCAGGCTTTGGGATGTTTTGACGCTTGCCCGCATGGAAGCCTTGAGGATGAAGAAAGAAGAAGATTACTTCGGCAAGTTTACTGTATCTTTTCTTATGAAGAATGAAGTTACAAATGATGTTTCGTTGTTTATTGTTTTTAACGAGCACGAAGGGTTCACAATCATGCTTCCGGATGAATATTAAAGGAAAAGGGGTTAATCATGTATAGATTTTTAAGTTTTGAATACGGTTGGATGCATACCTGTTACAGCCCGAAGGAGATTGCAGGATTTAACTGTTTTGACGCATTCGACAATGGCGGTAATTCAATCGTAGTTTCCTCGGATAATGTTGATTTTAAGTCGTTTGAATATGAAAACCTATAAGGGGATATGTAAAATGTTTGTAAAATCCAATTGCAGGGAGCCGTTAACCAAGCCGAGCGATGTTGTAGGTATTTTAAGAGAGAATTTGAAAAGGGAGTACAGGACGGACAGGGACAAGGAACACTTCTGGATTATTGCCACGGACGGACGCAATAAAATCAAGTATATCGAATTAGTGTCTTTGGGGACTATGAACGCTTCGCTGGTTCACCCCCGGGAAGTATTCAGGACTGCCATTTTCAGAGCAACGGCAGGGATTATCTTAGGGCACAATCATCCGTCCGGCGACTGCACGCCTTCCGAAGACGATATAGAGATAACACAGAGGCTCGTTGAAGCCGGTAAAATCATCGGAATCGAGGTTTTAGATCACGTTATCATAAACATTAAGAACGATTACATGAGTTTCAAGGAAAAGGGATTGATTTAACGGTAATGCTGGCGGCTTTCGCAACTGCGGAAGTCGTTTCCTTCCCTCAAATCCCCCACCCCTCTCTGGACTATAGCCTTGCAGTACGTCGCCAAAGAGATTCCCCAGGACATATCGGGGATACTCTTTCAGGAAGCAAGGATTCCTGTTCGGCGACCGGCTTTCAGCCGCAGCTACGGCTAAAATCCATCTCTCCCATCCCCGAGAGATAACATATTTCCACCTATCTTAATATACATATATCTGGATATACAAAGGGCTTTTCTCACCGCAATTGTCCTTGATTTTGCGGTTTTTTAGTGATACAATTCATCTAAGGGATGCAAAATAGTAGGGGGGTCGTTGTTACCTAAAATTCCGTGGTGGATCTTCGCAACAGTATTTCTAGTATTCGCGGCAGAAGCCCTGTTCCATAAACTCGGTTTGAAGGCTGTAGATACTGCGGACTGTCTTTTCGTTCTTTTGATATTCGCAATAGGATATGCCATATACTACACTATTTGCTTCAGAAGGCGATATCCGGTCATACTTTACGTCGTCGGCCTTCTTGACGTAATATATATCCTTTCGTTTCTCCCCTCTTTTTCCCCTCTTAGGAACTTCATATTCGTTAATATCTTCCGTCACCAAGACGTGGCCCTGATTAACCTATATCTGCTCGTCGCGCTCCCAATCATATTCATCGGCCTTTATTTTATGGTTCTGCTAATACAGTTTGTCTATTTTAGGTTGCTAAAAAGAGAAATCCTTGAGAAAAAAGTTTAAAATCATCATTAGAGATTTCAAGCGGGAACTGAAGGTATATCGACTGGTCGCAAAGGACCAGCGCACTCCTCTCCTTTCAAAAGTCTTGCTGGGTGTCGCGGTGGCCTACGCTCTTTCTCCAATAGATATCATACCGGATTTTATTCCGATTATCGGACAACTCGATGACCTTATTATTGTACCGCTGCTGGTTATGATCGCGCTTAAAATGGTACCAAAGGAAGTTATTGAAGATTGCAGGCACAAAGTAGCGGGATAATACAATTTCGCCTTCTGTGTAAAAGTGCGAAATTTGGGCTGATGGCCGGATGTTGACTCAGACGAAAGGATATTATAGAATATGCGAAGTTATTTCGCCATTACAGTATTAAGCGAACTTTCGCAAGGAGGAAACAAGTGCATTTGATTAATTTTGTTTTTTCAAAAGAAGGTGCTAGCTTTTTAGCTATTCTGCTTTCCCCAATTATTGCTGTTGTTGTTTCTAAATGGCTTCAGGATCGTGAACGCAAGTATAATGATAAATTGAATTTATTTCGTTCACTTGTTGTAAATCGGCGTGTTGCTTTGAGTAATGATAGGGTTTCTGCCTTAAATATAATAAGTATTATTTTTTCTAATAACAAGAACATATTAACGCTTTGGGAACATTATTATAAAATTGTGTCTGCAGAAAAGTATGACAATAAGTTGGCTGATGATAAGTATGATGAAATTATCAGAGAAATGGCTTGTTTATTGAATTTTGACTCTAACCTATTAAATACTAAAGAGCCTTATATCCCGCAGGGCCACGTAGATACGTTTTTCAGAAGTGAAGAAACACAAAAGGAACTTTTAAAGGCTTTACAAAAATATAATGGTGAGGTTAATAAGTAGAGTGTATCAGTACAAAAGAGAACCGCTAACCAATGACGAAGCCGACCGACTGGCCAATGCCTGCAAAACGGCAGTAGAAAAGCTTGTGGTTTACACTCTCCTTGATACCGGACTCCGCGTTTCTGAACTTGCCAGTCTACAAAAAGACAATCTTCAATGGCAGGATCGCCGCCTGGTTATTTTCGGCAAAGGCGGGCCCTATGGCAAGAAAACAAAAAGAAGGATTGTCCCCCTCACCGAACGAGCTTACACGGTTATAAGTCATTTCTTTTCGCTCCAGGACAAACTTGATTATTCCTCTCGTTCAATACAATTGACCGTAAAACGGATAGCACAACGCTCAGGCATTACAAAGAAGGTTTCCCCCCACGTCCTGCGTCATACCTTCGCAGTTACCTGCATAAAACGAGGAATTAGTACTAGGTCCCTTCAGCAATTCCTCGGCCACGACCGGCTGATGACTACTGAAATATATCTCAACATGAGTCCCGAAGATGCCTGCCGGGAGTTTATGCAGAAGTTTTGAAGGAATATATACTATGGCAAGAAAAATAAACTACGACAACTGGTCAAAAGAAGAATTAATAAAGGAGCTTCGCCGTATTAAGGAAACGAAGTACGGCCTTGTCTGGCACCGAGATTTGCCTGAAGAAAAAATTGACATACTGATCAACCCCGACGCTCGCACGCCAAGCGAGATGTTTCCAAACGAAATGGTGGGCAAGCCTTTTCCTATTTTAAAGGAAATAAAAGGTAAAGATATAAGCGGCGACAAGGGCAATCCAGTAAATTTACTTATTGAGGGCGATAACTACCACTCGCTTGCGGTTTTGAATTTTACCCACCAAGAAGCAATTGACCTCATTTATATTGATCCGCCTTACAATACAGGTAATAACGATTTTATTTATAATGACAAAATCAAAAGCGTTTATATTCCCAAAGATGATCCATTTAGGCATAGCAAATGGCTGGCATTTATGGAAAAACGCTTAAAGTTGGCTAAAAAACTACTCAAACCCGCTGGTTTGCTTTTTATAAGTATTGACGACAATGAAGTTGCTCAATTGAGATTACTTTGCGATGAGATTTATGAGGAAAAGAATTTTGTCGCAACATTACCTACTATTATGAATTTGAAAGGGAATCAAGACCAGTTTGGATTTGCAGGAACACATGAATATACATTGGTTTACGCAAAAGACCTAACACAAGCGAAAATTGGTCAATTTTTATTAAACGAAGATGATATGGATGATTGGGAAGAAGATGAGGAAGGATTTTTTAAGAAGGGCGCAAATCTAAAGGCAACTGGTGTAAACGCCCCACGAATCAAAAGGAAAAATTTGTTCTTCCCTATATTCTTTACCAAAGATGACAAATTTTATGTGACAGATGATAATAAAACCAAAAATAAAGATGATATAAAACTTTTGCCAATAACTGACGGCAAAGAAATGTCATGGCGTTGGAGCAAAGATAAAATACGCAATGAAATATATAACCTCATTATAGATAAAAATAAGGGAACAATAACCATATACAAAAAGCAAAGACCTGCACTTGGCGATTTGCCGTCCAAGAAGCCAAAAACAATATTTTACAAACCAGAATATAGTAGTGGCAATGGTACGGCTCAATTAAAAGAACTTTTTGGCGAAAAAGTATTTAATAATCCGAAGCCGATTGATCTGATTAAGGACTTCGTAATGCTGGCTACTAAAAAAGACGGTATCATTTTGGATTTCATGGCTGGCTCCGGCACAACAGGTCACGCCGTTTTGGAAGTAAACAAAGAGGACGGAGGCAATCGTCAATTTATCCTTTGCACCAATAACGAAAACAATATCTGCGCCGATGTTTGCTATCCGCGCCTGAAAAAAGTCATCAAGGGATATAAAAACACCAAAGGTGAAAATGTCGCAGGGCTTGGTGGCAACCTTAAATACTACGTTTGTGACTTCGTGGAAGCAGAACCAACAGACAGGAACAAGCGAAAACTCGTGAATGAATCAACGGAAATGCTTTGTATCCGCGAAAATGCTTTTGAACTGGTACAAGACGAGAGTGATTTTAAGATTTTTAAAAACAGTGACAAATATCTCGGCATTGTATTTTACGAGGAAGCTATTGGCGACTTCAAGAAAGCGATCAAAAATATAAAGGGGCATTTTAATACCTATGTGTTCTCGCTCGGCGACGACCCTCACGAAAAACAATTTGCCGATGAAAAAGGTAAGGTTACGCTTTGCGCAATTCCTGAAGTAATCTTGAAAGTGTATAGGGAGATATTTAAATAAATACTATGTGGATTGAATTTAAAAATTATCAAGAAAAAGCCATTGTAAAGTTGAAACAGGAAGTCAATGAACTTTTAGATGCAGAAGGAAGTAAAATATGCATTTTTAAGTCGCCGACTGGTTCGGGAAAGACACTTATGATGGCCGAATTTATGAAACGGCTTATTGATTCGCGCATTGACGGCAAAAAGTTTTCTTTTATCTGGATTGCCGTCAATAAACTGCATGACCAAAGTCGCAACAGTATAAAAAAATACTATGACCAGTTTGGAGTTGGTCTCAAATGCTCTTATTTTGAAGATTTAGACGACAGAAAAATTGGCGAAAATGAGATTTTGTTTTTAAACTGGGCGAGTATCAATAAAGGTGAAAACGGAATCATCACTAGAGTAAACGAAAGGGATAATAACTTGTCTAATGTCGTTACTCGGACAAAGGATGAGAGTAGAATAATTATTTTGATTATTGATGAGAGTCATCACACGGCTAAAGGAGAGGAATCAATATCGGTTATAAATGAGATTGCTCCTAAGGTAACCATCGAGGTATCAGCTACACCTCAAATCAGTGATGCAAATCGAATCGTTGAAGTGGATCGTGTAGATGTAAGAGATGAAGGTATGATTAAGAAAGAAGTTGTTGTCAATGAAGGATTTGAAAATTACGAAATTGATAAACGAAAAAAAGATGAAACAGCGGATGAAATTGTGCTCAAAGCGGGGCTGAAAAAAAGACTGGAACTACAAAAGCAATTCGAATCTTTAGAGTCCAGCGTCAATCCGTTGTTACTGATTCAATTGCCGGATACAAGGCAAGGTATATCTGATAAAAAAACAGAGGTTTTGGCTTTATTAAAAAAATTTGGTTATACAACGGAAAACGGGAAATTGGCCATTTATCTTTCTGAGAAAAATAGTAAAATTAATCTTGAAAATATTGAAAAAAATGAAAACGAAGTTGAAATTATGATTTTTAAACAAGCAATAGCTCTTGGATGGGATTGCCCCCGCGCACATATCATAGTTCTTTTCCGTCAGTGGAAAGAAGAAACGTTGGTATTTTCATTGCAAACATTGGGGCGTATTATGCGAATGCCAGAACAGAAACATTACCCTATTTCTGGTTTGAATACGGCTTATCTCTATACAAGTCTTTCTGATATTCATACTAGAGTTGCAAATGATATAGCACATGATTTTAAGGTTTTTGAAGGCAAACGGCGCGAAGATTATAAAGATATTGACTTAACTTCCTATCACTCTAAGCGTTTCCGTGAAGAAACCCGTTTGTCATCGGATTTTGTACCGATTTTCTTTCAGGCGGCAGACGAATTGAAGCTCAACAATCGCATATCAATCAAGCATAGTATTGTTGATACTAAGATCATTGCAAGTGGAAAAGTATCCGATGTAGATAAAGAAACAAAATACATTGAGAAAAAAGGTACGCTGGATATTCCTAAAAATGAAGTTGAATTGCAAAACGCTTTCGATTATTTCGCGCGGGAGAATCTCGCGCCGTTTGCCCCGGAGCTTCGCTCCATCAAACGTATCAATGACTCTTTGTATCGCTTCTTTGATAAGACATTTAAAATGGGCGTTGACGATTGGCCAAAAATCCAAGGTATTGTTTTGGCCGAAGAAAACCGCCAAGCCGTGATTGATGTTATCAATCGGGCCAAAGAGCTTTATCAAGAATCTGTGGGTCAAGGCAAGCATGAATTGGTCCAAAATGATGAACCGTGGAATGTTCAGGAAATGATTAACTACAATTTAACTTTCGTCAAAAAAGACTATAAACAGTCAATTATCCAGCCGTATTATGCTAAAACAAAAGTCACAAATAATCCTTCGCCTTCTGAAGAAGACAGTGATGTTGAAGTTGCTTTTATTGAATATCTGGAAAAAGCCAAACAAGTAAAATGGTGGTTTAAGAATGGAAAACAGGACGGCTCGTATTTTGCCGTTCCCTATGTTGAAAATGGACAAGAGAAACCTTTTTATCTTGATTTCGTGATAATGCTCAACGATGGACGACTTGGCTTGTTTGATACGAAGGGCGGTATTTACGCCAAAACCGCAAAGGAACGCGCCGAAGGACTATCTGCCTACATTGAGGTCGAGAACAAGAAAGGCAAAAACTTATTCGGTGGCATTGTTTTACAAGACAAGAATAGCTGGCGATACCATGACGGCAAGAAATACGCTTACGATCCAAACAACCTTAAAGATTGGAAATTTTTAGATTTGAGTTCATTGCATGAAAAAACAAAAGATATTCATCAGCGCTAACCAGAAGGAACTAAGGGACGAAAGATTTGCGGTTAAAGAGGTTGTTCTAAATAATTCCTCTTTACGTAATTGCTTCGATGTGTTTCTATTCGAAGATCTCCCCGCAAAAAGTAATCCCCCCTCATCTACGTACTTGAAGGAAGTCGCTGGCAGCGATATCTATCTCGGCATTTTCGGAAATGAATATGGTGTTAAGGGAAGAGATGGGCTTTCCGCCACAGAACGGGAATTTAGGCACTTCATAAAACAGAATCCCCATGGAGATACCCTAATCTACATCAAAGGAGCAACTGATTCTCAAAAAGACAAGGACGTGCAGAAACTGATAAAATCTGCACGGGAGCGGTCAATATATAAGCGGTTCAATACAGTCGTAGAATTGAAAGTCCAGGTGCTTAACAGCCTTATTTCCTGCATTGACGAAAAAGGGTTGCTGAATAGACTTCCGTTTGACAAGAGACTAAACAACGAGGCGGGATACAGCGATATCGATGAAAAAGAAGTGCGAGATTTCCTTCAGAATCGAGCGCTTAAACTGAAAGTTGGCGTTCCTCGGATACCAGTAAGGGAGTTCCTTGTTAAAACCCTTAAAGTTGTTCATAAGTCAGAGGATGGCAAGTTTATCCCCTCTAACACGGCATTGCTGTTCTTTGGCAAAGACCCTTCGGAATTCATATCTCAGAATGAGATCAGGATTGCCCGTTTCAAGGGAACCACCCGCAGCTATTTTATTGACTCTGCTGAGATTAATGGCCCTATTTACAAAATGCTCGATCAGGTTGAGAAGTTCTTCATCAGGAACACTCGGCTTGCCAATAAGATTGTCGAATTCAAGCGGGTTGATATTCCCGAATATCCCTATGAAGCTATAAGAGAAGCCGTGATCAATGCTATAGCGCACCGAGATTATACGCGCCTCGGAGCACCGATAATGATATCGATCTTTGACGATAGGGTTGAAATAAGCAATGCAGGCGGACTTTTACCCGGAATGAACATAAAGAAGCTGGAAGGGCATCATGTTACCAGAAACGAAAATATATGCAGAATCTTCCACGAAACGTTAGACATGGAACGGTTCGGCACCGGTGTCGGCAAGATGAAAAGGTTAATGAAAGGACATGGGCTCAAGTACCCCGAGTTCTTTGAAGAAGGCGATTTCTTTGTGTCCAGGTTCTTTGGTCCCGGGGATAAGATTTTGGATCTCGTTCCCAGTATCCCCAAAGAACGCCAGACCGATTTAAAGGAATTAGGCCTCAATGAACGGCAAATTGAGGCACTAAGATTAATGGTAAATGAAAATAAAAATATTGAAATTGATGATTATTATAGTAGATTTAGAGTCAATGAAAAAACTGCACGTAGAGATTTAAAGAAATTGGTTTCTCTTGGATTTGTAGAAAAAGTAGGATCAACAAAGAAAGCTTTCTTCAGGGCCAAAGATAAATTACCGAAAAAATGACTGAATGTCCGAAATAATGTCCGAAAATGAGCATGTCCGAAATAGTGCATAAATGTCCGAAATAATGTCCGAAAAGAAAAGGTGTAACGCGAGGTTTTTGTTTTATAAATTTAGGTTAGAGAGAGAAGAATACGACAATCAATACATTATGACAATAAAAAGATCAATGCATGCTGGAATGACAGATTATGGATCTGCAACGATTGATGAATTATCATTGTTCGCAAAATCTTGGAGTGAATCTATTAATACCACAATATTAGAGCTAACAAAAAACAGGGAAAAACTATTGAGCTGTACTGAAAATATAGGTTATCGTGATAATGTGATATTATTTATAGATTCAAGAGTGTTAGATTTTAGAATAGTAGATGATGAGCTCAATAGGTTAATTGTTGAGTTCAATACACAAATAACAGATAGCCATGTGAAATCTTTAGAGCAGTTATGTTCTAAAATTGAACCAATGGATCATTATTGTGTTCTATTCAAAAAAGATGTTTATACAATAGATATATGTAAGTTAAGATCGATAGCAGAACATGTCTATGCAACTGCAAGAGATGAAGTAGCAGATTTACTAAATATGTATAATTATAAAACGAGAGTTGAATGCTTGGTAGGCTCGAGAACAATTAATAGAAGAGAAGAAGTGCTTATGCTTACTCCAAACTTTTACGGCATTGGCCTGAACTTGAAGAGCATAATAAGGAAAATGTTCTTATGGTGGCAAAATAAAAAACATGAATAACATTCTTGACAATTTTTGTATATTTCTGTTAAATATAGCCATATATGTATATATCTGGCTATAAGGGGTTATGAACATAGCGATTTCGAATCATAAAGGCGGTGTAGGTAAGACGACGACGGCTTTGAATCTTGCGGCAGCACTCGGCGAGAAAGGCAAGTCCTGCCTTCTTGTTGACCTAGATCCGCAGGCCAGTTTGACTATCTCCCTCGGACTCAATCCGGACAACTTCCAGACTACGGTTTATAACGCTCTTATCGGTGATGTCCCTTTAGAATCCTTGATTCAAAACCTTTCTATCAAAAATGTCTCTTTAATCCCCTCTAATATCGACCTTTCCGGAGCTGAAGTGGAACTTCAATCCATTCTTTCGAGAGAACATAAATTGAAAAATGCTTTAAAGAAATTGCCTCACTTTGATTTTGTCATTATAGATTGCCCCCCTTCGCTCGGAAATCTCACTGTTAACGCACTGACGGCCGCCGACCTTGTCGTCGTGCCGGTACAATCGGAATATCTGTCTTTAAGGGCATTGCAGAAGCACAACGACCTTATTGAACTTGTCCGGAAAAACACTAATTCCCACATAACTACTAAATATCTGATAACCATGTTCAATAAATCTACTATTCATTCAAACGAGGTCCTTCAAGAAGCGAAGAATCTTTATAAAGACGTTTTCAAATCAGTTATTCCTCGCACAATCAAATTTCCCGACAGCACAACAGCAGGTAAATCTATATTACATTATTTGCCGACCTCGCCGGGGGCCGAGGCGTACAAATCACTGGCGAAGGAGATCGTATGTCAAAGCGCGTGTCTGTGTTAGGCCACGGAAGAAGCGATTCCCCCTCGGGTGTTGAGCTCTTTTTTTCGGCGAAGCCGAAACCCCGCATGACGATTGCGAAGATTCTCAAGAAAAAGGCTCTGTTTTCTCTCCCCGACGTCGTGATTAATGACCTCGACAGAATGTGGCTTGAATTAAGAATGCAGAAAAAAAATGATAGACAAAAGCGGTATAGTGGCACTTGCTATACAGCATTTATTTGATGATTACAAGAAGAATAAAGAGAACAGCATCATCTTTAAGTCGAGATGAAAAAGGATATACGTATATCTGGATATACGTATATACATAATATAACTTATCGGTACTATACCATATATTGTGTTTGAGGCTATTTTGACGATTCTAGAGGCTTGAAACGTGATGGAATAGGCAGGAAGTATGGCTGAACCTAAGTTGTTAAATAGCTAGAAATAGGGCTTGAAATGTCGGTTGTTAGCGTAGGCAAAGATACCAATAAAGGCAGAAATTGCGGCTAAAATGGGCTAAACAGACCAGTTTTTAAGCTGAAAATCAGGGGTAGGTTTTGGGATAACAACGGATGTATGGCTGGGCCATCTTTCGAGCTCGGAACCGTTCTTTAACACAACTATGACAAACTCAAAAATAACGAACTCCGGTTCGATTTGGAGCTTGGAAAGGGGTATAGCAAGCTCGATTATCTTATTGCAGGCGCAGGATGTCAGGTTTTCATGGCCGAAAGGAGTTTTTAAGATAAACTCGTTGATTTCCCCTTCTTGTTTGAAAGAAAGCAGCGCTTCTCGTCCGGGAGGCAGAAAAAAGAATATCCGGAACGCGAAATCCTGCAAAGCAATTTCGTTCAGAGGGTTGTTAAGGTCAAATCTAAGGTATATATTCTCAAGGTCAAAACCAAAATGAAAGCTTTTGAGGACCGTCGCGACTTGATGCATGGAACCGCCCGTATGCCCCACCTGATAAGATCCGGCGGCCTGCCATTCGAAATAGTTGGTGACTTTGCCGTCAATTTTCGGAGTTATGAAATCAAGCGGCTCGGTTATCGGTTTCTTTACCGCGATTTCCTTGATTGCCTTAAAAAGGTGCAAGGGGGCACTTTCCCCAAGCGACTCGTAGATGTTTATGAGGTTCTGCCGGAATAGAAAGTCAAACATCTCATCGTTTCCGGACGAGTGGTCGTCGCCATACCACCAGTTCCAGTCTGAACCTTCGGCAATGTAGAGTTTTTCCCACGCCGCCTTGATCTTGTCAGAATCCTTTTTATCAGGATGAGCTGATGTATATTCGTCCAGGAATTTGCGCGCGTCAAAAAGGTAATCCCACGCGAGATTATCTTCGGAATGGCCTATCCAGATTCCGTAATCCGCGTTTATCCATGAACCCGCGAAGAGCTTGGATAATTCGGCGGAAGGCGGGTTCTTCTCAAGAAAATCGGATATCGTAACGGTTTCAACGGTTTCGTCTTCGCTGAGCGTCTTATAAAGAAGTCTAAGGAAGTCCCAGCCGTCATTAGGATAATATTCCCAGCAGTTTTCCCCGTCCAGAATGACGGAAACAAGGAATTGCTGGTTGGGTACGCTGACAAAATCCAGGTGATCACGTATATTGTGCAGATTCTTCATGAAATCAGCGACGGCGTGTTTAGCATCCCATTTCTGGTAGACAAAGCCGAACGCGTCGGAAAGCCCGTGGTCCCTGAAGATAATATTGATATGCGAGCCGTCGGTTTTTACGGAATACGCCTGGTAGAGTATCTGGCGGGTTTTGCGGTATTCGGGAAGCGTACGGAACAGTATCTCTTCGTCGGTGGCGATCCATTTGATGCCCGCCTGTTCAAAAATAGGCAGGACGTCTTCCGAAACCGAGCCTTCCGCGGGCCACATGCCTCTCGGGGGCCTGCCGAAGCACTGCGTGTAGTATTCAACGGCCTTCCGCACGTGCGTTTGCGCGTCTTCAGGATGCTTGAACCTGTTTTTAGGAAGCGGCATCTGGGGCGTCGAAACAAGCGTGTTATTCGTGTCGCTCAGCAGGGGCAGTATGGGATGATAAAAGGGTGTAGTTGAAATCTCTATCTGCCCTTTATCCTGCAGTTCCTTGTATTTTCCCACAATCATGCCGCAAATTTCGAGCTGTTTACTGATGAGTTGATGTTTTTCCTCTTCCGTGAAGTTCTTCCCTTTCTCGTAAAGCGATTTGACCAGCGCGTCGCGTTCTTTCCAGTAAGGGTCCATCCACGCGAGGTTGAACCATACCTGAAGGTCCCGCATATCCTGCGCCTTAAAATAGTTTTGTATCCTTTTAAGTTCTTCCGGCGAGGTCTGCCTGCCCCGTTTTTCAAGAAGCTGAAGGTATCTCGGGTACGGATGGACCATAGTGTCCCAGTTGGCCATGAAGAAATTGTGCAGTATAAAGATCCTTTCATCCTGAGAGAGTTCCTCGGCTGACTTAAGCGTCAGGTCCATGAATTTATCGCGCGCAACGCCTTTTGCGTATTCGTCAAGCTGAAAAAGCAGGGAAGGCACAAGGTTGAAATTAGATTTTATTTTTGGGAATTCATCCAGAATGGCGGCGGTGTCGTAGTAATCCTTGACGGCGTGGAGACGCACCCACGGGAGTTCGTAAACGCCCGTACCGGGATTTTTATACATTGGCTGGTGCTGATGCCATAGAAATGCAAGGTGAATTTTTTTCATTTGGGAGTTTAGAATTTTGCGGTCATCTCAAAGGCGTAGCGGTCAACCGGGTCTTGATAGGGCTGCCAGAAATCTTCGGACGCGGGAGGTATATACCGGCCATAGGACAATTTTAATGACGCGTATTTATTCAGCGTGAGTTTCGCCGCTAAATCCAGCTCGTTGCCGAGAGAATACCGCCCGCCGAATCTCTGTTCAATCCAGGTTGTATCCTTTCCCGCGGCGCCGCGCGATGCCGAGAACCAGAAATGGTCCGCGCTGAGGGTCCACATATCCAGAGGCATTACGGAGACTCCCAGATTCAGGGTATTGATGCCGGAATACTCCGGATTCAGCGCTGCAAAAGAGTCAAAGGGCGTGGCTCCGAACAATTCGCCGTAAACGCCCTTTTTAAAACCGTCCCATCTTTTCGTGTGATCCGGCGTAAAAGCAGTTTCTTCGTCTGTCAGAGTTCCTATTGATTCGCTGCCGGAAAACGCGGCGCACAGCGCGCGCGCTTCGATTTTGCCGAGTTTCGTATTTTCCCGCAGCAGCGTGCCTTTCATAACCATACCGGTCCCGTTGAACATGATAGTGTTGAGGTCCGGTTTTCTCATGAAACCGTTCTGCCTTGCGTACTCGAACGAGTAGGAACCGTATTCCAACCGCCTGGAAATCCTTAAATCGTAGAATTGCTTCAATATTGATATAACCGGCACGCTGACCGTGCCGCGGGTGTACGGGGTATGGGAATAGTCCCTTGAATCGAAATAGCCTATCTCAACTTCATGCCGGCTGATTTCCATTGCCGCCGAACCGCCGAAAATATCATTATCGGTATCCTCGTGCACGCTTTCCGAGATTTTTGACATGAAAGCCCTGAATTTGGAAGGTAGCTTTATAGAGCCGTATTTAAAGCGCTTACCCGGAGCCCATGAGACGTACGGTATAGGTATTTGAAGTGAACCGTCGAGTTCAATTACGTTAAAACCTATGCCGTTGTCGGCGATTATCAATCCGTCCCCGAATTCCAGAGGCACTTTGCCTACGGTCAGATCCATCTCTGAATCGGCTATGCCGCTGAGCTTGACGTATGCGTTTTCCACGAAAGGCGTAAAATCAGTTCTTGGATAAGGGGCGTTGAAAAAATTTGTCGCGGCTCCCTGTATCTCCATCGCTGTTATCCTCGAGCCGATCTCAACGCCCGGGCTGAATTTTCCCCCTATGGAAATTCTGACGCGTTGTTCGTAATAATTCAGAGTGTCCGAGGATGTCGCGCTGTTATAATCAAGGTTGGAGAAATTGATGCTCTTAAGCCGGTATTCGGTTTCAATGGAAAGCGAGTCGGCTCCCAACGCAGGCCGCGCCATGCCAGCAGGGAATGCAATCAGTGATAATAGAAGTACCGGAAAAATCCTTTTCATTTGTTAAATCTCCGTCGGGTAAATTCTATGTAGAATATACAAAATAATACGTGCTTTGTAAATGGAGACCGTTGGAAAAATCCTTAACAGTCTTGTAATCGTTCTTTTTAATCTGTGTAATCGTAGTTAACAAACTTAAAACCTGGATAATACCTCCAGGGCATAACGGTCTAGAGGGTCGAGTTTCGGCCAATAAATGAGAAAAGAAGGAGGCGTGTAGCGGTCATACGAGAATTTCATTTCGGTGTATTTATTGAGAACAAGCTTGGCGCTGAGGTCCATTTCTATGCCGAGAGAATACTCAGCGCCGAAAATCCTTTCAAATCCGGAAGCCGGCGGGCCGCCGTTCGGTCCCATTGAAGCCGAATAAAGATAGTAATTCACGCCGAACGTCCAGGCGTAAAGCGGCGAGAAGTCCGCTCCCAGGCTTAAAGTGTTTACGCCTGAATACTGGCCGGGTATGCCCTTGAACGATCCCTGCGGCGTGGCGCCGAACAGCTCGCCGTATCCCCCCTGTTCGAACCCATCCCACCTTTTCGTCTGTGACGGAGAGAACGATTCATCAGCGTCATCAAGCGAAGTTACATTGTCGTCGCCGCTGTTTATGGCGAAAAAGGCTTTCGCCTCGACTCTGCCGAGTCTCGTGTTATCACCAATAAGTTTTCCGGCCATTTTGTAGGCCATGCCGTCAAGTTTGACATTAACCATGTCGTCTTTTATGATCTGCCCGTTCTGCTTGATCAATTCAAACGAGTATTCGGCCTGCTTTTCGTATGTGCCTAACTTGAAATCATAGTATTGTTTCAGTATAGACCTTGTGGGGCTCGACAGTACGCCCTGCGTGTATTCCGTTCCAGTGTAGTCGCGTTCTTCAAAAAATCCGAAATCAAAAAGCGAACCCTTTTTCAGGTCGATCTGCCCGGTGCCCCCGTATAAATTTATCTTGTTGTTCGCCTCCGGACGGATGTAATTGGGCACTCTGGCGGTGAAAATCTCTCCCTTGAACGGGATATCTTTGCGAAGTAAAGGTACCGGAATCACGTAGGACCCGGAAAGCTTCAGCGCGTTGAAACCCATGCCGTTGTCCGAGATGATAAGCCCGTCGGCGTATTCCATCGGGATCTTGCCCGCGGTAAGGTCAAGGCCAGAATCTGCGATGTTTAGCATCCGGACATAGGCGTTCTCAATATATGGAATAAAATTGGTGAGCGGATACGGCGCGTTGAAATAATTCGTTGTGGTTCCGACAAATCCGATTGCCGTGATCTTGGATCCGATTTCAACATTAGCGCCGAATTTGCCCTTTATCGATATCTGAAGCCGCTGGTCGTAAAAATTCAAAGCGTCGGTTGAAGTGGTTTTATCGTAATCAAGGTTGGAGTAATTAATGCCTCTTAGCCGGTAGTCGGTGTCCACTGTCAGAGAATCGCCAAATAAGCGGGAAGACGGAAGAAGGAAGATGGAAGCCGAAAAAACGACCATTAAAACCTTATAATAAAAACGCATGGTTATCTTTGAATTTCCGACGTGAAAGACCCAATAAATATACTAAATATAAGAGGGTTTGTCCACCCCGTTAGAGGCAAAACGCCCTTGCAGTATATTGTATGCCTCTAACGGGGTAAAGGAGGAAGACTGCTGATGGCCAAATTGCTGAACGGCCAAACGGTCGAAATAAGTTCAGAAGAAGTTAGCCATATAGCCATTTAGCAATTTAGCCATTTAGCATGGTAGAAAGGGACTTAAGTCCCTTAACTACATTAATTATATAAATATCTAAGACGGGTTGCGGCACTTAAGTGCTGCCTATGTTTTTACAGCCATTTAACAATTTAGCAATTTAACCATTTAGGTGTTAGTTCACCTTTTTCCCCTCGTTCAGTTCCTGCCTTACCTTCTCAAGCGCCTGTTTCGCCTTTTCGTGCGCCGGGTTGAACCTTAGGGCGATCTCCCACATTTTGGCCGCGATTGAGAGCTTGCCCTGCGCGTAAAGGATCAGCCCCTGGTCATATTTCTTGTCAGCGGCTTTAAAGTCAATCTCCTTTTCTCTTTCGGTATCTTGCAGGGTGTCCTGGTTTTGCAGGACTGATTTTGAAAGCCCGTCAACCGAGTTTTTAATGTACGTGTCGGCTTTTGACATCCATTCAACAGAGCTTCTCAGTTTTTTCAGCTCGCAGGTTTTCTTCGCTTTTTCCATTTTCCTGATGCATTGCACCCATTTTCCGTTTTCGTAGTGTTTCACGCCTTGTTCGAATATCGCGGAAACATTTTCTTCTGATTCCTTTTCTTTTAAGCGGGCCTCGGCGTCCGAAAGCAGTGTCTTTGTTTTCAATATGTATTCCGCGATTTCCGCCCTGTTAGGGTCAATGGCGGACACTTTTTCCCATTGGTTTAGGGCGTCTCCCATGTTGTTTTTATAGTAGCTGAAATAGCCCTTTGCGTAAGCTATTTCTTCAAAATCGGGTTCATTCGCGTTTTTGGCGGTTTCCGCCATCAATTCTGAGACGGCATTGTGGAGTTTCACAGCCGGCTCGTATTCAGGATGAACCAGTATGAGTTCTTTCAGACGGTCTGTGGCCTTCAGATATTTTTTCCCTTTGATATCTTTTTTGATTCCTTTCATTTCCGGAGAAAGCATTGTTTCAAGCGCCTGTCTTTCCTTGCGGTCATCTTCCTGTTTCAGCAGGGCTTCTTTTAGCAGCGTATTACCTTCGGGGACCCGGATATTCTGTGTTTCGTTCAGCGCGTTGCCCGAAGTATGCCTTCCGAAGGAATATGTAAAGCCCATCCTGTGAAAAAGCGAGAACGCCGAAATATCGGCCGCATAATCCACGCGCCAGTTGACGCGGGTCCTAAAGCCCAGTCCGGCCGTAATGTGATCGGCATAAATCCCGGCGCGCAGGAAATATGTGTTCAAAGCCCGGTACTCCGCGCCGCATCTGATATACTTCCTGTTTTCTTCATTCACGAAGCTTGCAAGAAGCGCCAGATTGTCAAAGTAAAGGTTTTTCATGCCAGGTTTGTAAATGAATGTTAACGGCACGGAAAAGGCAGTTTCTATGAGATAGATTCTTTCGTAACGCTCTTCTTCCGAAATTAATCTGAAGGAGGGCTGTATCAGGTTTTGGACGGCGGCGCCTACGGATATTTTACTTTCCTTCCCGAAAACATTCGGCCCCGAGAAATCCCCGGAAAGCCCGAAATCCGCCGCCGCGCTCTTTCCTGAATAACCGTATAAACCTAAATGAAGATATTTAATGTTTATGCCCGCGTTCAAACCATAGAACTTCTCAATATGCATGGCAAATGAGCCGATGAACGCTGTCTGACCCGCGAAAGCGGTTTCCGGCGCGTCGTTAAGGTGTTTTCTTATTTCAATCCCGCCGCTGCGCAGGTTTACGACTGACAGGCCGGCGGCGCAGTTATTGCCAAGCAGCAAGCCGGCCCCCGCGTAATTGTAAATGCTTCCTTCGAAAAGCATGAAATGCGCCAGATTTATGTTGTTTTGCTCCATTTCCGCAAGGTGCGCCGGATTGTAAAAAGAAGCCGAGACATCCGCGTCGCCGGCAAATACGGTCTCGCCGCGGCCGAACGCCGCGGCCGACGGCCCGTGAGAAAGAAAATTCGCGCGATAACCGGCATACGAGCTGGAATAACAAATGACGAGAAAATAAACGACGGACTTAAATCGTTTTAACTTCATGTTTCCCCCAATGCAATACAAATACTAAACACTAAAAACTAAATACTAAATAAATCAAAAACTCAAATATTTAATACACAATAACAACAAGACTACCTACATTTTTCCACTATAGACCCAAATATCTTAGTTAATTCAAGAGCTTCTTGATATAATTCCTGTTTTTTGAACTCTTGTTCCTGCAAAGGATCGCTTAATGCAAGCCAATATCTAGTCTCTTTTGCCTCTTTCCTGCAAATCTTGATTCTCATTACGAAGTCTTTTCTGCTCAATCGTTCTTCAGCTTCGATGAAATTGGCGCCTACTGAACAAGCCGATCTTGCAAGTTGCTTGCTGATTTCATTATTTGTAAGAGTTTTTGGTAATTCCTTAACATATGCAATCGCGTTACCGGCAAATCTTAATGTTCTTGGTCCTAAATCGTATTTCTTGGAATTTTGAGTATTATTCATTTGTGTTTATTTAGTTTTTAGTGTTTAGAACTTAGTGTTTATTTTATTACCAGTATCCTGCAACTGTCCCTTGATTCCCTTCCCCCGTATTTTTTGACTATTATGCAGCAGTACGTGCCGTTGTAAAGCGCTTCGCCGGCATTGTCTTTTCCGTCGTAAGCGACCTCATTTGACCCTTTAGGCAGGCCGTAAAAGGCGCCGCGCCAGCATAGGTCGCCGAACTCGCTCAGGATGTTTATTTCAGCGCTTCCTGTTTCCGGCATGTCAAAAACAATGGATGTTGAATTCTTTCCGGGACTGAACGGGTTCGGGTAATTGAAGGCCTTCTCTACTTTCGCCAGGGTTTTAAAACTGTATACCTGGCTTTTGCAGCCGACGCCGAATTCGTCCACCGCTTCTACCTGCCAGAAATATTCCCTCCCGCAATCCAGCTCGTTGATTTCGCACGAGTCAGCTTCGCCTTCATAGATAAGTTTCATGGATGAGGCATCAGTTCCCATGTATAATCTGTATGTGAGCCTGCCTCCGTCCTGGTCGGTTCCGCTCCAGTTCAATACGACCTTTCCCGAAGAAACCGTAGAGTTCCCGGGTATCCCCCTGTTTTCGGGGTTTTCCGGCCGTCTTGTAACCGCGAATGAGCTAAGTTCAAGCGAATATTCTTCGGAAAACTGCGCGTTCATTACCGAGTACCTGTATAAATATATCCCCACGGGAAGTTCGAGCGTTTTTTCGTAGAGCCATCCGGTCCCTTGCGCGCCTTTCAGGTCAAGTGTTTCGGTTAACTGAGAAGCGCTCCCTTTAAGCCAATAGGTGAGCTTAGGATATCCCGCGGAAGGCATGGAGTCATAGTAATCGTAATACACGAGCCTGAAACAGGGAGTTTGTTCTTCGTAAACGCTGACAAAGTATCTGTCATGGCACCATTCAAGTATCGGCAGAGGGCTGTTAGTGACGTCGGGCGCGGTTATCTCGCCTGATACCCCCTGCGCCCCGAAAGTATCGATAGCCGCGAAATAATAGGAATAATCCAGACCGATGAAAAGGGTTGTCGAAGAAAAATAGATTTTCCCGTCGGAGAAGCAGTTATCCGACAAATCGTTTTCGGTCATGATAAACGGGCTCCCGGGCATCTCAGCGCCGCCTTTTTTAATATGAAGTTCAGGATATCCGGGTTTCGGAGGATCGTTTTCCGGGTCGGAGTATTTTACGCGATAGATAAATACCGTGTTTGTCGAGCCGAGAATGAAGTTTACTCCGCTTGATTCATATCCCGCTTCGCCTGTGTATGAAAGCGCCGGCGCCGAATTATCCCTTGAAAAATCCTGGTCTGATTGATGCGTTTGAAGGTTGGTATAAACGCGGACAGCCGGATTGAAGCTGTAATAAGCGTAACTTGAAGGCGTTACGGCGTAGTTCCCGCCGAACGTGACGCCTGCGAATTCATAATACCCCAAAGCGTTCGTATGGGTTATGCGGTTTTCCGTCCCCGTAAGTTCCACTTTGACGCCCTGCAAGGTGCTGCCTGAGGGGCCCCTGACATAGCCCTTGATGTCGGGCTGTATCACGACCGGCCCGGAAAGAGTTGAAGTGTTGTTTGCTGAAAGCCAGCCGTCAGTTGCTTCAAGGTAATATGTGTAGTCAGCGCCTGCCGCAAGTGTTCTTGAATATGAATAGAATTTTCCGTCGGAAAATACCATATCGGCAGGATCTGTTTCGCTCATCGCGAAAGGACTGCCGGATATCTCAGCGCCGCTTTTCATAATACGGACTTTCGGGTATCCAGCGGCAGGCGCGTCGTTATCGCCGTCAGCGTAGTTGACACGCCACGTAAAAACCTGCGAGGCCATGCCGCCTTCGGGATTTAACCCGTCGGCCTCATATCCTGACTCACCCGTCCAGTTGAGAACCGGCTTTTTATCGGCTTCGAGCAGAATGTCGTCAAACCAGGTATTGTCAATTCCGTTCAACATGTCGCAGTATACGCGGATTTTGGCGGAAGCAACGGGAATGATGACGGGACCCCTGTAGTACCAATTATAGCTGCCCGGGCCATTGTTGGCGTAAACATCGTTCCAGGAAGAGGTATAACAAGATATTTTAGTAATTGTCGCACCGCTTGTTTTCCTCTCGTAAAACGACAATCTCGCGGCATCAAAAGCGGAAACGCTGATGTCCCTAGTCATTGACGGGTAAGGATTGCTGTCTTTCCTGACTGTTACGATTGAATAAGGAGTTGTCTGGAAGGAAGAAGTGTCCCTGGCGAAAGAAGAAACGGTGATTGACCAGTTAAGCGGGAAATTATCGCCCGATTCGTTGAATATGACGGTTCCCGCGGCGGATAGGCTGGCTGGCAAGACAGCAGAAAGGAATAGTAGCAACAGAACTGCAGATTGTATGACCCCCATTTTTTCCCCCTCGCCCTGCAACCTTTGTGGTGCAGGGCTATTACATTGCGGTACCAATCCACCTTCACCCCTATTTCACTTCCGAAGTGGCGAAGGACTCTTCGGAAGTGGATACGGTGGGGCTACGGCGGACAGGAACGTCCCGCGGAACGAAGTGGAGCGGGATTTCGCATACGGCAATTTATAACAACACTTAAGTACATATGCCCAATCCCGGATTACTTCGTAATCGGGATTTCGCAAAAGGCAATTTAATAACAACACTTTAGGTGCTCAATCCACCTACGCCCCAAAAACGGGACTTCGGCGGATTTCAGCTTGCTGAGAACGTCTTAATAATACTATCTCGCAAAGCGAGATAGTAGCTTCAATAAGAAAAGCCCCCAATTTTGAGAACTGGGGGCTTTTCTCTTAAGATGTATCTAAAAACGTCTACGACTTAGAAGTGCAACACTGCCTGAAGCTGAATGTTCCTGTACGCATCGATGTCCAGTAATGATGATCTGGGAGTACCACCTGCCGTGACCGCTGAGTTGGCCATGTTGTCAAGTAGCGCGTTGCAGGCAAGCGTCAGGTTCTGGTTCACGTTCCACTGAATGCCGTAGGTGTAGAGGTTCTCGTTTGTTTCAGCGTAGGTAATCCTTTCCGAGGTCACGCCAGTCGTTGTAAGGAAGGACGTTGTTGTAAGCGTGGTTCCGCCCTGCGGAGTAGCCGCTGTTGACTGCGTGGATACCTTTGATTCCGAGTTGGTCGTGGTCTTTGTTTTGGTTATCAGGTAGTTCGTGCCGGCTCTGAAGATGAGCTTGTCCGCGACGCACGGTATTTCTATGCCGACGGGAATAGAATAGATGACTTCTTCTACCTTGGTTTTGCCGCACAACTCATCAGTATCCGTGTCCTGCCACGTTCCTTCGCCGAAACCGGTGTCAGTTCCGAACGTTGCTCCGACCGGTCCGGGTATGTTTGCTAAGTTGACAGTTCCCGGGACATCCGCTGCGTTGCCGTCGCTGTATATGACGGTTCTCTGTTTTGTAACTGATACCTTTGAGAAATCGTCAATTTTTGTGTTTGTGTAGATGAAACCGCCGAGTGCGAGCTTAAGGGCTTCCATCGCCTTGAACTCGATTTTCGTCCCGACGTTGAGATTGGTCGTCGTGTTCTCGCCTTCGGTCTTTATGGTTTCCACATAGTTGTTAGACCAGATTCCCGTTTCTGCCACTGCCGCGGGATTAACGATTCTCTTTACAGTGCTGAGCTCGTTTGTCTGGGAAGCGTCTATGGGCTGCTTCACAGTGTCGTAGTGGAAGATGCCTGTGACGTCCACTTTCTCGACTCCCGTATAGGTGCCCTGCGCTTCTATCATCGGGCCCATTCCGGTCCTCTTGTCAGAGAAGTCAGTTACAGCGGCGTTTCCAGCGGCGTGGTCCCAAATGCCGTTTGCCGTGAAGTTGCCAAGCGTCGGACCAGCGGCTTTGGTAAGCTGCGACTGGTTGATAAGCGAAGTGCCCGTATTGAAATACTGGGTTCCGCCGATGTTTGTATCGTCGATTGCGTCTATCTGCACTCCATTCTTTCTCAGCGAACCTTGCGCCGTGAAAGACGCGTCGAGGAGTCCGCCGGGATTGATCGTCGTTGCAAAGCGGGCGCCGAACGTGCCCTGAACCGTGAGGTTGTCAAGGACGCCGTATCTGCCCTGCATGGTAACGTCTGTCGCCCAGTTGGAGTTGAGGTCGGTTGTTTCGTCAAGATACGTAGCGGAGTAATTGTCGCCCAGGCGATTGCCGGCATTCATGCCGCCTGTCGTCGCGCCGAGGTCAGTAAGGTACGTCTGGGTGTAGCTTTTTGATCCGCCGCCGGTATAGACGATAGCGTCGCCCTGGTGCGCAAGGCCGAAACCGAGCGCAAGGCCGTTGATAAACATGTCGTTTTTGGCTACGCCCACGTTCCACTGCGTGTTTCTTGTCCAGGTGTATCCCTTCATGTCTGCTTTCATGTTCCGCTGGCGGTCAACTTCAATTGAATCAACGACTACGTTGTCTTCGATGTTTTGCGTGCTTTCCGTGGTAAACTGATCTTCAAAGCCAGCCGCGCCGCCCATGTTTTGGTCGAGTTCTTCAAACGCTGCTTTTGCTCCGCAGTTCTGATAGACTATGCCTGCGCGTGAGCCTTCAATTCCGAATCCGCCGAGCGGATTGCCTACGACGCCCAAAAGCAGGTAATCGCTAAGAGCGCCTGCCGAATTTCCCCATGTCAACGCGGGAGCATTGGGTGTGGCGCCGTTCGTGAACGTGCCGTTGTTCCAGTTTCTCGCGTTTGACCATGCGGTGTAAAGATTGTTGCCCTCAAAGTCAAGCAGTTCAACAGGGTCAGCGGTGACGACATCAAGCTCGCTGTAGAACATTCCCTGTGTTGCCGCGCGCTGGAAAGAACCGAGGTTCATCTGCCCGAAAGCGCCGATGCCTCGCCAATTGTTCCAACGGGAAATCGGCAAATAAGCGAAGGTTGTTGAAGCCATCGCGACCACAAGTACAAGTGCCAATAGTTTTCTCATTACTTCTCCTCCTATTTATTTTTTTGTTTCCCCATGATATATCGGGGAAACGTACTGCGTTGCTTCTTTAAAGTTTATGCCCTAATTTGTTTTAATTCCCCGTTTCAGGTTCATCGCCTCCTTTCGGGGCATTAATTTGCTAACTTCATCTTGTTGCTGAAATTCTATTAAAATCAGTTGCATTTGTCAAGTGGTTTTATAAAAAATATTTACAATCGGCTTTTTAGAAGGAATTGGCTGTTTAGATTGAGTTTTAACGCTATTTCAGTTCTAATACGGGTTGTTGCTGCGAGGATTGTTGCGCCGGCAGGATAGAAATACGTTCCTGGGCCCGCTGCGACCAGGCCGAAGCGGGGTACAGCGTGGAGATTTTTTCATATACCGCTCTTGCTTCATTCACCGCGCCCGTCATCTCATGCACGCGCGCAAGCGATTCATAAACTTTCGGCGCGAGGAAGTGGTCGGGATACTTGTCCAGAAAAGTATTATATGTGGCGGCGGCTTCCGGGTATTTCCCCTCGCTTTCCTGGATGGAACCCAGCGCGGCGAACGCGAGCGGAAGTATTTTCTTTGGTTTGCCTTCCAGGGTTACCGGTATAAGGACCTTTTCGGCTTCCTCGTAATTTTTCTGGCCGGCGAGAAAATCGGATTTTATTATGCGCGCCTTGTAGGAAATACCGCCGACTGTGTAGGAGTTTATCACTTCGTCAAGAAGGCCCATGCCCTGCGCCGGCTGCCCCTGGTAAAGAAGCCCTTGCGCGACCGCGAGTTTTTCCTCGCCCCTTGCTTTGAGATTCTGCATGCGCACGACAAAAAACACCGCTATGATAACGATGCCAAGCGCGGTCGCGGAAATCCCGTAAACAAGATTCCGGTTGTTCTTGAACCATTCAATGGCCTTTACTATTATTTCGGCAAGTTCGTTCTTATTTAAATTGTGACGCGTGAAATTATCCATGTAGTTTACGCTCCTTTGCTAATGGCAATTGAAAGATTAAAAGATTGCAAAGATTGAAAGATTCAAGACTTCAAAATTACAACTTCCGAATCAACCTAATTGAGTTACTTAACATTACTTTGTAATCAGTCATACGCAGCCCGCTCATTTTTATTGTAGATCTGATAATTTCCGGTGTCATCAGGTTTTCCGGCGTGTGAGTATCCGTATTGAGAACCAGCTTTGCGCCGGTTTTCAACGCGAGTTTTGCCACGTGTCTGTTGCCTTTGTCATGCCCGCGCCTTGTAGTTATTTCAAGACAGACATTTTTTTGTTTCGCCAGTTTGGCATCGCTTTCTTTAATATATCCGGGATGGGCAAGTATGTCCGCGCCCGAAAGGATTGCCGCGCGGTTTGTGCCCGGAGGGACGTTTTCAGCCGGGGTTTCCCCGTGTATGACGATGATCTTAGCGCCTAGTTTCCTGCAGGCCTTGACAGCTTTTCTTATCAATGCCGGCGGGACGTACGTTATCTCTATTCCGGGAAGGGCTTTCAGTCCGTAGTTTTTTGACAATTCGCCGGTTATCCGTTTTATCCGCGGAATAATAAAGTCAAAATTTGAGAAATCACCGTGGTCGGTGATCGCTATTGCGGAATAGCCCTTTACCTTGGCGCGGTAAACCAGTTCCGATGGAAGCAGAACGCCGTCTGAATACAATGAATGAGTGTGTAAATCGATCATATTGATTCAATTATAAGATTACAAAGATTGAAAGATTTAAAGATTACGGCAAAACAACTAAAAATCATTTCAAGTGTTTCTTTAGATACTTTACAAAATTTGAGATTTGTTGAGAAATCAGTAAAATCTGCCTGACAGTTTCGTTAAATTCTCTTTCTGTGATATAACCGATGTCGTAAGTCAAGTATAATTGAGCCCTTAATTCTCCAGCCGAACCCTTTGCGTAATTCAGAAAATTGACGAATTCCTTGTTGCTCTGTCTTTCAAAGCCTTCTGCAATGTTTGATAAGATTGAAGCTGATGCCCTTTGAATTTGTTCTTTCAAACCAAAATCTTTTTTAAACTTTTCTTTTGAAGTCAAAGAATAAATGTTTTTAGCAAGTATTCTCGCGTCTTGCCAAACCGGCAAATCCTCAAATTTTTTGATAAGCATTATAAAGCCCCCAATCTTTATAATTTTTCAATCGTTTGAAGCCGTAAGTCGTGAGTTGTTTATTTGTAATCTTTCAAACTTTCCAATCTTTCAATCTTTTAATGTTACTGAAACGCCCCGGGAGGGACTTGAACCCCCAGCCTTGTCCTTAGGACGGACCTGCTCTATCCAATTGAGCTACCAGGGCAATACATGTTCGGGCGTTTTAAAAATCTCAATCCCCGGGCGCTCACCGGCTCGCGCCCGTTGCTTGCTCGTTCCGGCTTATTCGCCGGAACAGCAACCCTTAGGACGGACCTGCTCTATCTCCGCCGCGGCGGAAGCTACCAGGGCAATACATGTTCGGGCGTTTTAAAAATCTCAATCCCCGGGCGCTCACCGGCTCGCGCCCGTTGCTTGCTCGTTCCGGCTTATTCGCCGGAACAGCAACCCTTAGGACGGACCTGCTCTATCCAATTGAGCTACCAGGGCAATTGAGACTATTTAAAGATTTAATGATTGAAAGATTGAAAATATTGCGAAAGAGCATAATGACCAATACTCTTATTTTGTCGTTTTTAGTAATCTTTAAATCTTTTAATCTTTCAATCTTGCAATTTTAGTATTTAATAAGCGAGAAGATGTCGTAATTCTTGAGCTTGTCGCGGCCCTTTAGGAATTCAAGTTCTATGAGAAACGCTACGCCGACAATGTCCGCTCCGAGTTTTTTTGCAAGATCTATCGTCGCGCTCATCGTGCCGCCTGTCGCGAGCAGGTCGTCAACTATCAAAACTTTTTCTTTCGGGGTTACCCCGTCTTCGTGCATTTCAAGCGTGTCCGTGCCGTATTCGAGCTGGTACGTAGCGGAGATGGTCTTGTAGGGGAGTTTCCCTTTTTTCCTGATAGGCACGACTCCCGCTCCGAGCTTGTAAGCGACGGCCGAGCCGATAATGAAACCGCGTGATTCGATGCCGACAACTTTTGTAATGCCTTTGTTTTTGTATTGATCAGCTATTTCGTCTATGGCGTGGCGGAATAGCTCGCCCTTGGCAAGAAGCGTCGTAATGTCCTTGAATATGATGCCCTTCTTAGGAAAATCCGGGACGTCGCGTATAGAGGATTTCAGATCGAATTTTTCTGTCATGCTTTTTCTCCCTCCCAATCAATAAGTTTCATGCGCAAAGCGATAGATTTCAGTCTTTGAAGCGCGCGCTCTTCAAGCTGCCTTACCCTCTCCCTTGACAGCCTGAATTTTTTCCCGACTTCCTCAAGCGAGTGCGCCTGCTTTTTTACATTGAGCCCGAAGCGCATTTCGATTATCTTGCGTTCTCTCGGAGACAGATGAACGAGCGCCTGGCCGATTTCCGAGTGAAGGCGCAGGAGTTCCGATATCGATTCGGGCGTTCCGCCTTTTTTGTCCGAGATTATATCCCTGATCAGGATGTTTCCTTCTTCGTCTATCGGCGTTTCAAGCGAGCTTGTCCCTTGCGAAATCTTGGCGGCGCTGAGCAGACTCTGTATCTGGCTGACCGAAAGATGCAGTTTTTTCGCCATTTCAACCATCGTGGGATTACGTCCGAGTTTCGCCTGAAGCGGTCCCATGTTCTTAAGCCATTTATGTATCGCGTCCCAGACATGCGGCGGTATGCGGATAGTTTTAGCCTGCTCCTCTACGGATCTTCTCACCGCCTGGTCTATCCAGTACGTGGCGTACGTGGAAAAATGTATTTTTCTGTGCGGGTTGAATTTTTCAACCGCGCGGATCAGCCCCATGTTGCCTTCTTCTATAAGATCAAGGAAATCCAGCCCGGGTTTAAAATACTTTTTCGCGATAGGGATGACCAGGCGCAGGTTCGCTTCGACAAGAGTCTTCTGGGACTTTTTGTCGCCGTTATGCGCCTTCTTCCAGAGCTCTTTTGTCTGCTCGGGTGAAAGGATTTCCATCTTCTTGATTTCTCTGAAATACAGCTGTACCGGATCGAATTTTTCCATGTTTTTCAGATTCCTTTCAAAAAATTATTTTAAAATCGGATTTCTTGGCGTTATACGCTGTCAAAGGTTCAATATTGATTTTATCGACGCGCGCCCATGAATGTTTCTTTTGTACGGCGTCGAGGAAACTTTCAAGCGCTTCCTTGTTCCCTTCGGCTTCAAGCTCAACGTCGCTGTTCGGGAGATTCTTCACCCAGCCGTCTATGTTCATGTCAGCGGCGGTTTTTTGAACGAACCATCTGAACCCGATGCCCTGCACCTCGCCGCTGATAACCGCGTGAACCCTTTGTTTCCCGTTTTGAACCTTCATAATATTCTATACAACAATAGTTATCCCGAATATGAAATTATTGAACATTACGTTGCTGATATGAGTGAAATCCTGAAGGAAAAGATCCAGTTTCATTTCCGGCGAAAGAAGAAAACGCCAGCCGAGGTTGCAAATATTCTTTTCGGGCTCGAATTCCAGTATTGCCTGCTGCCACGTCAGGGACTCGGTTATCGCAAAAAAAGTTTCCGTTTCCCTTCTATTCCACGCCACTCCGCCCTGCGCGGTAATAGAATGGAAATTCCTAAAAAACTTCCCGCCCGCAAGATAAATGGTATCGCGGTGGGTGCCGAGCGACACATCAAGAGGATGTTCTTCTTCCCGGAGTATCCGCAGTTTAGAGGTCAGGAATACCTCGTCCATCTTGCGCTCGATGTTCGGTTGATCGAAAGCGGGCATGGACGATATTTCTTTTAGGTTGAAGTTCAGCCCGGCTTCGAAATCCCGGAAAAACCCGTAATTTATTCCGCATATGAATCTGTGCAGTCCGAAGCTTACCATGTTTTTAGGCATCACCCGCGTGGAAAAAGTATGGATGTAACCGGTGGAACCCTTAAGGCTTTGGGCCTCAGTGAAATACTGGTAGTTTTCGCTGGCGGACAGGTTTTGCGAAAGAACGAGAAAAAATGCTGATAAAATTATTTTCTTCATAAACCCACTGCTGAAAAATCAGGGCCCCAATAATTTTAAATTAAAATGGTCGGGGCGACTGGACTTGCCGAACACAACTTCAAAAATTTAATTGCCTCATGTAAGGTCCCCGCCGCGGCGGGGAAACCAGCGGCCTCACGGTCCCGAAGTATTCAGTTCACAGAATCGGGGCGACTGGACTTGAACCAGCGGCCTCACGGTCCCGAACCGTGCGCTCTAGCCAACTGAGCTACGCCCCGATTCTGTAGACTTTATTGTAGCCGAACCGTGCGCAAAATGGACTTGGTAAAAATATTCGGGAACAAATGACAAAGAACAAAACGACCAACAATAATGTAACTAAACCGAAGTACCCGTTAGGGTATACGAGATAGGGTCTTATGCAATTCGAATGAGAATTCTACTAAATTACGACACAATTTTCAACTATAAAATGCAGCAATTAGTTATTTGCCATTTGCAATTAGTTGTTTAAAGATATTTCCGGCTGTGGAATTTTCACTAATTGCCCCGCCGCGGCGGGCTATTCGCTAATTGCTGTCGTCAAGTCGAGTATTCCCCCACAAGAGGCACGAAGACGCAGCCGCCGTAGAATTTCTTGATTATTTTCCCCTTTTCCTTTTCCACGATGGTGAGTTCCTGCGAGAAAGTCTCGCCCACGGGAATTACAAGTCTTCCGCCTTCGGCGAGCTGTTCGATGAAAAGCGGCGGTATCTCTCTTGCGGCCGCTGTCACGATAATCTTATCGAACGGGGCTTTTTCGGCCCAGCCGGCGGTTCCGTCGCCGATTCTGTAATTGATGTTTTTATATCCTATGCCGTCAAGCGTGTTTCTTGCCTTCTGCGAAAGCGGCTCAATTTTTTCCACGGTATTGACTTCGCCGCCGAGTTCCGCGAGAATTGCCGTCTGGTAGCCGGAACCCGTGCCTATTTCCAGGATTTTATCGCCTTTTTTGATTTTCAGAAGTTCGGTCATTATGGCGGCCATGAAGGGCTGGGATATCGTCTGTCCTTCGCCTATCGGCAGCGGATGGTCGTCATATGCTTCCCGTGAAAATCTCTCCGGAACGAAAAGAGAGCGAGGGACTTTAAGGAAGGCGTCAAGCACGGTATTATCGGAAATCCCGCGCGGGAGGAGCTGTGTCCGGACCATTTCTGCGGCCGCGTCATTATTATCTTTCATATAAATGTTCCAGTATTCTGCTTGCTATCAACTGGCTCGCGTTGG
The DNA here is from genome assembly GCA_043811535.1 of Elusimicrobiota bacterium. Taxonomy (GTDB): domain Bacteria; phylum Elusimicrobiota; class Endomicrobiia; order Endomicrobiales; family JBDRNC01; genus JBDRNC01. Next base: position 39,687 of record JBDRNC010000027.1, read on the forward strand.
GGCGCGACAGGCTCAGCGCCCTGAACCCGCACTTAATCAATTTCTGCGGATTGTTCAGGAGTCCCTGGACAAGCGCGGGAAGGTGTTTAATATTATCGCAGCGTTCGGCAACATTGTGTTTCATGAGATAGGCGGCATTCCTTTCTTCCTGGCCCGGCAGCGGCGACATGATAATCATGGGCAATCCCTTCGCCAGGGCTTCGGCGCAGGTCAACCCGCCCGGTTTTGAGATAACAGCGTCCGCGGCATCCATTAAACGGCTCATATTCTTCACATGCCCGAAAATGAAAATATTCTTGTGGCTCCCGAGGTCTCTCTTTAGTTGCCTGTATAACGGACGATTATAACCGGCAACCGCTATAATCTGGATATTTCTTACCGTCAAAAGGACGCGCAGAGCCTCGGATATGTGGCCGAGGCCCTGGCTGCCGCCCAGTACGAGCGCGGTCCGTACCGCGGGACGCAGTCCAAGTTTCTTGCGCGCGAAGTTCTTAGGTATTGAAACGGAAAATGAAGGGTTTATCGGGATTCCCGTGACGCATATCCTGTTTTCAGGTATTCCCCTTTTCTTTAGATCGTTCATGGCTTCTTCGTTAGGGACAAAATAGTTGTCTACATTTTGTTCCGGCCAGTACGGATGCGCGGCAAAATCCGTGACGACCGCCATGTGAGGGACATTTATCCTTCCCATATCTTTTTCATGCGAAATAAAACCCGCAGGTATCGCCTGAGTGCAAACGATAATATCGGGGCTGTAGTTTTTAAGGACCTTGTGCAGTTTCGGGATGTTCAACAGGTTGAAAAACTGTCTTAGCTCCACTGTGAGCTCGGCAAAATCGGCATTGCCGTACAGGTAATCCCATGCGTGAGGAATGCTGCGAAGTATCTCAATGTATATTCTTGACAGAAGCGGGCCCAAAAGCGGATAGGAATGTGTGAAGAAATCTATGCAGGAGCATTCCGCGCCGGGATTAAGCTGCATCAGGCTTTTCTGGACAGCCTCCGCCGCTTTTTTGTGTCCTGAATTATTAGTGGCGCAGAGAAACAGGACCCTGTGCATTGTGACCCCGGTAGAAAGGCAGGAATCTCAGGTTAGAAGTATTTAGTGAACTTATTCTTTTTATCAACAAGGACTTGCCGGGATTTAAGGGGTTTATCCGAGAGTTCAAATCCCATTATGATTATCTCTTCGTCTTTTTTTATCAAGTGAGCCGCGGCGCCGTTCATGCAGATTACGCCGGAACCGCGCTCTCCCTTCATCACGTATGTTTCCAGCCTGTTTCCCGTAGTGTTGCTGACGACAAGGACTTTTTCGCCAAGGCACAACCCCGATTTCTCGATCAGCTCTTCATCAATGGTAATACTTCCCATGTAATCGATATTCGCTTCGGTGACAGTAGCTTTGAATATTTTTGACCTTATGAACCACCGCATGGAACACCCCTATGTAATTAGATTGTCTTATGTGACATCCCGAGAAGCGGAGCGTATCGGGATTGGGCACGTATCCTCTAGTGTTTTATTTTATTGCCGTTTGCGACATCCCGCCAACGGCGGGATTGACACCTTGAACACATAAAGCGTTGTTTTAAATTACCGTTTGTGAAATCCCGCGTAAGCGGGATGTTGTGTTTTATTTATTCGTATTTATATCGGGTTGCTTATCTTTGAGAACGCGGGAATTGAATTCTTCGCCGTAAGTATAATTGATTATTTTGTTCTTGCAAAGGTCGACATTGGGGACTATTATTATCGCTTTGTCATCAGAAACGAATCTGGATCTTCTTACTCCAATTTCGAGAACCTTCACATTTTCTCCGGTAGGCAGTTTTATCCTGTCTCCTATTCTAAACGGAGAATCAATCATTATCAGAAAACCGGCAATGATGTTGGCGATAGTATCCTGGGCCGCCAGGGCTATTGCCAGCGAACCTACGCCAAGGGCCGCAACGAGGGCATTGATGTTTACGCCGAAAAAGGGCAGAATGATAAGCGTTGCGATAATCCATATAATGACCTTGGCCGTTCTTTGGATAATCGGCACGAGCTTGTCGTCAAGCTGCGTTTTTGTTTTTGAGGCCACGTTAGCATGATACCATCCGAGCGCCGCTCCGGCGGTTTTACTGACAACGAACCCGGCCGCGATAACAAAGACGGAATTAATGTATTTTTTTAACGATTCGAAAAGCTCCGGAGATATATTAGGAACGATCTCATTTACATAAAAAATATACGCCGCAAGAATTGCGGCAAAAATCAGGATTGATAACACGGCTTTTTTAAGGATTTCTACGCTTATCTTTTCGGATATTCTTGACATCATGATCTCCCGAGATTTATTCGATTAAGCAGTTATTGGTTGTTAAGAAGGCATATCGGAGTTGTCGGTAGAAAGACACAAGCCCTGATTTCGCATCTGCTGCGGTATGAAAGGGATTCGGGGCGGGTCCGCCTAGGTGGAAACCGCCGACCTCTCCCACCCCAAGGGAGTGCGCTAGCCAACTACGCTACGCCCCGAATATCATTATTTCAAAATTTTCTTTAAAAGATCTCGACCCTTACCCGTTTTTAGCTCTTTTTCTCTTTTCATAGCTTCATTACGGGTTGCATAGGGTTCAGAATATACTAGTGTCACAGGAAGCCTAAATTTCGTTGATTTTTGTTTTCCTGAATTGTGCCACGTTACTCTTTCTTGAAGGTTGGAAGTTTGTCCGGTATATAGTTTACCGTCTTTTAAGCTTTTAAGCACGTAAACAAAGAACATTTTTCTCTCTATTTAAGCATTTTCAGCAGATCCTGAAGCTCTTCCCTAACTTCCTTTATTACTTCAGGCGCGGCGGATGATGCAGAGACGGACGCTGGCTGTTGTATCTCAAAGTTCAGCTGGACATCGGTTGAGCCGCTGTCCTTGCGTTTTTCATCAAGCAGGTGTTTCTTGGCGCCGGCTATCGTGAACTTTCTGGAGTAAAGCAGGTCTTTAATCCTGAAGATCGTTTCAATGTCTTTACGGATATATTTCCGCTGGCCTGACGTCCTGCGAGCGGGTCTCAGCAGTTTGAATTCGCTTTCCCAGTACCTGAGCACGTACGCCGGAATCTGGGCTATGCGGCTGGCTTCGCCTATGGAGAAGAATTCTTTGTCAGGTATCGGAGGAAAATCTAGCATTTTTTTCTATCGCAGGATCCAATCAAAGGTTAAAGTAATACTTTAAATCTTAATGTCCGCTATATTCTAACGAAAGAACTTCAAATTGTCAAGTTATCTTTCGGGACAATTCCTTCGCAGTACGCCTCGCCCACACCTCTCGGCTCTCGCACGAGCCCTTCAAAAAGCCCAAGTCGGGCTCGTGAGACCTGCTGCAGAATTATCCCTCACTCCCCATATAACTGCATTCTAAGGTTGTTCTTTTCCTGGTCTTAATTTCGTTAACTTATGAACCTATGAGCTAATGGACGCCGGTTGCGTTATAATAGATTCTTCGCCTGTTTGAAGCGCACTTTCCTGCGGGGCATGAGGTGTATGGTTTCTCCTGTTTTAGGATTTCTGCCTTTCTTCGCGCGTGAAATGAAAGGAGTAAAGCTGCCGAATCCTGAAACCACCACTTTATGCCCCTCTTTAAGGGCTTTCTTGATTTCGGCGAATATTTTGTCAACCGACGCTTTTGCTTCGGTTTTCGTGCTGAGTACCCTTGACAGTGATTCAACAAGATGCTTTTTGTTCATTTAAACTCCCATATATGGCTGACTGTTGTGTAATGTTCTTTGTTTAATGTGTAATGAAACAGCGGAAAAAGCACCTTCATTACACAGTATGCGTCGTTTTAGTTCTTATTTTCAGTTCTTTCCCTTCAATAAGCCTTTTTATGTTCGAGCGGTGCTGGAATATTATGAGAACCGCCATGCAGGCGGCGAAAATCGTAAGGCTTTTCGGACGGCCGAGCAGCAGCGAGAAAACCGGAAGCGCGATTGCGGCTGTTATTGAACCGGTAGACGCGTGTTTTGTCAGGAGAACGACTGCCCAGAACAGGGCAAAAGCCCCGGCCGCGGGCAATGGAAGCACCGCGAAAAACACCCCCGCGCTGGTCGCGACGCCTTTTCCCCCGCGGAAATTCAGGAATACGGTCCACATATGGCCTGCGATGGCGCAAATGGCCACGATTATCCAAAGAACCGTCCGGTCGGGCCCGAAATATCTTGCTGCGAGAAAGACGGGCAGAAATCCTTTGAGGAAGTCCAGCAGGAATGCGGCTATACCCGCGGCGGGGCCTGCGGTCCGGTAGACATTCGCCGCTCCGGGATTCCCGGAACCGAGTTTCCGTATATCGATGCCTTTAAAGGCTTTCGCCGTCAGAAAACTGAACGGTATTGAGCCGGCAAGATAAGAAAATACGATCCATATGGGGATTTCCGTAAAACTGAAACTCCAGAGTACGGCTGACCCGATGAGGCCTAAAATAACCACTAAAAATACAAGTAATACATCCATTGTTAACCTCTGACGAATTTCAGCACGATCGGCGTGCCCGTGAACCCGAAGTTTTCGCGCAGAATGTTGGTCAGGTAGCGCCTGTATGAGAAATGGACAAGTTCGGTCTTGTTTACAAGAAGAGTGAAATGCGGGGGGCGCGTGCCGGTTTGGGAGACTTTCGTTAGTTTCAGCATTTCCCCTTTTTGGGAGAACGGATTCCGCGCGAAGGCGTTTTCGAAGACTTCCTTGATCCGGTCGCTGTCCGCTGTTTTGGAATATTCCTGGTAGATCCCGTAAACTTCGTCCAGTATCTTTTCGGTGCGCTGGCCGGTTTTCGCCGACATGAAAACCACCTTTGACCACCAAAGGAACTTGAGCTTTTGTTCAAGAAGTCCGTTGAAACGCTTTACCATTTCTTCCCTGCTCTCGATAAGGTCCCATTTATTGACGGCGATCAGGCACGCGCACCGGTTTTCCAGTATGAGCTCGGCTATACGCGCTTCGGTCTCGCCGACGCCCTGCGTGGCGTCAATGATCAAAACCGCCACTTCGGCGTTCTCAACCGCGTGGTGCGCGCTCAAGGAAGAAAGGTATTCAAGGTCGTTCTTGAATTTCCGTTTCTTGCGGAGCCCCGGCGTGTCTACAAGCACGAAAGTCCTTTCGCCGCGCCTGATGACTATATCGATGGCTTCCCGGGTCGTGCCGGCTTTTTCGCTTACAATAGTCCGCTCCTCTTTGCATATCATGTTCAGAAAAGAGGATTTGCCCACGTTCGGCTTGCCGAGCAGTATCACCTTTATTGCGTTTTCTGTTTTTTCCCCGGCCGATATTTTATTGTCCATCGGAATAAGCCCGGATATCTTTTCCATCAGCTCGGGGATATTCCGCCCGTGCGTGGCGGAGACGTTGACAATGTTGTCGATCCCGAGTTTATAAAAGTCGAATGTTTTGGATTCTTCCCTTTCAGAGTCGATCTTATTGACCACAAGGATGGTTTTCTTATTCAGCCGCCTGATGAATTTCGCGAGTTCCAGGTCAAGCGGGTTGAGGCCGTTCTTGCCGTCGACAACGAACAAGGCGTAATCCGATTGCGTAAGCGCTTTCTCGAGGTTTTCCCTTATTTCGGCGGAGAACTGCGAAGTTTCGTCGCCCCACCCGCCGGTGTCGGCCAGTATGAAACTCATGTCCCCCCAGGTAACTACGTTCTCGTTCATGTCCCGGGTCGTTCCGGGTTCATGATGGACGAGCGCCTTCCTCCTGCCAATCAGGCGGTTAAAAAGAGTCGACTTGCCGGCGTTGGGCCGGCCCACGATTACTATTGTTTCCATTAGAGGTGTTTGCCCGCCTTCGCGTAGAGTCTCTGAAGTTTCACTTTGAATAAAAACGTCTGCGACTGAGTGTGTAAATATACCAAGTCGCTTGAAAAGGGCAGTCCACCGAAGCTGCCCGCCGCGGCGGGCGCTTAGTGAAGGTGGATGCTCCCCGGTGTATCGGGGAGGTGGAGACGGTATCACCGCCTAACTGGCGGTGAGGCTCCACTCAGGTTCTTGCTCCCGACAATGACGTAATCAAGAGCGGAAGCGGAGGTTATGATGACCGTTAATACGAGAAAACCCTCTTTCCACTGCCCTGCGAGACCGAGCAGTATCAGCCATACAGTGGTCATCTGGATTATCGCCGTCAGTTTTCCGGAAAGCCGCGGCTTTATCTCGATAGAATGCGTGATGAAGTAGAACACGAGCCAGCCGATTACGATGAGCATGTCCCGGCTCACAATGACCACGAATATCCAGAGCGGTATGACTTTCAGGTATGCCAGCGTCAAAAACGATGAAAACATCAGCAGTTTGTCCGCGAGCGGGTCCAGAAAAGAGCCGAGAGCCGTTTTTTGCTTTTTCCAGCGCGCGATGAAACCGTCAAGCGCGTCGGTCACTATTGTGAACGTGAATATCACGGCGGGCCACGGGTGGTGCCCCTGAAGAAGCAGCACGATAAAAATAGGCATCAATATGATGCGCAGGAGCGTTATTTTAGTCGCGAGAGTCATTTATCCGCCTTATTAAACACTAAATACTAAACTCTAAACACTAAATAAATCAAAAATAATAAATTCAAAATTTCAAATATAACTGCAGTGTTTGTGTTTTAATTTTTGTGTTTTGAGCTTATTTAGTGTTTAGTATTTTGTTTTTAGTATTTGTCGTATCTTGTTCCAGTGTTCCTTTGTCGTTTCAATATTCAATTTAACGTTTTTTTCGGTATATTCCCGTTTTTTTACGACAGCCAGCTTGTGAATCTGTCCAAGCAGCCGTGTTTTGGAGTACGGCACTCTTATCGAGTGGCGGTATACTTTCGGTACGACTATATTCTCTATTCTGGAAAGGAGCTGTTCGACGCCGTTGCCGAATCTCGCCGATATCAGCAGCGCCCCGTCGCGCGAGAGCCTGGCGCGCTGTTCTTTTAAAAGCAGGTCGGCCTTATTGTATACGTTTATGACCGGTATTTTTTCAGCGCCGAGTTCTTTAAGGACCGACAGCACTGTCCTGACCTGGTTCTCGTAGTCCGCGTGCGACGCGTCAATGACGTGGACAAGGCAGCTTGAAAGCGATATTTCTTCAAGCGTCGCGTGGAAAGCCGCCACAAGCGAATGCGGGAGTTTTTTGATGAATCCGACCGTGTCCGTAAAAAGAGCGATCCTTCCGTTTGGGAGCTTTACCTGCCTTGTTGTGGGGTCAAGCGTCGCGAAAAGCTTGTCATCCGCGTAAACCCCGTTAGAAATCTCACGGGCAGCATAGTATGCTTTGTGCGAATTGGATTGTCTGTTCTTCCCCGGGATAAAGCCCGCGATGTCCTGATTTTTTACGGGGTAAACCCCGCGGTTTTTATCCGTACCGGGTGTTGCCCCGCTTAAAGCGTTAAGCAGTGTTGATTTTCCGGCGTTAGTATAACCGGCGATAGTCACTACCGGCTGCCCGGAATCAAGCCTTTTCTGCCGCAGGACGCCGCGATGGAACCTGACCGATTCTATTTCCCGGTCCAGCAGCGCTATGCGTTCCCTGACGCGCCTCTGGTCGACTTCAAGTTTTTTCTCGCCGGGGCCCCTTGTGCCTATGCCGCCGGTCTGCTGTTCAAACCTGCCGAAGCGTTCGGTTATGCGCGGAAGGAAGTATTCCAACTGAGCCCGCTCAACCTGAAGTATGCCCTCTTTGCTGCGGGCTCTTTTGGCGAATATATCAAGGATGAGGCGCGACCGGTCGATTATCTTCGCTTCTACGGCTTCTTCAAGATTTTTCTGCTGCACGGGCTTGAGCTCTTCGTCAAAGATAATGGTTTTAATATTTTTTTCGCGGGCCAATTCCTTGAGTTCCAGCGCTTTCCCGGCGCCGATAAGATATGCCGGGTCTGTTTTATGCCGTTTCTGTATTACGGTTAATTCCGGTTTTGCTCCGGCAGTCTCGGCAAGCCGCGAAAGCTCGGCGATCGAATCCTCAACTTCGTTTCGTTTTGTCTTCGGAAGCTGCAGGCCTAAAAGGATTGCTCTTTCCATATTTTGGGTTGTAACTGTAAATGAGAGTCACTATTCTACCATATCGGCTATACGATTAGCAATATTGACCGCAGAAAACTGTTTTTCTGATGTATGGATCCAATTAATGCGGTTGTCTTTTCTGAACCATGTTATCTGTCTTTTCGCGTAATTCCTGTTGTCCTGTTGAAGGCCGGACACAAGTTCCGTTCTGTCCGTTATGCTTTTCAGAAAATCGATGACGCGGCGGTATCCCAGACCCTGGAGTCCCGGGCAGTCTTCCTTAAATCCCATGGCGACAGCCCTTTTTGTTTCTTCTATCATGCCCGATTCAAGCATCTTACGGCTTCGCGCGTCCACCCGGCCGTATAATTCTTCCCTTTCCCAGAGCAGGCCGAACTGGATGAATTTCTCCGACGAAGGTTTTGTGTTTTTGTGCAGAGCGCTTATCGGTATGCCGGTGAGCTCATACACTTCCAGCGCGCGGATAAGCCTCTGGGGATTGCCCTTGTTTTTTTCGGCGGCCTGCGGGTCGATTGTTTTCAGCCGTTCGTAAAGATGTTCTTTCCCGCGACTGGACAGGCCGGCCTGCAGTTTCGCGCGTATCACGGCGTCCTGTTCCGGCAGTTCTGCCAGCCCGTCAACGAGCGCTTTGATGTAAAGGCCGGTGCCCCCGGCTATGATAGGGAGTTTTTTTGAGTTTCTTATCTTCCGTATAGATTCCCCTGCCTGCTTTACGAATTCTCCCGCGCTGAAAATTTCGGACGGTTCAATTACATCCGTAAGGCGCTGGGCTATGCCGCCGGCCATGCGCAGGCCGGTCTTTTGGTCAAGTGTTCCTTCCTTGTTTGTGCCGATATCAAGGTATCTGTAAACCTGCCTTGAATCTGCGGAAATGATCTCACCGTTGATCTTTTTAGCAAGTTCAACCGCGACGGCTGTTTTACCTGAACCAGTGGGCCCTGCAATAATAATTATCGCGTTCATTCACCTATTCTATAATATTTGACCAAAAGAAAAAAGCAGGGCCGAACCAATCCCGCATCGGCAAAATCGATGCGGGATTGTGCCTGCTTTTTTCTATAACTTAATTACTTCGCAGGTGTTGCGGGAGCCGCAGGAGCTGCCGGCGCATCAGTCGTTGCAGGGACCGTGGCCTCCTGTTTCGTGCATCCGGCGAAAACCGCCGCCGCGAAGAAAAGAACGAGAATCACTTTTTTCATTTTGTACACCTCCTTTTCTTAAAGAAAAACCCCTAAGTGCATAAGCCCTTAGAGGCGACACTTTATTCGACTAATCAGTAATATACTCAAATTCCGTGATTTTGTCAAGACAAAATGTGTTATGTGTAAAGTGTAATGAAGATATTATGCTGTTTTTCGTTTATTTATCAAACATTACACATTTAACATGTCTATCTTTTACTGCGTCTTTTGTATTTTTCGCCCACTTTAAGTTCAAGTATATGTTTCCTGAGCTCTTTTTCAATGAATGAAGTCTCGTTTTTGTCCTTGGTAGTCTTGAGCAGCTCCCGGGCTCTTTCCTGCGCCTGTTTTTCCTTTTCCAATTCTATGTCGGCTGACCTGACAGCATAGTCGGCCAGTACGTTCACGGCGTTCTGCGTTATCTCAATAAAGCCGCCCGTAACGGCGATAGAAACGTCTGCGCCGGCTTTCCGTATAAGTATCTCGCCCTCTTTCAGCTTGGTGAAAACAGGGGTGTGGCCGGGCAGGACCGTGAGTTCGCCCGTCACCGAAGGGAACGTCGCTTCGCGCACCGCGTCCTTGAAGATTGTGCCCTCAGGAGAGATAATAAGCAGGTTTATCATGATAGTTTAGCGCAACACTATACTTTATTCCCGGATTTTTTAAATGCTTCTTCTATCGTTCCTATCATAAAGAAGGCCTGTTCGGGTATGTGGTCGTATTTGCCTTCAATGATGCCCTTGAATCCTTGTATCGTGTCGCTAATCTTGACGTATTTCCCTTCCAGCCCGGTGAAGGCCTCGGCGACGAACATCGGCTGCGTGAAGAAACGCTGTATCTTTCTCGCGCGGGCTACCGTGAGCTTGTCTTCATCGGCGAGTTCGTCTATGCCGAGTATCGCGATGATATCCTGCAAGTCCTTGTATCTCTGCAGGATCCTCAGCACTTCCGACGCCACTTCATAGTGTTCCTTGCTGACCGTGTTAGGGTCCAGAAGCCTTGAAGATGATGTCAGCGGGTTTACGGCCGGATAAAGACCCTGCGCCGAAATGTCCCTGTCAAGCGTTATAGTCGCGTCAAGATGCCCGAAGATGGCCACCGGGGCCGGATCGGTGTAATCGTCGGCCGGTATATATATCGCCTGAACGGAGGTTATGGAGCCTTTTTGAGTGGACGCGATGCGTTCCTGCAGTTCGCCTATATCCTGCGCGAGGTTGGGCTGGTAGCCCACGGCGGAAGGCATTCTGCCGAGCATCGCGGAGACCTCGCTGCCTGCCTGCGCGAAACGGAACACGTTATCTATGAAAAGAAGCACATCCTCATTTTTGTCGTCCCTGAAATATTCCGCCATCGTCAGAGACGTCAAGGCGACCCTTAGCCTGTTCCCCGGCGGTTCGTTCATCTGACCGAAAACAAGCACCGTTTTGTCCATTACCTGCGCTTCTTTCATCTCAAGCCAGAGGTCGGTCCCTTCGCGCGTCCGCTCGCCCACTCCCGCAAAGACAGAATGGCCCTTATGGACGACCGCGATGTTGCGGATAAGTTCCTTGACTATGACGGTTTTGCCCACGCCGGCGCCGCCGAAGATGCCTATTTTCCCGCCTTTTGTGAACGGAGAGATAAGGTCTATGACCTTCATGCCTGTCTCAAGTATTTCCGGTTCGGGTTTCTGCTCCGCGATTGTCGGCGCTTCTTTATGTATCGGGTCAAAACGCGCTTCGCCCGCCGCGACCGGCGCCATGCCGTCTATGGGTTCCCCCAGCACGTTGAACATCCTGCCGAGCGTTTTTTCTCCGACGGGAACCTTGACCGGGTTCATGAGCCGTTTCGCGACCGTTCCTCTTTTCAGTCCGAAAGCCGGGCCGAGCGCGATGCACCGGACTTCGTTGTTACCGAGTTCAAATTCTGTTTCCAGCACGAGACGCTTGCCGCCGCCGAGATCGATCTCGAGAGCTTCGTATATCTCGGGCGTTTCGTTGCGGAACCTTACATCTACGACGACTCCCTGAATACTGGTAACGACACCTTCGCCTTTTCTAAACGTTTTTTTGTTCATAGGTTGTTTTTACGAGATCTTGGCGTTTGCAAGGTCCAGTATCTCGTTAGTGATCCTTTCCTGTCTTGTTTTATTGTATGTAAGCGTTAGAGATTCTCCTATGTCCAGCGCGTTTTCCTTTGCGTTCCCCATGGCGATCATCCTGGCCGCCTGTTCGGAGGTGTATGCCTGTATCAACGCGTTGAAAAGTTTTATTTCAAGGTAATAAGGGATCAGTTCATTCAGAATGTACTGGAGCCCGGGCTCGAACTTGTACGGCAGGACTTGATTCTCCGCTGCTTGTTTCGGCGGTTCTATGGGCAGTACTTTTACCGCAACGGGCGACTGGGAAAAGAATGACCTGAATTCGGTGTAAAGCAGGTGTACTTCGGAGACCTGTTTCCCGAGATAACTCCGCTGAATGATGTTCATGAGCGGATAGACCGAAGTGTAGTGAGGGAACTTGCCGCCGAACGGGAAAGATGCCGGGATTTCGTAGCCCATTCTTGAAGCGAAGCGCTCTATTTTATTCCCCACAGTCACGACCGTGAGATTACCGGAGCCGAATTCAAGCAGCTTCCTGCACAGATTGGTCACTATAGAACCGGCCAGCCCCCTGTCCGGCGAGAATGCTATCAGCAGCCGGTTTTGGGTATTGACGTTTTTGGCCATGTAAGGGTGCTCGATATCTTCGGCCCGGGACGATGAAAGCATCCTGTCAAGAACCTCGGTGATCTTGTCCGAATACGGCTTGTTGTTCTGAGCCGCGGCCTGGGCCTTCTTGATCTTGGACGCGGCGATCATCTCCATCGCGCGCGCTATCTGCGAGATGTTCTGCGCCGTTTTAATCCGTTTTTTCAGAGATTGAAGGTTCTGGGACATAATAACACCGATTACAAGATTGAAAGATTTAAAGATTACAAAAAAACATTATACAAGGGTTTTTTTGAATTCGAATATTGTGTTGTTGAGCTCTTCCTGCGTTTTATCGTCAAGTTTGGCGCCCGTCCGTATCTTTTCCGACAGCTGTTTCTCGTTCAAGCGGAAATACTCGTGCATCTCGCTTTCCGCTTTCTTTATATTCGCTACGGGGATATCATCCAGAAGCCCGGATGTCGCCGCGAATATGCTGACCACCTGCGATACCTCGTCCAGCGGTTTGTACTGCGGCTGTTTCAGTATCTCTACGACCCGTTTCCCTCGTTCTATCTGCTTGAGCGTCTGCTCATCAAGATCGCTTCCGAACTGGACGAAGGCCTGCAGCGACCTGAACTGCGCGAGTTCAATCCTTATCATGCTCGAGAACTGCTTCATTGCCTTTGACTGCGCCGCGCCGCCGACGCGCGACACCGATAATCCCGCGTTTATGGCAGGCCGTATGCCGGCGTTGAAAAGGTCCGCTTCAAGATAGATCTGGCCGTCGGTTATGGAGATGACGTTCGTGGGGATATAGGCCGATACGTCATTTGCCTGCGTTTCAATAACGGGTATCGCGGTAAGAGTTCCCCCGCCTAATTCTTCGGAAAGCCGCGCGGCGCGCTCCAACAGCCGCGAATGAAGATAGAAAATATCTCCCGGGTATGCCTCTCTTCCGGCCGGCCGCCTCAAAAGCAGCGCAAGCTGCCTGTACGCCCAGGCGTGTTTCGTGAGGTCGTCGTAAATCACAAGTACGTCTTCGCCTTTATCCATGAAGTACTCGCCGATCGCGCACGCGGCGAACGGCGCGATGTACTGAAGCGTCACCGGGTCGGACGCGCTTGCCGCGACTACTATCGTGTATTCCATCGCGCCTTCTTTTTCAAGGCGCGCGATTGTTCTCGCTATGTTGCTCCTCTTCTGCCCTATCGCGCAGTATATGCAGATCATGCGCTTGAGATTCAAGTCGCATTTTTTCTGGTTGATTATCGCGTCTATCGCGATGGCCGTCTTTCCCGTGTTGCGGTCGCCGATAATAAGTTCCCTTTGGCCCCTTCCTATCGGAGTCATCGCGTCTACGGCCTTGACTCCCGTTTTTACGGGACGGTCCACCGGCCGGCGGTCTATTATCTGATAAGCCAGCTTTTCCAGTGGATAAAGCTTGCCGGACGGCTTAAGCGGCTTGCCGTCAAGTGGATTCTGGAGCGGGTCTATGACGCGGCCGATAAGGTTATCGGAGGCCAGCACCCCCATGATCTTTCCGGTGGTCTTCACCTTCATGCCTTCGGAAATATCCTCGGCCGGCGAAAGCAGGACTATTGAGGTGGAATCCTCGTCCATGTTGAATATCAGTCCCCGCTTCTTGTTCTCGAACTCCACTTCTTCGCCGAACCCGGCTTTCGAGAGCCCGTTCGCCCTTATTATGCCGTCGCTGTTCGACATCACGATTCCCTGATTGGAATGCTCGGGGCTCAGTTGCGCCGTGGAAATCCTTTCTTCGATCTGTTTAATGAGTTCTTCAGGTGTTGTTGTCATCCAGCCCTTCCTGTTCTATCCGCAGTTTCTTGCAGAAAGTATTCTTTAGATTTTTGCGAATTTCCCATGATATTATCGTTCCTTTTCGGAAGGACTGGATCTCTCACATTCCGGGTTTTTCCCAAAATGGTTCCGTCCCCTCATCTATAGGTTCTCCCGCAGTTGTTGGAATGTCTTTTCAAGCATGTTTTTTATGTTCATCCTGGTTATTTCATCGTCGGCCTGTATCTCCATGCCCGCGCCGAGTTTATCCGACATCTCGAAAATTATCTCTTTTCCCCTGTATTTGCGCGAGATCATCTCCCTGGATTTGCTGTCCAGCTCGCCGGCCGTCCGGACAAAAACGCGGTTTTTCGCGGTTTCGCGGCGCAAAAGGCAGAGGAACTCCTTGAGTTCGGAGATGGAAAATTTCTTCAGGATGAAGTCAGCCGTTCTCTTGCTGACCTTGCCTTCGGAAACCGTCAGTTCCGCCAGTTCCTTGAGTTCCCTTTTGCTTATCATGACGGGAGGTTTTCCTTTTCTATCGTTTCAGCCGATTTTTTGAGTATCCTGTCCTTGTCTTCCTGCGAGAACACGGTCTCTATGACGCTCGCGAGGATCTTCTGGGATAATCCCAGCGACAGCTCTTTCATGCTCTTTTCCGCCTTCTGCATCTCGGACTCGGCGCTCGCTTTTGCCTGCGCGATTATCTTTTCCGATTCGGTTTTTGAAACGGATATCATCTCGTTCTTGATATCTTCCGCGGCTTTTCTCGCGTTTTCAACTATCTCATGGGCGCCTAATTTCGCGTCCCTCACGATATCGGCGCTTTCCCTGCCGGCGTTTTCAAGAAATTCGGCGGCCTTGCTGGAATCCTCAATGCCCTTTTTAATCTTTTCTTCCCGCTCTTTCAGCATCTTCATTATCGGGGTGAAAAGGAATTTCTTGAAAATGAAAACAAGTATAAGGAAGTTGATTATCTGCCCGATCAGCAGGCGGATATCCAGTCCGAATTGACCGAAAATTTCCATTGAGCACCTCAAGTGTCTCTACTTAATTGTCCTATGCGAAATACCCGAAGGGTATAATATAGTTCCTATATTTGATTACACAGATTTTTTAAATAGATTTCACAGATTACAAAGTGCTTTAATCCGTGTAATCGTCTTTATTAATCGGTGTAATCGTTTTTCTAATCCCGATAAATCGGGACTCCATTAATTGCATGTCGGAAGTCGTCTGTGTAATCGTTGTTCTTAATCTGTGTAATCGTCTTTGTAAATCTGTGTAATCTTCTTACTTTGCGAACGCGAGTATCAGCGCGTAAATCGCTATGGCTTCGGCGAACGCCATGCCGAGAAGCATGGGAGTAAGGATTTTTCCGCTTGCCTCAGGATTTCTTCCGATCGCTTCCATCGCTTTCGCGCCTATCATGCCGATAGCGATCGCGGGAGCGATACCGCCTATGGCGATGATCAAACCTCCGGTAAGGGTAAAAACCATGTCAATGTCCTCCTTGTTCAGAATGTGGTGTTGACAATATGCTCATGAATACCATCGTAAGCATTGCGAAAACGAGCGCCTGAACGACGGCCACTATCATTTCCAGCATAAGGAACGGCAGCGGCGCGACGAACGGCAGGAACGAAGATACCTTGCTCAATACGATTTCCCCGGCGAATATATTGCCGAAGAGACGGAACGAGAAAGATATGAGTTTTGTGAATTCCGAAACAAGCTCCAGCAATCCTACGAAAAGCAGCAGGGGGCTGAATGAAAAGAATCTTTTCAGGTATTCTTTTATTCCGATATATTTTATGCTGAGCGCGTGCGTGGCTATGAGAGAAACTATCGCGAGCCCCAGCGTCATGTTCAAATCGCTCGTGGGTGCCCGCAGAAAGGGCGCAAGTTTTCCGTGCTCGAACATTCCGAACGTGCTGTACCCGGGCAGAAGCCCCAGGAAGTTGGAGATAAGTATGAAAATGAAAAAGCTCATGAACCATGTGAAAATATTCAAACCCCTGTTTCCCGCCACATCCTTCGTGACATCCTTTGTGATTGTATAGAAATAATCAAAGATTATCTCTACTACATTCTGAAGCTTCCCGGGCCGGACGGAGATTTTTTTGTAAAGGTAGAATACGAAGAAAAGGACAACCGCGTCGGTAAGAAGCGTGGCGGTCATCGTGTTGGTTACATGAAAATTTTTTAGGCTGAAAACCAGTTCGGGATTGAGAGATATCATATTTATCGCGTTCTGCGGTAACTTGAGTTGTTTGAAAAACCTTTTTTCGAAGCGAAATTTCGGGATTTGAGCCGCGGCGAGGCGGATGAGGCGAGTCCCGCTAAGGCGGGATGAGTCGAGTCCAACGACGCCTTAGGCCAAAGACCGAAATTGCAGCCGGAAAGGGGTTTTTCAACCAACTCAGGCATATTATAGTAGATTCACATGTTTTATTCAATGTATAGTTCATTTCCGAAGTGGCGGAGACTCTTCGGAAATGGAGGCGGCAGACCCCTCAAATCCGGCCGAAATACTTCTCAAGCTGTTTTCTGCTGAGCTTGAATACGGTGGGCCTGCCGTGGGGACATGTGTAGGGCGCCGCGCACTTAAAAAGGTCGTCTATAAGCCTGTCCATTTCCTGACGGGAAACGCGGTCCCCGGCCTTGATACTTTTCCTGCAGGCAGAGCGTATTATCTTTTCCTTTTTTTCGGCTTCCGTGAGTTTTGTTTCTTCCGCGAGGGATTCAAGCACGCCTTTTATGACGTTTATTATTTCAAGCCCGGCGCCAAGCACCGCCGGGACCCCTGTTATCCGGAACGTTTTTGAACCGAATTCTTCTATCTCCCATCCCGTTTCTTTAAGAAGCCCGATATTTTCCTTCAGCAGAGCGCTTAAGCTTGCGGGCATGTCCAGCGTTTCGGGAATCAGCATCTGCTGGACCTGCACCTTATCATTCCTGGCTTCGTCCGAATATCTTTCATACCTGATCCTTTCGGCGGCGGCGTGCTGGTCTATGATGATCAGTTCGTCCCCTTTCTGGGCGACGAGATACGAGCCGAACACCTGGAACGCGTTTCCGGCAGTTTTGCCGGCTTCAAAATCCGCGGATATAAAAGGGGCCGCGGGTTTTCCGGCGGCGGTCCTGTTCCTCAGTATTAGTTCTTCGGCGGTATAGGTTGCCGGCGCTTCTTTAACGAAAGCCGGCTGTACGGAGGATTCAGGCGTCTCAAACTGCGTAAGCCTGACCTGAACGGGCCTGTTCAGCGCGGTTTTAATGGAACGGTAAATGATATCGTAAAGATCGTTTTCCTTGGCAATGCGGATTTCACGCTTTGCAGGATGTATGTTGACGTCGATTTCGGAAGGGTCGATTTCCATGTAAAGCAGGATTCCGGGATGTCTCCCTTTTGGGAGATTCTCGCTGTACGCGTCGTAAATAGCGCGGAAAATGACCTTGCTTATCTGCACCGGCCTTCTGTTGACGAAAAGGAACTGGAAGTTCCTGTTGGGCTGGTTTTTTTCGGTCGGCGTGGCGAAACCGGAAAGTTTTATCTTAGGATGCGTTATCTCAAAAGGGACAAGCGAGGACGCGAACCCGTCCCCGAGTACGTCAAAGATCCTTTCAACTGGTTTTTTTGTCTGCGGCGTGTTCAGCGCCTGCCTGCCGTCGGAAATTACCCTGAATGATATTTCCGGCCGGGCAAGCGCGAGCTGCTCCGCGTGGCTGAGGATATTATGCTTTTCGGTCGCGCCGCTCTTAAGGAATTTCAGGCGCGCCGGGGTGTTGAAGAAAAGGCCGCTGACCTCGATGTTCGTGCCCGGTTTTCCCGCCCACTCCTTTTTCCCCTTTACTTTTCCTCCGGAGATCCTCAGTTCCATGCCGGCGTCCGCGCCTTTTGCCTGGCTCTGGACGAGTACATTGGAAACGGACGCGATCGACGGCAGCGCCTCGCCCCTGAAGCCCATGGTAAGAATCTTTGAAAGGTCGTCAAAACCGGATATCTTGCTGGTCGCGTGGCGCGTGAAGGCCAGGGACAGCTCTTCCGGCAACATGCCGCAGCCGTCGTCTGTCACGCGGATCAGTTTTCTGCCGGATTCCGTTATCTCTATCTCAATGGAGCGGCTGCCGGCGTCTATGGAATTCTCCGCGAGTTCTTTTACGACATTGGCGGGCCGCTCGATCACTTCCCCGGCGGCGATTTTATTGATGGTATCTTCGGATAAAATATGGATGGCCATAATAGAATAAATCCTAAACTTAAAATTCTAAATACTAAATAAATCCAAAATTCAAATTTTTAAATTTTTCTTTTTGAGCTTTTGATTTCTTTAGGATTTAGTGTTTAGGATTTAGTGTTTATCTTTTATTATTGTGTAGTTTCTGCGGTTTGTGGCAGAGTTTGAGGTACGAACATTTTTCGAAACAGACGTCCGAGACTCCGAGCGCGAGTTTTGTCTCGCAGTCGGAAAAGTCGAATGCCAGGCGGTTTATGTGGCGGAAATCCGCGGGATCGATCTTGCTGAAAGTTATTCCTACGCGCCACATCTCTCCCTTGGGCACGGTCCATACTACTTTACCCATCAGATGATGTGTTTTAAGCCCGGGAAGGTCTATGGACAGGTTTATCAGCGTGCTCAGCGGCAGCGCGCTGTAGGTGAGCAGGGACATTCCTCCCGCGGAAAGATCCACGAGGAGCCCGGGTATGGCATCCGTGCCAAGCCCTATCTGGATCGTTTCATCCATTTCATGGATGACAGGCGAGCGTTTGTATCTTCTTCTCTCTTCCATATTATAGAACCTTTAATTGATTCCACAGATTTTTAACTTAGATTACATTGATTAAAGCATATTTGTTCAGTTATCTGTGTAATCTTTTTTGAAATCTGTGAAATCTTCTCTGGAATCGGTGTAATCGTCTTTTCTAATCTGTGTAATCGTCTTATTTAATCTGCGTAATCTTTGTTTTCAGTTCAGTCAGGATTTTCAACGCTTCAATGGGAGTCGTATCATTCAAATCTATCTTGCCTAATTCTACTAAAATATTATTGAAATTTGAAGTATCTTTTTGAGAAATTATTATATTATTTCTTTGCGCGCTCTGCGCGAATAATTCCAGCTCGCCCTGATGCCGGCCGTTCGCCTCGGATTTGTATTTCTGTTCCAGGATATGCAAGATAGTTTTTGCGCGCGAAACGACGGTATCCGGAAGCCCCGCGAGCTGGGCGACGTGGATGCCGTACGACCTGTCCGCGGAGCCGGGGATTATCTTGTGCAGAAATACAACGTTGCCCTGCCACTCTTTGACCGACACGTTGAAATTCTTTATATTGCCGTATTTATCGGGAAGATCGGTTAGTTCGAAATAGTGCGTTGCGAAAAGGACTTTCGGCCCCTTTGATTTTGAGTTGTGCGCCCCGGCGAGATATTCGACCGAAGCCCGGGCGATCGATATGCCGTCGTACGTCGATGTCCCGCGCCCCACCTCGTCAAGTATGATAAGGCTTCTCGGCGTGAACTGGTTCAGTATGCTGGATGTCTCGTGCATCTCAACCATGAAGGTGGATTCTCCGCCGGCGAGGTTGTCCGCCGCGCCGATCCTCGTGAAGATCCTGTCCACAATGCCTATGACCGCCGACGATGCCGGCACGTACGACCCTATCTGCGCAAGAATCGTTATCAGGGCGGCCTGCCTGAGATACGTGGATTTTCCGGCCATGTTCGGGCCCGTGAGAATAATTATCTGGTCGGTATCGGGGTTCAGGTATGTGTCGTTCGGCACGAAAGCGCCCGAACGCATCATTTTCTCAATTACGGGATGCCTGCCTTCCTTGATGTCCATTTCATGGCTCTCATCAACGTGGGGCTTGACGTAGTTGTTAAGCGCGGCTGTTTCCGCAAGAGATGAATACACGTCCAGTTCCGCCAGCGCGGACGCGATTTCCTGGAGCCTTCCGGAGCTTTCAAGGAGCTTGGAGCGCAGTTCCCTGAAAAGCGTTTCTTCAAGCCTTATGATCCTTTCATCGGCGGAAAGTATTTTTTCTTCCAGGGATTTAAGCTCGGGCGTGATGAACCTCTCGCCGTTCGCCACGGTCTGCTTGCGGATGTATTCCTGCGGCACAAGGCGCAGGTTCGGTTTCGTTACCTCTATATAGTAGCCGAAAACGGATGTATAGCCTATCTTGAGCGAGTTTATGCCGGTCCTTTCCCTTTCGCCGGTTTCGGTTTCGGATATGAATTTTTTCGCGTCGCGGCTGATCCTGCGCAGTTCGTCAAGCTCGGGATTGAAACCGTCGCGGATGACGCCTCCTTCTTTAATGCTGACCGGGGGCTCGTCCGCAAGGGTTCCGGATATAAGCTCGATTGTTTCCGAAGGAACTTTAAGTTTACTTGTGAGTTCGCTGACGGTAAGGGAAAGCCCGTCAAACGAGTCCGAAGGCTTGAGGTTTTCGGTTATTTTTTCCAGTATTTCCAGAGAGTTTTTAAGCGCGATGACTTCTTTCGGGCTCGCGGCACCGGAAGCCAGGCGGCTCAGTATCCGTTCAATATCGGAAATGCCTTTGAGAAGCGCCCTGACCTGCCTTCGGGCCATCCCGTCATCCGCGAAAAACGACACCGCCTGCTGCCTGAGAACGATTTTCTTGGCAGAAATGAGCGGTTTTGTCAGCCATTGCCTTAAACTCCTTGCCCCCATCGGCGTAAGGGTTGAATCTATCGTTCCTAAAAGCGAGTTTTCCTTACTCCCTGATGAAAAACTCGCTGTCAATTCAAGGTTTTTTATCGCCGTCTCATCCAAAAGCATGTATTCATCCAGCGAATAATACCTGATTTTTGAAAGCGGCGGCAGGTTGGTGACCTGCGTTTTCTCAAGATAAGCGAGTATCGCGCCCGCCGCTCCCGCGGCCAGCGCCTTGTTTTCTATTCCAAGCGGTTTTAGCGACTGAACATTAAAGTATCGCTTTAACTTCGTAGCCGCTTCGGAAAACTCAAAGAACCAGTCATCCAAGGCGCTCAGAGTCACGTTCGCCCCGCCAAAAGAAGCGATGAATGCTTCCTTTTCGCGCGATTTCGGCAGTATCAGTTCGCCCGAAGAAAGCCGGTATAGCTCGTTTTTGATATTATCCCTTGAGGTTTGGGTAGCGCCGAACTCGCCCGTAGAAATGTCCACGTAGGCCAGCCCGAACTCGTTCAGGTTTTCCGAAGGAAGGATTGCGGTAAGGAAGTTGTTTTGTTTCGCTTCAAGCAGGTTGTCTTCAAGTATCGTTCCGGGGGTTATCACGCGGACAACGCCGCGCCTGACGACTTTTATGCCGGGGCGGGGTTCCTCCAACTGCTCGCAAACCGCGACTTTCTCCCCCTTGGAGATGAGCTTTCTTATATAGGAGTTGACGGCATGGTAGGGCACGCCGCACATCGGGACGTCCTGGCGTTTTGTAAGGACCACTTCAAGCGCCGGGGAGGCCTTTATCGCGTCTTCCCCGAACATCTCGTAAAAATCGCCCAGCCGGAAAAAGAGGATGACTCCCGGATATTGCGTCTTTATATCCCTGTACTGCTGCATCAGCGGCGTCAGGGCGTCTTTTTTCGTATCAGGTTTCTGAGGTTTTGGATCCATTTGAGCCATTTGTAGTTTCGCATTACGGTTTTTACGTACCGGCGCGTTTCATCGTAAGGGATGTCGCTTATCTCGACCTCAAGCATGGGATTCTTCTTGTACCATATCTGAACCTTGCTTTTTCCGGCGTTATAGGCCGCCAGCGCGAGAACGTTGTTGTTGCGGAATTCTTTCCTGAGTTCCGCCAGATAATATACCCCGAATTGTATGTTGATATCGGGATTCTCTAGGTCCGAGGGTTTGTAATCCGTGAAATTCAGCGCTTTGGCGACCTCTTCCGCCGTTGACGGCATCAGTTGCATGAGCCCGGCGGCGCCCGTGCTGGATTTCGCGCTCTTTGAGAAATTGGACTCCGCTTTAATGACCGCTATCACCAGCAGAGGGTCAACCCCGTATTTCCGGGAGTAGGTGTTCACGGTGTCTTTCAGAAAAACGGGTCCGAGCACCGTCCACGGGAACTCAAAATACAGGAGCGATGCCGCGAAAACGACAAGCGCCAGAAAGAGTATAAGGGGTTTTTTCATGTATTTTTTTACCTTCTCCTTCCCCCTTTATGGGGGAAGGTTGGGATGGGGGTCCTCCCCACCCTCCCCCTCCCCTACCAGAGGGGAGGGCAAATGTAATACTGCTTATTGCTAAACTTCCGTACCGGATAATGAGTTTATTTTCCCGGAGATAATCCTGACCAGGGCTGTCTCCCCCGCTGATTTTTTGTCGGATGGAAAATACACCTTCTTATTCGTCCTCGTCATCCCGGAGCAAATCCCGTCGCGGATTTCCTCCACAAGGACTTCCCAAACGGTGCCTATCAGTTTAGCATTTTTTTCAACCGAAATTTTATTCGCCGTTTCAAGAATTTCCGCGTGGCGCTTTTCCTTTGTTTCTCTGGGCACGTTATCCTTGAGCTTATCTGCTTCCGTGCCCGGCCGCGGCGAGTATTTGAACGCGAAAAGGAAGTCAAACCTGATTTTCTTTACCATGGCGAGCGTTTTTTTGAAGTCCGCTTCGGTCTCTCCGGGGAAACCTATCAGAATATCGGTAGTTACGCCGCCTTCAGGCATTTTTGAGCGGAAATCCTTTATTATATCCAGGTAATCCCCGGCGGTGTATCCGCGGTTCATCAGTTTAAGTATTTTATCGGAACCCGACTGCAGCGGCAGGTGCAGGTGTTCGCAAACCTTGTCCAGCTTGTTCATCGCGCTGACAAGCCTGCTTCCCGAATCTTTAGGGTGGCTTGTCATGAACCGTATCCGTTCAATGCCTTCTATGCCGTTTACCATTTCCAGCAGGCCGGTAAAGTCAGTTGTTTTTTTCTTTAAACATGTAACATTTAACATTAAACAGTCTTTATAGCTATTGACGTTTTGTCCCAGCAGCGTCACTTCCTTGACGCCCCGCCCGGCAAGATGCGTTATTTCTTCGATTATCTCGCCGGCCGGCCTGGAGATTTCCTTGCCGCGCACGTAAGGAACGAT
This sequence comes from Elusimicrobiota bacterium, assembly GCA_043811535.1. Classification (GTDB taxonomy): domain Bacteria; phylum Elusimicrobiota; class Endomicrobiia; order Endomicrobiales; family JBDRNC01; genus JBDRNC01. The sequence continues at coordinate 62,443 of JBDRNC010000027.1, forward strand.
GCAGTACGAACAGAAATTTTCGCACCCGCGCATGATTGTGACAAAAGCAGAAACATCGGAAGACGGAAGACGGCGACTACCACTATATTGATTATGGAGTCCCGATGAATAATCGGGATTGACGGGAGACGGATTTATTAGTTTACTTCCCAGAATTTTTGCAAGTATTTGCGGGAATTGATCTATGCTTTTGGCGCCGATGACCTCGTCCACCATCTGGAAGCGGCTCTTCATGTTTTTTCCCAGCCGCTCGGCGGCGCACCCGGCAAAGACTATCTTTAGCTTCGGATTTCTTTTTTTAAGCGGTTTGAGGCGCCCCACATAAGAAAGCGCCCTGTGTTCGGCGTGGTCGCGGACGGAACAGGTGTTTACGACAATGATATCGGCTTCCTTCAGGTCTTGGGCGGGCTGCATCCCGAGGCCGGCGAGCGCGTCCGCCATGAAATCCGAATCCGCGATATTCATCTGACAGCCGAAGGTTTTTATATAGTATTTTTCCATTCTATTTTTTTAAAGGGGACGGTTCTATTTTTTACTTAAAAAATAGAACCGTCCCCTTTACCCAGTTTATAGACCGCCAGCGGCCCGCTCTTGAACAAAAACTGTTTCTTGAAAGGCGTTTCGATTTCCGGATAGAATGTGTTGGAAAGCAGGTACTTCCCGCTTGCCATCCCCGGATTTGCGGCGAATTGCCTGTTATTAACATACAGAAGATAAGCGTAGCCCAGCAGGTGGACCTGAGGGTTTTCGTTGGTGGTGATGTATATTTGAGGCGACGCGCTGTTACCAATAATAAAGCGGACGGCTTCTTTCTGGCATCTGAAAGCGATGCCGTAGCTGTCGCTGAACCCCCCGAAAGCGTTCAAATAGCGGGAAAAATCAAAGAGCACAAGGTGCTGGACCAAAATTATCGCCGCGAAGAAAAGCATCGTGAAATAGCGGGCCGCCGCCGGGGCCTTGTTTTTTATAAGTTCCCCAAATCCTGCGATACCCATGACCGGAATAAGGAACTGAAGCGGGTAGATAGCGGCGAAATACTGGAAGGCGTTAAGGAAGGAAGACGAAATCAGGAACACAACCAGCGCGCTTGCCGTGATTATCAGGACAGCTTTCGCTTCGGCGTTTTTCCTGCGCATGAACAGAACGATAAGGCCGGATAGGAAAAGAAGCGTGCTGATAATCCTGAAAAAATGGAAGAACCCGCTCATGCGGAGCCCGGCGAAGTCCGCGCCGCGGAAATACGTCTGAAAATGCCCCGTAATCAGCCACGAGGAGGCCTTTTCAAATATGGAGAATCCGCTCAGGATATTCCCGCCGCCCTGCATGACTCGCGATTGCAGGAAAGACGCCGCGGCGTAAATGTCGCGGAACCCGGTCTGCAGCAAGTGATACGCGTAAGGCAGGCAGGGAATCGCGGTTACCGCAATGAGCGGAAGTATGTCCTTTTTGCTGATATACGGCCAAAGCACGAACGCGAGCCCCGGCAGAAGCACCAGGACGACCGGCTGGATCTGGAGCGCGATAAAGTATAAAAGGGCCAGAAACCATATCTTTTTCCCGCCGGCGCCGTTTCTTACGATGGACAGCGTGAGATAAAGAACGGCGCAGATGATGACCGGAAGCAGGGAAAGCGCCTGTATCTTGCGGCTGAAAACTACCGCGGGAGGCGAGCAGCATATCAGCAATGCCGTCATCAGCCCGGTTGTTTTCCCGAAAAATACTTCGCCTATCCGGTAGGCCAACAATATGCTCAGAAGATTTAACAGAACCACGAAACCCGCGTGCCAGAGCGGGTCGGAAGATAAAAGCGCGGGTATCGCGATGGAATACGGCCCGAAAGGCGGCAGCGGTATGCCGAGGCTTGAATCGTTCCCCGCGGTCACGAAGTTATGGCCGACGGTTATTTCGCTCGACAGGTATGACAGGTAGGCCTCGTCATGCTGGAACTGCATCAGGCCGATATCATAAAAACGCAGGAATCCCGCGTACGCGAGCAGGAACAAAAGGACTGCGTTTTTCAAATTAAACACAGGAAATCGCAATAACTCATTGAGCCGCATGACAGTGATTATACCAAAAAAAAGGGGACGGTTCTATTTTTTAAAAAAGGGGACGGTTCTATTTTTTACCTAAAAAATAGAACCGTCCCCTTTTTTGCTTCCGGTTATGGAACGGACATTAGCCCTGTTTTTAAGGGCCTCGGAAAGGGACGGGTCAAGTTCCAGCGCGGCGTCGAAATCCGCCAGGGCCTCGCGGTAAAGGCCGGTCCTGGCATAGGCAACCCCGCGGTTATTCAGGCACTGCGCCTGGCGGGGCTCAATTTTTAATGATGCCGTGTAATCGGAAACCGCGCGCGTGTAATCGCCCGCGGCCGAGTAGACGCGTCCCCTGTTATAGTATGCCTGGGCATGGGAAGGATCAAGCTTTATCGCGAGCGAATAGTCATCCACGGCTTTTTTGCGTTCCCCCAGCGACATATACAGGTTCCCGCGGCTGACATAAGCCTGCGCGAACCCGGGATTCAGCCGCAGCGCGTTTTCATAATCCGCAAACGCGCCGCGGTAGTTATTGATTTCCGCGCAGGCATCGGCCCTCCACCGGTATGCCGCGGCAAAAGCCGGATAACTCTTTACCGTGCTGTCCCACAGGCTCAAACTGTTGTTCCAAATTTTAGTTCTTGCGTGCGTCATTGCCCCCAGCGCGCTTATGTATAGCGCCAGGCCCGCCGCAAGAAAAATACGGGTACGCGTGCCTGTTTTTTGAAAAAAGCTTTTAACCGCCGTGCCGAGCGCGAAAAACAATCCCAGAAGCGGAATATACGTGTAGCGGTCTCCGTGAACGCCCTGGCCCACGGGCACAAGCTGCAGAACAGGCGCGATTGTTACAAGGAAAAATATTATCCCGAAAAGCAGTCTTTTATCCCTGATTCTTTTTGAAATGACAGAAGCAAATATGAGGCATGCGATGAAAGAAGAGACAAGCATCCATTCCGGGGTGTTGTCCGCCCTGAAAGGATAAATGACCGAAAGCCCGACAGGTAGAAGCGTTTTGCCCAGGTAGAAAATTATGCCGTACAGCGAGAACCCCGCTCTTGCGAAAATACCGGGCAGCTGGCCGGTGTCCGCGGTTTTTCCCGTATAGTGGGTGGCTAAGGCGAGAATCCCGAAAATCAGCGCGAGCAGAAAGAAAGGTATTTTTTCGCTGATATTGCGCCTGTCCGGTTTTCTGCCTGACAGATAATCAATAAGAAACAGGACGAGCGGAAGCGTTATCGCCATCGGTTTTGAGAAAAGGGACAGCAGAAAGGAGAAAAGGCAGGCAATGTAATATTTTTTTTCGCCGTTTTTCGCGTAAATAGAATATGTTATCAGGCCTGTAAGGAAGAAAAACGCGTAAAGCAGGTCTTTACGGCCGGTAATCCAGGCGACGCTCTCCACGTGAAGCGGGTGAATGCCGAAAAGCGCGGCGGAAAACAGCGAAACGAACAGGGAGCCGGACAAAAGATAAACAAGAAGAAAGGCGAGAATAACGTTCAGAGCGTGAATAACAAGGTTCGTGGCATGATACACCCGCGGGTCCATGCCGCCAAAATGGTGCTCAATCATATACGACAAAGATACAAGCGGGTTGTAAAGCGAAGCGTTGACTGAAAACAATACATGCCTGACATTTTCAAGAGAGAGCTTGTGGACGCTCTTGTATTCTACGAGCATCACGCCGTCGTCTATATTGACGAACCCGTTCCTGGCGACGGGGATGAATACGGCTGTCACCGCCAATACCAGCAGTAAAATGGGGAGGATTATTTTAGCGCGCATAAGTAAACCGGACAGAAAACAAGGGCGGTTTCATTTTTCAACTGAAAAATAAAAACGCCCCTTATATTCATCCGCCTTCGCTATACGTGCCATCAATAAACATGGCTATTCGCCATATTGATGGCACAGCTTCGGTGGATATCGCAAAAGAATTCAAAGAAACAACAGTCATTGGTGCTCATTTAAGTTTTTTGCGTTTCGGTACGTACTGAATGATTTCGGTCGGCAGGCCGATCTTGTCCAGAAGTTCAATGAAGGGATCCGGGTCCAGTTCTTCTACGTTTACCATTTTACTAACGTCCCAGACGCCCTTGGCGACAAGCATCGCCGCGGCTACCGGCGGCACGCCGGCTGTATAACTTATGGCCTGCGACTCCACTTCCTTATAGCAATTCTTGTGGTCGCAGGAGTTATATATGAAAATTTCGCGTTTCTTGCCGTCCTGCTTCCCCTTTATCAGGTTGCCGATGCAGGTTTTGCCTGTGTAGTCCGGCGCCAGGGATTTCGGGTCGGGAAGAATGGCCTTAACCACTTTCAGCGGGATCACATCCCTGCCGTCGTCCAATTTTATGGGTTTTTCGGAAAGAAGCCCGATGTTCCTCAAAACGTTGTAGCAGTTGATGTAGTGGTCGCCGAAACCCATCCAGAACCGTATGCTGTTCGCGTTTATGTTTTTGGAAAGCGAATGCAACTCGTCGTGCCCGTTGAGGTAGATTGGCTGTTTGCCGACAACCGGGAAGTTGTATATCCATTTATCCGTGTGGCAGGGCTTGCAGACCCACTTGCGGTCTATCCAGGTCCAGACCTTGACGAACTCGCGCAGGTTTATTTCGGGGTCGAAATTCGTGGCGAAATATTTCCCGTGGCTCCCGGCGTTTACGTCCAGGATGTCTATAGTGTCTATCTTGTCAAAGTAATGCTTGACGCCGAGCGCGCAGTAGGCGTTGACCACGCCCGGGTCGAAACCCACGCCGAGTATCGCGGTTATCCCCTTTTTGGCGCAGCGGTCCCTGCGTTTCCACTCGTAATTGGCGTACCAGGGCGGGTCCTCGCAGACCTTGGCCGGGTCTTCGTGTATCGCCGTGTCCATGTACACGACGCCGGCTTCTATGCACGCTTCCAGCACCGACATGTTTATGAATGCGAGCCCGAGATTAATGACTATCTGCGATTTCGTTTGCTTTATCAGTTTCACCATGGACTTGACGTCCATCGCGTCAACCCGCCTGGAATAAAGTTTTTTTGTTTTGTCTTTGAGGTTATTTTTCCTGCGGATACTCTCAATGATATCGTCGCACTTTTTCTGCGTGCGCGAAGCAATGCAGATATCACCGAGCACGTCATTGTGCTGGGCGCATTTATGCGCCGCCACATGCGCGACGCCGCCTGCCCCTACGATTAGTACGTTCTGTTTCATGGTGGACTCCTATGAAAGGTTCTTTATAAAATCATTATAACTAAATCTGCGGACAACGTCCAATTTTCCGTTAAGCCTTTTCACGGCAATGGACGGCATCTGAAGGCCGTTGAACCAGTTTTTCTTTACCATCGTATAACCCGCCGCGTCAGCGATGCGGATAACGCTTCCCGCGCGCAGGCGCGACTTGAATTTATATATCCCGAAAATATCCCCGGCAAGGCAAGAACGCCCCGCAATCATGTACTTGAAATTCCCTTTTCCGGCGCCGTCAATTTTGGCTGGCGTCCGGTAAACAAGCAAATCCAGCATGTGCGCTTCGGTGGAAGCGTCCACGACGGCAACGTCCATCTCGTTATGGACGACGTCCATTACAGTCGTCACGAGCTCGGCCGAGCGCGTGATGGATGATTCGCCCGGCTCAAGATAGACCTGCACCCCGAAACGCCTGCTGAAATCTTTTAATTTCGCGCAGAACCTGTCTACCGGGTATCCGTGTTTGGTGAAATAAAGCCCTCCGCCCAGACTGACCCACTCAAGTTTTCTTAAAATACCGCCGTACGCGCGCCCGATAAAATCAAGCGTCCGGGAAAAATTCGCGAAGTTATCGTTCTCGCAGTTAAAGTGGAACATCACCCCGCTTATCTTCGGGAGCGCTTTTTGCAATTCTTTTTTATCCGTGACGCCCAAACGCGAATATCTCCGCGCCGGGTCGGCAAGGTCAAAATGCGAGTAACTTATCTTTGGGTTGACGCGCAGCCCGATTTTCAGGCCCTTAACATCCTTGTAAAAGGAATTAAGCTGCGAAACCGAATTAAAAATAATCTTGTCAGCGAACTTTCTTACGGCGCGCACGTCCTCTTTTGAAAAACCCACGCAGTAGGCGTGCGTTTCCCCGCCAAATTTTTCGCGCCCCAGGCGCGCTTCGTAAAGCGAACTGCTCGTCGTCCCGTCCATGTACTTCTTCATCAGGCCGAAAACACCCCAAGTGGAAAAGCATTTCAGCGCCAGCACCGATTTCGCGCCCGAATGTTCCCTGACATATTTGATTATTTTCAGGTTTTTGAGCAGCTTGCGTTCGTCGATAAGATAATATGGCGTAAAAATAGGACGGCTCCCTTTTTTTTCAAAAGAATGCCGTCTTCTTTTTAAGGCCCTCGTCATTTTCACTTAACCTCGCTTGAGATAAAAATATTTTTAGTCAACGATTAAGTGTATAAAATAAACCATTTTCTGTCAATGTTTAACAACAGCAATTAGCGATTAGCGATTGGCAATTAGTGAATAGGGGTTAAAAACGGATGTAACCCATGAACGGCTTAATGGGGGTTAAACGACAAAGAATAGATTATTCTGCCATCCCCGTGCCATCGGGGAAGGCCTACTCTTTAAGATGGCAGAAAACTTGAAGTCGCAATTTGCGACTTCAAGTATTTCAAGGTCATAACTTGATATTCCATTTTGGAATATCAAGAAGTTCTTGAAGGCGTACGACAATTCATTTTTTGAATCCTATTTTGCGCATCCGTTTTGCCGGAACAGCTAGTAGTTGACGCAGGGCGTCAAATAATGTCTTAATCCCCTCGTCGTGTCCTTCAATCCTTCTTTCCATTTCCTCCAACTTCAACATGACTTCCTTTTGGTTTGACAGCATTTCACGGAGTTTGACAAATGTATCGATTATCAAAACACTGACTTTAATGGCTTGCTCAGAATTAAGCACGGCAGAAAGCATTGAAACGCCATGTTCAGTAAATGCGTATGGCCGATATTTGATATTTTGCCCTTTCTTCAAGGTCGCATTTTGCGACCTTAGACTTTTTGTTTCCCCCCAACTCAGTTGAAACATATATCTTTCCGGGAATCTTTGCGGATTTCGTCTAACCTGCTCGTTCAGCCTTTTAGTCGGAACTCCGTAAAGCTCGGAAAGGTCATAATCCAGCATGACCCTTTTACCCCTGATAAGAAAGATTTTCTGCTCCAGCGAAGATGAAACTATAGGCAGGCACTGCTTAGGCAGGTTTCCGGCCATTTATCCCCCAATTTCAAATATAATCGATCTATTTATTGCGTATGCGCCAGGGCTTTTAACGCCCTTTCGTAATTAGGGTCCAATTTAATGCACTCATTCCAGCATTTATTCGCGTCTTCAATATTGCCCTTTGAATAAGCTATGAATCCCTTTTGAAACAATTCATCGCATTTCACGCTTACGTATTCATTTATGTATTTATTGATTATTTCGTTTGTGTCATCCAGCTCATGCCCTCTTCTCCACATTCTGCTGGCTTCAGTCGTGTCTCCATCCATAAATTTCTCGTACCCTTGCTTGCAATAAGCGTTGGCGCAGTGTTTCATCACTTTATTTCTATATTTATTGTCGTTTGTATTCAAGTATTTTTCGTAGTAACCAATCGCGTTCTTCATGTCACCTTTAATGTAGCTTTGCAGTCCGTTCTGGTAAAGGGATTCTTCCTTCCTAACGGTCGGCGCCGCCGGTTTTTCTACGCTTACAGGCGCAGTCGGCTCCGACTCTCTCTTTTCTTTCATGAATTCTTCTAACATCTTTTTTGCGCTTGCTTTAACGTACAGATCCCTGTATTTTAGGGTTGACTGGTTGATAAAGGACCATGCCTGGTCGAAATTCCCCTTTTTTGCCGCGTCTTCCGCCATTATCCTAAATTGGTCTACATTATTAACATCTATTTCCGACACCCCTTGCGTATACATCGCGTTGTCCCGCTCAGACATCGCATCAGAATACCTCTGTGTATATCTGATTTTTATTTCTTCGTTTATGGCCTTCCGGTCTCGCTCCAGGTTCTCATATTCCTTAACCTTCGCATATCTGTTTACGTTCCCTCCAAACGACGGCGAAAATATGTATTTAAACTCCATCGTGCTTATGTCGCCCATCATTAATGATGGCCGCCATGCTACATTAATACCCATATTATCCCATGTTATACCAAGTCCTGTAGTTATACCAGCATCAGTCCCGAGATCCTTTCTTTCAGTTGTGTATCCTGCCCGGATCAATCCAAACAATTTCGGGCTTATGCTTACACGATATTCCCCTCCGGCGCCGTAATAATCTTTCGCGCCTGCCGCTTTCTCTCCCGATACCGCTACAAGCAGGTTTTCATCTTTTGTAAACCATCTGCTGAACCCGTACGCTACAGTCATGGGCGTATCTTCCTCCGTGAAAAATTTCGGTTTTGTGCCCATGTTCCTGATAGCTATTCCAAACCTCGATTTATCGTTATTCTCAATTTTAAACATCAACCCGGCGTCCGCCAGCATATTTTTTGACGTCTCGTTTTCCAGTTTCTCGCTTACATATCTTAAAGTAACTCCAGCACCGGTTATTCTAAAAATATCCATTTTTCTTGCGTATGACATCCCTACCGCCATTGTCCCATTGTTATATTTTCCCGGTTGCAGGTTGCCTTGATTATCGTAAGACGATATTTCACCTGTTTGGAATGAGTTTATGCTTACCCCGATTACGTTTTTCGGATTAAGCCGGTATGAACTCAGCAGTTGCTGAAATACTATGCCTTCCGGCCAGGCAGCGTAACTTAAACTTGCCGATTTTCCAAGAGAGCCTATAAGAGCTGCCGGGTTAAATTCACAAGCTGTTTCCCCGTTTTCCACACCTGCGACCGCATTGGCCATCCCAAGCGTTGTTGGATTATTTTTTACTCGAAATATCATGTTCCCATAGCTTGTCCATGCCGCCGGACTCACGGTTATTATTAAAGCGATAATTAGATATATATTCTTGTTTTTCATGTCCTTTTTATCATCTTATAATTGTCATTATTCCTTTTTTATTTTCCCCGACACTGTTTGTTAAAACGTAATAATACGTTCCGCTTCCGGCGTCTTCCCCGCCGCTGTTCTTCCCGTTCCATACATATCTGCCGTTGCATGTCGAATCTATTTCAGTGTCCAACCACATTGTTCCGGCCAGGTCAAAGACCTTTATCTTACAGTCCTTTGTCAGGTTGTCAAATATTATAATGGCCCCTGAAAATATCCCGCCGCTGTTAGGTTTCCACGGGTTTGGATAGGCTATGAACGTGTTAAGGTCGCTCGCGTATTTCTTACCCCCAGTTCCGTATATTGAGAACGAATTTGTCCTGATTTTAATACGCCTGTTAGCACTAACTGTCTCAACTTTAGAGCTGTCAAGCGCGGTCCATTTGTCATTTACATATTTATGGCCTGTCAGCCTTTTTATAGGCACTCCTGTGGTATCTTCTATATTGTCTCCGTCGCTGTCAACGTATGGTATTTCTATCAAAGCCTCTTTGCTCCCAAAATCCGACGATATCAAGTCCAGTGTTGCCACGCTGAACAGCTTTATGCTTACTATTCCCGATTCTATTATGACCCCATTATTGCTTTCCAGATTGATATTTTTAACCCCCGTTGCGGTTTTGCCGCTTTTGACTTCAATGTAGAAATTCTCGCCTACCGTCCCGGCTGGTATCGTAACTTTAATGTTACCTACCCCGCTGTCTACATTTACGACGTTATCAATATAAAATATCCCTATCCGCAGCGTTTGCGTTACTACTTTCAATATGTTGCTGTACGTGTTGTCCTGCGCGCCCAGGTCATTATATGCCGATACTCTATAATAGTATGTTGTTGCCGGTGTCAGGTTTGTGTCCGTATATGCGTTAGTAGTAATGTTTGTATCCCAATCGGCAAGCGCTATCCAGTCGATCTGGTTTGCCGACCGTTCTATTCTGTACCGTACCGCCCCTTCTGTATACAACAACGTAACTGACGTGCCTGACGGTTCCTGCATCGTTTCAAGTGTTATGACCATATCTTGATACGATTTTGATTCTTCGCCCAACCCGCCGTATATTCCCATATCTACTTTACCGTCGCTTGGCTGTACCAGACATACCGACGGGTCGCCTGTATCTATGCACGGCGATTGGACAGTGTCTCTTACCCACGCTGTACCGTTCCACCTGCCTGTTTTTGATTTTAAGTGATAATCCTGGTTCGCTACGTCGGCAAACAGCGGGTCATCCAGTATATCCTTATCGCCCTTTTCCATCCCGACAAAACTTGCGCTGTAATAATCGTTGTAGTTTATGTCATAATCTACCGTGGCGTTTCCTTCGGCCACGATGATTGCGTTCCCTTTGTAGAATATATTGTTCCTTAACAATGCCTTATTCGCATCTACGCTGCCCGCATCGTTTCGCAGTATTATCCCTACCGACGTCACCTGGTTGAATACGTTGGCTACAATCTTTAACCGGTGATGCTGCGACGGCCCGCCCAGCCCGCACACTATCCCTTTTTCACATCCGTAAAATACGTTGTTCCGTATCTCAATGTCGCTTATCCCGCTGTTTAAAGATATCCCCGCGCCAAGCGGGCTGTTTATACTTATACCTTCAATTGTCACCGAACTGCCCTGTATAGTTATGCTGTCGCCCTCCGCCGCAATTTTAGCTTTCCCTACATTGACACCGATAAACCTTGTTTTCCTGTCCCCTTTGCCGGAAATAGCCGCATTTATCGTTATTGCCCCGTTATAATTGCCGTCTTTCATGTACACCCAATCGCCCGGCATAATGCTTGAAAGGACCTTAGACATGGTCTTCCAGGGCTTCATCAACGACCCTTCATAAGTATCGTTCCCGTTTACTATGTCAACATAGAACGCTACCCCGCTGTCAGCCGTGTATGTTGAAGGCCTTGGAATAATGTCGTCCAAAAATGATATCGCCCCGTATTCTTCGATGCTTTTTATCCCAAAATAGTATTTGTAATTGACCTCTAGACCGCTTATCACCAGCTCTTCAGGGTTTCCGGCCGTTTTTGGCGCCCCGGTGGGCCACGTTTCCGCGAGCCCATACTCTGCGTCGTTACTTAACGTAAATGTCGCGTATTTGACTATATACGATGTTGCCGTACCTGTATATCCGTCCGATCCCGGCGCTGTCCATTCAAGTTTCACCCACCCGGGTCTCATGTACGGCCTTGCTCTCAGGTCCGTTACAGGCCCAGGTTGTTTTACGAGCGTTGCGATGTTCCCTAACGAGGTCCAATCCGATGATATCGACTCATGGTTAATACCTTTTACCCTGAACCAGTATTCAGTTGAAGGCACAAGGTTTGTAAATGTTTTTGAAAGACCTGTTAAAGTGTGCTCTACAACTGTTCCCAAAAATCCGTTCCAGGTTGACCTTTGTACATTGTAAAGCGTATCGGTCGAATTAAAATTATGTGTCCAGTTTGTCTTTATTGACAGTTTTCCCACTTCACTGAAGGATTGTGCTACCGGAGGATTACAAAGCGTTACTTTTGATCCAAGATTTGTCCATGAAGTTGGTATATTTTCATAGTTGACGGCCTTGACCCTGTACCAACTTGTCGTATTCGGATCGAGTGTAATGAATTGGGCGTATTCATTGTAAGTTGAAGAAGATTGAAATAGCGTATTGTATCCGCTGTCACCGTGCTTTTCTACTACAAATGTCGTGCCGACAGGATTCGTTCCCTTCCCGAAGTTCACGGTAACCGCAGTTGACAACAAATTAGTATATTGTTGACCGCCTACCGCTTCGGATAATGTCACTTTCGGCCCAAGATAAACCCAAGCGCCAATATAACTTCCGTCATTTATCGCCCTTACTCTATACCAATAAGTTGTGTTGGCATCCAAAGACGTGAATAAACAGGATGTCAGTAATATCGAATATTGGTCTTTTATAGTTCCAAAATCATTTGATGTTGATTCCTGTACGTTGTATTGTGTGCCCTGCGGATTTCCATTTTGCGTCCAATTAGGTCTAATTGAGCTTTTTGTTACGTCATTAAAAACGTCCGCGGCAGGTTCAACAGACCACGTGCTTGTTGCTCCTACAGTCAGCCACGGACTTTCTATAAGTCTGTCGGGATCCCTTGCTTTTACTCTGAATCCGTAAGTTGTATTTATCTGCAGATACGTAAAGAAGTAATATGTGGCGGATACCCAACCACTGCTGGTGATCGCTGTTGTATAGGGTGATATTGTTGACCCCTCGCAGTAATATTGCGACTGAACATTGTTTGATGTCCAATTAACCTGCACTGTCCCGGTGCTGACAGCACAAAATGGAATTGCGTATAATTTTGGGGTTCCGAGGTTATAGCATGTCGCCGTGTTCGATTCTATTGACCACAGCCCAATTTCATCCCGCGTTCGCATTTTAAAATAATAAGTACTGAATCCTGCTAGCCCGGTAATGAGCCGGCTCTGCCACGGCCTCTCTGATGCCATTGTTGTAGTAATAAGTATTTCATTGACCGCTTCCGCGAACTGCGCGTTTGTTGAATAATTGACCTGATATGTACCGCCGCTTATGGCGCCGTATATTCCGTTATCTCCAGGCGCGGTCCAAGTTAACAGCATTTCATCGCCTTTTATGCCAGCGTACGCCACAAGATCCGTAATATTGCACGGCGCAACGGTGTCATACAAGTATTTTGTGGTCTTGTTTGACAACTCACTCCAATTGTTATCTATTTGGTCCTGTGTTTTGACATAGAAAAAGTATGTGTTATCTGCAATAAGCCCGCTGCATGTCCTGTATTGCTCATTCCCTGGCGATGTATTAGTGTCCCATACTATTTCATAGATCATCTCTTCCCAACTGTCAGTTGCGGTTGACGAATATTTCACCCAATATTTTCCGCCAGTTATATCCCCTCTTATTCCGCTGTTTCCCGGAGCGATCCACTTTAAATCTATCTGATCGTCATATTTACCTTTAGATGATTCCAATGATGTTATCGCGAGCGGCGGTATTAGCGGAATATATACATCACTCTCGCTTGACCAATCACTTGCGCAGAAGCCCGGATCTATTGCGCACACCTGCCAATAGTATGTGGTGTCATCTAATATCGGTGTCATTAGAAATCCCGACTGTTGCCCAGGTGTTCTATATCCATGAGGATAATTACCCAAAAACGTTCTTCCCGTCTTCCATGACATGCAAATTGAATTATAATCTGTTACGGGCGTTGTTGTGCCGCACCTAATCCCGTAATACAAGCCCGGAGATGCCGTTTTAGCGTCAGTGCTCGTGTCCCATGACATTGTTATTATGTTTGTTCCCTTGTTATAGCTACAGCTCAACCCGGCGCTAGGCACCGTGGGTGTTGATACCGGGTTAGTTATCTGCTCATATGACTTGTATATTTTTGATATCCCTCCCGACCCATTATCTCCACATATTGCAAGGTCAAGGTCTCCGCTATTATTGTAATCGCCCAAAGCCATTGAACATTTTTTTACGCTTACTATATTTGAGTTCGTATCAATAAAATTACTGCCGTTATATGTGTATATTTTAGATATCGGAGTGCCGGAACCCGTATCACCCGCGATCCCTAGGTCAAGATACCCGTCGTTATTAAAGTCGCCCCACGTTAAAGAACAGAATTTCACCCCAATAATAGATTTGCCTGAATCTGAAAATGTGCCGTTAGTATTCTTGTAAATCTTCGCCGAAACGCCTCCTCCTGTATTACCGGCTACCGCCAGATCCAGCCACCCATCGTTATCATAGTCGCCAAATGCCAAAGCGCTGTTATATACCGCATCAAAACTTTCTCCGCTGTCAGTGAATAATCCGTTGTTATTTTTGTACAACTTCGTTGTCGCGGCCGTATTTGCCCATCCTGTTAAAGCCAAGTCTAAATATCCATCATTATCATAGTCGCCCCACGCAATACCCCCATTATTCATTCCTATTATTCCTGCTTCAATCTGCGTGAACGTCCCGTTACTGTTATTTTGGTATATTTTTGTAAAATAATCCGCACCGTTATTTCCCGCTACGGTTAAATCAAGAAAACCGTCGTTGTCATAGTCCGCCCAGGCTAACGTCGAATTATTCGCTCCTGAAAGCCCCGCGCCTATATCTGTTAACACGCCGTTGTTGTTGTGATATATTTTTGTAAATGCTGTGTCACCGGTCCACCCGCATATCGCCAGGTCAAGCCATCCGTCGTTGTCATAGTCACCCCATTTAATACTGCTGTTGTATACCCCTGTTATGCTATTGCCTGAATCAGTAAACGTGTCATTTCCATTATTTGTATATACCTTGGCGACAGGTGAACCAGCTGCGCCGCACATCGCCAGATCAAGTATACCATCATTATTATAATCACCCCATGCCATTGCCCCGCTGTATACATTACTAATATTAGCCAGCATATCCCCAAATGTTCCTGTCATACATGTATTAGTCCCTGTTGTTGAATAACATGACCATATCGTATTACTTGCGGATTTAATTGAAAACCAATAAGTCGTGTCCCGCTGCAACCCCAGCAGATATTTCGTTTCCCATGTTCCAGCAGCCGCTGGCGTCCACGTCTGGTAATACGTGTTCGCGTTGATAAACGCGCTTTCAGACGATATATTTCCGCTTGATGAGTACTTTAACAGGTACGTATCACATTTCCCGCCGAATCCGTTATCCGGCGCCTTCCATGTAAGCTTTATCTGGAAATCCCTTGTCGCAGTTAAAGTCGTTATAGGCAGTGGCGTCCAATGCACTGGATAACATGTCGTCTTATTCGACAAATTGCTCCAGTTATTATGCGCATCTTTTGTCTTTAAATAGATATAGTATGTTGTCCATGCGGTAAGATCAGTTAGTTTTCTGCTTTCAATGCTTCCTGTCATTGTATCTGTTGACCATACAATACCATATGTCATACTATCCCAGTTATGTGCCGCGTCTGACGAATATTTAACCCAATATTCGCCTCCAACTATTGCCCCTCTTAATAAATTTTCTCCCGTTGCTGTCCAACGCAGCTTTATTTCATCGTCATATTTGCCCGCCATGGATGTCAGGTTCGCTATTGCCGACGGTGGTATAGGCGGGACATATGTGCTTGATATTGACGACCATTCGCTGCACCTGTACCCGTTATTTATCGTTCTTACCTGCCAGTAATATGTCACATCGTCAACTAGCGGATTCATTAAAAACCCGTTTTGTGTCGCAGATATTTTTCCATGCCCATAATTCCCCACATGGTTGTCAGAATCCTTCCATGACACCAGAGTTTTACTGGTATCTGTAATAGGCGAAAATGTCGCTACCCTTATGGTGTAATTTAACCCCAATGTACCTGTCTTAAAGTCAGATCCACTATCCCATCTGAATGTTATTATTCCCGTTGTGCTTGAATAATTACTATAGAACCCGCTGCTTGGCGCGTCGGGCGCGGCCGTGCTATTCCCATTTTCTGATTCAACCGATTTATATAACCTTGTTAAACCAGATCCAAACGTCATTATATCAAGGTCATTATCGTTATCATAATCACATACGCCTATCCCACCCGTCGCCCCTGCTGGATCAATTTCCATCCCTGCATTAAAGTACCCCGGCCCCTCATACCCTTTATTCATATATATATATCCTTTCGGGGTCGAATTTGGATATATTGAATAAGCAACTATTGCCACATCTAAAAAACCATCATTATTATAATCCCCTAATTTAACTTTTCCGCTAATCATACCTTTTAGTTGTTGTACATTCGAAAATGTACCGTTCCCATTGTTTCTATATATATAGAACTGTATTGTTTCCGGCACGTCCCCCATATAAACTAAATCTTGATCACCATCGTTATCTATATCCCCCCATTCCATCGAACACCAATAGAAATTCGTAAAACCAG
The DNA here is from genome assembly GCA_043811535.1 of Elusimicrobiota bacterium. GTDB lineage: Bacteria > Elusimicrobiota > Endomicrobiia > Endomicrobiales > JBDRNC01 > JBDRNC01. Next base: position 78,412 of record JBDRNC010000027.1, read on the forward strand.
GAGTAACTTTTGTAAATGTCTCATCACCGTTATTTTTCCATACTTCTGTATTAACGCCCCCTGTTTGTTTATACCCACCTGTAATTAAATCCAAATATCCGTCATTATTGTAGTCCCCCCACTCCATTCTACCCATACTAAATCCCGTCATATTAGTATTAACGTCCGTGAATGTTCCATCTCCGTTGTTCCTATACAATGCCAAGCAATGGTTAACACCATCGCTCCCTGATACCGCTAAATCAATATATCCATCATTATTGTAATCACCCCATCGTACACATGCATCATTAAATATTCCGTTTAGGCCGGCATTTATATTCGTGAAAGACCCATCGCCATTATTATGATATATTGTTGCTTTCTTAACTGATGAAATGTTCCTCCCAGCCGCTGCTAAATCTAACCACCCGTCATTATCGTAATCACCCCAGTCAAGAGACCCACCTAATGTCGACCCTGCTGTTCCTTCCAGCCCTGCATTAATATTTGTGAATGTCCCGTCCCCGTTGTTATGGTATATATCTGCCGCAATAATATCTCTAGTACCTCCAATTGCTACATCATCTATTCCGTCATTATCGTAATCACCCCAAGATATTTCACCTGATACATACCCAATAAATGTTATACTTGAGTTTATAATGCTATTTGCCAAACAATATCTATTCCCTCCTGTAGCAAGGCCCGACCATACGCTGTTACTTGACGATTTTATCTGAAACCAGTATGTTGTTCCCGGATCAAGGCCTGTTAATACCTTTATTTCCATCGTTCCAGGATACGCTGGCTGCCAATTCTGGTAATATGTTGCGGCATTCAAAAAATCTGTTTCGTTTGCTATGTTAGCAGTTGTCGAATATTTAAGTAAATATCCTTCGCACGCGCCGCCGGAACCGTTATTAGGCGCTACCCACGTTGTCTTTATTTGCAAATATGACGATGCGCTGATATTACTTATATCCGCCGGTACCGCAAACAGGTCATTTGCGGGCATAATAAAATATAATCCTATTATAAACGTATAATATACTATCAGCTTTTTCATAAACACCTTTTTGTTATATTTGCCTAATTATATTTAAATTACTCGTATTTCTATTTATTTATCTACAACTACTATACCTACAACAGATACCGCAAGAGTCCAGTCGCTTTTTGATTTTTCTTTGCCATCTAGCATATCCGTCACAATGCCATATTTAAGCTTTATTGTATTTATTCCGTTTTTCATAATACTTGCACGTATTGGTACATTATATATCCTTCTCCCCCCTCCTAATCCGATATCTGCAAGGTATTGGTTATTTATTGTTAATGCTATAGTTTGTTTATCAGTCCCCAGCGGCAAAGGAAACATATCTATATTAAGTTCACACTCATGAGCATTTGGAGTATACAAGTATACTTTTGATTCGTAATTAGACGACCAATGTAAGTCTTTTTCACTTATGGATTTCCATCTCGCGTTTATCCACCCCTCTCCATACCATATTTTTGACCATCTTTCATTTTTGTTATATTTATCTAAAGTGTTCAAACAATTCTTAAATACTACAATATCCTCATTTTTGTATATACTATTATATTCTCCCAAAGCCATAAAGTACTTGATTATTTTGTTGTTTGTATAAGGCGAATGTAATACTATATATTTAATTTTGTAATAATTAAATATTGCTTTCGCTAACTTTTTGTCTTGTAATATATAATCCGGAGTTATATCTTTCCCATCTTGCATATCCAGTATCGTATTTATTATGGGGATATTTGTGTAATATACTATTTTATCTGTCCTTGATCTTCCTCCGCCTCCGTTTAGTATCCTTTTCCCATGTATCGTCTGAAAAAAGAATACATCCCTTACTTGAATCCCTACCTCACTATTTGAATTACCCCATCCTAAAGGCACTTCTAATACCGTACAGTCTTCTTTATCATCCCCTATACTTCTATAATAATCCGGAACGGTCATTGAACACAGCCCTATAGGTACGCTGATAAATTCAAAAAGTAATATTGCTGCAATTATTGACGTTATTATGTATTTTTGCGTATTATTCTTTACTTTATACAACAAATACTTAACTGCAATACCAGATAATACCGCTAAGCACAACTCCATCATCACTACAAAGCGCGATGGTACCCTTACTGCATTTAATATAGGCAATTTCTCAAATATATAATATGTATATAGTCTTACCGGTTCCTTAATATATGGAATAATTACATTCCCGCCCAGAGTAAACAAAGTAAATATCACTAGTAGTATTGACCATATTATAATAATATTGTCCTTTCTTATTCTTGCGAAGATAATCACACAAGATAATATCATTACAAAGTAACCGGTTGATATCGTACTTTCCATTAAGACTTGATCGCTTTTCTTTTTATTGTCCCCAAAGAAAGTGTTTATAGGGTTTGGCATAACTAGGTCTATAATATTCGCGTTTATAAATTTGTATACCGATGTGTCCGGTGTTTGATATGCCTTGTTATTTATGTCTTTTAAAATAAAATATATTAAAGGCGACATTATAATAATAAACGTCGTAAATAGTATCGCCAACTTCTTTACTATATTTGCGGATTCCTTATTTCTGTTAATAAAATACCATGCAATTATGTATATTATTGTAAAAAACCCCAAATATATCATGTAATAATAGTGGCACGTGGCTGTTAAGGCTAGAAATGCGCCTGCATATACAGCATATTTATATTTTTCTTTCTCGTTTAATGTTTTAATAAGGTATAGAGCATAATACGGAATCCATTGCATATTTATTAAATCTATTGAACTAATCACTATTTTGGCACTTCTAAAAGGACAAAATGCGAATATTAATCCTGCAATAAATGCAGCAAGTTTGCTTCCTGTAATATACTTAACTAGTAGATATGCCCCAAATCCAGATAACACATAAGTCAGTAATATAAATAAATTGTTAATAAATATTAAATTAAACACATATTGCAACGGTATTGATACAAGATTATTGAGTGTAAGAAAATTATATGTTAACAGCTCAATTCCTATTGGATAAAACATGTAATCTGAATAGAACGGGTTGCAGTGCAGGTCCATAAGCGCTTTTTTCATCCACCACATATTCCATATAAAATAGTAGTTGTCCCCTCCATACCCCGGAATATGCGTGAAAATGTTAAATATCAGGGGATATGTCATTATCAGCGACAGTACAGTGTACAATGACAGAATAATCGCGCTTTCTTTCCACTTATTCATTTGACACTCCTTAGTTTAGTTGCAACGCAATTTATTAATGCTCTTTTGCCCTATAAGTTATTAAAGAATTCTCATCTCAAATACCACAACCCCGTCCATCTTCCTGCCTGCATTCGCTTTTTTAGCCGAAGGATCCTTTTCAATCGCGTATTCTAATTTTATTGTATTGATTCCTTTTACTGTATTACTTCCTTTTATCTTAATCATGTAATCGCTGGGCTGCCGGTCCATCTTGATAGCACAAATATCATTATCGTTCACCTTCATATTGAACGACTGCATGTTTGTACCCGATTCCATCGGCTGCATCTTTAATACAACCGTTCTGTCTTTTATCGTTCCGCAATATAGATATATTGATGATTCCCTGCCCGTAGATACCCGCGCTTCCACTATCCTTGTCTTGTCAATTACGCTGTTCTTTGTTATCCAGCCGGCACCGTACCATAACTTGCAGAATTCAGCATTACCTCTGCTTGCAATGGCATCATTCCCTATTTTGTAAATCGTTGCTTCGTTATCCTTTTCCATTATGTCGTATTTCGTTATTCCTTCTACATATTTCCTGTACGAATCAGTATTGCACGGTCCGCGCAATATGACGTATTTTATCCTATAATAATCAAACATTGCGGGCGCCAATATCCCGTCTTCCCCTAACCTTTCTCTTGTCGTTGCCAGGCCTTCTTGCATTTCCCTGATTGTTTTTATTATCGGTATGTCGATATAATACGTTATTTTGTCCGCTCTTGACCTTGCCCCGCCTCCGTTTAATATCCTTTTCTCGTGTATTGTCTGGTAATAAAACACATCTCTTGCCTGCACACCTGCCTCATAGTTTGAATTATTCCATCCCAGAGGCACTTCTAATACCGTGCAATCTTCCTTGTCTTTCGCTATTTCTTCGTAAATACCGGGCACTTTTACCGCGCAAAGCCTAATCGGTATGCTGATATATCCGAAGATTATCACTGCTGCGACAGCCGAAATGGTTACGTACCTGTTCGCGCGTGTTTTCACTTTTCCCAATATGTATTTAACCGCAAATCCCGACAACACCGCCAGGCACAGCTCAATCATCACCGCAAATCGCGACGGCACTCTTACCGCGTTCAATATCGGCAATTTCTCGAACAATATATATGTGTACATCCTAACCGGCTCTTTCACAAACGGCAATATCGCTTTCTCGCCTAAAGTAAACACCGCAAACACCGCAAACAATATTGCCCATATTTTGACATTATTGTCTTTTCTATATTTTGCTACGATAGCCAGGCATGATAATACCAAGACAAAATAACCGGATAAGACCACACTTTCCATCAGCACAAAGTCATCCTTGCTCTTGTCATCACCGTAAAACGAGTTTATAGGGTTTATTTTTACGAGGTCCGCCAATTTAGTGTATACGGGCTTATATATTGATGTGCCGGTTGTTTCGAACGCGTTGTTTCTTATGTCCTTACTGATAAAATATATCATTGGGGACATCAAGATAACAAATGCCGCGCTCAGTATCGCCAGTTTTTTAATTGTTTTTATATAGTCCATTCTCTTATTTGTCAGGTGCCACAATATTGCGTATATGGCCGTGAATACCCCCAAGAAGACCATATAATAATAATGGCATGTTGTTGTTAAGGCCAGAAATACGCCCGCGCATACCGCGTATTTATACCTGTCTTCCTCATTCAAGGTTTTTATCAGGTATAAAGCATAAAACGGGATCCATTGTGTGTTAATCAGATCTATTGAGCCCAGCATTATTTTCGTGCTTCTGTAAGGGCAGAACGCGAATATCACTCCGGCGACAAAGGCCGCGTATTTATTCCCTGTCAGATATTTCACCAGCAGATATGCTCCGAACCCGGACAGCATGTACGTCATCAATACAAATACATTGTTGATAAATATTAAATTAAACACGTACTGAAGCGGTATAGAAACAAGATTGTTGAATGCAAGAAAATTATACGTCAGCAGCTCTATCCCGACTGGATAAAATACGTAATTTGAATAGAACGGGTTGCAGTGCAGGTCCACCAGCGCCTTTTTCATCCACCACATGTTCCATATGAAATAGTAATTATCCCCTCCATATCCGGGCATGTGCGTAAACATGTTAAATATCAGGGGATATGTCATAATCAGCGACAGCACAGCGTACAATGACAGAATAATTACATTCTCTTTCCACTTATTCATTTGACACTCCTTTTTCATACAAAGCTATGATTTTACAATAAAAATAATAAACACATAAAGTGTTGTTTTTACGCATGATAAGACAATCAGTAGGAAGTATTTGTACTATTTGTTGCCCCCTGGGGTTGGATGGGTGGTGGGTTAGCTTTTACTGTCTAATAAGATTCTATTTTTTTATCCAGCGTTTGTCAAGAACCATTTTGCCGGAAACCAATAAAAAAAGGGGACGGTTCTATTTTCACGAAACGAAAAATAGAACCGTCCCCTTTTTTTCTAAATTAAGTATTGTGTCCCCGGAATTCCCTGTTGGCTGAAGTACTTAATACAAATTAATTGCAGTAGTAAAATTATAATTCAAAAATAGACTTATCCCCCCGAAATCAACATCAGACCATTCGCCATCGCTCGTCGGCGAATATGAATATTTTAATATTGCGCCAAAATCTTTGTAATTATAACCCCATTTTACAAAATAAGTAGTAAAATCTTTGCTGAATACGTTGGGATAGACGCTATCATTTACTGAACTCCGAAATTTGCCAAGCCCTATTTCGCCATAGAAATAATCAAACTGATTTCTTGCGAATTTTCTTATAAAACCGAAATCAATAGATTGCAAAGACAACAATTCCTTTGAATACCTAGTTGTACTGTTATACTCCCCTGTTAAATAATTACGAAGGTATTCTCTTGCCTTAACAACCACTAAATCATCCAAATGCATACTTCCTTCATCGTCGTATTGGAAATAACCTATATTCAAGCCGTAGTTACCTTTAAAAAAACTAATATCAGCTTCCAAGGATAGGTTTCCATTATGATGCTTATTTACTTTCGGGTCTAATGGACTGAAATATCCCATTTTAGGGCTAAAAACAATCCATACCTTTTTTGCGTTAGCCATTCTTTCTATTATGACAACACCCGAGAACTTCTCCGAAAGGTCTGAAGCAATGCCGGCGAACTCATTAGTATCACCGCAGTTTAAGGTTTCCGATTTGTCTATCTTCGCGGATTCAACATCTATTAGATTGGCGGTAATATAGTAGGTTTCCTTCAGTTTTGAAACAGAACCCATTACCATCTTCCTTACGTTCAAAATCTTTCCCATGTTCACCGCATCATCTGTAGACGTTACGCCGGTTTGCTGGAACACCACTTCCCTGAGTATCTTCTCCATATTCGCTTTTTCAACCACGTTAAACGTCCCTGTTTTTACAAGTTCGGTCCTTAGAAAATCCGTAAATATTGAGGCCTCTGACGCGGGAACATCCTTCCCTTCAAAGTCCACGACCGCAATATTCTCGCGTATCTTACTCTTTTCAGTAAGCTCCGCACTATTAGCGCTGGATACAATAAATATTATTGAAAACAGAAAGACATAGTATTTATTCATTGATTTCTCAA
>JBDRNC010000028.1:0-198820 GCA_043811535.1 Elusimicrobiota bacterium
TCATTGCCCGCGCCGTCAATCGTCCACGGATACAGGTAATACGTCGTGCCCGTGACGAACTTCGTGCTGGGAGGAGGCATGATGTCCGGATTCTTCGGGAACGTCCAGTCCGTAGTGCCGTTCGTCAGCAGCCAGTAGATGATATTAGAGGAACCCCAATCGGATCCCATCCAGTACCTGTTCGGAGCGAACCATCTTATCGCCAGTTTCGTCGTGACTATGCCGCCGGTCGCGTCAAACGCCGTTCCGGATATCGTCGTCAATGACGAGTAATACGTCGTGCCGCTCAACGGAAGCGTCACGATAGACGTGGATTTCGTAGCGTCGTACGCGAAGACGAATGACGATACCGCGACCTGCCAGTTGCCGGCCTTGTCGGTCGCCGAAGAGAATATTACATACGTCGTGTCGCTCTGCCAGTCGGGCAGGTTCCACGTATGCGTCCAGTTGTTCTGCGCGCTGGTTCCGCCCGTGTCTACTTTCGTCCAGGAGGTGTTGGTCAGCGCGAATGACTTATCGCTCCACCTGAACCAGTTGCCGCTCTCAAGTTTCACGGCGACATATGCCGCGCTCAGGTCGGATTTGTACGTTTTCGGGTCGGTGGCCGTTCCTTCTATTGTCGTATAATATGTTTTCTCATACCTGCTGGAAGGCGTTGTTACTCCCGTGAGAGGGGGAGTCGTGTCGTAAGTTATAGTATATGTCGTCTGTCCGGAAGTATTGCCCGCGTTGTCGAAGGCCTCGGCCGTGACGTCGTATTCTGTGTCGTCCTGCCAGCCCGGTATCTGATTGTTCTCCAGCGTGTCCGGATACTGCCACGCGCCGGTCAGGTAATACGTCGGAACCCATGTTGTCTGCCCTACCAGCCATTGCGAGCCGTTCCAGTAAGACGTGCCGTGCTTGACCTGCAGGCGCACCCTGTTGATGTCGGATTTTTCCCACGGTGGGGCGGGATAGTCGTCAGCGCCGCCGTAGATGCTTGTCAATTGAGTGGTCTCCGAGCCGTAATATCCTTCGTTTGCCGGTGCAGTTATGGTCAGCTGCGGCGGCGTCGTGTCGTATGTTATCACAAAACCGTTTTGCGGGAATTGTGAATCCTGGTCGAGACCCGTCGGCTTCGAGAGATCAACGGCTTTTGAGCGTATCCTGTACTGCTTGCCTGTTTGCCACGGCAGGCTTGTCGGCACGGAGAATACAAATGTCCACGTTGACTTGCCGGCGTCCAGATTCGTCGTGTTCCAGTATTCAGAATCAACCCACGTGTGCGTCCCGTCGTCCCAGTACGTCGTGCCGCGCGCGATGTCACGTATGGATACCCTGGCGTAATCAATGCCCGCCGTCGTCGCTCCGCCGAACGGCGAAACGTCAACGGTAGTGCCCGATATGGTAAGCAGAGACGTGTAGCTGCCCCCGCCGGCCGGAAGCGTGACGGTTGAAGTCGGCGCCATGACGTCCCAGTAGAACGTGTTCGTGTTGACGCCGACCGTGAACTCCGTGGTCGTATTGCCGGCGTAGTCTATGCCGCGGCTGGATACCTTATAAGTTTTTCCGCTGTCATAAGTGATGCCGGGAGGCGCTCCGTACGTCCACGTGGACTGGGCGAGATTGCCGCCGGTGTAGCTGAACCAGTCGCTGCCGGTCCTCGCGCCCCATGCGCCGCCTCTCCACACCAGATTGCCCGTAATGTCCTCTAACATGACCTGCACGTTCGCGGGACCGGTGAAATCGTCCGTTACCGTGCCGGTAATCTTTGCCAGTGTATTGTAAATAACTGTATTCGCCGGTATACCTATCCTTGTTGAAGGCGGATCGGTGTCCACCTGGAACGTAGTCGTTGTCCATATGACCTGCGCGTTATTGGCCTTGTCGGAGGCCGCGGTATTCAGCTCGTAGCTCTTGCCGGAGACCCAGTCATTCGGGCTTCCGAAATCGTAGCTCCACCATGTACCGCCGGCCGTAAGGTTATTGCATATCTGCCAGCTTGAATTGTTGACGAGGAATCCATCGGGGCCGTTCCAATAATAATACGCGCCTTCGCCGGACACGAAGTAGGATATCCTTATCTGCGTCTGCTTGACATTGTTGGCGATATCGTCTACCGACGTGCCCGATATCGTGGTAAGCGCCGTAGTGTCGCGGTTGTACTGCCCGCCCTCCGAAGGCCTCACGGCATCAGATTCCGGAGGCAGTATGTCCACCGTGCAGGTTCTCGTTGAGCGCGGGCTCTCGTAGTTCGGCGTGCCGGAGACCGAATCGTTCGCTTTTACCTTTATGCGGTATTTCTTGCCGGAAATCCAGTCCGGCGCGTTAATGCGCCACTTGACCTGCGGGTTGGTCGGATAGAGATTCTCCGTTATCGTGGCCGTGCCGAGACAGACAGTCTCGGTCTGGTCCGCCGTGCCGTATTCGTTGTAATCAACCCACGTGCTGGCTGAGAAATCCCACCACTTGTCTTCCACGGAAACGGTGTCTATGTCCTGGTCCTCTTCGGAACCGTCATCCAGCCTGACGGAGATCTTTATGCCGTTGGTCTCCACTCCCGCGTACGCCCAGCCCGCGCCTTCGTAATAATCGCGCGAAGTGCCCGATATCGTTGTAAGTATATACGGTTCAGTCGAGGTGTAACCGATGTCTTCGGCGGGACGCTGCACGTACGAGACCGGCGCGTGAGTGTCAAACCCTATAGTATAAGTGACGGATGAGCCCGTCACGCTTATGTCGTCTTTCGCCTTTATAGAGATGTCATAGGTCTCGCCGCTTCTCCACACCGGCATATTGTTATTTGAATTGTCGTAATTGAACGTAGGCGTGTCAACGAGCACCCCCGTAAGCGTCGCAGTGGACCAGTTCGCGGGCTCTCCGCCCCAGAAACCGCCGGCGGTAGTGTTCCAGTAGGTGCTGTCGGCGTTCCGCTTGATAAGCACGCCCGTATCCTTGATGCCGGCTCGGTAAAGCGGGGCCATCGGGTAATCCATCGCCGTGCCGCTTATGCTCGTTATGGTCTTATAATAGGTATCATGCGCGGGGTATACATAGGCCGCGGCCGGAGCGGATGAATCGTACTTGAAATACTCAAACATGGATGTTTGCACGTTGCCGGGCAGCGGCTTGGCGTTATCCGAGGCCCACACGGTTACTTTATACCTGTGGCCCTGCTTCCAATCGGCGTTCGGGACCGCAGTGGAATACCAGTGCGCCCAGTTGTCGTCGGTCTTGGCGGTCCACGTGGACGGGTCGGTCGCCTGCCAGTCGGCGTTCGGATTTCTCCAATACATGTTGGTTTCCGTCACTCCGGATGTAACGTCCTGAATCACCACTTCTATCGTCTTGACGCCGGACTTGAGCGGTTTATCCGCCGAAGGCGTGACATCGGCCGCGGTGCCGGTTATCGTGGCCAGCGACGAGTAGAACTTGTCGGTTACGGCGGGCATTATGAATGTGGAAGTCGGCGCGGTGTTGTCGTACGTGAACGTCGAGCCGTAAACGTAGTAATCCGTGATGTTGCCCGCGGTGTCCTGAGTGTAGTTTGTTATATAGTAGGAATTCCCGGACTTCAGCTCGCCCAGTAGTCCGGAGCTGTAATATTTCCACTCGCCGTCGCCCGAGTTCACGCCGAGGTTGCTGTCGTTGACGAGCAGGTTGTTGAAACCGCCGCCGTCCCACCACTTCATGTTGGGATCGTTCTGCCTTATGCTTATCTTCCTCGCGCCCGTGCCCGAATAATTGCCCGGGAACGGAAGGTCCTGCGCCGTCCCTATTATTGAACTGATATTGACGTTCCAGTACTCTCCGTTCAGCGGCTGGGAGACCTTGATTTCGGGCGCCGCGGTATCGTAGAGGAAGTTCTTAGTGGAATAAGAGGTGCTCCAGTACCCCGATTTGTCCTGTACCTTGACTATGATGTCATAGTACCAGCCGGGCGTCCATTTTGTGAACGTCGCCGTCCATACTTCCCACGTGCATGTGTTCGTCGCGACAAACCACGCCTCCGGGGTCTCGCCGTCTTCCTGCGCTATATTGAACGCGTCGCTTGCGCGGTTGAACCACTGCGTGTTGCCGTAGCAGTAAATCCTGACATGGACGCCGTCCACGGAACCGGAGGCTGAGCCTGCCGTGTCGCCCGCGGTGCCCGATATCGTCGGTATGGAATTATACGAACTCTGCGAGCCGGGCCTCAACAGGTTCGCCGTCGGCGGGTTGTTGTCGTACGTAAACACTATCGCCGCGTGCTGGGACTCGTTGTTCGACATGTCCAGCGCTTTCGTTTTAATAAGGTAGCTCTTGCCGTTTTCCCAGGTAGGGGTTGACGCCGTCGGGACTATCCACGTTACGGTGGATCCGTCGCCGTTGTAATCGTTCTTCACGTTTATCCAGTTAGTCGTGCCGCCGAGCCACGTGCCGTCCGTGAAGTACCATTCTTCGGTGTCAAGGCGCTGGAAGGCGACCTTGATTTCCTTGAGTTTTGAATTATTAGAATAGGTTGACAGCCAGTCGTAAGCGGTTCCTGAAACGGTCGGCAGCGTGTTCATCCAGTTTCCGCCGGGCAGCGTTATCTTTATGCGCGGAAGCGTTTCGTCCCACCTGAATGACGCCGTGGTCCACTGCGAGAGATTGCCCGCCAGATCCAGCCCGCGCGAGTTTATATTATAAGCCCTTCCGTCCTGCCAGCCGAGGTCCGGCCAGCTCCACGGAGAAGTTCCTACGGCTATCGTCCACGTGGAGGTACCCACGGCCCAGCCGTCGCCGACTGACCAATACTCGTCGCCCGGGTCGGAGCGGTTGATGCGGAAGTAAACCTTGTCCATTTCGGAACAGATGGCCGAGCCCGTGTTCGGCTTGTCTTCGGAAGTCCCCGATATGACAGGAAGAGTGACCTGCGGCCCGCAATTCATCACGCCGGGAGAAGCAACGCTGGGTTTCTGTATCAGCGTGATAGGCGCCAGGTTGTCAAACAGGAATGTTACCGTGTCCAGGATAACATCATAGGCCATGGTCCTGTCCCGCGCGCGGGAGATTATCTGGTATCTCGTGCCGGCGGTCCACGTGGAATCGGCGATGGAGTAAGTCCAGGTCTTGGTGCCCGTGCCGACGGCCACGCTTACGGGGCACCACGTCGAGCCGCTGACCCAGTCTTTCATATAATGGCTGAAGTACCAGTTGTCGCCGGCGGTTCCCGCTATCCTCTGGATGGAGATATCGCCGGAGTTAACGCCCGCGAGATCCGCAAGCGCCGTGCCCGATATCAGAATAAGGCTGACCTGCGTGGTGTCGTCGCCGGGTTTCTGTATCCTTGAAGAGGGCGGTGTTGTGTCGACTATGAAATCGTAGCTGTTCCAGCCGCTGTAATTTCCGGCCGGCACAGCGGCGTCGTAGCCGCGCACCTTGATATTGTACGCAAGGTCGCTCCGCAGTTTTGACTGGGCTATGGACTTGGTCCATGAAATCACGGAAGTCTGGCCGAAACTCGCCGGCGAGGGAGCGTCCGTCTGCACTATTTGCGGCGTGTCGGCGATCCAGTTGCCGCTGGCATCGTAATATTCCGTCGTGCCGTCGCCCAGGTATTTCGCCAGCTGAATCTGGACGGTCGAAGCGCCGGCGAGCGTGTCCTGGTACTGGCCCTGCAGGTTCAAGTTTGCCGGCTTGCCGTCCAGGACCGGGTTAATGTAGGCGTCGTCCGGATAACCGTTGACATACGTGACTGTCGGCGCCTGCTTGTCGGCCTTGAAATTCATTGACGACAAAGGAACGGTATAACTGAATTGTTTATTACCGGCTTTATCAAGCGCGCGCGCGGCTACGGTATACAGCACGTCGTTCTCAAGGTCGGCGTTCGGGAACGCGTATGTCCATGTCGTGTTGTTCAAGTTATACACGGTGGACGTGGACCACGACTGCGCCACTTCCGTCGTCCAGCCCCACGCTCCGTTGGCAGGATTCATGCGGTAATAATTATCCGCGTACGTACCGTTGTTCGCTTTCAGCTGCACCTCTACGGCCTGCGCGCTCAGGTCCAGTTCTCCGGGAGAAAAGTCCTTCGCGGTCCCGGTTATAGACGCAAGGCTTGAAACGTACTGTGTCGTAAGCGGATATGTGACGGCGGCCGTCGGGTAGGATACGTCGTAATAGAACGTAACGGGCAGAGTGAGCGGATACGTTATCTCCCACGGCGTCGGAATGACCGAGTCAACTGCCCTGACCATGACTTCGTAGCGCTTATTCTCTTCCCACGGATTATCCGGAAGGGCAACTTCCCATTTGTCCGTATCCGTGTCCCACGCACTCGTGGAGTTCCAGAAGCTGAATCCCGAGTTCCATCCCGTGGACTCCAGCGTCCATGAAGAATCGGAAACGCGCCAGTAATGGCTGTCTGCCGTGCGTTTTATCTGCACGCCGAGGCTTGAAATCCCCGCCGGGACGTCTTCCGCGTCGCCTGAGATAGTTGCCAGCGTCTGATAATAGTTCTTGCTCGGAGCCAGCATCGTCAGCGCCGGCTTCTGAGTGTCTATCCAGAACTCATCTATCACGTTCGGCGAGGGCGGCTCGCTGTCGGTTCCGTAGGGGTCCGGATTCCATTCCGGAACCTGCGCGTCGCTTACGGCCCTTGTCTTGACCTTGTACTTCTGATTGTGCGCGAACGTGGACTGTTCAAGCGTGAATGTCCAGCTCGGGTCTGCCTCGGAATAATTATCCAATGTCATGAAAGTGCTGTATGACACCCAGTAACCGAGCGTCGTCGTTGAAACGGTATTGTAGTATTTCGTGTCGGAAACGCGCTGGATCTGCACCATCACCGTGCGCGTCCTGCCTATGCTTCCTCCGCCCTCCGAAGCCGTGCCCCCGATGGAAGCGACCGCCTTGTAACTGGCGCCGTTGGTAAGCGTCGTTATCCTGGATTGCGGCCTCGGCGGTATTAGCTTGAATGTTTTTTCAGAGTTCAACGGCACCGTCTCGCTATTGCCGGCTTCGTCCACGGCCCTGAAGCGTATCTCGTAAAGCTCGCCGTCGTTGCCCGAGTCGGCATACCACGTTATGCCGGAAGTATTATATGTCCATACTTTTGTATCCTGGTTGTACGACTGCGCGGTAAGCCACTGCTGGCCGGCCCAGCCGTCGCTTCCGTCGGAATACGCCTCGGGCGAGATATGCTTTATTTCCACTTCCACGTGATGGACCCTGCCGGGGTCCGTGTCGGTCGCAGTGCCGCTGCTTATCGTAATCGACGTCATGTCGGGGTACTCGCCGAAAACGCCGTACGGCATGGTGCACGCGGAAACCGGCTTTGTCGTGTCAAAGATGAAGTAATTTGTCGCGCCCCATTTGAGATTATCGGCGTTGTCGTAGGAACGCGTGACTATCGTGTAAGAGGTGTTGGCCGTCCAGTATGAATCGGCGATCGTGTAAGTCCACGTGGACAACTCAAGCAGCGTCACCGCTCCGAACGACGACGTGTCCAGCGCGAAAGAAGAATCCGACCATCTCCAGTACTTGCTGTCGGTGTGGCGCAGTATGGAAATCTCGGCTTTTTTGGCCCCTGAAGGAACCGCGCCGCCGGCCGACTTTGCGGGCTCTTCCTGCGGGTCGGCAATCGTGCCCGATATCGTTGTCAGCGTGCTCTTCCATTTCGGGCTTGTCGTATCGCCGTATTCGGGCAGGGTTATGACCGAGTCCGGGCCTTCCGCGTCGTAGTAATACGTCGACGTCGACATGTCAACTTCCCAGTTGACGCCGGGCGACTGCACGTTGTCCCTGGCCTGCGAGATTACCTGGTATTTATAGCCTTTCCTCCAAAGTTCGGTTAATGCCGTTACATCCCTCTGCCAGCCGTCTTTCGTGCCGTTAAGCGTGGTTCCGAGCCATGTATCTGGATTATCAACCCATTCGTTGACGTCACTGAAGTACGGCAGGGTGGCGCCCGAACGCTTTATCTTCATGCGCACCGCGAGCACGCCCACGCCCGATCCGTCGGTGCAGGTTCCGGTTATTGTCGTTATCGTCGTGTTGCGGTAATCCGTTGTCGAGGGCGTAAGGATTCCCGAGAACGGCGCAACACCGTCAACGCGGAAGTAGGTGGTGCTCCACTCCGACAAATTGCTCGCCGCGTCAGTGGCCCTTGCCAATACGTAATATTCGCCGCCCGGGCTGTATTTTTCGTTAGCTATCTGCGTGAATGTCCACGGGTCGGTGCCGTTGGCCACGAACCACTGCGGCACGCCCACAGTGTCTTCAAAATCGGATCCCGTCCAGAAGTTCGTTATGCCTCTCCTGACAGCGATCATGACGTTGCCGTCGTCAACTCCCGCGGGGCCCTCGTCCTCGGCGGTGCCGGATATCGTCGGCATGGTCCTGTAACGCGTCGTGGAAGGCGCGCCGTGCTCGCCCGGCAGGTTCGTAACCACCAGCGGAGGAAGCGCGTCTATGCTTATGATTATTCCGGATTTGTCCGTCCAGGATTCCCAGAAGCCGTCCGTGACATTGGCCACCTGATCCCTCGCGATGACCTTGATCCTGTAGTTCTGGCCGTCGTCAAACGCGGGCAGCGTCGTCAGCGTCCATCTCCAGTTGGGGGCTGAGTATGAAAGCGTGTCAGTGGGACGCGACGAGAAGTCAACCTGCCACGTGCTTCCGCCGGCCCAGAATTGTCCCGCCTGCGCTCCTTCTTCTTTTTGTATGGTCACGACTACGTTCCGGGTGCTTGCCGCGATGTCGGCTCTGTTTAGCGGCGAGATCGGGTAGTCCCTTGCCGTGCCGCTTATTGAAGAGAGCGTCTTGTAATACCTGTCGGCGACCGGCGTTATGATATCGGATTGGGGCGGGTCGCGGTCTATAGTGAATGCTATACTGTTTGAGGCGTTGCTTTCAATATTCGCTTTGTCAACGGATTTCACTCTCATAAGATAGACGACGCCGTTCGTCCACGTTGAAGTGGCGTAAGGCATGTAGTAATACCACGTTATGCTCTTTGAATTGAACGTCCCGGTTGAGAAGTAGAGGTCGGAACCGCTGTAAACCCAGTTCTGCCCGTCCCAGTACGTCGGCGCGGTGCTATATTTGATCATTAATTTCATGAAAGACACGGCCGAATCCGCGTCGGTCGCCCCTCCTGTTATAGGGTCAATCCCGTTATCACAAAGGTCCTTGTAAGCCTTGCCCGTGACGGGATAGTCCACCGAAACGCCGGGCGGCACGTTGTCAAACGTAAAATACCTGGTCACACCGGGCGATTCTGTCTTGCCGGCGTTGTCCTGCGCGTACGCGATGATTTTATACGTCCTTCCCGATAACCACGCGGTTGAATCAACGAATTTCGCGTGCGAGTAATTCCAGTCGGTATAGCCGGCGTTTGCCGTCGTGGAACACAGGACACCGCTTGCGGGATAGCTCCAGGAGCTCCAGTACGTCTCGTACGGGTCGCCGCCCGTCCAGTAGTAGGTATCGTTATCGGTAAGGTCGATGTAGCTTATCTTTGCTCTCATCTCTTTTATATCCGAGACATAACCGCCGGATTGGTCCGTTTCGTCAACGCTTGTCCCGGTTATGGTCATAAGCGAGCTCAACACGGGCGTGCCCGCGGCAGGCGTTATCACGGTCGTCTCGGGCGTTTCATTGTCATAGATGAACGTGTTTGAATTTACGCCCACGCTGTATAGAGTGGTGGAATTGCCGGCGTTGTCCGTGCCCTTTACCCAGACGGTGTATTTTCTTCCGCTGATATACGCCACCGCGTCGGTGTACTGCCAGGTATCGGTACCGTCGGCAACCGTCCAGTAGGTATCATTCTCAAACAGCGGTTTGTTCCAGGTATAGCCGTCGTATTGGTCCTGAATGACAAAGGTTATTCCGCCCGGGTCAACGATGCCGCTCGTGGTCCCGGTCCCATCCGTCGCCGTTCCGGTTATAGTCGGAAGCGCGTTATAGGATTTATCCTGCTCCGGATAGATGATTTGCGCGTACGGCGGCGAGGTGTCGATGTACACCGTGACCCACGAAGTCCAGCTGCTGGTGTTGCCGGAATTATCGCGCGCCCTTGACTTCATCGTATAAGTCTTGTCGCTTATCCACTGCGGAGTGTTTGTGTATCTCCACCACGTGTTAGCCGGGGTCAGGTTTGTCGTAAGGACCCACGTAGACGGGCTTGTCTGCCAGCCGTTGCCTTTCCAGTACCCGTAATCCGAATTGTAAACCTGCAGTTCTGTTTCCTTGACGCCCGATGAGGTTATCGAATCGTCCAGCGCCGTGCCCGATATCGTCGGAAGCGACGTCAGCCACTGATTATTCGTTGGATATTTTATCCCCGACGTCGGGGGCGTGTTGTCAACCGTATACGCTATCGTTGAGCCGGGCGCTTCCGTGTTGACCGTCGAGTACTGGGCGTTGTCCGTCGCCCACGCCCTTATCACATAGGCCTTGCCCGAAGTGTATTGCTCGGAGGTTATTACGGTGCAGTACCAGTATTTCGTATTGCCTATCGTGTTATACACCGTTATAGTGGACGTGTAAAGATCTTCCGTCCCTTTGGCCCACGAAGAACCCATCATGCTCCACCAGTAGTCATTCTCGTCGTTCGGGTTCATCGGATCTTTTTCGGGCTCGTCCATGCGTATTGAAACCTTTATATCTTTTACTCCGAACGTCGCGTCGTATGAAGTTCCTTCTATCCTTTCAAGCGGATTGGCCGTGGAGTATGCTCCGCCTTCTGCGGGCAGAGTCACTTTTGTCACCGGAGGGATATTATCGAACGTGAAAGTTATGGAACTGGAAATATTCTGGTAATTATTGAGGTCGTCGTAAGCCCTTACACGCAGATTATAGGTTCTGCCGCTGTCCCACGCGGGCATCGTAAACCACGCGGGGCTTCCCGTCGCGAACGTCCACTGCGCGGAACCGGCGCCGGCAATCGTATTCGTGGACCAGTGCGAGTTCTGCGACCACGACGAGCCTGTCCATGTGTAACTATTGTTGAAATCTATTATCTGGAGCGCTATTTTCTTAAGTCCCGCGTTATAATATCCCGCCGATTGCAGCGGATATTCAAGCGCCGTGCCCGTGATCGTGCTGAGATCCTTGCACTTCAGCGCGTCGGTCGGCGCCTGGAACCACGCCGCGGGCGCGGATGAATCGAACTTGAAATATTCCAGGGCCTCGGACTGTACGTTGCCCGGAAGAGGTTTCGCGTTATCGGATGCCCACAGCGTTATCTTGTACCTGTGGCCCTGCAGCCACTGGGCGTCTGTCACCGCGCTCGAATACCAGTGCGCCCACGCGTCTTCCGTCTTGGCCGTTATCGTTGTCACGGCGGGTTCCCACGAATCGCCGTCCCAATACTCGTTCTCCTCCGAATCCGGCACGCCCGAAGTAACGTCCTGTATCTTGAGTTCTACTGTCCTGATGCCGGACTTAAGCGGCCTGTTCGCGTTAGGCGTAATATCTTCGGACGAGCCCGTGATAGTCGGCAGAGACGAATAGACTTTGTCGGCCGCGGCGGGTATTATAAACGTTGATGTCGGCGCCGTGTTGTCGTACGTGAATGTCGAGCCGTAGGTGTACCAGTCAGTTATATTACCCGCTATATCCTGCGTGTAGGTTGTCACGTAATACGAATTGCCGGACTGCAGCACCCCGAGCAGCGTGGAGCTGTAATACTTCCATTCGCCGTTCCCCGAACCGGGCTGCACGCCGAGCGGCAGCATCGTAACGAGGGTGTTGTTGAATCCGCCGCCGTCCCACCATTTCATATCGCTGTCATTCTGCCTTATCTGCGCTTTCCTTGCGCCCGTGCCCGAGTTGTTGCCGGGGAACGGCAGGTCCTGCGCCGAACCTATTAATGAGCTGATATTGACGTTCCAGAATTCGCCGTTCAGCGGCTGTGTAACCGTAATTTCAGGCGAGACCTGATCGCAAAGGAAATACTTAGTGGAATACTCAACGCCCCACCGGCCGGACGCATCCTTGGTCTTCGCTATTACGTCATAGTACCAGCCGGGCGTCCATGTCGTAAATGTCGCGGTCCAGACCTCCCACGCGCAGGTATTCGTGGCGACGAACCACGCGGCGTCTGTGTCACCTTCTTCCTGCGGGATGTTGAAAGCGTCGTCGATACGGTTGTACCACTGCGTGTTGCCGTAGTTATAAACCCTTATTTTGACGGTATCTACGATTCCCGCGGCCGAGCCCGCGGTATCTTTAGCTGTCCCCGATATAGTAGGCAGACTGCTGTAGGCGTTCTGCGACGGGGCAGGCAGCGTGACTTTCACGGTAGGCGGAGTCTCGTCAAAGACGAACGTCTGGCCGGCATGCAGGGCGATATTGCCGGACATGTCCAGCGCCCTTGCTTTGACCAGGTATTCCACGCCGTTTGACCACGAAGGCGTCGAGGCGTCGGGAACTATCCACGTGACGGTCGCGGTTTGGCCGCTATAATCATTCTTTACGTTTATCCAGTTGGTGGTGCCCGCGAGCCACGTGCCGTCCGTGTAGTACCACTCTTCGCTTCCGTCCATTTTCTCAAAAGCGACCTCTACTGTCTGCAGGCCCGATTTATAGTTTTGGGCGGAAGGCCAGTCATACGCGGTTCCGGAAACCGTCGGAAGGGTTTCCAGCCAGTGGCCGCCGGGCAGGACTATCCTTATCCTAGGCAGGGTTTCGTCCCACCTGAACTGGGCCGTGGTCCACTCGGAAAGGTTCCCCGCTTCGTCATACGCGCGGCTGTATATGGAATACTGGTACCCGTCTTCCCAGTTCGGGCTCGTGTAGTTCCAGTCCAGCGTTCCGCTGACTATGTTCCAGGAAGACTGCGCTACGAAAATACTCCCGTCATATGTCCAGCTGTCGCTGCGCTTTATCTGCACAAGCACCTGGGCGACGCCGAACGCGTCTCCGGAAGTTCCCTGTATCTGCGCGAGCGTGCTCTGCGGGCCGTAATTGCTGCCGCTCGGTACCGACACTTTGGCTACAGGCGGCGTTTTGTCATATATAAATGTAGTGGTGGCGTATTCCACGGACCAGTTATGCGACTTGTCCTTTATCCGCGCTTCTACCTGGTACGTCGTCCCGTCCACAAGGCCCGAAAGCGCCGTCCACGTCCACGACGTCTGGTATACACCGCCGGCGGGTATCGATATGAAATCATAGCTCGGAAGCACCGTCCACGATCCCGTCCACGACGATACCTTCACCTGCACCGTACCCAACCCGCTGTACGCCGCGTTGGCGCTCCCCGATACCACAGGCGTCGCGCTCAGCTTCACCCCATCCGGCGTAGGCGTCGTTATTGCCACCGTTGGCGGCGTGCTGTCGTATATTACCGTATAGCTGTTCTGCGTCCCTTCGTTGACCAGGTCGTCTATCGCCCAGTACTGGATCTTGTACTGCTTGTCCGATATCCAGCTGATGCCTGTCGCTTCCCACTTTATCCCCGTGCCTTCATCTTCAGCCGTCGTCGCGTTGATAGAAGCGACGTCCACGCCCCATGCC
The DNA here is from genome assembly GCA_043811535.1 of Elusimicrobiota bacterium. Classification (GTDB taxonomy): domain Bacteria; phylum Elusimicrobiota; class Endomicrobiia; order Endomicrobiales; family JBDRNC01; genus JBDRNC01. Next base: position 13,471 of record JBDRNC010000028.1, read on the forward strand.
GTTCCTTTCCAGTACGTGTTCGGATACGTCAGGTCCTGTATCGTTATCTTTATGTTGTTTTCATCCGCCGCTATTCCCTTGTTATACGCTTCCGTAGTGTCGGCAGATGTTCCCGAAATATTCGTCAGGTCGTTCACCGTCGTCGATCCCGGTTTTATCAGATAGCTCGCCGGCGCCTTCGTGTCAAAATAGAATACCACGCTCGATACCGCCGTAGCAAATTCGTCCTGCTGGTTATTCGCCATGTCGCGCGCTCGGCCCACCACAAGATACTTGTTCCCGCTGTTCCAGGTTATCGCGGGATCCGGGACGTATTCCCAGCTCGACGCGAATATCCTGAAATCCGACGTGAAGTTATTCGTGCTGATCCATAAGCCGCTCGTCTGCCACTGGTTGCTGCCTTTATAGTGGTAGCTCCGGTACGTGTTGTTCTGCCCGCCGAGGTCCTGTATGTCTATCTCGGCGCGGTCGTTCATAAGGTCTATCACCGTGCCCGAAAGTATGGCCAATGATTTGTAGTATATGCTGTCCGCCGGCATCTGCACCGTCGCAGTCGGTCTTGTCATGTCAAAGTAGCAGGTTACGGCCGTATTGCCCGAGCCCGCGCCTTCTACGTTGGCGGAAGGGTAAACGTCATCCGACGCGCGCGACTTAATAGAATAGCTCTGGCCGTCAATAAAGCAGGCAGCCGCGCATGACGATACCATGGCCAGTTTCCACGTTCCGCTCTTGGCTCCGGTAAATACCGCCGGGTTCCACGATCCGGCCTCTGTCGAGACCCACGAAGAGTTATATACCCTGAAATATTCCGTACCCCTCTTTATAAGGACTTCCACCGAGCGCATCAGCGTCACGTCGTCGGAAGCGTTTCCTGTAATGGTTGTGAGATCGTTGTAATATCCGCCGTTTACTGGTTTTATCATTGACGACACGGGCTCCGTTGAGTCCCAGACCATCAGTTTTGAATTTGCCGCCGGCGGGTCCAGGAGCGTCTCGTTCTCCCAGATGCCCCACGTGCTCTGCCCGCGCGACCTTACGGTATATGAGGAAGGATACACGAATATAGCGCCCGGGGTGTGGCTCCAACTCGGCGAGGACGGCGTGACGTTCAGCCATGTCTGGTCAACCGTCCACGAGGTTGACGCGCGGAAATAATTGTCGGTCTTGCGCTGTATGCTTAGAAGAAGCAAGCGCGTTTCGCCGTTGCCGGTGCCCTGGATCGGCTGAGAAACATTGTACGACCTGCCGTGAACGGGTGCCGTAATTACCGACGCCGCGGCCGGCGGCCTGAATATGAACGTCCTTGAAGAAATCACTGTTTCCGTGTTTGTCGCCTCGTCTTCCGCTCTCGCGTCAAGCCGGTAGCCGCCGTTATAGGTAAATTCTATGCCCGCTGTCGGGAATGTCCAGCTGCTGCTTTCGGCGTCCCAGTCCGAGGTCTGCCAGTAGTTTTCGCTCCACGATCCGTCCCACGTCACGCCGGTCCACCAGTCGCCGTTGCCCTCGATGGAATCCCCCTCCTCCGTGTTCTGCACCGTTACGCGCTGAAGCCGGACCTTGACCTGCTTGATATTGCCTATGCTCCAGTCAAGCGCCGTTCCGGAAATAGTCGGCAGGTCGGTCTTGACCTGGGCGTCCGAAGACGGAAATATCACGAATGAGTTCGGAGCGGATGAGTCAAATATGAAATATGACGCCGTGCCTGACTTATTGTTCTCCACTAACTTGTCGAACGCTTTAGCGGTGACGGTATATGACGATGTCTTAAGCGAGTTCTCGGTCCAGCGCGCGTCGCTGAGCGTGAACGTGAAGGACGTTGACCATACGGAGCACGCGGGCAGCGGGTTCGGCTCCGCCGCCTGCCAGCCGGTCTTGTCGGCTTTCAGGTACCATCCGTCGGATTCACGCTTCACCTTCAGCGTCACGCTGCTGATGCCGGCGGTATAATTCTGCGGGTTCGTCGTAGTGTCGGTAGACGCGCCCCATATGTAAGTCATCGTATTGTAGTACTTATCGTTCGTTTTCGGCGGCAGGTTCACTTCCGAGTCGGGCGCCGTATTGTCGAATATGAACGTTATCGTGGAGAACGACAGTGTCAGTTCGGAATTCCCCGCGCGGTCGTCGGCGTAGCACATTATGGAATACCTGTACCCGTCTTCCCACAACCCGCTGTCGAGGTCCTTGTACCAGAAGCCCGGGGTTCCGTCCGAAGTAGCGTCGGCCGGGTCCCATCCAGGGAATCCCGGAACCCAGCTGGTTCCGCCGTTATACCAATTGGTATCGGAACGCTGTATCCGGTAATACGCGTACGTCACGTTTGAATTTCCGGTGGCATTATCATACGCAATACCGCCTATTCTCGCGAAAGCGGCATTGCGGTAGCTGGCGTTGGCGGGATATGTAGTTATGGATATCGGGGGTTCGTCGTCAAACCTGAATGTAATGCCGAAACTTGCGTCGAAGTCCGGGTCCGCCGGGGTATTATTGGCGTTATCCACGGCCCGCACCGCGACGGAATAGCGGTTGCCCGACATGAGCGTGAAAGAGCTGTTATTTATGTTCCACGGGCCCGTACCCGTCACCACGCCCCACTGCGCGTTCTGTGAAGTGAACGTGTGCAGCGCGGGGTCAAGATACTTGAAGCCTATCTTGTCCAGATTTTTCATCACGACGTCAACGCGCTTTACTTCGGATTGTTTCGCCCCCGCGACCGTGTCGTACGCGGAACCGTATATCTGCGCCACGGAATTGTACGCCTGGTTGTCGTTCGGCCACGTTATTGACGAAACCGCGACCGTATTGTCGTACGTGAAAACCCTCTGCGTTACCGGCAGCTGCTCGTTGCCCGAATTGTCAACTGATTTAACCCTGACGTCGTAAGTAGTGCCTTCCGCCCACGTCGGAATACCCGCGAAGTTCCACGGGCTTCCCGTGACGCTGAACCATTTCTCGTCGCCTGCGAACGTGTGGGGCTGGCTCTGGAAGTACTGCCCTGAGATAAGTATCGCTATCCATGTCTTGGACAATCCCGATGTTATGCCGTTGCCGGGATTGACGTCGGCCGAATTACCCGTTATTGACGTCAGGTCCGCGCGCTCAAAAGACGCGTTGGGGTCTATCAGCGAAGATACCGGCGCCGTGGAATCGTATATGAAGTTGGTCTCCGCGGTTAAGTTGAAATTGCCCGCCGTGTCATACGCCTTTGCCTGGACCTTGAAGCTGTGGTTTGACCTGTCAACTGCCCCGAAGTTGGGAGCCGTGTACTGCCACTTGCCCGAGGAAAAACCGGTAATCATCCACGTATCCGTGACCACGTCCCACTGCGAGCCGTTCCACCATACGGATGATGATACATCCACAATGGCTATCGTTACGGTGCTTATGCCGGCCGGCGAATCTGATGCCGATCCTTCTATTATCGCTATCGACTTGCCGGGTCCGTAATATCCGGAGAGCGTCGGAGTTGATACCGACACTACCGGTCCGCTGCTGTCGCAGGTGAAGTATATGGTCTTAGGCGAGCTCTCCCCGTTCAGCGCACCGTCGCTGGCGATTGTCTTGACCGCGTATTTCTGGCCGTGCACGAGCCCGGTTGAAACGTCATGCGACCACGGCGTCGAGCCGGTCTCATAATTCATCGTTTTTATTATCGCGGTAATATCCGTCGTCCACGTTGAGCCCGCGGTGTAGTACCAGTCCTGCCCGCCGTTGTTATGATAGAAGTAAACGTAGATGTCTTTCAGCCCGGCGGTTGCGTCGTTGGCAGTGCCGCCGATGGAAGTTATTGTCTTGACGTATGACCCTGACGACGGAGAATTCGCAAACGATGACGGCGGGGTCCTGTCCCAGATGAATGTTTTCGTGGTAAAGCTTGTTTCAAAGTTCCCGGCCCAGTCTTTCGCGCGCGGTATTATTTCGTATGTTCCGTCAACCGGATTGCCGTCCCCGAGGAAAGTGCCTATCTCGCCCGTGTCGGCGATCCATTGTTTTGTGATTGACGAATAAATCGTCTCGAACGGCCAGTAGCTTGTTTTAGCGTCCGCTCCCCACGGGTCGGCGCCGTCGCCGTAATACAATCCGGAGGCGACGCTCCGAAGGGCAATGTTGACGCCGTCGTTGACCGCAATGTTGGTTGAAACGTGGCTCACCCAGTAGCCGTCGGGCCTTGCGGTCTTATCTTCGGCGGTGCCTTCAATGCTTGCCAGGGTTGTAATCCTTGCGGGCGATTCCTCGGTGCCGCCGGGCGTCGTGACTTTTGATTCGGGTTTTTCGTTGTCAAAGAGGAACGTGAAGCTGCTGAAATAAATCCCAGCGTTCCCCGCGCGGTCTTTCCCGCGGACTGCTATATTGAACCTGCAGCCCGGGTCAAAGGTTATATTCGTGTAGCTCCATGTTCCCGGAGTGACCGCGAACCACGTGCTGAATTTAACATCCGTTGAGGATTGCCTTTCTTTTTCACCGGCAGTGAATATTGAGCCGTTGTAGTACTTGGTCGTATCCATGTTAAGGATCTTCATGAAAACTTCGTCCATCTTGCCCAGTCCCGTATCCGAGGCCGTGCCTGATATCATGGAAATTGAGTTAAGTATCTGCTTGTTCGGGAATTCCAGGCCGCTAGTCGGAGTAATGGTATCTATTATGACCTTTTTATCCGTCGCGGCATACATGTTGCCGTTAGGCGATCCCGCGCTGTACGAGGCGTCGTAAATGCGCGCCTTTATAGTGTATTCCAGTTGTTCACGCCAGCACTCGGAAGTATAGGTGACGGTGTATGTCCACGGCTCGTTCCACGTGTCGAAACCTCCGACATCGGCCGATGTCACGACCCACGTGGAATCGACTACCCACTGCGCGCCGTTGTAATATTTGTCGCCGCCGGATGTCTTCTTTATCTGCAGTTCAACCTTGCTTACGATGCCGGGAACGGTGTCCTGGGCGCCGCCGCTGATTGACGCCAGCGTCGTGTGATGAGAGCCGTCAACTACGCCCGATATGCTTCCCGTCGGCGGAGTCCTGTCAACGGTTATCTCGACGTCTTCAATGTCGTCGATTCCTTCAAACCCCGCAGGCCCGTATCCCTTGGAATTCAGCGTGTACTCCCAGCCGTCCACGAATGCCTTGGACGATATCAATATGAACCATGAATACGGAGCGGCTGTGTCGTTGAATGTCGTGTCATTCCAGTATTCGCCCGATACCCATGTCTTCGTGTCTTCGCGCCACGAGACATTGGGACCGGAACTGATCATAAGGTCAACCCCGCCCTGCGCTTCCTTAGTATAGGCGTTTGCCGTGCCGTTAATATTTATCGTGGCTTCGTCGTATATCTTGTAATACCCGTTCGTGACGGGATAATTTATCAGTGTTTTGGGGGTAGGCGCCGAGAACCAGAATGAATTCGTCGTTGACACGGCTTCGTAATTGTTCGCCTTGTCGCAGACAAGCGTCCAGACCTGGTATCTGTAGCCGGGCGTGTCTTTCGCGTCCAGCGCGACGCCTGTCGGGTCGAATGTCCACTCGCCCGCGTTATACGTCGTGGCAAGCCATGTTGACGAATCCGCTGTTAACGACCAGTCGCCCGCGGTGCCCACCACGCCCGAACCTTTCGTCCAGTACTTGTTATTCGCGTTCGGAGGAGGCGGAGGACCGGCCTGGTCAGGGCAGAATATCCTAATCTTGACGCTTAAAACTTCTCCCGGGTTAAGGTCTGAAGCAGTTCCTGATATCAAGGGAAGACTGCTCGTCGGGTTCGGCGGGTCCGGGTCGTCGGGAGGCAAAGTCGGCTTGGCGCTCGGCGGAGTCGTATCGCATATGAAAACAGCCGTCGGCCAGGCGACTTCGTAGTTCGCCGCGCGGTCGTCGGCGCGCGAGATAACCCAGTAGGTTGTCGTGTCGTCCCACATTGATGACGGATTGCTGATGATGTAGCGCCAGTAAACCGAAGATGTGTATGTTTCGTAAACCGACGCGGTTGACAGGATAACCGCGCTTGAAACCTTCCACTGCGGGTCTGACCACCCGCCCCACCACCTGTTGTCTGATTGGCGCTGTATGCCCACGTTGACCGTGCTGACTTTGCTGGCGTATGTATTAAGGTCCTGCGCCGTGCCCGATATCGTCCCGATAGAACCCGCGAACGTTGAACCGGGAAGCGGCGGGAATGTCACGCGCGAGGTCGGGAGCGTCGTGTCAAAGGTTATTGTTGTCGTGGTGCAGGCGATCTCCCTGTTTTGCGCGTTGTCATACGCCATTGAGTTTATGACATACACGTGGTTGTCTTCCCACGCCGTCTCGCCCCATATCATATAATAAGTCCACGTGCTCACGAGGAACGATTTGTTAAACCAGTTCTCCGTGACGTCCCAGCCCGGGTTTTGCCAGTAGTTCCCGTTATACGCGGTTTCGCTCTGCTGACGCATCCTTACTTTCAGATTGGAGATGCCGGAACCGAAATTGATGTCTGCCGCCGTCCCGCCTATTTCGCTGAGTGTCATCGTGCTCCTGACCGCCTGGCCGTCAAAGTGCGACGTTACCCTTGATTCCGGCAGCTGGCTGTCAAACACGAACTGTCTGTCCGAGTTTGTTCCGTCTATTATCTGGGTTTCTGTGGGCTTCTTGTAATTGCCCGCGCGGTCCTGCGCCCATACCCATATCCTGTGGTTGCGCGAATTATTGGCTGTCCAGGTTATCGCGGTCTTGTACGCCCATGAATCTACGTAGACTTCGCAGTCCGTCCACGGAGGCCATCTGAAGAGGACTTCTTCCAGCGTCGACTGCTCCTGCCAGTCGGCTGTCGGCGCGTCCCAGTATTTATCCCCGTTGTCCGTCTTGACCACTATCTTGACGTTGCCCTGAGCGATACCGGCGTTGGTTTCGGTGAAACCGCCCCGTATCTCCGAAACGGTATTATAGTTGCTCGCCAGCGGGAATGTCACTGTGTAGGTGGGCGAGGTCCTGTCTATCGTGAATCCGCAGGTCGTTATCAGCACGAGCGGCTGCCAGTTTCCGTCGTAATCTCCGTCATCGGATTTCAGCGCGCGGTCGCGGGCCCTCGCTTCAATCCTGTACAAAGTCCCTTCGGCAAGCTCGTCGTCTTCGTTGAAAGTGGTGCAATCCCAGCTGAAAGGGGTATCAGGGCCCGACGGGGTCGGATCAACGTCTTTATACTTGGAAGAGGAAGCGCTCCACCCGCTGGTTTCCGAATCCCAGTACGGCGTTCCGCCCGGCCTTATTATCCATACGCGGACATTGTTCACCTGCGTGGGATTGCCGCCCGGATCCGACCCGGTACCCGTGATGAAATTGACGTTCTGGTAGAAATTCCCGCTCGCGGGGCCGGGATATGTAAGTATCGTGGTGGGCGTTGTCGTATCTATATATACAAAGTCGGTTTCCACGTCCGTGTAATTTCCCGGCCCGTCATACGCCTTCACCGTTACCTTGTACCTGTTGCCTTCCGTAAATTTAGTCCCGAAGCCGTCAACCGTCCAATCGCTGCCGTCTATCGTCGCGGTGGAGAAGAATACTCCCGGAGTGAAGTCGTCGGCCTGCGGGTTCCAGTAATACTCGTTTTCCTGGTTCTGTATCCAGACGGTTACAGTGGAAACGATATTAGATGTCGCGTCTTCAGCCGTTCCCGAGATCGCCAGCAGCGCGTTCCAGTACGAATTCCCCGTCGTGGGCTGAGTCAGCCTGGTGACCGGTCCCGTAATATCCACCGTGAAAGCGACTGAAGATGTTATGACCTGCGTTGAACCCGCGAGGTCGTAGGATTTAATCTCTATCACGTAAGTAGAGGCGTCCGACCAGGACATGCCCGCAGTGGAAGTCGACCAGCTGATAGTTCCATTTGGAATTGATTTATTCCATACCGGCTCGCTCCAGTCCCTTACCGTTCCGCCCGCCGAGTTCCTTATCTGGACATCCACTTTCCTGAGCCCCGAAAGGTCGGCATTGGCCGTCCCGATCAGCGACGCGAGCGCGGATGATTTGTAATAGTTATTATGAACCGGGAAGGTAATATTCGCGGTCGGAGGCGTCGTGTCTATGATGACGTTATTGACGCTGTAGGCGGCATAATCTGTAAATTCGCCGATATTCGGCTGGTAGGCCTCGTCTTTCGCCTTGATCTCAATCCAATATTTCAGGTCGGTCCTAAAATTGCTCAGTACATAGCTCCAATTCGTATCGTCGTAGTTCGCGTCGTTTATGCTGATCGTGTTGTTTTCGTTTGTCGTCCAGCCGGTGCCGGCGCTGTAGTAATACGTGTCGTTGCCTTCCAGCCGCGCAATCCTGAGCGATATGTCGCTTCCTTTCGCTATGCCCGCAGGAGAATCGGTAGCCGTTCCGGAGATTGTCCACAGCGTCCCGAAGTTGACGAGTTTTTTGTTGTCCGCGGTCCTGTAATATTCCTGGTAATAATTTATGCGGCACTGCGGCTTGTCCTTGTCAAAATAGAAGGTAACGGAGGATTTGTCCACCGTTGAGAATATGTACTGCGTGTTGCCTGCCGTGAGCGCGGTGTCTTTCGCCCTTGAGAGGACGGTATAATAATGCCCGGTCTTCCAGACGGCCTGCGAAGGCACGTTCGTGTATGACCAGGACGAAACATAAAGGTCGGGCCTGTGTATCGTCGTTGTGGACCAGCGCTCCGTGCTCGCCCAGGGGTACTTATCCACCCCTTCAGTGTCGTACCAGTACGTCCCTTCCGTGTTGTCCTGTATCTGTATCTCAACCTTGTCAAGGCGGCCGTCATAGCCGCCGGCCGCGCCCATCGGATCTGCGGCAGTGCCGGTTATGCTCGTGAGCGCCGAATAATAAAGCGCCGGGTTCAGCGTCGCGGTTACCGCTGTCGGCGTTGAAACGTCAAAGTAGAAATCAATGAACTGGTCGGAACCGGTGTTTCCGGCTTTATCGGTAGGCCTTGAGAATATCCTGAACTTGCGGGCGTCCGACCATATAGGCGAAGAGATGATTATGGACCACACCCCCGCGCTGTAAGTCGTCGTGTTAAGATAGACCTCGGACGGGCTCGCCGGAGGAGACTCGAGCGCCGAATAATCCCAGGAAGATGTTATGACGTTCCAGTAATAGTATGCCGAAGGATGATCCTTGCGTATCGCCACTTTGACATAATCAATGTCGCCCTTTATAGTGCCGGGTTCGGGCGGGTTGTTGTCGTCGGCCGTTCCGGTTATCGTGACCAGATTCCTGAAATACTGTCCCGCGGCGGGCCTTACTACGCCGGCGCCGGGATTGGTCGTGTCATAAAGGAAGGCCCTCGCCGTTCCGTCCGCTTCCGTGCCGCCGGCTCCGTAACCCTTTGAACGCACGGTATATGTCGAGCCGTCCACCCAGCTTCCGTAGAAAGCGTACGTCCATTCCGTCTGCGATGGGATGTTCGTCCAGGTTGACCAGTGAACCTCGCCGGCGGGCGCCGAGAACGACGTGCCGTACCAGGAATAATTGTCGGATGACCTTATTATGCTGAGACTGACTGAAGCCGTATACTGGCTCTTTGTTCCGTACAGGACATTGCCGCCCCAGTATCCGGCATTCGTGTGGGCGGGCTCGCCTGATTTTGGCTTGGTAATCGTCGTGAGCGGCACCGGCACGCTGTACTTGAAATCCACCCCGTCCGTCGTCGCCCCGGGCGGAGTAGGGGCGTTGGTCGCCCAGTCCTCGGGGTACACCACTATGTCGAACCACTTCTTGTTGCCGGCGGCCGCCCAGATAGCGTTGCACCCGTTCATCGCGTCGCTGTTTGCGAATGTCCACGTGGACCAGGTATCCGCGTAGCTGCTGTCAATAGCGACAGATGCGACGCTAATCCAGTACGCGCTCCCGGCCTGCCAGGAATGAGAGATATTGTCCCATGTGTGAGTCACCGAGGGCGTGCCTATCGGCGGCTCTATTATAGGAGAAGCGTCGTCGTCCGTTCCGACGTCCTTAGCGCGTATCTGCAGATGTATATAGCGCGCGACGCCGGGATAATCGTCCTTGACCGTTCCCGAAATAACGGCAAAGCTTGAATCGGCTTTGCCTTCGGCAGGATATGTTATTGAAGAGACCGGGTTGTCAAAGTCCGCCTTAATCGCGGTTACCGTGCTGAAAGCTACCTGCGTGTTGCCCGCCTTGTCTATCGCACGCGCGTCTATCACGTATTCCGCCGCGGTTGTCCACGGCGTCGAGCCGAACTGCCACCAGGTGGCGTTCGCGCTCAATGTCCCGCTTGAGGTCACGGCGTTCCAAACCCACGGCATGTTCTCTACGGTCCAGGAGGAATCCGTTACGCGCCAGTAGTGGCCGTCATTGCGTTTTATCCTTATATATACCTCGTTTACCTTGCCGGGATAATCGTCGGCGCATGTCCCCGATACCATAACCGTCTTGCCGATGTAACCGCCGGTGCCCGGTAAAGTTATCGTGACGGACGGCTTGCTTATTTCATAAACGAACGAGACCGTCGCCATGCTTACTTCGTAGTTTAACGCCTTGTCAACCCCGCGCGTGATTATATTGTACTTGTGCCCGACTTTCCAGAAATTTTTCCTTGCGATAACGCTGGCTATGGGAGCCGAGGAATCCCAGTACTCGAACGCGGAGTTCCACGCGGAATCGTCAATGGCGTTCGCGGGATTCCAGTTCTGGGTATTGTCATTTACAATGTCGTCCCACTGGGTGGAACCGGCGTCCCAGTAATATGTCACGCCGTCAACAAGATAGCCGTCATTTATGTGCGGCGGCAGTATAGTGTAGCGTATCTTGACGCCCGATAACTCTCCGTAATCTCCGCAGTAGGCGTAACCGTTGACGAACGTAAACGACGTGTTGAAATGCTGGTAGTTCGGCCCCGACTGAACGGGCGTTTCCACGACCGTGTCTGTCTCTTCGGTGTTATAGGTAAAGGTGTACGATGTAATGGAAATTTCCACGTTGCCCGCTTCGTCGGTCACCCTCGCGGCCACCCTGTACTGGTTTGCCGTCTGCCAGGTCATCGGCCCGTAGGTAAATGTTCCCGAGCTGTATCCGACGAAACTCGCGCTGTGCCACAGCGTCTGGTCCTCGCCTTCGGGGCTCGTATCCCAGCTTGAGCCGTCCCAGGTTTTTTTAGGCGTTGTCAGCTTGTAAATATGCAGTTTGACGTCTTTTACCTTGCCCGTATTGTCGTTCGCGTCAAAGGCCGTTCCCGCTATAGTCATGTACGAACTTGTGAACCCGTTGACCGGCATGTTAGTTATCTTGGTACCCGGCGTCGTCATGTCTATATAAATATCCTGAGGCACGCCCCCGGCCCCGCCGTTTTCCACGTTCCCCGTTTCCGTAGGGAACATGTTCCCCGGGTAAGCGCTGTCCTTGCCTCTTGACGTCAGCGTGAATTTTCCGCCGTTGGACCACAGCCCTCCGCCGGTGGACCATGTCACGTCCTTGCAGTTGAAGCTCCATTCGGTGCCTGAATCGTTCCATTTGGAATTTCCGGGGTCGGTCACCCAATTTTTATCCGCTTGTATCCAGTAATACGGAGTCCCCGTGACGAGGCGCGAGATAATCACCTGCACCTGGTTGACCTGCCCAAACGTGGGGTCGGGATGCTCGTCGACCGTTCCCGAAAACGTGGAGATATTGATGTAATACGGATAGGTTTTGACATCCTCTTTATTGACCTGGTTTATTGTCGTGGTAGGGAACGAGGTATCGTAATTGAATTTCCTTACGTTCGGGACATCGTCATCCGTCGGCCTTTCGGTTTCGGATACTCCCGCGTTATCAACCGCGATGGAGTAGACGTAATAATCAATGCTTTCCTGCCAGTCGATGTCTTTGCCTGACAGATCGTATTCCCACCTGAACCCGATGGCGATCGACGTCAGGCTCGTGGGGCACCACGTGCTCTGCCCGACCCACGCATTTTGGTAATCGCTCCAGTAAAAATCCGTTATGTTTGTGTATTTTATCTGGATATCAACCCTGTCCACTTTGGAAGTGTTGGGACGGTCCTCTACCGTTCCGGAAATAAGCGTCAGACTGCTCCTGTACGGCTGGCTGGGCAGATCCAGCAGGGATTCGGGCTCTTGGTCGTCGCAGGTAATGGTGAACGACGAGTTATGCGTTGTAAAATCACTCTGTGTGTTGACCGGGTAGGCCGAGTCTACCGCGCGGCAGGTAACCGTGTATGGCTGTCCCCCTACGAGAGTCACGTCGTTAAAAGTCCAGGAGGACTCCCAAACTTCCGCGGTCGGCCAGGACGACGGCGGATTCGTGTCCCAGGAACCGCCTCCCTGGTAGTACCTGTTCGAGCCCGGTGCGCCTTTTTCCCGTATAATCATGCCGATCGAGCCCTTAGTCGGGCTGATGCCTGAATGTTTGTCTCCGTAAGTCCCGTAGAACTCCGGCGTGGTCTTTACGTAGTCGCCGTTAATATGCGAGGTGAATGCCGCGGTCGGTTCTTCCACGTCCCACCAGAACGTCCTTTCGGTGGACCACGCTAACTGCTGGTTGACCGCGCGGTCGGTTATGCGGCAGGTGACGGTGAATGAAGAACCCAGCCCCGGAGCCCCTAAAATATCGTTCCAGTCCACAACGGTTGAATCATAATACCAGTTGGGCGAGGTGCCCGCGGTATTGGACCCTATGATTATAGAATCGTTGCTCCAGCTGCCGCCTTTCCAGTACGTCGTGCCGTTGCCCAGCCGCGACTGTATTTTAAGCCTTTGCGCGTCTTTGCTGAAACCCGTTCCTGAAGGGCCGTCGGCGGTAGTTCCGGAGATCTGGGGCATCTGGCTGTACCATGTTATCGAAGGCGACGGAAGCGTGACTTGCGATGCGGGAGGGGAATCGTCGTACTTGAAATTAACGTCGCCGCCGAATCCGCCGGTTATCTTTGACTTGTCCTGGACCTTCCTTCTGACGACGTAACTCGTGTTAGTTGACCAGCCGGAGAAAGGGTACCACCAGGCCGTCGCGTCCGGGCTCAGCGTGCAGGCCAGCTGCGCCTTCGGGTCATCATCATTTTCTATATCGGGATTCCAATCCGGAATGGTCCAGTCCCAGTAACCCGACCCGCACCAAACCGATACCCAAACACTTTCCACGCCGCTTTTATAACCGGATGAGTTACTCGGATCAGAACACGTACCGGATATAGTCGGCACGGATTTATGATACGCGAGCGACGGAGTTTGTATCGCCGCCAGCGGCGATATCTGGTCAATGTTCAACCTTATGGAGCAGTCGCGCGAGTTAAACGCTGGCGTACCCCCCGCGTACCACGACGAGCCGTTCCACTGTGTAAAATATGCGTCCAGTCCCTGCCAGGTATTCACGTTGAAATCCCCGTCGGAGTTCCCACTATTCGCGCTTATGCTCACGTAATAATAGGCGGCGGCCGACGAATTCCCCTGGTCGCAGTATAGTATTATCCTGTAGTCACTGCCGTTTTCCAATTCACAGGGCGCAATCTCCGCCTCGCGCCAGCCGTAAGCGAAGCCGGCCCCGCCGTTCGCCACGAACACCCCCGAAGATTTTACCACGTTGCCGCCGCTCGTAACATCCACTATCGCGTATTTAAGGTCCGATGTCGTTGCGGCGCTTCGGAAAACATAAGCCGAGATAGTATTTACGTAGCGGCTGCTGTCGACCATATGGAGCGCGTGTCCCGCCGCGCGCCCTGTTGCGCCGGTGTTCGTGACCGGGTCATATGACTGGTAGATCTGGCCGACGCCGGCAGCGGTCGCGTATGTGTCAAATACGTTGCCCATCCATCCCCCGCCGACTTTCAGCAGGAATGACGGAGTGCGGGATTGACCGGTCCAGGTAACCCCGCTGTCATCAGACCAAAGGTAGTTTCTCCAGTCGTCATCCTGTTCGGTTACCTGGTCATAAGTCTGGGCGGGCACCGTACCCATAACCCTGCTGATACCGCTCGAGCGGGTGAGGGGCTGGAAAACAATGTGGTACGTCTTGCCCGCGTCAAGTTCTCCCTGCAAATCAAACGTTACCGATTTCCAGCCAGTGGTGCCCATGCCGACAGCCGATATTTCACCCGAAGAGATCCAGACGCCGTCAGGGGTATTAGTGGCATCGTTCCCCTGAACGCCGACCCGAAAATCGTTGTCCCTTCCGCCATCCTCCACACGAAACCATAACGCGTCGCACATGCCCGAATAGCCTGCCGACGTGGTGAACCTGAAGGCCACCCTTCTTGTCAGTGAAGACATCAGCGTGTAGCCGCTTGTCGCGTTGGTGTAGAAAGAGTTGCCGTAGTAATAGTCCGCGCGGGCGCTTGAATTAGACAATAGCACGGCGACGCCCGCCGATATTAAAACCGCGGCGGCTTTTAACAGGAACGATGATGTTCTGCGTCCGTGTCCGTCCATTTTATTGCCTGTCTCTCAGCTCCACCCGCGGATTATACCCGCGCAGTCCCGTGTTTGTTGACCTTAACTGCGCCTCTTTTAACTCGCGCTTCGCCTCGCTGGCCAGACCGAGCTCCTTATATACCTGCGCGAGGTTCAATCTCGCTTCAATCATATCTGGATTCAATCTTACCGCCTGCTTAAAGGACTCAGCCGCTTCGTTATATCTTTTATCCATCGCGTAGATTATGCCCATGTTGGTGTAAACCGCGGCGGATGCCGGCTTTATCTTGAGCGCTTTCCCGTAATACTCCATCGCCTTTTCCTTGTCGCCTTTCATAAGATGGGCCGACGCGAGATTCGCGAAATTTCTGTCGTCTCCGGGGTCCAGCGCCGCGGCTTTCTCAAAATCGCTCATCGCCCCGTCAATATCGCCTTTCTTTTGTTTTAATATACCGATGTTTCCGTATGCCGCCGCGTCGTCCGGCGCGAGCGAAACGACATTCCGGAATATCCTTTCGGACGCTTCATAGTTTCCTCTTTCCATGAGGACGTTCGCCAGGTTGTTCAACACCCTTGTGTTCGTCGGGTTCCGCGCGGCGGTCCGGTCCCACAGGAGCAGTTCGTCCTTCCATAACTCGTTCCTCTGAATAACTTTTACGGAAAAAAGCATCGTAATGCCTATGAGCAAAGCCGCTGCCATCCTTTGACCGGCGGCGCCCGACGAATAGAACTCGTCCGCGAGCGACCCTCCCAGCAGGCAAAGACCCGCCGAAGGGATGTATAATCTCTGCTCGGCTATGAGTCTGCCCGCGATGGGCAGTATGTTCATCACCGGCACGAGGAATAGAATGAACCATGCGATAAAGAAAAGGTTCATCTCTCTATTCTTTGAGCGTATCGCGGCAAAAAGAACCAGCGCCGAGGCCAGGCCTGTAACCAGCAGCTGCCAGCCGGGCAGAGAACTTATCGTTTGTAATTCCCTTTCAATGTTAAATACGAGCGGCAGAAGCGATATCTGAATGTAATTGCATAAGGTACTCAGCGCCAGCATAGGCTGGGACACGCCGGGTATTCCTGAAAATATCTCCCCGGTCTGGGACCTGAGAAAGAATATCTTGAACAGCGCGAATCCCGCCGCCAGCGCGAAATAGGGCCATGTTTTTCCTAATATCTCTCCGGAACGCTTCCTATATATAAGGTATAGGACCGCCGCGGCCGGGAAAACCAGCGCCATCTCCTTTGATATGAGCGCCAGCGCGTACGCAAGCAGGGCCCAGCCGTGTCTTTCCTTTATAAACATTATAAAAGCGAGCAGTATGAATACCATGCAAATGACATCCGAGCGGTTCTTTATGTACGTCACGCTCTCCACGTGCATCGGGTACGCCGAAAAGAGCATTCCGGAGAACAGAGCCGTCCTGCTTGACGCGGAGAGTTCCCTGCTCAGCACGCAGAACAGGTAAACCGCCAGAATGTTGAGCATGTAATTCGTCAGGTGGTAGCCGTACGGATTCGCGCCCCATACCCCGTAGTCAAATGCGAACGTTATGTTCCTCAACGGCCGGTACTGGCCTTTCGTGGATGTCGTCTCGTTGTTCCAGAAATACGGCGCAAATGCTGAGAAGGCCTTTGAAAATGATTTCGCCGTATAGTTTTCAAGGATTTGCTGTTTGTCGTCCCAGAAAAAACTGCCTTTTAGGGAATTGAAATACAGTATCCCCGCGATAAGGGCCGGTATCATCCACCAGTAGTTTTTTCTGAGCGTCATTTCCATAACTGCTCCAGGTTCTTCCTTGCCGGTTCGTACTCCGGCGAAACCTCAAGCGCTTTCCTGTAGTATTCTCCGGCCGTTCTCTTATTTTTCATTTTCTCGCACACTATGCCCATGTTGTTATAAAGGTCCGCTTTCGGGCTGTCAGATAATTTCAGCGCCCGCTCGTAATTCTTCAGAGATTTACCGTAATCCCCTAATCTGTCGTAACCGTATCCGAGCCCGTAATACACTTCCGGCAGGTCGCAGTCGCGCGAGGATATCTCATAATGTTTTACCGCGTTCTCAAAGTCGCCCGTTTTCTGGTATTCCGCGCCGAGGTTAAAGTTGGCCCTGTAATGCGTCGGGTTGGCTTTCACGGCCGCGGTCCAGAAAGTGAATTCGTCGCGCCACGCGTATGTCCTGCTTACGGTGACCAGAGCGAACGCCGCTATGAGCACCCACGCTCCCGCTGAAACTGCCGTGCTTACGGATCCCTTGAACGACCCGATGAGCGACGAAAGCGCGTCTCCCGCCATGAAACACAGGCCCATGGACGGGATGTACAATCTTTGCTCGGCTATCGGGCGCGACTCCAGAAAAATCACGTTGGAGACGGGCAGCACCAGTATCATCATGAACCAGTAGCCGAAAAAAGCGTTCCTGAAATCACTGTCGCTCTTTTTCAGCGCGTATCTGTCCCGCAGGTATCCGACGCTCAGCCACAAACCGATGACAATGAATATTATGAAGGCCCAGTTGACCGATTCGAGCGCCGTGAGATTTAACATAATATCCCGCTCCACCGAATATACAACCGGGAAAATCAGCGCTGAAAAATACGCGCTCAAAGTATAAAGGATAATCCTTACCTGGACGTTCGCGTCAAGCAGGATGTTTGTCTGCGCCGTAATCTCTTTTTTCCACAGCATTTCCTTCGCGAAGTACACCGCCGCCGCGAATACCATAAAAACCGAGGTCCAGAGAAGCGCCTTTCTCGCCGTTTTCTCCGGCAGGAAAACGAACGCTGCCAGCGCGAGTATCACCGGCATCACTATGGCTGTCTCCTTTGAAAGGAAGGCCCCCGCGAAACAGAGCGCCGCCGCAGCGATCCTTTTAACTCCGTCCATTTTGAAAAATGCCAGCAGGGCGAGCAGGAAAAACGCCCCGCAAAGGACGTCAGACCTGTTCTTTATCCACGCGATGGAATCCACGTGCACGGGATGGACCGCGAAAAGCGCGGCCGCCAGCAGCGCCGATCTCTTATCACTAAAAAGCCTGGCGGCGACAAGATACATTAATATCACGTTTACGGTGTGCAGAAGCATGTTCGTCAGATGGTATCCCCACGCGCTGTCCCCGTATAACATGCGGTCAACGACGAAAGTGAACAGCCTTAAGGGCCTTAACCTGCCTCTTTCTTCCGCGGGAATGTCTCTATAATATGAAGGGGTGAACGGATCCGTTATTCCGGCTTCCGCCACGAATTTATCGTTCTTGACCAGGCCGTTGTCATCCCAGATGAATCCGTTGAACAGCGTGTTTGAATACGCCGCGACGGAAAGGAAAATGACGATGATTAAATACTTGTTTATTTTCATGATATTACTCAAGCACTTCCCTGCCTATGGATACCGAAAAACTCCTTGCCGCGAAACTTCCGAGCCACACCAGCGCGCCCGCCGCCGCGGGAAGTATATGATAGACGCCCGACTGCAGGGCCCCGAACAGGAGCGCCGTTTCATTGGGAAGCGCGGAAAAACTCAGGACCGCGACTGTTTCCCTTATGCCGAGCCCCTGTATGGATACCGGCAGGTTCGTCGCTATTATCATCAGCGAAACATAAAACACTAAATTTGCAATGCCTATGCTTATACCGAGCGCGGCGAACATCAAGAACGCGCATATCAGCTCGCCGGCCTGGAAAACCGTTCCAAAAATAATCAGTTTCGCGAAATCCTTCTTTGAAACGCTCCTGAAGCAGTGCGCCGCGTCTTTCAGGAAGCCGCTTTCCGCTTTGTCGGCCAGTTTGAAAACAACATACAATACCGCCGCAAGTCCCGCGATGCCGGCTATACCTATATATAGGTATCCTTTCAGCGCCGCGCCCAGGCAGAAAAGCAAAGCGGTTGAGGCGAAAATCACAAGGCGCAGAAGAACGGTGGAGCTCAGCGCTACCGGGAAACTGCCGCTTGAGACCAGTTTCAGCCCCGCCGCGCGGACGAGCTCGCTTATCTTGAACGGGAGCAGGAACTTGAGCGGCAGCGATACGGCGTTTGAAACCGCGAGATCGCCGAACTTCGCTTGTACGCCGCTGTATGAAAGAACTTTGCCCCATATATAAGGCATGAATACCAGTCTGAACAGAATTGAAATGCCCGCCGCGGCCGCGATAAATCTGATATCGGCCCGCGCCGCGCCTGACAGTATGCTCCCGATATCGAACTGCGTGAACAATACGTACAGCAGCAGTCCGGAAATCAGGTAATTGATGATAAATAACAGTTTCTTTTTCATCCCGTTAGACCTTTTACTAACTTACGAATACTTTCTTCGCCGATTGTCCATCCCATCAGACCCGGAAGGTCTAACGGGATTCATTCTTTCTCCCATTTCCTTTTCCCTCCCCCCTTGAGGGGGCAGGGCAGGGTGGGGGGTACTGCTTCAACTGCCAAATACTGAAAATACTTTCCTGGGATAATAATTAAGATATATCTTAAATCTAATATCTTTCTTTATAAGCGCTATGAGCAGCTGTCCCGCGACCACGGCTATGCCCGGCACCAGCCCGAACAGCCAATATAGCTCCCGCGTCTGTGACGGCAGAAGGGGCAGTAATTTGAATATCTTTCTGAAACAGCTGTTCGCGTACCTCATCGGGCTCTCGTCGTTGTCCGTGCTGAAAAAGTCGCCGACATAATCGGAATGCTTGTACTGACCGATCCCGGCGTCCGGGTAAACAACAAGGTTATGGCATTTCACCCTGTTCAGCATTTTGCAGTTTGAATATATCTTTGCCGCAAGCTTGTGGTCCTCTACACTTTCTCCGGGAAGCCCGAACATGTGGTCCGCGTCATAACGCAGTCCCGCCCAGTCGCATGCCGAGAAAGCGCTCAGGATCTGCGCGTTTGTCTCCGGGCGGTGCAGCGTCCCGGAGCGTATCTTTTCATTGAATGTCTGGACGCCGAACTCCACGCAGTAACACCCGCTGTTCTTGAGCATCAGCGCGACACCGGCGTCAAAACCGTCAACCTTGCCGAAGCATTTGAACGGCACTGCGATCTCCTTATTATATAGGTATAGGAATCTTTCAAGCCACGCTCTATCCTGCGTGAAGACCGAATCCTTGAATATTACTTCTTTGAACCCGTATCTTTGCTTTCCGGCCGCCATTTCAAGGATAACGTGCTCCGGAGTCCTGCGCCTGAAATAGCCCGCGCCGTACTTCTCTCCGTGAAGCGCCTCTTCGCAGTACGAACAGCTGAATCTGCAGCCCTTGCTTGTATATATAAGGTAGCTGTCGCCGAAGTTCACGTATTTCCGGAACAATCCCTTATCCGGAAGCGGCAGTTTGTCCAGCGCCGCGAGCTCGTTCGTTTCAATATTTGAATTCATGTCGTTCTCAATGAATCTTTTGAATACAATCTCCGGTTCGCCTTTAAGTACATAATCGAAATTCGCGCCCTCGTATCCGGACTGAGTGATGCAGACGGCCTTCAAGTCCGGTTTCCGGCTTTTAGCTTCCATAAGCACGCGTTCGGCCCAGCCGCGCGTGTTGAAGTTGTCTATATAGATAACCGTATCCGGCCCGCTCTCAATAATCCTGCGGATTGTTCCGTTCTCTCTAGAAAGCATTTTATTCAGCAGCGGCATGTAGAACACGTTGTCGCTCACGCCGAACACATCCTGGTCAAAAACAAGGCCGGTCTTATATCCGGCTTGTTTCGCGAACGCCGATAAAACCTCTATCGCCGCGGTATCGCGCACGGTGTAACGGCCCTTGTAGATGAAGGTAATATTTTTGTTATCCATTTTGCCTTACCCACGCGAGCTTCTTCGCGAGCACCTTGAATATGTTCTCCGAATAAGCCGCGTAATTCTTGTGCGCCCTGGAAACGCTCTCCTGCGAAAAGACCATTCCCGCGAACGCGAAGAATTTCCTGAAAAATTCCGCGAAAGACCTGCAGTGGAACGCGTGCCTTAAGAGGAATCCCGGCCTTGAGTAGTACTGGATGTAGGCCCACTTCGCCAATTTGTCAACCTCTTCGTTCTTTATCGATTTCAGCCACGGTCTCGGAAGCAGTCTGTCCTTCTCCCTGCCGGCGATCCAGTCTGCCCAGTAATCGCGCCATCCGCCGGCAACCATCTCTTTCCACATTCCCGTGCCCGGCTTGGCAAGCAGTTTGGAGAACTGCACGTATTCAAGGTCCAGTTTTTTCGCGAACTCAAGCGTTTGTTTCACGGTCGCTTTCGTTTCTCCGGGAACGCCCACAAGGAAGAAACCGAGATTCTGTATTCCTATGCTTTTTGAGACCGCTATCGTATTTTCAACCTGTTCAAGCGTTATTCCTTTATTCATCGCGTCAAGGACTTCCTGGCAGCCGTGCTCTATTCCCCAGTATATCCTGCGGCACCCTGCCGAATGCATCTCTTTGAGAAGCCCTTCGTCAACTGTGTCTATCCTTGAGCGGCACGCCCAAGTGATATCCAGGCCGTTTTCCTTAATGAGCCGGCAGATCTCGCTGACCCTGCTCCTGATGCCGGTGAACTCGTAGTCAAAGATATCTATTTCGCGTATGCCGTATTTTTCAGAGCATTCTTTCATTTCGCTGACTACAGTTTCCGGGCTTCTCGGGTTATACGCGCTTCCGCCCGCTTCGCAGAAACTGCAGCGGAACGGGCATCCCAGCGAAGTCACCATCACGGTGAAGTTCTTATTCTGCGTAGGGAACTCGGCGTACAGTTCGTTCGGAAGCAGGTCCCTGGCCGGGTTCGGGAACTTGTCAAAATCCACCTTTTGCGGGTGGGGATTCACTATGATTTTCCCGTCATTTTTCCACGCAAGCCCAGGGACGCTCTCAAGGTCATTCTCGCCGCTTTCCAGCGTTTTCAGGAGTGCCGGCACGGTATAATACGCGTGTTCAACGCAGCCGAAATCTATTATATCATGCGCCAGCGATTCCTCAGGATAGACCCTCAGGTTATACCCGCCAATGAGGACCTTTGCGTCCACCCCTTTCCCCTTCAAACCGCTCTTGAGGAACTTGAGCCATTCAAGCGTCTCGGGGAACATGTAAGTGGTCATCATAGAGCCGATGACGTCGGGTTTATAACTCGTTAATTTTTCAAGCACTTCTTCCTTTGTCAATCTGAGGGTCCTTGCGTCAATTATCACCGCTTCGTGCCCGGCCTGCCTGATTATGGCGGCTACCCAGGCGAGCGAAAGCGGCGGGAACAACCCGAAGTATTTCTGCACGATCCTCAGGTTTTCCTCGTGCTCTTTATAGGAGAATGGATTAAAAACCAGCGCTACTTTCATTTCTTCCCCTTCTTCTTGTCCGGAACCGCATCCTTTCCTTTCGCCGCCGCGCTTATCTCGGCGTCTTTATCTTTTTCGAGTATTTTCAATTCATTTTTCGCCCTGGCGGAGCTTAAATTCCTAAGGCTTTTCACCGCGAACTTCCTTAATTCCTTTTTTTCCTTGTCTCTTGAGACTTTGATTATCTCGTCGGAAGCCCTGTCGTCGTTGTAAGTCCTCAAAGTGTTTAAGGCGCTTTTCTGCACTTTTTCTTCCTGCTCGTTCTCAAGCAGGCTTGAAAGCGCCTGCATTATTTCCCTGCTGTTGCCGAAATACGCAAGATTGATGACCGCCCTGTTCCTTACATCTTCGTTAGGGTCGTTCAGCGCGCTTAGAATCGCTTTCAGCGCGTCCGGCGAATGTTGTATTGTCCATGCTTTTATAATGCTTATCTTAACCATGTTGCTTTTTTCCGAAGCGAACTGGTCCATGAGAACTTTTGTCGATTCCGTGCTCTGTACGGCCGCGAACCACTGAACAGCCGCCAGCCTTTCGGAAACGGCAGGAGCTTTAAGGTCTTTCTGCTTCGCCTTGAACTCCTTGTCGTCAACCGCGTACGCCGCGGCAACGGACGCCAAAAAGATGATGATGAAACAGGTTTTTATCTTCATCCCGCTTAGGTCTTTTTTGTTTATTCTCATGTTATTCTCTATTCGTCCATGTTGTCCCGCCCGCTTTGAGGGCCTGACGGGATTCTATTTTATCTGCCTTACCGAATTACCGGAAAAATCCAGCACCGTTCCGCCCCTGAGCTCCACGATTATGTCCAGCTCTATCTGCGGGTCGTGCAGGAAGCAGAGCATTTTCTTCTGGAGGTTGTCCAAAACCTCGCCGATGCTCTCTCCGCGCGCGCGAAGGCTGTCCGCGACGGGCGAGTACGCGGTGTATAAGCCGTTTTCGCTTCTTTCCACGACAATTCTGTATTTCACTGTGACACCTCAACAAATTGTGTAATGCCTGATGTGTAATGTTTGATGAAATATCAACTTAAACTGCTTACTTTCTCCAAATTAAGCGATTTAATCAATCTTCCCATCATGTTGCATATATGAATGCATTTTGACCTTAGATTCCAATGGTTCTCTCTCAATATCATTTCTTCACTAAGCAGCAATGTAATCATCGGAACGCACTCCCTTGCTGAATCTAAAGCGGTATTGTAATAAGTTGCCTTCCATTTCTTTGATGTTTTACCGCTGCCTTCAGCAATGTTGTTGACAACTGACAGCGACGCTCTTACAAACTGGTCTCCGATGGAATACTTAAACTCGCGTGGCAATGACTTGTACACCTTGAAAGCTTCCTTAACGAATTCCATAGAGATTTTGTAAACCTCCATTTTTTCAAAATCAAAAACAAAATCGGCATACGTACTCATATACCTTATCCCCCATAAAATGAAGTAATGTGCGTGATTCATCACACATCACACATTTTTCATTACACAATATTAAGATGTTTTGTTTCTTTTTGTTGTCGCTATACCTCCAAATGCCAAGGATTATCCCGATGCCTTTCATCGGGATCTTTCTTGGCACCCGGTTGAAAGAATACTTCTTTAATAAATTAAAGAAGCTCCGTCAAAACAGGGTGCCTTGGCATTTGGATTAACAGCGCAACACTTGGAGGGCTAAAGATTTTGCGGCTGGCGTAAAGCAATTGGGGAGTAGCGACAAAAGAGTGCACGAAACAGCGAACACGAAGAGGTTGGTGAGCAGAACAAGGAGCTTGTCCCAGTTTTTCCTTACAGGAAGGAGAGCATAGAATATATCTGAGGTTTTCTGAGGCAGCGATCTCGCGATGGCGTGCGCCGTCAGGTTCAGATTTTTTCTGAGCACGGAGAGCGCCGTAGCGATTGAATACAGCTCTGATTTCGTCAGAAGTTCGAAAATGCCGTATTGGAAAATCTGTTTGAGTTCTTGTTTTGCCGAAGAAGCCGCTATAGGCTGGTTGTTGGCGTCGCGGGCGTCAAGGTCTTCAAAAGAAAGGGCATCCTGAGTGATATTTGGAAATACAAAAACTCCCTCTTCGGATGAATTTGCAACCGCAATTACACAAATTACACCCACGCAAATACAAAGAATAAGAAGGGGGAGTTTCCAGTTCATTATTTATACCTTCGGTAACCCAGCCAGCCCTTGAACTAGTGGTAAATATTAACGCTCAATGATCGTTCAAGTAGGCCCTGTTGGCTTTGCGCCCCCGGATTACTCCGGGTTTGCCGTTTCGGGTAACATTCCCTTTCGTTATGAGTATAGCAGACGTTCTATTTCTTGTCAAGTATTTTTACAAATATTTTATATTGAAAAATCAAAGGAATATTCCATATACTTCTTATTGAATTTACGCCTATTTTTGATATCCCTCAATATTTTATCAACGGTGTGACTTATGTCACAGTGTTGCTTAAATGGTTAAATGGCTTAATTGCTAAATGGCTAAAAGCCGTTAGCAATTTAGCCATAGAGCCATTTAGCCATGTGTTTTTAGCTCTATTTTCCATGCTTTTTTGCAAACGCGGCATGAGAAAGTATCGCTATCACTGTTTTAGAGTCTTTTATTCTGCCGGATCGTATCCACTTGAGCGCCTGTTTCAGTTGGACTGTTTTTGCGGCGATGAATTCGTCATCGTCCGGACAGGATTTCGATTTTGACAGTCTATCCGCTGTATAAACGTGTATA
This sequence comes from Elusimicrobiota bacterium, assembly GCA_043811535.1. GTDB lineage: Bacteria > Elusimicrobiota > Endomicrobiia > Endomicrobiales > JBDRNC01 > JBDRNC01. Next base: position 37,838 of record JBDRNC010000028.1, read on the forward strand.
ACCTCGTCGGAAAACGCGGGCGTCGGCCAGAAAGAGCATATTTTCTTCACGCGGCCCGGCCTGTAGCCGGTTTCCTCTTCAAGCTCGCGCCTTACGCATGACAAAGGATTCTCCCCCTTGTCCAGTTTTCCGGCCGGGATCTCATATGTTATTTTTTCCACCGGATAGCGGTACTGTTTTACGAGAATCACGCGTTCTTTGTCGAGAAACGGCAGGACGGCGACCGCGCCGGGATGGTCCATGTACTCCCTTATCGCTTTCTTTCCGTCGGGAAGCTTAATTTCATCAATATAGAAATTAACAGCTTTGCCTTTCAGCGTTTTAATCCTTCTGTTGAATGTTTCTTTCATTTTCATGTTGTATTCCGGTGGTATTTCTTATTTATTTTACATCTATTTTTAAAAAAACACAACAGCATGATAAAGTGTTGACAATAAACGCTTGTTTTATTATAATCTGTGTTCATAGAAAGGGGTCCTTATGTCAACCACTAACGGAAAAAACATACAGCACGTGCTTGTCCTAATCAAACCGGACGGTCTGAAGAAATCGCTCACGGGAAACATCCTCACGAAGCTTTCCGAAGCGAAACTTACGATAATCGCGGCGAAAGTCGTGCATGTCAGCGTCGAGCTCGCCGAGGATCATTATAAACACCTGAAAACGAAGCCGTTTTTCGGGGAACTCATCCGCTACATACGCGGCGATCAGCACGGGGAAGCGTACAGCCGCGTCCTCGCTCTCGTCTATAAAGGGAGCAGCGCGATAGAAAAGCTCCGCGAGATAGCGGGCGCGACGAACCCGGAAGACGCGGACCCCGTCTCCATACGCGGCGCGTACGGCCGCATAACGACAAAAGGCGTGTACGAGAACGTCATTCATTGCTCGTCGGACGCGGCGGAAGCCGAACGCGAAATAAAACTGTGGTTCCAGCCTTCCGAACTTTGCTGCGAAGTCTATCCTTCCAAGAAGGTTACGAAAGAGAAATGTGAACACGAGGTTTGGGCATAATTTAGGTACTGCGGCTGAAAAATTCTTTCCGCATATGGTATAACTACATATAAATGAGGTTAAAATGGCAACTTACGTTGAGAAATGGGTCAAAGAACAGGCGGACCTGACAAAACCGGACAAGATACACTGGATGGACGGTTCGGAAAAGGAAACGCGGGAGCTGGTCCGCATCGGCGTTGAACATGAAATGATAGGAAAGCATCACACATTTGCCGAACTCAATCATGTTGCTTACCCGAATTCATACCTGCACCGCTCGCACCCGACGGACGTCGCAAGGACGGAACATTTAACCTTTGTCTGCGTCCCCAACAAGGATGACGCAGGCCCCAATAACAACTGGATGGAACCGAAAGAGGCAAAAGATAAACTGGTAAAACTCTTTGACGGATGCATGAAGGGCCGCACGATGTACGTAATACCCTATTTTATGGGAAATCCCGATTCTCCCTACGCTAAGCCGTGCGTGCAGGTCACAGATTCAGTTTATGTGGCCGTCAGCATGCGCACTATGACGCGCGTGACTAGAAAAGTGCTGGATAAAATAGGTGATTCCGATTATTTCGTCAAGGGGCTTCATTCCGTGGGCGACTTGAACCCCGAAAGACGCTGGATTATGCATTTTCCCCAGGACAATCTTGTCATGAGCGTAGGTTCCGGTTACGGCGGAAATGCTCTCTTGGGCAAGAAATGCTTTTCTCTTAGAATAGCGTCGCATCTGGGCCGCAGGGAAGGATGGCTCGCGGAGCATATGATCATAATCGGCGTGGAATCCCCTGACGGCGACGTAAAATATTTCCTGGGGGCCTTTCCGTCGGCTTGCGGAAAGACGAACCTCGCGCTTCTTGATCCCGTGCTTAAAGGATATAAAGTATGGACCATAGGCGACGACATAGCGTGGCTGAACGTCGGCGAAGACGGCAAATTGTACGCGATAAACCCCGAACAGGGCTTCTTCGGCGTAGCTCCCGGGACCGGATACAACACGAACCCGATAATGATGAAGACGCTCAAGAACGACAAGTTTTTCCCGACGCTTTTCACAAACACTGCGGTTGACAACGACAATAACACCCCGTGGTGGGAAGGCGCGAGCGACGGAATGCCCGCAAACCTTACCGACTGGCAGGGCAACAAGTATGATCCGGCTTCCGGCAAGCCCGCGGCGCACCCGAATTCAAGATTTACGGTCTCGGTTTACAACTGCCCGACGCTTTCAAAGGAATTTGACAACCCGAAAGGCGTCCCGATCTCCGGAATCATCTTCGGCGGCAGGAGAAAAACCACTATACCGCTCGTCTATGAGAGCTTTGACTGGGCGCACGGCGTTTTTCTCGCGTCCATCATGGGCTCCGAGACGACTAGCGCCGCGCTTCACCAGGTCGGCGTGGTAAGGCGCGATCCGATGGCCATGCTGCCGTTCTGCGGATACAACATGGGTGATTATCTCGCACACTGGATAAGTTTTGATAAAAAACTGAAAGAAAAACCAAAGATTTTCATGGTCAACTGGTTCAGGAAAAATGATGAGGGTAAATTCATCTGGCCCGGCTTTCGCGAGAACAGCCGCGTTATTAAATGGATGCTTGACAGGATCAATGGCAAGGTTGAAGCGAACAAATCCCCGATCGGCCTTATGCCGGACATCAAGGATATAGATATGACCGGGCTGAACCTGCCGGAAAAGGACAGGGACAAACTGCTGGAAATAAACAGCGCGGAATGGAAGGCTGAACTGCCGGAAATAGAGAAATTTTACGACCAGTTCGGCCAGAGAATCCCGAAAGAACTGCGCGATAAGCTCGGACAGTTGAAAAAGGAATTTTCCGTCGGTATATAGACGTTTCGGGTACATTTAAGAAAACCCTTGAAAACAACCCGAGGGTTTGCTATAATTGTGTTAAGGTAAAATTTTAATCTCTATTCAACGGCCAGGTCTTCCCCCAGCCTGGCCGTTCTCTTTTATAATACTACGATTACACCGATTTTAACTACGATTACACCGATTAAAAACGACGATTCCACGGACAACTTCCGACAAGTAATTAATGGAGTCTCCCTGTACTAGGGACTTCATTCAAATAGAATTAATGTTGGTCGCCGATATATCGGGATTAACAACGGCGATTACGCAGATTAAAGCCGTAATCCGTGTAATCTCTTATTATATCAGTGTAATTTTAGTTAAAATCTGTGTAATCGTTGTTACTAATCTGTGAAATTGCCGACCACTTTATTATTAATCGGTGTAATCGTAGTTCAGAATCAGTAATCTTCGTTATATGAAACCAAAACCTGAATGTACTCCGTGTTTTTTGCGCCAGATGGCCATTGCATCGCGCCTTGCCACGCATAGCAAAACGCTGCACGGCAAGGTCCAGCGTGATTCCAAGAGACTGCTATTCAAGATGGGTGATGTCCACAACCCGCCCTATATAGCAACCGTCCTTTTCCGGAACGCCTATAGGCTCCTTAGAACGAAGGACCCGTACCTGCCGCTTAAGGACAAATACAACAGAAAGGTTAAATCGCTTTTCCCGTTCCTGTCAAAATTAATTGAAAATTCAATCAATCCTTTGACAACGGCTCTTAAACTGGCGCTTGCCGGCAATATTATAGATTTCGGCATACTGGAGAGATTCAGTCTCAGCAAGACACTGGAACAGACGCTTGTTCTTAGGATACCTGATATAAAAATAGCTGAAATTAGAAGGAGAATAGTAAAAGCAGCAGATATACTCTTTATAGCCGATAACGCAGGCGAGATAGGGTTTGACCGCTTTCTGCTTGAACAGATAAAGTCAATAAACCCCTCTGCCAGGATATTCTTGAGCGTCAAGAAGACACCCATCATCAATGATGCTACCGCGAAAGATGCCAGATTTTTCAAGCTACAGGAGTTGGCAAAAATCATGGACAGCGGGGATAACTGGATCGGCACCCACCCTCATCTTTGCTCCTTTAAATTCCGTGAAATTTTCGAAAACGCCGACTTTATCATATCCAAGGGACAGGCAAATTATGAATCGCTCGAAGAACTTGCCGATCCGAGGATAGTATTCCTTCTTAAAGCCAAGTGCCCCGTAGTCGCGTCAAACCTCAAAGTAAAACTCAACGACATAGTAATAAAACTTTAAGACGGGTAAACGGTAAACGCTAATGCCTGAAGACGTTTTTTCGTTCAACGTTCACCGTTTACCGTTTAACTGTCCTTGAAATCACCTTGAAAATCCCTATAAAATTAGTTAGACTATTCATTAATCTTCACCTGTAATAGTGGAATTTGCCGGTGTTGTTCTTATTATCTTTTTATCTTTCAAATCTTTTTAATTTTTCAATCTTTTAATCTCTTTTGGAGGTCTTTATGACAATATTTTTTATTATCCTTACAGTCGTTTTCTGGGGTGTTGCCCCGATACTGGATAAAACCGCTTTGAAGAGCGGGGATCCTTACATCGGAACGATAATCCGCGGGATCGTTATCGGCATAACGGTCATACTGATCATGCTTATCGGAGGAAAAGCGAAGGAGCTTATGGCGCTTCCCGCAAAAACGATAATCCTGTTCGGCGTTTCCGGGCTTTTCGCGGGGCTCTTGGGAACATTCACTTTTTACAAGGCGCTCCAGACAGGAGCGACATCCATGATTGTCCCTCTTGCCGCGACGTATCCGCTCGTGACCGCGCTTTTAAGCGTGCTTATTCTGGGTGAGACCGTTACCGCGGCGAGAATCGCGGGCACTGTGCTGATAGTCGGCGGAATTTGGCTTGTTAAATAATACAGACAAATGGTTAAAGTCTTTTGCAATTTAGCAATTAAGCCATATGGCCATGTAGTTAATTAGCCATTTAACCATATAACAATTTAGCCATGAATCATTTTGATGTTATAGTCATCGGAGCGGGGCACGCGGGGTGCGAAGCGGCGCTCGCAGCGGCGAGAATGGGCGTTAAAACCCTGCTTGTCACTATGTCGCTTGATGCGGTCGCGCGCATGTCGTGCAATCCGGCGATAGGCGGGCTCGCCAAGGGGCAGATAGTCCGAGAAGTGGACGCTCTCGGCGGCGAAATGGCAAAAATCACCGACAGGGCGGGCCTCCAGTTCAGGATGCTCAACACTTCAAGGGGCCCGGCGGTGTGGTCGCCGCGCGCGCAATGCGATAAATATCTTTACAGCCGTTTTATGCGGGAATCTCTTGAAAATCAGAAAAACCTTGGCCTGCTGGAAGACGAGGTTGTAAAAATACTTTTCAAGAACGGCGCGGTTTCAGGCGTCAGGACAAAGTCAGGAAAAAATTTCGGCGCCGGAGCTGTCATCGCGACTACCGGAACTTTTCTTAAAGGGCTCATACATGTCGGGTTGAAGCATTTTCCGGGCGGCCGGATAGACGAACCATCCGCAGAAGGACTTTCTGCATCTTTGCGGGAAGCCGGGCTTGAACTCAAGCGTCTTAAGACCGGAACACCGCCCCGGATAGACAGGAACTCGGTGGATTATTCAAAAACGGAACCACAGCCCGGCGACGAGCCGCCCGTTCCGTTCTCCCATTTCACGGACGCGCCGTCCTGGACAAAGAAAAAGAAACAGCTGAACTGCTGGCTGACTTACACGAACGAAAAGACCCACGAAATAATAAGGAAGAATCTGGACCGCTCGCCGCTTTACGCGGGAGTGATAAAAAGCGTCGGGCCGCGCTACTGCCCGTCGATAGAGGACAAGGTCGTCAGGTTCTCTTCCAGGGACCGCCACCAGGTCTTCCTTGAACCCGAAGGTTACGAAGCCGCCGAACTGTACGTAAACGGAATATCCACAAGTTTGCCGGAAGACGTCCAGGAAAAAATAGTCCGTTCCATAAAAGGGCTTGAAAACGCTGAAATTCTGCGCTACGGTTACGCTATAGAATACGATTTCTGCCCGCCGACCCAGATTTACGCGACTCTTGAAACGAAAACTACGGAAAACCTTTATCTCGCGGGGCAAATCAACGGCACCACCGGCTATGAAGAGGCGGCGGGACAGGGAATTACCGCCGGAATAAACGCCGCGCTGAAATTAAAAGGCAAAGAGCCTTTTGTGATGGAAAGAAACCTGTCATACATCGGCGTCCTGATAGACGATCTTGTCACCAAAGGCGTTGAAGAGCCGTACAGGATGTTCACTTCGCGCGCGGAATATAGGCTGATGCTGCGCTCCGACAACGCCGACTTGCGTCTGATGGATTCCGGACGCAAGTTCGGGCTGGTACCCGATAAAATGCACGGTCGGTTCGCGCTGTACAGGGACACCGTTGAAAAGATCCTCGCGAAAAAGAAGATTTCGTATCCCGGACCGGAAGAACTTACCCCTTGGTCAAAAGAAAAAATAGATTTTGAGGTTTCGGTCGAGCGCAAGTATTCCGGATACATTGAAAGACAGAAGCATACCGCGGAAAAAATACAAAAATGCGGCGGAAAACGCATACCGAAACGCTTTGATTACGATTCTATCCCAAGCCTGCTCACCGAGACGCGGCAGAAACTCAAAAAGATCATGCCGGCCACGATAGGCCAGGCGTCAAGGATATCGGGCGTAACCCCGTCGGATGTCGCAATCCTTATGATTTATCTGGAAAAGATTAAAGGAGGAGAAAAAGTTAAACGGTTGAACGGCTGCATGACAAAATAACATGGCTAAATGGCTAATAAATTATAACACCATGGCTAAACTGCTGAATGGCTAAATGGTTAAAGTCTTTGGCAATTTAGCAATTAAGCCATATGACCATGTAGTTAATCAGTCATTTAACCATACAACCGTTTAGCCATATATTTTATGAATTACATTCAGCTTATTGGCCTTGCCGCGGGAGCGTTGACCACTTCATCTCTTCTGCCGCAGGTGATTAAATCGTTCAGGACAAAATCTACGAAGGATATCTCGCTCGGGATGTTCATTCTCATATCAACGGGAAACCTGCTCTGGCTGACATACGGCCTCTTGATACGCGATATTCCGGTTATAGTGGCAAATCTGATGACTTTCTTGTTATCGCTGATGATAATCATGATGAAAATCAAGTATAAATGAATGACAGACGGAAGAAGGAAGAGTGAAGATGGAAGATAAAAAAAGCAAAGACAGCAATTACCTGAAATTAAAGGATTTAGCGTTAGCCGAAGGGATGGTTTTATTCGGCGCGGCCGATATTTCCGGCATCCGAGGGCAGATTCTCCTGCCTCAAGACCTGACCAGCCGCCTGACTGCCGGCGTTTCATTCGGCTACAGGATGTCAACAGGCGTGCTTGACACGCTGACTACCGCGCCTAACCAGGTCTACTACTTCCATTACCAGCGGGTGAATATGCTGTTGGACCAGACAGCGCTCAGAATTACGGCTCTTATACAGAAAAACGGATACTGCGCCCTGCCTGTGCCCGCGTCGCAGGTCGTGGACTGGCAGAAACAATACGGAACCTTGTCTCACAGGGAAATAGCGCGCCTCGCGGGCCTCGGATGGTACGGCAGGAACAATTTGCTCGTGAATCCCCAATACGGAAGCGGTGTCCGCTACGCGACTGTCCTGACCGATATGCCGATGAAGTTCGATAAACCGCTGAAAGATTCCTGCGGGAACTGCGCCCTCTGCATAGCGGTTTGCCCGGCAGGCGCTATTAAGAAAGAATCGTTTGACCTCGCTCTTTGCACGGAACAGCTAAAGAATTTCGTGAAAACCGAAAAGATCGGCCAGATGATCTGCGGGCTTTGCGTAAAAGCGTGTAAAGGGGCAGGCGGAAGACAGAAGACGGAAGACGGAAGATAGGAAACGAAAGATGGAAGAAAGAAAAAGGAAGAAAATGATAAATAAACTATTTTTATATTGTCTCAATTTGTTTTTTCTCTGTTTGCTTCCATCTTCCCTCTTCCTTCTTCCTTCTGTTTCATCCGCTGACGACCAGCGGCTTGTCGTCAGTTTCTACATAATTGAGGCTGACAAGATTAAACTGACTAAGCATGAACTCTTTTCCGATATCAACAACCTTACAAAACGGAAGAATTCCGATAAGTTTAATTATCTCGGCGGCGGCGACTTCACTCTCTCTCCCTATATTTCCGAAACATTCAATGTCAGGCAGCAAGATTCGGACCTGTCATTGAAACTCTCGTGTCGCCCGAAACAGGTTCTGGACAAGAAATACTACAGCATACGCTACGAGGCGAGGCTTGCGTATCCCCTTCAAAAGGAATACGCGGTTCTCCAGAAGGAAACGGACGCCGCGCCCGGCGAAATAATCATCATATCGGAATCGGATACGACACAGGGCCTAAAAGACACAAGGCCCATATGGGTGGTGCTCAAGACGCAGTCCACGGAACCCGAATACGCGTACAGCGCGCTCGGCGGCATCGGCGCGAAGATCCAGCTCAGGGACGGGTATCCTTTCATAAGCGAAATTCTTGACGAAAGTCCGGCAAAAAACGCCGGGCTTCAGGTAGGGGACAAGCTTCTTGAAGCAGACGGCTATTCGCTGCTTCAAGTGACAATAGATGAGGCCTCTAAACTCCTGCGCGGCAATCCCGGAACCGATGTCAGCCTCAAAATCCGCCGCGCCTCATCAACTGCTCCCGAGATAATAATTCTAAAACGCCGCATACTGGAATAAACCCCGTTAGAAACAGGTTGCCATTGTGCAACCGTTGACCGGATAGCTTTATATAAAACTTTAAAGTAAGATTGACCGTAGTTGTCTACTTTTAAATTTCAAAATTTTCTAACGGGGTAAATATGGCTCAAATCCCGCAGGACTTGATGAATTCATGGCTGGAATTCCTTTCCCGTGAATTCAAGCTGGACCTTTCGGAACAGCAGCTCCTTGCTTTCACTGTTTTTTTCTCGGAACTTGAAGAATGGAACCGCAATATCAACCTTGTTTCATATAAAACGCCCGAAGAGGTCTTTTTCAGGCATTTCGCGGATTCTCTCGCGGTAAAAACAGCGTTTGACAGGCATCTGGCCGGAATTTCCGATTTCAGCGCCGCGGACATAGGCGCCGGAGCCGGTTTCCCGGGCATTCCGCTGAAGATCGCGTATCCGGGGATGAAGCTCACGCTGATAGAGTCCGTAGGTAAAAAGTGCGCTTTCCTTAAGAACATTTCGGATAAACTCAACCTGCAAAACGTCGATATATTCAACGGACGCGCCGAACTTATGGGGCAGGATTCTAAAACCAGGGAAAAATATGATATAACTTTATCCAGAGCGGTCACCGCGGTTTCCCCGAACCTTGAAACGGCGCTGCCCCTTTTAAGGACCGGCGGTTTCGCTTTCATGCATAAATACGAGAATTTTTCCGCGGAACTGGACGCCGCTAAAACCGCGCTTGAAGTTCTCGGCGGGAAATACGAAACCTCTTTCGGCTACAGACTGCCGGGCGGCGCACGTGAAAGCCACATACTGGTTTTCTCGAAAAGCGGGAATACGCCTCTCAAGTACCCGAGGCGCCCGGGCATGGCGGAGAAGAAGCCTATATAAAGAAGTACTACATTTTTCCTCCCCCCTTGCGGGGGAGGATTAAGGTGGGGGGCAAGAAGACAATTATCACCCCCATCCCAGCCTTCCCCCGTCGGAGGGGGAAGGAGTAGGTTAGGAGACAACATGCTCAATCAGGAATCTGCGGGCAATCTCGTCAAACTGCTTCACCTGTCGATAACGTATCTGCGGATCTACCCTCCCACAAGCCCTATGGTCGCGGATACGGTTGACGCTTTTTTTAAGTATCTCCAGGCGGAGTTGAAGGTATCAAAATCCGTATCTTTCAGCGAGCTTTCGGGCAAACTTATCATTAACGGGATCGAATCCGATAATAAAGAGATCCAGATGATATCCAACATGATACTCAAGCTGTTTGCCCAGAGGAAGTTTCAGAGCATCACATTCCATCGCGAACTGATAAAAGAAGAACTTACTGATTTTCTGACCAATATACTAAGGAAAAGAAGACACGAGATGCCGGGATACACGAATATAGCGCTGGACCAGACGGTTTATGTCGCGCTCGTTAAAGGCGAAGAAGCCATCGTCAAGATAAGCGAAACGATACAGAATTCCGGAGGAGAGATATTGGGCCTGATAAAATCTATAAGGGAATCTTATGACCTTATAGATCAGCTGCCCGACCAGGGCGTAAAAGAGCAGGCGCAGGACCATCTTGCGCAGGAGCTTTCAAAGCAGAACCCGGCCGTGCTCAGGGAGATTTTCGACAGGGAGCTTCCGTTAAAGATCGAGGAATCGGGCCTTAAGAAACGCCTTTTAAGCACGCTTTCGCAGGATAAAATACAGGAAATATTCGGTGAAATATCCTCGTGGTATGCAGCGATAAGGGAAAAAGAAACTTCGGATTTCGCGGCCGTGGACCAGCTGGATAAACTGCAGAAATTCATGAAAACAATACTTCAGGCGCCGGCCGCGAAGGAGATCCCGCGCCAGTTTTTCGAAGAGCTTATCCGGAAAGGACTGCTCGAACAGCTTCCCGACTGGTTTTCCACGACACCTTCCAAACCTACTACTGTTTACGAGGTCGAGAAGCTTGTGGAAAAGTCCGCTTCGGATCTTCTTGAAAAGGAAGTCCGCGACGCGCTTCCCCAGATGGTTGAAAAGCTCTGCCAGATAGAGAACAACGAGCTTATCGGAAAACTCCTTGAAAAGATACTTGAAAATTTAAAGAACTCGGCCCCGAAGATACGCTTGCTCGCCATACAGTCCATGGCGGCCATCTACGAAGTTCTGCAGGCGCATAACAAGGAACAACTTCTCCGCTATATCGAGCTTCCTCTCCTGGAAACAGCCAGGCAGGAAACCTCGGTAGAGGTGCACTATTACATGCTGGAGATATTGCGCATGCGCGCCCGCCAGAATCTCCTGCATGGCGAATATGATTTCGCAATCCGCATAATCGACCTGATGCGACAGCACGTGTCGCCCGAAATAGTCAGCGACCAAAAAATCCTTGCGAACGCTGTTAAATCAATGGATCGCCTGGTGCCCGAGATATTCGACGTGCTTGTATCCGATCTTAAATCCGATAATGAGATAAAAAGGCTGGGCAGCCTGCAGATCCTGACAAAATTCGGCGAAAAGGCGGTCGACCCGCTTATTAGGGTGATAAAGGAAAGCCAGGAGATCAGATCCTTAAAGCTCGCCGCCTCCGTCCTGCGCGCGATCGGCGATAAGGCGAAATTAAGATTTTATGACGAGCTTAATCTGGGCCTTACCGCAGCTGAAATAAAGAATTTCATATCGGTCCTGCAGGATCTCGGCCCCGTGGAGAATGTTGAACAGCTGAGCGCTCTTCTTAATTTTCCGGATATTGAAGTGAAAAAAGACATCATGCGGTTTCTGGCAAAACTGAACATAAACCAGTCAAAGATACTTCTGATAGAGCAGCTTAAGAGCAGGGATACTCAGATAATCAACGAAGGCGTCCTTCTGCTCGGAGAGCTTCGTTGCAAAGAAGCCGTTCCGGCCCTTGTCAAGCTGCTGCACTCGCGCTGGCTACCTACGACGATACAGGAAGACATCTGTATAGCTCTCGGTTCCATCGCGGATTACAAGGCCTCCGAACCGCTCATACAGAAGGTAAAAAAGAAACCCAGTATATTTTCTGATAATAAGACGGGAATTGAAAGGGTCCGCATGCGCGCCGCGTGGGCGCTGAGAAAGTTCTCCGGAACCAGCGTAGAGTCTGCGCTTGAATCAGCCTCGAAGGAAAAGATCGCTCCCGTGGCATTAACGGCGAAAGAATCCCTGGCGATAATAAGACAAGGAAAAATGCAGAAATAGCCAAATGGCTAATTAACTACATGGCCATATGGCTTAATTGCTAAATTGCCAAAGACTTTAACCATTTAGCCATTCAGCAGTTTAGCCATGGTGTTATAATTTATTAGCAATTCAGCCATTTAGATAGTATCTATCATGCTAACTGAATTTACAGTTAAAAGCCGCTCCAGGACTGAATTCATCAATATCACCGGACAGGTAAGCGATATTGTTTCTAAAAGCAAGACAAATAACGGCATCTGTCACATTTTTGTTCCCCATACAACCGCTGGGCTTTTAATCAACGAAAATGCCGATCCTGATGTTCCTTCCGATATAATATCACAGATGGGGAAAATGGTCCCGCAGAGCGCGGGTTATTCCCATTCTGAAGGAAATTCAGCAGCGCACATCAAGTCCTGCCTTGTTGGAATCTCAAAAGAGGTTATAATAGAAAATGGCAGGCTTTTGCTCGGGACATGGCAGGGAATATTTTTCGCGGAGTTCGACGGCCCCAGAATAAGGAAAGTGTTTGTTAAAATATTAAAAGAAGTGTAATGTTTAATGTTGAATGTGTAATGAAAATAGTTGATTAACCGTCTTGTTCATTATACATATCGCCGTTTAGCCTCAATACTTTACTTCCTTCAGCGCTTTCATACTGAGCTGGTAAAGCTTGCCCACGCCTTCCGCCGAAACCCAGATGTATTTTCCGTCCCATCCGACGCTCGCCAATTTGTTCCTGTCAGCTTTGAACAGCGCGACTTCATAAACGCCCCTAACGTTAAGGTCGGCCGAGTTAACTTTATATATCTTGCTTGTTTTGAAATCCCCGATAAAATAATAATCCCCTTCCCGGAACATTCCGCACGGATTCACCGCGGGGCTGTCGTATATGCCTACTATTGAAAGCGTTTCGTCCATTTTATGCTTATAGATCTTCGCGGCGTCGCTGTCTATCACCCATAGGTTGGCGCCATCGTAATACAGTCCCGCAGGATTAGTGTCCGGAAGCGCGTAAATCGCGACCGCGGTAAGGGAGTTGTCCAGCTTGTGCTTGTATATCCTTCTTTCCACTGAATTGCATGACCATAGATATTCTCCGTCGAAAGCGAGGCCCATCGGCTGGGTGTTTCCGGTCTTGTAAACGGAAGCTATTGAAAGTTTCTTATCGCTGTTATGCTGGTAGATGTTTCCAGTGACCCAGTCGCTTACCCAGAGATTCGGCTGGATCCAGCATATCCCGGTCGGATTCGAATAGGGTATTGAATACTCCTGCATTCCGCTCGGACTTGATAAAAACATCACCGCGGCCGCGATTACCGCTACTACGGCTGCCGCTCCCGCTATTAACGGCACGGGCAAGCCGGTCTTCATCCCTTCTTTCTTGACGGCCGCCACAGGTGCAGTCGCCGTGCCGCTTGAAAGAGCCTGTACAGCCTTATTGACGACCTTCAGAACCTCGTCTATCTTGAACGGCTTGCTGATATAGTCAAAGGCTCCGAGCTTGAGCGAATTCACCGCTGTTTCAACATCGGCAAACCCGGAAAGCATTATGCATTTGACGTTGGGATTTATCCTCTTGAGTTCCGCCAGCACCTCCAGCCCGTCCATGTCCGGAACCCTCATATCCAGCAGCGCAAGGTCGGGGATTTCGCGTTTCCCCACTTCTATCGCCTGACTGCCGTCCTCTGCCGTGAAAAGCGTGTGCCCCGTAGGCTTAAGTATATTGAAGACAATATTCCTGAGACCGGACTCGTCGTCCATTATTAGAATCTTTACCATTTCATTTCCTTTTTGAATAAATCTAAATATTAACTTTATTAAGTTTTTTCATGCAGTACCGCGTAACTTTACTCACGCCTTGATAAGCCACCCAGATACATTTGCCGTCAAATGTTATGGACGTTATTGCGGAAGTATATTTTTCGCTTTTTGGGACTTCGTAAATGCCTTCCAGCATGAAGTCGCTTTGCCTTACCTTGTAAAGCTTATTGGAGAGGGCGCCTAGTATGAAAAAACTATCCTTTTCACCGAACATGCAGCGGGGGTTTTTTACGGGACAGTCAAATTCCGCGGCGACGCTCAGTTTTTCGTCCATGTTGTGCCTGTACGCCTTGCTTGCCTGAAAATCAAGCGACCACAGGTTCTTTCCGTCAAAATAGAGCCCGGAAGGATTTGTGCCTGGGCTCGCGTAGCTTGTTTTAACAGCGTACACCGGACTCATTTCCAAAACGTGTATCTTGCTTTCAAAGGAATCCGATATCCATGCCTTTTTTCCGTCCGTCGCCACGCCCGCGGGCTGTATTCCGCCGGGCAGCTCCTGGCTCGGATAAGCCGCTTCTTCCTTTATGCCGAATTTCGATATCTGGCCGGCAACCCAATCGGTAATCCAAAGGTTATCATTGTAATAACAGAGCGACGAAGGATTGGCCGCCTTGATGTCAAACTCAGCCGTGCTTGCCACCCCCATGTAGTTCTGCCAGAAGAAATAGCCGCCGGCGCCTAAAGCCGCAACCGCCAAAAATAATACCGCTATCTTCAAAAAAAATCCCGCGCCGGGTTTTGCGGCGCCCTTCTTTTCTCTCTGCGCCGCGATGGGCGGCTTCATCGCAGGCTGGCCGGGTTTTTGGGGCTGAGACACTCTTGTATTGAGGTGTTCCCCCGGCATAGCAGGAACTTGCGAAGTTTTCGCAAGCGCCTTTCCGAGCATCTGGACAAGCGCGTCAACTTTGAAGGGTTTTGAAAGATGGTCATAGGCTCCGGCTTTTACAAGCTCTATCGCGGAATCCACGTCGCCGAAACCCGACAGAACTATAACGGGAATTTCCGGATTGATTTTTTTTATCTCAGCAAGCAGGTCGGGGCCGTCCATGTCGGGCAGGCGGATATCCATCAGCACGGCATCCGGGGACTCTTTGCCGCAAAAAGCCAGACCGGACGCGGCGTCATCCGCGTCAAGCACTGTATATCCCTGCGGCACGAGGATTTTAGCGATTACCTTCCTCATGCCGGTTTCGTTGTCTATGACGATGATTTTCGGCGGCATCTTACGCGGCCCCGTTTCCCGAAGAATTAAGGAGAAGGCTTATAGTTACTGTTGTTCCCTTGTCTTTTACGCTTTCCAGCCCGAGCGTGCTCCTGTGGAGATCTATTATTCTTTTAGCCGCGGTCAATCCGAGGCCTTTGTGGTTTTTCTTTGACGAAAAGTACGGCTGGCAGACCTTTTTTATGTGGTTTTCCGATATCCCTGAACCAGTATCCGTTATCTTCACGATTATCGCGTCTTTTGCCTTGTCATATAACGTCGTCAGCGTCATTTGGCCGCCGTTCGGCATCGCTTCAATGGAGTTCTCCATGAGGTGCATAAGGCTTTCCTGCATCAGTTTTGGATCGCCGTTGAACTGCGGAATATCAGCCGCTAAATTTTTGGTGACTGATATCTTTTGAAGCGTTATCCTTGATTCGAGATGTTTATTCGCCGCTTCAAGCAGGCTGTTGATATTGAGAGGCTGATTCGCCATTTCAGGCACTCTTGCAAGCGCGAGGAAATCTTCAATGGACCTGAGCATGTCCTGCACGTTCTGGTCCACGACTTTCAGCTGCTCTTCAAGCTCCGGTTCCACCTTGAAATTCGCGAGCGCCAGCTGAACGGTCCCCGACATTATTCCAAGATAATTTCTCACCCTGTGCGCGAAACCGCGCGCGAGGTCCTCCAATATCGTGAAATGCTCCTGTTCGCGTTCCTTGAGGTTTGCCAGGCGCATGCCCATCTGGCCCGTCATGCCCGATACCTCGCCCTCAAGTTTTGACCATTTTTCCTTTTCCTGCATGAATATCTTTTCTTTTTCCGACAGCATCTGCGCGACTTCTTTTTTCTCTGTCTCGAGTTTCTCCAGACGCGTTTTCGCCTCTTCCTCATTTTTCCTGAGCGTTTCTTCAAGTTCTCTCAGGTGCCTGGACGCCTGCTCGGGTATCATTTCCATGCCCGGTACCCCCGCCGCCGGCGAGACGCTCACCCCGGCTTCCCGGCCGAGCTGGTTCTTCAGTATCTTATTCTCCGTTTCGGCTTCTTTCAGCCTGGATTCCCACTGCAGTTTTGTTTTCTCCAGTTCGGCCTCAACCTCTTTGGCCTTAAGACGGTCCTCAAGCAACAGTTTTTCGTGTTCCCAGCGCCTTTCAAGTTCCTTGAGTTTCCAGTCCAGCTCTTTTATGGACATTTCATGCGAGAAAGCCTGGTCCTGAAGGTTTTTCTTCTCTTCTTCCTTTATTTGGAGTTTCTTTTCCCAAAGCATCATCTCTTCGTCGTAGCGGCGCTTCCAGAAATCCGCGACGGATATCGCGTCGACTACCTGCATCATCTCGGGGTCAGCGGGCAGTTCGGTTTGTATTTTTTTCAATTCTTCTTCTATCCAGCTCCAAGAATCGTCCATGTTAACTCCTAAGGGTCAAGGGTCCAGGGTCCAGGATTAATAAAGACTTGTCGTTTTTGTTACCGGCCCCTGGTCCCTGGCTACTGGACCCTGTCTTTACGGTATCACTATCTCCTGGCCTGGCATGACCTGGCCGCCGACTATCTTATTCGTGTTCGCCTTATATATATCCTTCCACTTGCTGCTGTCATTATAGTATTTCTGAGCGATACTGCGCAAATTCTCGCCCGCTTGCACAATATGCTTGCGCGGCCCTGCGGGTTTAGGTTTTTCCGCGGCCGGTTTCTTTATCTCCTTCTCGGGCTCTTTCTTGGCAGGTTCCTTCGGAGTTTCGGTCGCCGCCTCTTTCGACGGCGCCGCGGTTTCCTCGGAGTTATCGGGAGTAATGACCCTTATCGGCACCACATCAGGAATATTCCGCGGCTGCGCGCTCTGCGTGCCCTGCATGCCGGGAAGAACGGCCGGTTCGGTCGTCTGCGTAGAAGGTATCTGGGGCGTTATGACCTGAACAGGTTTCACTTCGATCGGCTTGCCTCCGGCACCCGGCGCGCCGCCTTTTTCAGCCTGCTGTTCGCCCGTAACTATCCTCTCCGCGCTTTTGGATGTAACCGGTATGACAAGCACCTGGTCGGGTTTCAAGGCGCCGCCCCTGCCTATATTCTTCCGGTTAATCTGGTATATTTCATCCCAGTATTTCGCGTCACCGTAGTATTTCTCCGCGATTGATTGCAGCGTATCGCCGCGTTTCACAACGTGCCTTATTTCCTTTGCTTCCTTTACCGCGGGGCCCGTTACGGGCGTCTTACCTTCGCGCGCCTCGGTCTTTGCCGCTTTTATCCGGTCCCTTATCCTCATCGTTGCTTCTTCAAGCAGAACTTCCTCTAGTTTTCTCTTTTCCGCTTCCGTAGCCGCAAGGTTGCTCTCGAGATTCTTGTTCTTCTCCTGCAGCTCGGAGTAATAATACTCGAGGCTCCCCGGCTCCACTTCTTCCTTTGACTTGCTTCCGAAACGGAATATGAAGCTCATGCGGTGTGTGCCGCTCACTTCTTTAATCCCGTTCAGCGGATACTGGAAAGCGTAATCTATCTGGAATGAATTGATGTCGAAAGAAAATCCTAAAGACGGCTGCACATAATTGAGCCCGCCCATTGTTATGCCGGCTCTCGCGGCAAACAGGTCGACTATCCATTTCTCCATGCCAAACGAGCCGTACCACAGGTTGGAGCGGTAAATGCAGTCTGCGGCCCATTTCATGTCCTTCTGTCGCCAGCTTATCCCCAGGCGGCCGGTCATCGGCAGCTGGTCCTTTTCCTTGAGGCCCAGGTCCGGCTGGTTTATGTCGGTCGCCGACAAGCCTATGAAAAGGCGCGGCAGGAGATTGTATATGGCGCCGGCGTCTATGCTGAAGGCCTGCACGGTATTTTTGTTCCCGTAATCAAAAACCGGGCTCCGCTCAAGGTATTGGTCTATCGCATAGTTTTCCCTCAGTATTTTTAAGTTGAATCCGTACGAAAACCTTTCTTTCACCGATTTGCCGAAGCTCAGATAATACGCGGATTCCTGGTAGTAATCAAGCAGCGTGAAAGTCCTTGCTGCGGCTGAAACCGTAAACATGTGCACCTTTTTAGTCTGGAACCGCGTCGCTTCGGGAGCCGCCGTGGACATGTTCAGTTCCGCCGCGCCTGTCGCGCTCTTCGTTCCTCCGCTTTCCGAAAAAGCTTCCGTTCTTTCAAGTTTGAAGAAAGGAACCGCAACGGATATGAATGAAAGCGACAGGTCCGATCCGTCGTCAAGGCCGATCCACAGTTTTCCGTAATCGGTGCCGAGTTGGCCTCGCCTCAGGAAACCAAGGCTTGCCGGGTTATAATAAAACCCGAACGGATCCTCTCCGAACGACACGCAGGCCCCCGCCATGCCGACAGAACGCGCTCCCGCGCCCAGGTCGTCAAAGTCAGAATAGACGGAAGAAGGAAGAAGGAAGAGGGAAGCAATTATAAAAAGAATTCCCAAATTCTTCAAATTCCCTTTCTTTAACATCGATAATGTTTTATATATTTCTCTCATTATTTTTCTTCCGTCTTCCATCTTCCGTCTTCATTCTGATTTATCTTGCAAGAATTATTGTTCCGTTGACCGCCGTGCCGTCGCCTTCTATCTGGTATATGTAGACGCCCTTCCTCGCGCCGTTCCCGTCCCACTCAAGCGTTACGGTAGTCGCAGTCATATCGCCTACCGCTTTCAGGTCAGCGACAAATTCCCCGCGCATGTCAAACACCTTGCCGGTTACCTTGTCTCCCGTGGGATTATCTACGTAAAAAGTCATTTTTTCGTATGGAGCCGTTCCCGGCGTGAATACTTTCGCCGGATCCAGCGACGCCAGCCCGAAGCTTGAAGCCCTCACCACCTGCCGCAGTTGGTATTGTCCCGGTTTTGTAACGCGTATGGCAACGCGTTTCTTTATTTCATCCATATATCCGCCGATGCGTATGAACTCGACGCCGTTGTGCCAGTAGACTGACAATTCTCCCGGCGAAAAACCCTGCGCGAAAGAAATGCCCGGCGCCGCAGACAGCGAACTGTATGAGAACTGCAGCGTTACAGGCGTGGAGAATTTATAATCGGTTATCTCGGTGAAATTCGAATCCCTTATCCTAAGGTCGTAAACCCTGAGTGTCTTTCCGGCTTCTTTGCCCGTGTCGCGGTTGAATTCAACGGCAAGATCATCGTTCCATTTATTGTTTTCCGCGAGCAGTGATTTGGAAACATCGGAAGGAAGTTCGGCCGTCACCTGCTGGTCCGAAGAGACAAGATTCATTTTTTCCGGATTCAGCGATTCTATTATCAGCGAATTCCCTCCTTCTATTCCCGAGCTGTCCACGGCTTTTACCATATAATAAAACTGGCCGCCCTGAACCGCCGTGTCCGTATAACTCTTGGTCCCGGCCGGCACGAACGCGTAAACGTTTCCCGACCACATTGACTGGATTGACAGCGACCTGTATATGTTGTAGCCGGCAAGGTCGTCAAGGACATTGCCGTCGTTATTCCTGGTAACCGCGCTCCAATACAGCGTGATACTCTGCTCATCCTGTGAAATCGTTCCTCTGAGCCCTGCCGGCGACGCCGGCCTGTTTATGACGGGCACTGTAAAGCTGAATACCTTGCTGCAAGTTGTTTCAAGCGCCTTTATATCGCGCGAGATTACCTTCCAGTAATATGTCTTGTTCTCTGACAGCAACGATGTCACCGCGTACTGTATATCCGACAGATTCGAGGCCTGCAGGTAAATCGATGAAAAATCAGATACTATCGTTGAAATAACCAATGTATAAGTTACATCGTCGTTCAAGTCATTATCCACTGATTTTGACCATGTAAAAATAGGCTTCTTTGTGCTGACAACGGCCCCGTCCGCCGGTGATATCAGATTGAATGCCAGCGGCGGATTATTCGTCATAGATATGGCGAATGTTCCGGTCGTACTGAAAACATAACCCTGTTCGATATCAGAATCGACATGAATGAAATAACTTCCTTGATATTGGTACCCGCTCGCCCTTACGCGCCAATAATACGTGCTCTGATCCAGCAGATTGCTCAGCGGCTGATAAAAATTATCGGTTCCGGTAGGTATCGCCTGGCTTCCGGTGAAATTCTGGTCTATGGAAATATCAATATAGTACCTTACGATATCGGCGGGGTCTATGTCTATCGCGGCGTCCCAGAAGAACCAGGGTTTAAGCGTCGTGGATATTGTGACACCAAACGGTTCTTGGATTGCAAAAGCCTGCGGGAGCTCCTTTTCTATGTCGGTATACGCCATCCTTGTCTGGTTTGACTGCCTGATCCGACCGTCTGAACCGATAGCGTCCACTCGCCAGTAGTATTTCATATTGTCCACGGGCAGATTCACTATAGTCCATGAAGATGAAAGCCCGGTCACTGTCGTGCTCGACGCGAAGTTCAGGATATTTGAATAGCTGAGGTTATACGAGACTGAATTGAACGGGTCCGGGTCCGACGTCATTTCCCAGTAAAACGTCACTTTGAGCGAAAGCTCGCGCGTGTTGTCGGCCGGCGAAATCAGGTTGAACGCGAGAGGAGCTTCCGGAACCGCATTGATGACGACGTAATACGTCGTATCGCTCATCGTGTAAATCAGCCCGTCAAATACCCATACGCGCCAGTAATAAGTCACATTGTCCGTCAGCGCGGGCGTCGTGTAATTAAGGCCCGAAATCCCCGCGGACGAAACATAACTTGAGAAATTCTCATAAAGCGAGTAATCAACCTTGTATGAAATCAGGTCCCCGGGGTCAATGTCGCTTGATGCAGTCCATGAAAGGCGCGGCGTCGCCGTGTTCGTGCTCACCGCGTTCGGTTCTACAAGCGTAAACGACTCGGGCGCTGAGTTTACGGCGTTTATCCTGATTGTATATATAGATGCCGACCAGATCAAAGCGTTATCTTCGTCGTTCGCAAGCACTTTCCAGTAAACGCTCTTATCTTCCATCAGGTCGTCCGGCACGCCGTAAGAAAGCGCCGTGCCCGCGGAAACCGCCGTTGTCACATTCAATTCGAAATTCTGGTCCGTGGAGTAGTAAACCGTATATGAAACCGTGTCGCCGTATACGGCATTCGAATCAACGGAACCGAGCCATTGCAGAACCGGCATGGTTATCTGGGAAATATAATTGTTTTCGGGCAGGTTAAGATCGAAGGCGCCCGGCGCGGCGTTCACCGGCCCGGCGCTCGGCGTGTCAACGGAAACTCCAGACCAGTTATCGCGTTCATCGGATGTTTTTACATTGAAATAGTAAGTTACACTGTTTTCAAGTCCCGTTATTGTATAGTAAACTGTCGTCCCCTGCACGGCAGACGTGGATATCGCGATGACGGTCGCGGGATACAAATCGTCCTGGCTCGTGGAATATTTGATTTCAAAGCTGCCGCCGCTTATGTCATCCGAATAACCGTTGTCTCCGGGAACCGTCCATGCGAGAACAGCCCCGCGCCAGAAAGGCGAAGCCGTGAAACTCGTGACCGGCGACGGGGCCGTCACGTCTATCTGGGACCAGGCCGTTGCCCCAATGGATACCGCGGACCAGTTGCCGGATTCATCAGCGGACCATATCCTGAAATAATATGTCACGCCTTCGCCCAGGCCGTTAAGCATCAGGTAGTTTGAAGTGCCGGCGGCGGCTGTCGTCGTTATATCCAGCTGGAAGCTGTCCGTCGTGAATTCTTTCAGATCGTTCGTAGTCCAGTCAAGCCTGAACTTCCCTCCCGTGATATTCCCCGTCTGAGTATCGTAATCCTCGGGCGGGGTTGACCATATAAGATTTATTTTTCCTTCCGCCGCGCCGGTTGCGGCGCTGATATTCGTTATGTTATATGGCCCTCTAAGGTCAGGCATGTAAACCGACGTCACCGCGGTTGGCAGCGACTCCAGTATCGCGCTGGTAAGCCCGCTGCCCGCAGGCCCGTCGCCGAGGTCCCTTGTGGCCAGCATGTAATAATAGGTGGTTTCTTTCCTGAGTTGGTTTGTCCCTCCGCCGGTCGAATCGTTGTAAGACGTTCCGGGATTGTAAGTGGATACTTCCACCGAGAAAGTTGCGTTGCCTGTAAGCGTGAAATTGAACGTGGCCCTGTATATTACATAGCCCTTTTTGTCGTCGTAACCCGGTATGGAGGTATGGCTCCACTGGATGGATACTGTGGTTTCGGTGACGGCATAGGCGGAAACAAGAGCCGGAGCGGAAGGGATATTGTCCCTTGCGACCGTTGAACGTATCACGGAAAGCGGCGAATAATTTCCCGCTTCATCAAGGGCTTTTATGCCGAAGTAATACGTGGCTCCCGGATAAAGCCCGGTAACTATCAGTTCTTCGGGGTCGCCCGGCGTTGTCGGAGATATGCTTTGCGTGATAGTTGAAACCACCGTCATGCCGAATTCGCCGTCCGTAAAAGAAAAAGTCGCTTTTTTTACGATATATGACGCTACCAGTTCTGACGTGTCGTCATCGTACGGCGCGAGCCACTGGAGCCTTGCCTCCCCGTCGTTCGTGACCAGGTCGGACCTTGCCGCGGAAAATGTCGGGGCCTGCGGGTTAGCGCTGGCGGTCATGGTGGAGATTGTGATTTTTTCGGTCGCCGCGGGAGCCGCGGAAGAGTTTGCGGCCCATAACCTGTAATAGTAGGTGGTCTTCTCTTTAAGCCCTGTATCCTGGTGAGTCGTGTTCGCCAGGAGCGCGACTATCTGCGCGAAGTTTCCGTTATAAGTCGAGCGTTCTATGCTGTAACGGGTATAACCCTGGTTGCCGTTAGCGGTCCATTGCAGATTTATGGATGTCGTTCCGGGCTGAAGCGGAGAGAAAATGTCATAAGGCGGATTTGCTAATGAATACAGCACCCCGCCCGGCGATGAGTCGGAATTTATGAACCCGTTGAACGCCTGTATTATTACGGACGAGGAAGTATCCGGGGTAAGCCCTGTCTGTATCCAATAGGTATCTGACGCCAGGAGATCGTCATCCACCGTATCTCCCGAAGAGGTAAGTATGACTCTGTAGCCCGCCGCGCCGCTTGCCGGATCCCATGCCCAGTTGATGGAAGTGGTGGAATACGCGGCGCAGTAAGCGGAAAAGGACGGCGCCGATACGTCTACGGTCGGCACGGTGCTTACGGCCTCGCTGTACGCCCCGGCATTGCCGGTATAGTCCTCCGCGCGCACCTTATAATAATATGTATTGCCGTTAACCAGATTCAGGATGTCATAATGAGTTGTTTCCGGAGCGAGTATATTGGTAAGAAGCAAAAATCCGTCAGTCGACGACCAGCTTGAGCGTTCAATCCTGTACTGTTTTAGGTCAATTTCGGCGTTGGCGTACCATGAAAGATTAACAAGCAGATCGCCGCAAACCGCGGCCAGATTCATGACCTGGGCAGGGGAAGTATCAAGAACCGCGGCGAAGTTGGCGTTGTTGACTTCCGCGACTTCCGCGGAAGAGTACCAGATGCCGTAGACGGTATCTGAATCCACGGCGACCATGGCGAAATAAAGAGTCGCGCCCGGCGTCAATCCGGTCAGGGCCCGCGATTCGGCCGAACCGCTTGAAACAAGATTGGCCCAGCTCTGAATGTAAGTGCTTGTCCATGAAGCGTAAAAATCGGAATTGTTTATCTGGCTGGTGGCGTACTTTACAAGGTAGGCTGTGGGGGTGGATAATTCTATGCCCGTATCGGGCACCGTCCACTCAAGGAGTATCTGGCCCTCCGTGTCCGTAGACAACGCGGTAAGGTTTGATATCCCTTCGGGTTGAGCAAAGGAATATACCGGAGCTAAAATTAAAAATGATAGAAAAATTAAGTGTTTTTTCATACCCCAATATCCACTACTTTTAACTTTAACAGATACCCGTTGAATTGTCAATATGATTTTAGTCACGACGATTACACAGATTTTCAACAAAGATTACACAGATATATACTACGATTTCACAGATTATTTACGGCGATTTCACAGATTACAGGCAGTGTCTGTGTAATTATTGTTGAAATCTGTGCAATCGTCTTTCATAATCGGTGTAATCGTTGTAAAAAAAATATCCGAACGCCTTGCGGCTGTCCGGATTACTGAACAGATAAAAACCGTACGTTGAAATGTTAAAGTTGTATGTGTTTTGTCATTCCACATTTCGCTTTAACCATTCCACAGTCTTTACTGGTTCGGTAACCCGGCGAACCTTAACGGCAGACGGAAGATTGAAGTTTGAAGAAGGAAGTAAAGACTTTTTTGCTTCCGTCTTCCTTCTTCCGTCTTGTCGTTACTAGGTCCCGTGGCTTTGCGTCCTCCGGTTACCCGGAGTTTGCCTTTATCGGAGTTGAGCTACCTCAAAAACAACTACATAACAATCAATAGCAGACATCTGTTCGCTTGTCAAGGGCTTTTTTAAAATAACTGCGTTGACGGTTATCAGTTGACAGTTGACTGTCTACAGTATTCCGTTGTTTTTATGTCCTTCTGTCAACCGTCAACTGTGAACTGTCATCTGTTGTTATATTTCAGTTTTCCCTGCTCATGAACGATCTGATAACGAATACCGTGGCTATCGTGAAAAAAACCGCGGCCAGGGCGTATCTCACTCCGTTTGTCAGGCCTATCGCCAATTCAAGGGCGAGCAGGCCGAAAAGAGTGGTAAATTTGATTGTCGGGTTCATCGCTACGGATGATGTGTCCTTGAACGGATCGCCTACCGTATCGCCGACAACCGTCGCTTTATGAAGATCCGTGCCTTTCTCTTTCATGTCAACTTCAACTATCTTTTTCGCGTTGTCCCACGCGCCGCCGGCGTTCGCCATGAATATCGCCTGGAAAAGGCCGAAGAGCGCTATTGAGATAAGGTACCCGATGAAGAAGTAGGAGTTGAAGCAGGCGTAAGCCAGAGTGCTGAAGAATATCACGAGAAAGAGGTTCAACATTCCTTTCTGAGCGTATTTGGTGCAGATCTCGACGACTTTCTTGCTGTCTTCCTGAGACGCTTTTGCCGCGCCGTCCAGCTTCATATTCTGCTTGATGAAGTCGACGGCTTTATACGCGCCTACGGTGACGGCGTGCGTGGAGGCGCCCGTAAACCAGTATATTACCGCGCCGCCCGCTATCAGGCCGAGCAGGAACGGCGGGTGCAGAATGGACAGCTTGTCCATGCCGGTTGTCATGCCGTTCGTAAGCAGCACTATGATGGAGAATATCATCGTCGTAGCGCCTACGACCGCGGTGCCGATAAGCACGGGTTTGGCGGTCGCCTTGAAGGTGTTGCCCGCGCCGTCGTTCGCCTCAAGATTATGCTTTGCCTTGGAGAAATCCGGCTCGAAACCGTATTCTTTCTTGATCTCTTCCTTTATGTTGGGTATCGTTTCAATAAGCGAAAGTTCGTAAATTGACTGCGCGTTGTCCGTGACGGGGCCGTAAGAGTCAACCGCGATCGTGACCGGGCCCATGCCGAGGAAGCCGAACGCGACAAGGCCGAACGCGAAGACCGCGGGCGCTATCATGAGCGCGCTCAAGCCCGCCGTGCTGATGACGAAAGACACACCCATAAGGCCTAGTATCGTCAATCCCATCCAGTACGCGCTGAAGTTGCCCGCGACGAAACCGGCAAGGATATTTAGCGACGCTCCGCCGCTTTTTGAGGATTCAACTATGTTCTTCACGAAAGAGCTTTCCGTTGAGGTGAAAATCTTCACGAGTTCGGGTATGATAGCGCCCGCCATCGTGCCGCACGTGATTATCATCGAGAGCTTCCACCAGATGGTGCCGTCGCCGACGTTGCCGATGAGCATTTTAGAAATAAGGAACGTAAGCGCCACGGAGATAAACGAAGTCAGCCACACCAGCCAGGTTAAAGGAGATTCAAAATTCATCTTATCTACATTGCCGAAACGCGCTTTCTGTATCATGGAATTAATGCTGTAGGAAAGCGTGCTGGCTATGAGCATCGCGAGACGCATGACGAATATCCATACGAGCAGTTGGACCTGCAATACCGGCTCCTTGACAGCGAGGAGTATGAACGAGATAAGCGCGACGCCCGTGACGCCGTATGTTTCAAAACCGTCGGCGGTAGGCCCTACCGAGTCGCCCGCGTTGTCGCCGACGCAGTCCGCGATGACGCCGGGGTTACGCGCGTCATCCTCTTTGACGTTAAAGACGATTTTCATGAGGTCAGAGCCTATATCGGCGATCTTGGTGAATATTCCGCCCGCGATACGCAGCACGGAAGCGCCGAGCGATTCGCCTATCGCGAAGCCGATGAAACACGGCCCCGCGTAAGCCGGATCGATGAAAAGCAGAATGCAAAGCATCACAAAAAGTTCTATGCTTATGAGAAGCATCCCGATGCTTATGCCGGCCTGGATCGGGATCTTATAGCAGGGGAACGGCTTGCCTTTAAGGCTGGCGAAAGCCGTGCGCGAATTGGCTAGCGTGTTTATGCGCATGCCGAACCATGCCACCGAATAACTGCCGAGAATACCTATAATGCTGCAAAGTATGATCATTCCCACTTTAAAGGCTTCTAAATGCCTTAAATAGCCAAAGTAAACCACAATTATAGCGGCAAGAAGAAGTTCGAGTATTAATATGAATTTGCCCTGCGTGATAAGATAGGTTTTGCAGGTCGTGTAGATAAGTTCGGATACTTCGCTCATTGACTTGTGAACCTGCAGGGCCTTTATGCGCAGATACATGTACATGCCGAAAGCAAGCCCGAACACGCAAATTATCAACCCCCATGTAAGAAGCGCCTTGCCGGTCATCCCGAAGAATAATACATCCGGGGATGAAAGGTTGGGCAGAATAAGGTCCGTCTCGCCAGCGTGAGCAAGCGCAGGCAACGCTAGCCCTAAAACATAAAATAACACATTTTTCATCAACTTTTTAAACATATTGACTCCTCTTGCGGATATATGATTATCCTACGTGGTACCTATATAGTGCTTAGTCGGACTATTGATAGGTTTTCTGCGGTGTACAGGAATTCCAAGATATTTTATCTATTTTTGACGGAAAAAACAAGAGGCGTGAAAGATGGAAGACGGAAGATCGAAGACGGAAGCAGGCAGAAAAGGCTAAAGGTCTTTCCTTCCTTCTTCCAACTTCCTTCTTCCGTCTATTTTTTAAGCACTTCGTTGATTTTTTTCCAGCATCCGGGCGGGATTGCAGGATTTCATTATTGCCCCGCTCGGTTGAATATTTTTTCCAGCGAAACTGTATCGGGAACAATAATAAAGCTGCCGTTAATCTCGGTTTCAGGCAGTTTTATGATTATATCCATTAAAAGCGCCTGGTCAACCGCCGCTATCAATTCAATAAGCAGGAAATCTATGACCGATGCCAGTTCGTCGGCCGCGTAGCGCGGCACTGAAAGAAGCATTTTCATATCTATCATATGCGCAAGCGCGTTCAAATATGAATTCGTCATGATATTACCGAGTTCCATTAACGCTGATTTACGCATGCTGTCAAATTCCGGAGTATCGCCCGGATCGATGCCTGCCAAAAGGATATTTAAGAGCATTCCCGCCTGTTTTTCGTCAAAAATCAGCAGGATGTTGCCTTTGATATCCCCGGAAACCTTGAAATACAATCCGATTATATTTAGGTGTTCGCCGCCGAGATGTTCGGGTATCTTAGTTACATCCACAACCTTGGTCTTGGAAATGTTCACTATCGCTTTTTTATCCAGAAGTTCAGAAAGAGCCG
The DNA here is from genome assembly GCA_043811535.1 of Elusimicrobiota bacterium. Lineage (GTDB taxonomy): Bacteria > Elusimicrobiota > Endomicrobiia > Endomicrobiales > JBDRNC01 > JBDRNC01. The sequence goes on from JBDRNC010000028.1 coordinate 65,343, forward strand.
CGGCCGCATGCGCCGTGCCGGCATCTATGAACTCCTTTAGAGCGTTAAGCTGAAATTCCGATAAAGTTTTCATCTGTGTTAGTTTCTTCAAGCCTGATATCTATTCGCTGGTTCCTGCGTTATAAAGAAGTCGTCCCTAGAAATCCGATAATATCCCCCTGAGTGTTCTTCATTATCGTCCCGCTAAAAAGCACTTTAATATCCCTGCCGTCCTTTGTGAGAAGGACCATGGGATACTCCCTGACTTGATTCTGCTTCATCAATTCATCCCACGACGTCAGCTTGAACTCTTTGCTGAATATGGACTGAATCGGGACTTTCACAAGCTCTTGCTCGGTGTATCCGAGCAGATTTTCCATGGCTTTGTTTATTTTCTTGATGCAGCCTTCCGAATCCGTGGCAACCACAGTGTACACAAGGTTCTTGACTATCGTTTCAGTGAATTCTTTCTCTTCCTTCAGTTCCTGCATCAGCCTTTGATTCTCTTTTGTCAGGTTATACTTGTTGTACGCATTCTTGAGCATGCCCTTGAGTTCCTCGAGCACTACAGGTTTCATAAGGTAACCAAACGCGCCGATGTTTAGCGATTTTATAGCGGTTTCCATTGTCGCGTTTGCAGTCAGCATTATCACGATGGTTTCGGGATATTCCTTTTTTACGAAATTCAGCAGTTCCATCCCGTCTATGCCGGGCATCATTATGTCGCTCAGGACTACCGGAAAGCCGCCCGGATTGGCCTTGAGTACGCCGAGTGCCTCAGCCGCACTTCCCGCCGTAGTGACCGCGTATTGCTCAAGTACGAGTGCCTTCTCCAGATACTCCCTTATGCTTTCGTCATCGTCAACTATCAAAACTTTTTTCTTATCCATGCTGCGCTCCTAAATTGGCACCACATCTGATTTCAGCATTATCCTGTCGTCTCCCAGCACCGTGGCGCCACTGAATATTTTCTCGTTCCCGGATATTCCGGAAAGCGTTTTATAGCTATTTTCTGTTTTATACACATAAAAAACTATCCTAGACTTACTTTTTCATACGATATTATAGCAATTATTTACATCCGCAAGAAAGAAAAAGAGCCCGTTAGGCTATTGCCTAATTAGGCTCTTTAAAAGCATTTTCGAGGTTCAAGCCCCTTCGATTACACTCAGGGTCCCTCAAAATCCTTTACAGGCTTATCTTTTCTTTTTGCCTTTGCCTTTGCCGCGGCGAACCATCTTCGCGCGGGAAACGTCGCCGGATTTGTCAAGGAAATAGAGATAACCATCCGCCTTGTCTACTCCGACTTTCGCTACTTTCTCCACCTTTCCGCCCTTCTTGCCGCCGCGGGCCATTTTCGCACGGGAGACATCGCCTGCCTTATCGATGAAGTAAAGATAGCCGTCTACTCTTTTTACTCCTACCTTCGTAACTTTTTCTGACATATTGTTTCACCTCCTTTCCTATTAAGGATTATTATACAAACTATTTTTTTTCAGCGTTTTGAGACGTTTCCCGTTCCGGCGCGGCGTCCACAGGGCCGCCGTTCTTCTCGGGATAGACAAAAACCTTGCCTTCGTAATTTTTTATGATTATTCCTTTGCGGTTCCGCGATATTATGTGATCGGGATTGATCGGAACCTTGCCCCCGCCGCCCGGCGCGTCTATCACGAATGTCGGCACCGCGTAGCCCGTCGTGTGGCCCTGCAACGCTTCCATTATCCTGATGCCGGCGGATATGGATGTCCTGAAATGCTCGGTCCCGTGGGCAAGGTCGCACTGGTAAAGATAATAGGGCCGCACTCTGATCATAAGCAGTTCATGCATCAGTTTCATGATCACCGCCGGCTTATCGTTGATGCCTTTTAAAAGAACCGTCTGGCTTCCCATCGGGATCCCCGCGTCCGCAAGCATAAGACACGCTTTTTTTGTCTCTTCGGAAATCTCCTTGGGATGGTTGAAATGGACACTCAAATAAAGCGGCTGGTACTTCCGAAGCACCCCCAACAACTCAAGATTTATCCTCTGCGGGAGAGTGACGGGAACTCTTGTCCCTATCCGTATTATCTCAATATGCTCTATGCTCCTGAGTTTAAAAAGAAGCTGTTCGAGCTTTGTGTCAGAGAGCAGTAACGGGTCGCCGCCTGAAATGAGGACATCCCGTATTTTCTTGTTCTGCCTTATATAGCTGAGCGCCTGTTCCAGATGCGTGTTTGAAAGCGTGTCTTCGGACGTCCCGACTATCCTTCTGCGCGTGCAATGCCTGCAGTACATCGCGCACGCGTCCGTGACAAGAAGCAGGACCCTGTCGGGATACCGGTGCACGAGGCCCGGAGCCACGGTGTCGCGCTCTTCTCCGCAAGGATCCGCAAGTTCGTTTATGCTGGTCTTGAATTCGTCCAGCGCTGGAACAGCCTGCCTGCGTATCGGGCATTCAGGATCGTTCTTGTCCATAAGGCTCACAAAATGAGGCGTTATGGCCATCTTGAGCCTGCCGGCGGAATACTGTATCGCCCTTTTTTCTTCAACGGAAAGATTCAGCCACTTCTCAAGCTCCTGTAGAGTGGTTATCCTGTGTTTCAGTTGCCACTTCCAGTCGCTTCTGTTTTCAATGCCGAATCTTTTATTATCCGGCTGGCTTGTTTTGGCGTCGGGAGCGCTCATTGTGAGTCTTATAATCTCCTCTCGGAAAATTTCCCCCTTGAAGCTCCGCCCCGGTTCCCCGGGGCGCTTGAATAAGTCTTCCCCTCTAAGCTGAAATCCACCGAAGCGACGCTGTCTATCTACGGACTAACGCGCCCTTCTGAAGATTTAGCAGAGGCGGATTAAAAGAACTTCGCGTGTCGGTACTACTGGCCCGATGTCTCTTTGTCTTTGTTAAAGAACGGAAGCGCCGGCTCTTCTTTTTTCGTTATGATCCTTTCCTTGAGCCAGGAATCTACGACTTCTTTCGAAAAACGGTACTGACGTCCGATCCTTGAAGCCGGTATTTTTTTCTGTCGTATCAAACTGTAAATCTTGGATTTGCCTATTCCAAGATATTCCGAGAGTTCCTTGATGTCCATGACCTGATTGAACTCTCTTTTAACACCGCTTTGTTCCATATTTTATCACCTTGTGGCTTATTTTTCTTTTATCTGTTATTAGTATACATTAAGTGTTATTATTTGTCAAGAGCTGTTAACAAAAAATATTTCATGTCATATAGAGCCATTGCGGGTTATATAAAATCAACAAGTGCTATTTACTCCTATCCTTTGCTGTTTGGAAGCAGAAAAGGATACATATATGTAGGGCAAATGGCTAAATCGTTAAATGGCCAAATTGCTAAAGACTTTAACCATTTAGCAATCTAACCATTTAACAATGTTGTTTAAATTATTTTTATCTCGATTATTCTGTCCAGGCGGAAGGTGCGTTCTTCACTGCGCAGTTCGCAGTGTGCGACAAGGTACGCGCAGTTCTGGCGGAGGATAACTTCCTTCGGGGTAAGAATTCTTTCTGTCGCGACGCCGGCGCTTGAAATATACTTTACGGCAATCTTTGATTTGTTCTTCAGGGCTTCTTCCAGCAGCGGCGGCAGTCCGATCTGTTTTGCTTTTATCATGGCGCCGTTCATTTTCATGTTCCGGAAAAAAAGTTTCTCTATGTCCTCAACGCCTCTTTTTTCCAGTTCCGACATCATATACGCGAATATCTTCTGCGTCGCGCTCGCGTCAGCCAGCGCCCTATGCGCCTCGTTCATCTCAATATGAAGGCCGTAAGCAATATTGCCCAGGCTGTTGGAAGAGAAATTGAAATACCTGCGCGCGATCCTCAGCGTGTCTATCACGCGGAATTCCGCGGGAGCAATGCCGCACTTCTCAAATTCCGAATTCAGAAAACTTAGGTCGAACGGGGCGTTGTGGCACACGACGATGGCATCCGATATTATGGACTGCACTTTATCCGCGATTTCTCTGAACTTGGGGGCTTTCGCAGCCATCTTATCGTTGATCCCGTGGACATTCATGGCCCCGCTTGAGATAGGCCTTTCCGGATTGACCAGGCTCTGCCACTCGGAGTCCACGTCATGCCCGATGGTCCTTACAATGCCTATCTCGCAGATCCGGTCATCGTAGAAAGCCGACAGACCGGTGGTCTCCACGTCCAGAAAAGCGAAAACCCGCTCTTTTATTCTGTGCATTCCGCTATTTATAGCAAAATGTTAACGAACGGTCAAATAACGAGGGGCTAGGGCTTAGGGAATAGAGAATAGGGAATTGAAAGGTCCTTCTATTCTCTGGTCGCTATTCACTACTCCCTCTCAAAAAAAATCCTTGACATCCCCGCCCCCGTCTGCTATAATAATGACTGATTAGTCAGTCAGTGACCCGCTGGTCATAGAATCTCCCTGCAGTATTGCTCGTTACAATTCAAATATATGAAGTGCGTAATCCCGCCTAACCGCGGGATATACCTTATTAACGGAGTATATCATGGTTAAACCCAAAAAATGGAACCCGGAAATCAAGAAACAACAGATCATTGAAGCCGCCATCAAGGTGCTCAACAAAAAAGAGTACTTCCGCGTGCCAGTTGACGAAGTGGCAAAACAGGCGGGCGTAGCTAAAGGAACTATTTACCTATACTTCAAGAGCAAAGAAGAGATTTATTTTTCAGTTCTTTTTGCATTAATGGATAAACTAATTGAAATCATTGACAGCGTCAGGAAAACTGAAATTTCCGCCACTAAACAGTTGGCTATGCTGCTGGAAAAAATGGTGGACTTTACTTCGAGCCACAGACAGATATTCAATGCTCTAAGGAGTGAAGTTGGACCTCATAAGGATAAATTCCATAACGCGCTCCTGAAGAAAATGTTTGAAATAAATCAGTCCATGAGCGAAATTGTAAGAAACGGGATACTGAACAATGAGTTTAAGGATTATCCTCCGGCTCTCATTAGCGGAGTTTTCTTCTCCGCTACCACGCTGATATTTCACCAGCAGATAGAACAAGATAAGACTTTCCCGCCGATACCGCCCGATATGCTTTTTGAGATACTGCTGAAAGGATTCGGCAAATGAAGAATACATCTATATTAAGAAAATCATTGTTCGTTTTGTTCGTATTGCTGCCTGTTTCGGCATTTTCACTGGACATCGACGAAAAAAAAGCCGTCGACTTCGCTCTTCAGAACAGCAGGGATATCAGGACCGCGGAACAGTCGCTGATAGCGGCTGACGGCAGGATCTTTGAGGGATTCTCGGGATTCCTGCCCAAAATAAACGCCGGGCTTACCTACACAAAACTAAGCGAGCCGACGTTTAATCTTACCGGATCGATGTCGGCGCTCGCTTCGTCCTTAAGCCCCGCGATGACGTCCGAAGAGCTCTACGGCGCTTCGCTTTCGGTCTCACAGCCGGTGTTCATGTGGGGCAGGATATACCAGGTGAACAAACAGGCGCATATCAATTACGCTATAACGAAAGAAAAATACAACCAGACAAAAAATGACGTCGTGTACAGGGCCAAGGAAAATTATTACAGGACCGTTCTCGCCCGCGAGCTTCTCGGCATAGCTAAAGAGGCGCTCCGGCTGACGCAAGACCGTTATGAAATAACGCAGAAGCTTTACTCCGAAGGCAAGGCATCCACTTATGACGTTTCCAGGACAAAGGTGGCCATGGCGAACGCCAAAGTTGGGGTGCTCAAGGCCGAAAACGGTTTTGTGCTGGCAAAAGAAGCCCTTAAATCTTTTCTTACCGTGGAAGAAGACATAAATATCACGGGAAGCATGAATATCGAAAACACCGGTTACTCTCTTGATGATATGCTCCAGACGGCGCTCTCCTCGCGTCCCGAGATCAAACAGCTGGCTTACCAGCAGAAACTCGGGAAGAGTCTCTTGTCTCTGAGCAAGGCGGACAATAAACCCATGATTAGCGCCAGTTATTCCTACACGGCGCAGTCCGCAAAGCTTTCTGAAGACTTTGACAGCTGGGACAAGAAGTGGCAGGCAGGGCTGGCTCTTTCATGGCCTATTTTCGACGGGCTTTCGAGCTACGGCAAGGTCAAACAGGCAAAAGCGGGTTTCGAGCAGATACTGCTCGCGGACAAATCGGTCACGGAAGGCATAAAACTTGAGGTGCGCTCCGTTTACCAGAATTTCATGCAGGCGAAACAGAGCATAGAGGCGCAGAAAGAAAACGTCCAGCTGGCCAAGGACAACCTTGAGATCGCCCAGAAAAGATACTCTCTCGGCCTTATGTCATATATTGAACTGCAGGACGTCCATTTCGCGTTTTCCCAGGCCGAGACAAATTACGAACAGTCGCTGTACGACTATAACATTGCAATAGCCGCAATCAAGAAAGTTACGGGAACATATTAATAATTTCAAATTGCATATTCCAAATTTCAAATTAAAGACCCGGCGTTGTTAATTTGTAATCTGTAATTTGTAATCTGAAATCCATTTAAGGGAGTCATCATGACAACAAGAAAAAAAGTATTTCTGTTCATCGGGATTTTTGTGGCGCTGATCGTAGGTTTCAGGGCGTTCAGGGCGTTTCACGCCAAACCGGTAAAAATCGAATATCTTCTTCCGGTCAAGGTCTCTAAACTCGCGGTCAAAGATCTTGAAGAACTGATCAATCTGACCGGAGACGTGAGAGGCGTTTCGGAAGCAAAGGTCTATTCCAGCGTGCCGGGAAAGCTCCTTGAAAAAAAGAAAGACATCGGAGACATCGTATACAAAAACGACGTTATCGCGATGGTTGACCGCGACGAACCCGCCCTTGAATTCAAGGCCTCCGAAGTCAAATCGCCGCTTGATGGCGTTATCACTCATTACTTCCTTGATGTGGGAGAGGCCGTCAGCCCGCAGACCCCGGTTTTTGAAGTCGCTACGGTGGACAGGGTCAAAATAGTTACCAATATTTCCGAAAAAGACATTCCCAAAGTCAAAAAAGGGCTACGCGTGAGATTTTCCGTAGACGCCTATCCCGAAAATACTTTCCCCGGAACAGTGTCAAAGATCGGGCAGTCCATAGACCTTCAGTCGCGCACGGCGCAGGTGGAGATAGCGGTTTCAAACGAGAACAGCCTGCTCAAGCCGGGCATGTTCGCAAAACTTGAAATCATCGTCTCTGTCCGCACGGGCTGCCTGACGCTGCCCGCAGACGCTGTAGGCGAATCTGATGCGCAAAGATACGTTTACATCATCAAGGATTTCATCGCATACAAGAAAATAATCAAGACCGGCGTTTCTCAGGGCCCTTATATTCAGGTCCTTGAAGGAATTTCCGCGGCGGATGATGTCGCGGTGCTCGGATGGCAGAACTTGCGCGAAGGAATGAAAGTGGAGGTCGTGGAATGATTCTTTCAGAATTCTCAGTAAAAAAACCGGTCGCAACGATGATGCTTTACGTGGCGGTGTTCGTGCTTTCCATCGTCGCCCTCTCAAGGCTCGCGCTGGACATGTTTCCGGAAATGACCTTCCCCACTATTTCCGTCATAACGCAGTATCCCGGGGCCGGGCCGCAGGAAGTCGAGCAGAAGATCACGAAAATACTCGAATCCCAGCTGGCCATCGCGCCGGACCTGAAAGAAATGACCTCTACGTCAAAAGAGAATGTCTCCGTCGTGAGTCTTTCTTTCGAGTGGGGCACGAACCTCGACGCCGCGACCAACGACATCAGGGACCGCGTGGACGCCGCCATGAGAATGCTGCCCGACGACGTCGACAGGCCCACGATACTCAAGTTTGACATGAACCAGATACCCGTGCTTTTCGTCGCCGCCACGGCCGATGAGTCTCTCCCAAAAATCAAGACTATCCTTGACGAAAAAATAGCCGACCCGCTTAAAAGGATACCCGGCGTGGGCAACGTGATGGTTTACAGCCCCATCGAGCGCCAGATAAACGTTGAAGTTGACAGGTTCGCGCTGCAGGCCCGGAAACTTGTCATATCCGACGTGGTCAACGCCCTGAAATTAAACAACGTGACCTTCCCGGCTGGCACCATGAACGTCGCGAGCAAGGAATTCCTGCTGCGCGTGCCGGGCGAGTTCGAGAACATTTCCCAGATAGCCTCGATCCCCGTGGGAAATTTCGGCGGCAAGACCGTGTACTTGAAAGACGTCGCGGCGATAAACGACGGCTTCAAGGAGCAGACGGGCTTCATCCGCATCGACAGGAAAAAAGGCGCCATGATTATTATCCAGAAAAAATCCAGCGCCAACACGGTGAAAGTCGCCGAAGCCGTGACAAAACGCCTTTCGGAACTGCAGAAAACGCTGCCGCAGGACATCAAGATATCAATACCTATGGACACGTCGCAGGACATAAAAAAGGTCATCGGCCACCTGACGGAAACTATCCTTATCGGCGGCGTGCTTGTCATACTCATAATGTTCCTTTTCCTTTCCAACGTAAGGGCCGCGGCGATTATTCTGGTGTCAATACCGACTTCCATCATAATATCGTTTTTGTTCCTTTATCTCATGGGTTACACGATAAACATAATCTCGCTTTCTTCCCTGGCGCTGGCCATCGGCATGGTTGTGGACGACTCCATAGTCGTTCTTGAAAATATATTCAGGCACATGACCGAATACAAGAAGGACAGGCGGAAAGCCTCCATGGAGGCTCCGTCGGAAGTGGGGCTGGCCGTTTCGGCAAGCACATTAACGACCATAATTGTTTTTCTCCCGCTCATTTTCGCGACCGGGATAGCGGGCGTGATGTTCAAGCAATTGGGAATGATAATCTCCGTTACGCTTTTATCGTCCCTCTTCGTTTCGCTCACGCTGATGCCCATGATGTCGTCCAGGTTCCTCAAGGTCACGGGAAACATAGAGGTTTTCGAGAAAGCTTTCCAATGGCTCGAACATGAATATAAGGTGCTGTTGTCATGGGCGCTTGACCACAGGTGGAAGACGGTCATTATTCTCGGCTCAATACTCGTGGGAACGCTCATGCTGGTGCCCGTCGTAGGCACTGAGTTCTTTCCGGAGGAGGATTCCGGCCAGCTGGCCATCTCTTATGACATGCCCGTGGGAACGAACGTGCAAAAGACCGACGAGGTGATGGCAAAGTACGAAGATATAGTTGAGAAAACCGTCCCGGAAAGGATAGTATTTTTCTCAATGATCGGGCAGATGACTCAGGGAGGCGGCGGCAGCGACACGGGCTCCAACAAGGGAACCCTCAGGGGCATGCTGGTAGACAAGGATAAAAGAAAAAGAGGCATAAAGGAAATCAACGAGGCGCTCCGCAGGGAATTCAGCAAGGTGCCCGGGGCGACAAAATTGAATTTTGTGTCCGGCGACCCGATGTCGCAGAGGATGAGCGGCACGGGAAAACCCGTGGTCGTGGAGGTCTTTGGTTTTGACTATGACGACGTAGGCAGCGTCTGCGCGCAGGTAAAGGAAGCGATGGAGTCCGTTAAAGGAATAACGGACGTCTCAGTATCCAGGGACATGGGCAAGCCCGAATACCGCATACTGATAGACAGGGATAAAATAACCGCGCTCGGCATCCCTGTATATACCGTCGCTGACACGCTTAACGCGTCGTTCGCCGGCAAAAGGGCGACTATCTACCGTGAAAAGGGAAATGAATACGACATTTTCGCCCGGTTCAAGGAAAGCGACAGGAAGGACATGACCGATATCGAAGGCGTGAACGTCCGCATTCCTTCCGGCGGACTGGTATCGCTTAAAAATTTCGTCAGGATAGAAAAAACCTACGGCCCCGTTGATATAACAAGAAAGGACCAGACAAGGGTCGTCAGGGTCGAGGCAAATATCTTCGGCCGTTCTCTCGGAAAAGTCACTTCCGACATACAGGACAAACTAAACAAGATTATCCTGCCGAGAGGCGTGTCAATGCAGTTCGGCGGTTCCATCAAGGAGCAGGCGGAATCCTTCAAGGATCTCTTCCTTGCCTTAATTCTCGGCATACTGCTTACGTACATGGTCTTGGCGGCGCAGTTTGAATCTCTCAAAGACCCGTTCATAATAACATTCTCCATACCGTTCGCTATAGTAGGCGTCATCTGGGGACTCCTGATAACGGGCATGACGCTCAATGTGACCTCTTTCATCGGCGTGATAATGCTCGTTGGCATCGTTGTCAAGAACGCGATAGTCTTCATCGACTACACTATACAGCTGAGGGAAAAAGGCGTTCCGGTTTACGACGCCCTGCTTGAAAGCGGGCGCGTGAGGCTGCGCCCGATATTGATGACTTCGATGACTACTATGCTCGGCATGCTGCCGCTGGCGCTTTCGCGCGGGAGCGGCTCGGAATCATGGAACTCCCTGGGCGTCACGATAATATCGGGTCTTTCAGTGTCCATGTTCATAACGCTCCTTATCGTTCCCGTTATATACTCCCTGTTTGAAGATAAATCAAAACAACCGGTAAACATTAAACGTTGAACGGAATGCTTTCATCCCTTGACTGCAAAACGGAATAGTAACGACGGTTCGAATGTTCCATAAATTCTGGAACAATGGAACATTTGAACATTGAAACTATTTGTTTGGTTGTTTTGTCTAAATAACATGAAGAAATTTCAATTAATATTGCTGTTTTTCCTGGCAGCGGCTGCCGCAGGCGCCGATGAATTGACATGGCAGGACGTGCTTGCCGAAGCGAAAGCGAAGAATCCTGCGCTTAAAAAATCGGAGGAATCGCTGAAACAGGCGCGTCTGGGCTATTACAGCGCGTATACCGATTTCCTGCCGAAACTTTCCGCGTCCGCAGGCACGTCGCAGTCAAAATCCGGCTCCTCTGACATGCAAAGGAATTATTCCTACGGGCTTTCCGGCTCGATCTCCCTTTTTTCCGGGTTTGCGGGCGTCGCGGGCCTCAAATCCAAGGAAACGGCTCTCAGGATTTCCGAGGCGAATTACGCTAGGACTCTTGCCGATACCGTTTACCAGCTGAAAAACAGTTTTTTAAACCTTCTCTGGGCGCAGGAAACGGCAAACCTTTCCAGCCAGATATTAAACAAGCGGAAAGAAAATTTTGAGATGGTGGAGCTGAAATATGATTCCGGCACTGAAGACAAGGGCTCCCTCATGCGCGTGGAAGCCGACAGGCTCCAGGCAGAGTTCGACCTTGACAAGGCCCGGCGCAATCTCAGATCGGCCTCGCTTCAGCTTGTCAAGGCAATCGGCAGGGACGATTTTGAAATTGTCATAGTTACTGGAACCTTTGAAGTATCGGACCCGGGTTCTCCCGACCTGAAAGAGCTTGCCGAGAAAACTCCCGAATATACCGCCGCCAAACTCTCCGTTGAAAAGTCAAATTATGACCTTATCTCCGCGAGAAGCGGATTTTACCCCGACCTATCCTTGTCCGCCTCAACTTCAAAATCCGGCTCCGAGTGGGAGCCTCAAAACAGCGGCTGGAACCTGGGATTGTCACTGAGCTATTCTTTCTTCCCCGGAGGTAAAAATATTATTGACGCGAAAATTGCCAAATCCTCGAAGCTGGAATCCGAAGAATCGCTGAAACAGACGCGCCAACAGCTCGCCGTCAGCATAGATTCCGCACTTAACAGTTTTATCAATTCTGCCCGGAACGTCGCGGTTTCTGTCAAATATCTTAACGCCTCCGAAGAGCAGTCAAGGATCACGGCAACAAAATACATAAACGGGCTGGCGTCTTATCTTGAGTGGTACAGCGCCGAGAACGATCATATAAACTCGATGAGAAGCTTTTTAAATTCAAAACGCGACGCCGCGCTGCAGGAAGCCAATTTTAAGAAAGTCGCGGGACAGGAAGAATAAAATACGACAGAACTGCAAAAACAGAACTGATAAACCAGATAACAAGAAAAAACATGCGACATTTACGGAGGACTGAGTGAAAAAAACCATTATTATCGTTACTGTCGCTGCGCTTGTCGCGGCCGCCGCGTTTTTCCTGATTAAAGGCAAGGAAAAAGAGACGTTATTTGAGATTAATCCTTTCCGCGGAGAGATTGCGCTTGAATTCAGGCTTGACGGCGACGTCAGCCCGAGGAACCGCCTTGAAATAAAGCCCCAGGTATCCGGACGCATAGAGGATGTGCTTGTTGTTGAGGGCCAGAAGGTAAAAAAAGGCGATATCCTCGCGTGGATGAGCTCTTCCGACCGCGCGTCGCTTCTTGACGCGGCGCGTTCCAAGGGCGCGGAAGAACTGAAAAAATGGGAAGATATCTATAAACCGACTCCCATCATCACGCCCCTTGACGGCTTCATAATCGACAGGAGCAAAGAACCCGGACAGACGGTGGCGATGAGCGAGGTTATTCTCGTCATGGCCGATCAGCTGATACTTCAGGCGAACGTGGACGAAACCGACCTTCGCTACATTCATATCGGCCAGAACGTGAAAATAGTGCTCGATGCCTATCCCGACAGGAAATTCCCCGGAGTAATAGAACATATAGCCTACGAATCCACCGTCATCAACAACGTCACGGTCTACCAGGTAAAAATTCTTCCGAAAGACGTCCCGCCGAGTTTCCGCGCCGGCATGTCGGCCACGATAGAAGTCGTATCCCAGAAAAAAGATAACGCGCTCCTGCTCCCCGCCGGCGCTATCACCACTAAAGACAATAACAGTTTCGTGACAGTCAGGAAAGGCAAGACCGAAAAAACAGGGCTGCAGAAAGTCGAGACCGGAATTTCTAACGGCAAAAATATCGAGATACTTTCAGGCGTGACCGAACAGGACCTCGTGGTCGTGCCCAAGCAGGATTACCAGAATCAGCATTCAATGCAGATGCGCGGCGGAATAGGCGGCCTGTTCGGCGGCGGCGGACGCGGCAGATAATAACGGCAGTAATTAGTGATTGGCAATTAGCAATTAATAAAGACAAACATATCAATTAATAGTTGAAAAATACTAATCGCAAATTGCTAATGGCTAATTGCTGAAAATTATGAATATTATTGAACTCAAGGATATCACCAAGACATATTACATGGGCGCGCTGGACGTTCCTGTCCTGCATGGCATCTCCCTTAATATCCAGCAGGGCGAATTCATCGCCATAATGGGGCCCTCGGGTAGCGGAAAATCCACGCTTCTTCACATACTCGGCCTCCTTGACAAACCGTCGGGGGGCTCTTTCGTTCTCGCCAACCAGGAAACCGCCAACCTGTCGGATTCCCAACTGGCAACTATCAGGAACGGTTTTCTCGGATTCATTTTCCAGAGTTTCAATCTCCTCCCAAGGATGTCCGCTCTGGAAAACGTTTTGATGCCGCTTGTTTATTCCGATGACAGAAAAGCAAAAACGGGCGGCGGGAAAAAAGCACTGGAATTGCTTGAAAAAGTCGGGCTGAAAGACAGGATAGCGCACAAGCCCAACGAACTTTCCGGGGGCCAGCAGCAGAGAGTGGCTATAGCCCGTTCGTTAATAAATAATCCCTCTATAATAATGGCTGACGAACCGACCGGCAATCTTGACAGTAAATCAGCATTTGAGATAATAGAAATCCTGAAAAAACTTAACGACTCCGGCATAACCATAGTGATGGTGACGCACGAGCCGGACCTTGCCCAGGCCGCTAAAAGGATAATCCGCCTGCAGGACGGGCTTGTTATCGCCGATGAAACCGTGACAAAGCACGTCGTTCCAAAGCATCCGGAAAAAACCTCGGGCATCAACGGCTCCGTCGTCCACAAAATCTTCAATTTCAGAAGGGTCAGGGATTATTTCGTCCAGGCGATACGCGCGCTTTTTTCTAATAAAACGCGCTCGCTGCTTTCCATACTCGGCGTACTCATAGGCGTCACGGGCCTAATCGCGATGCTCGCGCTGGGCCAGGGGGCCCAGGAAGCGACGCGCAAGCAGATGGCAAACCTCGGCTCCAACATACTGATGATATCCCCGGGCTCTCCTTCAATGGGCGGTATATCCATGGAAAGCGGCTCAAGGATACGGTTCACGCTTGAAGACGCCGACGCGGTTAAAAGAAACGTTAACGGCATTTCATACGTATCCCCCTATTCTTCCGGGCGCGGACAGGTCGTTTTCGGCTCAAAGAACCGGAACACGCGCATAGAAGGGACTTCCCCCGACTACCAGTACATGAAAAACGCAAAACCGGCGCGGGGAAGGTTCTTTACCGCGAACGAAACGATAAGCCGCGCCAAGGTCGCAGTTGTGGGACAGACTATCGTCGATGAAATCTTCGGAGAAAAAGACCCGCTTGGCGAGTTCATCAAGATCAATCGCATTGATTTTCAGGTTATCGGCGTTCTGCCGGTAAAAGGCTCTTCCGGGTGGCGCAACGAGGACGACAAGATAAACATACCTGTCAATACCGCCATGTACCGCGTGTTCGGCAAGCCGTATATCGACTCGATGGACGTTCAGGTCTCCGACGCTAACCTCATGGACCAGGCAAGCTACGACATCACGCAGCTGCTTCTCCGCCTTCACCGCCTCTCTCCGGCAAGAACTGAATCTATAAACATCCACAACATGGCCGATATACAGGCGACCGTCGCCGCCACAATGAAGACGTTCTCTTTCCTGCTCGGCGGAATAGCGTTCATCAGCCTGCTTGTCGGCGGAATAGGCATAATGAACATCATGCTGGTTTCCGTCACAGAAAGGACTAAAGAAATCGGCCTGCGCAAAGCGGTCGGCGCGAATAATAATGATATAATGTTCCAGTTCGTCATAGAATCGGTCGCAATATGCGTGCTCGGAGGCATTATAGGGATCCTTTTAGGCTCGGGAATATCGGTACTGCTCGCGGTCTTCGCGGGCTGGAAAACCGTCGTTACAATGCCGTCCGTCCTGCTAGCTTTTACATTTTCCGCGCTCATAGGGCTGGTCTTCGGCACCTGGCCCGCCAAGAAGGCGTCGCAATTGAATCCGATAGAAGCGCTTCGTTACGAATAAATTCGGGACTAGTATCTCGCATCTCGTATCTCGCAAAAACAAACCACGAACGACGAGATGCGATGAACGAGATACGATATTTAAATGAACCATCTATTAAAATCCTTCAGCCAGAGAAACTACCGGCTGTTTTTTTTCAGCGGCGCTGTTTCGCTCACGGGCGCGTGGATGCAGATGACCGCCATGCCCTGGCTGGTTTACCGCCTCACGAATTCCGCCCTGATACTGGGCCTGATAGGGTTCCTGAGCCAGATATTTATCCTTCTGCTATCGCCGGTGGCCGGAACTATCGCCGACCACTATGACAAGAAAAAACTGCTTACTCTGACACAGACTCTCGCGATGGTCCAGGCACTCATTCTCGCGGCGCTCGTTCTGTCCGGAACTGTCAGGCTCTGGCATATAATCGTGCTTGCAACCTTGCTGGGGCTGATAAACGCTTTTGACATGCCGATAAGGCAGTCATTTGTCGTACAGCTTGTCGGCAGGGAAAACCTGATGAACGCGATAGGCCTTAACTCCTTTCTTTTCAACGGAGCGCGCATAGTCGGCCCCGCGATAGCCGGAATAATAATCGCGGGAGCAGGCGAAGGCATGTGTTTTCTGATAAACGGACTGAGTTTTATCGCCGTTATTGCCGCTTTGTTCTTTATAAAACCCCTGCCCATGCGGAACAGCGCAGACAATCAGGGGATTTTCGATAAGTTTATATCGGGTTTTAAATATGTGAGGCACTCCGCGGATATACTCCCCCTGCTTGTGCTTCTTTCAATAACCGGCCTTACGGGCATGTTCCCGATGATTCTCATGCCCGTCATAATAAAGGACATCTTCATGATGGATGCTTCGGGCCTCGGGCTTTTTATGTCCGCAATGGGAGTCGGCGCTTTGATAGGCACGGTTAAAGTCGCGTCAAGAAAATCGATGGACAGGATAAAAAACTCCATCTTTACGGCGGCCGTGGCTTTTGCCGCGCTGATAACGGCGTTCGCTTTCGTTGATTTTGTCCCTATCGCGCTCATTCTGCTCGTGGCCATGGGTTATTTCATCTCGACTCAGATGGCGCTGACAAACACTTTCGTTCAGATGGCCGTAACGGACGAGATGCGCGGAAGGGTCATGGGATTTTTCGTGACCGCTTTCATGGGATTCGCGCCGATAGGCAGTTTATTCGCCGGGGCGCTCGCGCATTCCTTCGGGGCGCCGGCCACGATGGCGTCAGGCGGTGTCATTAGCGTGGCGGCTGCGTTCATGCTTCGGAAAAGAATATTTAAGTATGAAGTGAAAATATAAACACTAATTTCTAAATACTAAATAAATCTAAAATAACAAATTCAAATTTCAAATATAGACAATGTATTATTATTTAAATATTAGTATTTTGAATTTATTAGTATTTAGTGTTTTAAGCTTAGTATTTGTTTTATTATTATGCATAAACCTCATTTTTTCATCATCTTCATAGCGATTGCCTCGTCCATATACGTGGCTCTGCATTACTACGTCTACAGCCGGATATCGTCAGGCCTCGGGATGACGCCCCAGCAGTCTCTGATTTTCAAGATGTTCATTTATTTCGGCGCTGTTTCGTTCTTTGCTTCCGAGTTCTTCTCAAGGCGCGTCACAGGCCAGTGGGCCGAGGTCGTCTCCTGGGCGGGTTTTGTCTGGCTCGGAATTATTTCCATCGCCTTTACTGTCCTTATTCTCCGCGACATTTCCCTGATATTCTTCCATTCAAACGGCTTTAAACATATATCTGCGTTAATTGCCTTGTCTTTAATCTGTTTAATCAGCGTTTATTCATTATGGAACGGCGGTAGGGCGCCGGTTGTCAAAACATTAGAGGTCAAGACCGCGAAACTCCCCGCAAAACTTAACGGATTCACTGTTGTCCAGCTGTCAGACCTGCACATAGACCTTCAAACACCGCTTTGGTGGGTAAAGGATGTGGTAAAGCGCGCTAACGAGCTCAACCCGGACCTTATTGTCATAACAGGCGACATCATTGACGCGGATCTTTTCAGAAAGAAAGAATATCTGCTTGCCCTGCAGGAACTGAAGGCCAAACACGGCGTAATCGCGACTACAGGCAATCATGAATTTTACGTCGGCGTTGAAAAATTCATGCAGGTCGCCGCCTATACGGGAATGACCGCTTTAAGAGGCGAAAGCGTGACCGTCGCCGACGGCATCGTTATTGTCACGGGTATTGACGATACGGAAGCCGAAAGGTTTGACAAGGCGAAACGAAGCCTGAAAAAAGCCCTCTATTACCCGGAACTGGACAGGACAAAACCAATAATCCTGCTCTCGCACAGGCCGGATATATTTGACGAAGCGGTTGTCGAAGGCATTGATCTCACGCTTTCCGGCCACACCCACTGGGGGCAAATACCGCCGGCTGATTTGTTTGTCACATTATTCGAGAAATACTCCGTGGGCTATCACAAAAAAGGCGACTCCGTCATCTATACAACCTCGGGAACCGGCACGTGGGGCCCGCCGATGCGGTTGTTTTCGCGGAACGAAATTGTTAAAATTGTACTGAAAAATAAGTAAAAGGCATGGCTAAATAGCTTAATTGCTAAATTGCCAAAGACTTTAACCATTTAGCCATTCAGCAGTTTAGCCATGGTGTTATAATTTATTAGCCATATAGCAATTTAATATGAAACATATCATTTACGCATTTATCATCTCGGCCGCGATATCGCTTCCCTGTTTTGCGGAAACCGGCGGCACGCCGCTCACACTTGGGCGGTGTATTTCCCTCGCCCAAAAGGAAAGCGAAGGCCTTGCTATCCAGCGCGAAAGACAGGACCAGGCCGCGCAGAGAGTGAAGCAGGCAAGGGGCGGGATGCTCCCGAATTTGAAGTTCAAATACCAGAAGACATACAGGGACACCGTTGACGGCGCCTACACTACCGACCTCAATGATTCAAAAATAGCGCTGAGCCAGCCGCTTTTCTCCGGATTCAGCAAAAAATCCTCGCTTGATTTCTCAAAAAATGAGGTTCAGAAAGAAAGCCTGAATTACGAAAGCTCGGCCAGGGATTTAAAGGCGGACGTGACGTGGACCTTCTATTCAGTCGCGCAGATCGACGGCGACATCGCTAACATCAAGAACACCAGGCAGTTGATGGAAGAAAGGCGCAGCGAACTGCTTGAAAGAGTGCGGCTCGGCAAGTCCAGGAACAGCGAAATCCTCGTGCTTGAGTCCCAGATAGCCACGCTTTCCGCGCAGGAAGAAAAGGCGCGCGCCGACCGCGCCATAGCGGTTGAAACGCTCGCTTATCTGATCGGGTCTGACCCGGCAGGCCTTGCCGTTGCCGATGACACGCCCGCTCCCGGTCCGGCGGAGCCACTGGAAAAATATCTTGAATCCGCTAAAAACAGGTCCGATATCGAGGCTGAAAAAAGAAATGTTTTATCCCAGCAATATAAAGTAGCCGTCGCCCGCGGCTCGCTGCTCCCGACCCTGAACCTTGACGGTTCATGGTACACCCAGCGCAGCGGCTCCATGTCAGACAGCAAGTGGGACGCGGTGTTTTCACTCGACGTGCCCCTGTTCCAGGGCGGAACGGCGCGCGGAAAAACTGACGAAGAGCTTTCCCGCCTCCGCGAGTATGAGGCCGGCCTCTCGCGCATAACGCGGGAAGTTGACACTGAGATCAGAAAACTATACCGGTCTGCCGTTTCTTCCGTAAATCAGGCGTCGGCTTATTCTGACGCCTTCGATAAGTCCGGAAAAAGCTACCAGATGCAGGTTAACGACTACCGCTTCGGCCTTGTGAACAATCTTGACATCATTCAGTTCATGATAGTGATGCTGGATACCAAGAAAAACCTCGACCGCGCCCTTATACAATCAAAACTTGACAGGGCGCTGCTGGAAATAGAAGCAGGCAGATAATTATTCTGTCATTGCAAGGAGGTCGCCGCGGCGACCGACGAAGCAATCTCAGCGCTAATAACAGGGATTGCCGCGCTCCTTTCAGTCGCTCGCAATGAAAAAGTGTTAAAGGAAACATATGTCCCTATCCGACAGTTCGATTAAAAATCCCGTATTCGCATGGATGCTGCTTATTGGCATCGTGGCTTTCGGCATTCTCGCCTTCTGGCGGCTCGGCCTGAGCCAGCTTCCGGACGTTGATATGCCGGTAATTAACGTTTCCGTTAACTGGGAAGGCGCGTCTGCCGAGGTTGTGGAAACGGAAATAACCGATGCTCTGGAAGAGGCTGTTCTGGGTGTCCAGGGCGTGCAGGAAGTCACGTCTACGTCGCGGAAAGGCCACGCAAACGTGACCGTGCAGTTCGATATAAGCAAAAACGTGGATACCGCGCTCCAGGAAATACAAAGCCGCATCGCCCGTGCCCAGCACGACCTGCCGCGCGACATAGATCCGCCTTTCATATCAAAATCCAATCCCGAAGACCAGCCGATATTATGGATAACGCTTTCCGGCGACAGGCCGATGAAAGAAATGATGATGTATACCCGCAATGTCCTGAAAGACCAATTTTCAACCATCGACGGCGTCGGAGAGATATCGCTCGGCGGTTTCATGGAACCGAATCTCCGCGTCTGGCTGGATGCGGACAAGATGCGCGAAAAGGAATTGACCGTGGACGACGTCGCATCCGCTATTTCGACCGAGCATTCGGAAGTCCCCGCGGGATATATTGATACCGGAAAAAAGGAAATGAACATCCGCGTGGCGGGCGAAGCCGAAACAGTGGATGAGTTTACTTCGATAATAATCCCGGCGCGCAGGGGCTCGCCGCTTTGGAAGACCTTCCGCATAGGCGACGTGGCCCGGGTTGAGGACGGAACCGAGGATGTCCGCCGCATTTCGCGGGCGAGCGGCAAGCTCGCGGTAAGCATAGGAATCCGCAAACAGCGCGGGACGAATTCCGTCAAAATAGCGAAAGAGGTAAGGGCAAAGCTCGGCGACATGCAGAAATACCTGCCCGACGGAATGAGCCTGGACATACGCTTCGATTCGACAAGATTCATAGAAGACTCCATGCATGAGATGTACTTTATATTAATACTCTCGGTTCTGCTGACCGGCACGGTCTGCTGGCTTTTTCTCGGATCGTTCAGTTCGGCTTTAAACGTCTTTCTTACCATACCGATGTCGCTGTGCGGGGCCTTTTTTGTTATTTATATCATGGGTTTCACCCTCAACACATTCACATTGCTGGGGCTATCCCTTGTTGTCGGCATCGTGGTTGACGACGCTATAATGATGCTTGAAAACATAGTCCGGCACCGGGAATCCGGGGAAACGCGCGTGAAAGCCGCGATAAAAGGAGCGCGCGAGATCACGTTCGCCGCCATAGCGGCGTCTGTGGCGATTCTTGCCATTTTCATCCCGGTTATCTTCATGAGCGGCGTGATAGGAAGGTACTTTTTCCAGTTCGGCGTGACCATCTCGGTCGCCGTCGCCGTCTCCCTTCTCGGCGCACTGACGCTTACGCCGATGTTCTGCGCGCAGTTCCTTTCAAGCGGCCACACGACCGGGATCGGAAAGGCGATGGACAGCCTCATGAACACGCTGCGCGAAAAATACAGGATACTGCTCGCGTGGTGCCTGAAACGCCGCTGGCAGGTAATAATCACGGCATTGCTATTGTTTTGCGGTTCGCTGTTCCTGTTCAAGACGGTCCGGCAGGAATTCGTCCCGGCCCAGGACCTGGGAATGCTGTCTGTCCGCATGCAGACCAAACCCGGCACTTCTCTGGAAATAACTGACGGGATTTTCAAGCAGGCCGAACAGATCCTGTCCAAGATGCCGTTCGTTGACAGTTATTTTGATTTTATCGGCGGTTCATCGGGAAATATAATGGTATCGCTGAAAAAACTGAATGACCGCCCGGTAGATCCTAAGAAAAAACGGCCGCTCACCCAGCAGGAACTCATGCCTGTGCTGCGCAAGGCCCTGAAAGATATTCCCGGTACCGATAAGGTTGTGGTGCAGGATCCGTCGCTGCTTGGGCTTTCCGCCCGCCGCGGATATCCGATAGAGTTCACTATAGGCGGCCCGGACTGGGAAAAGCTGATAGAGTACAGCGGCGTCATCGAAAAGGAAATAAACGATACGGGGCTTATGACCGACATTGACTCCGATTATGACCAGGGCCCGCCCGAACTTCAGGTCCTGCCGGACCGGAAGAAAGCCGCGGAACGCGGCGTAAGCATCTCCGTCATCGGAAAAACCATAAACGCGCTGATAGGCGGTACGCGCGCGGGGAAGTACACCCATGACGGCCGGCGCTACGACATCCGGCTCCAGCTGGTATCCAAGGACCGCAGCCGTCCCGACGACATCAGCAAGATATGGGTCCGCAACAACCGCGGCGAGATAATTCGGCTTTCGGATGTGGTCACGATATCCGAAAAACCCGCGCAATTGTCAATCACGCGGAAGAACCGCGAGCGCGCCATAAGAATGTTCGCCAATGTCGTGACCGGCAAATCGCAGGCGGCGGCGCTGGAAAAAGTCCGGCAAATAGGCAAAAAGACGCTGCCTGAGGGGTACAGGCTCGTTTTCTCCGGAAGCGCCCAGACATTTCAGGAATCATTCAACAGTTTATATCTCGTGCTGTTCCTCGGCATTTTCGTGGCGTACATGGTGCTGGGCACCCAGTTCAACAGTTTTGTCCATCCGTTCACGGTGCTGCTCGCCCTGCCGTTCAGCATATCGGGCGCTCTGCTCGCGCTTGAAATTACCGGCCGCTCATTGAATATCTACAGCGCTATCGGGTTGATACTGCTGATGGGCATAGTCAAGAAAAACTCCATACTGCTTGTGGATTTCACCAACCGCCGGCGCGACGAGGGCATGGCAGTCAACGATGCTCTTCTTAACGCCTGTCCCATACGGCTCCGCCCGATACTCATGACTTCCATCGCGACGATCTCGGCCGCCGTGCCTCCCGCGCTCGCTCTGGGGCCGGGAGCCGAAACCCGCATCCCGATGGCTGTCGTCGTCATAGGCGGCGTCATGCTTTCAACGTTGTTGACATTATTCGTAGTTCCGTGCGTTTACAGTTTGGTTTCAAAACTTGAAAGCGTTAAGCACAGAAAAGATGTCCGCGACGCGCTGGGCGAACTCGCTAAATCGTGATTTCGCAAGGTTTATCCTAATATCAAACCCTAGAGTTTTCAAAATGACTTTCCGCTATAAATTATCCCTGATAATTTTCGGCATTGTTCTCGGTTTGCTGCTTTTGGAAACAGCCGCGCAGCTAATCAAGGGCACTCCGCCGCCCCTTGACACGGATAAGACCTTTGCCACATATACCTATGTAGACATCTACAAGGACTTCTTCAAGCTTGACAGGTCAAAAGGCATGTACAGGAACGCCCGCTGGCGCTCAAAACCCTCCGAATTCCCGGATTTCAAGAGATTCAATGAGAAAAGGGTTTTCATTATCGGGGAATCCGTCGCGTTTTATTTTCAGGACCAATTCCTATTGGAAAAGCTTAAAATCATCGCCCCGCAGTATGACTGGAAAGTAATCAACTGCGGCATGTCTTCATACGACAGCTACAGGATCGGGATTGTTTTCAAAGAGATCGTAAAATACGAGCCTGATCTCGTTATTATCATGAACGGCAACAATGTCGGGCTGGTCAACCCGGTAAAGATCAATCATTGGATCTACAAATACAGGGTGCTTGCAAGATTTTGGGTCACAAGGGCCGTGACGAATTTTCTGAATCCCCCTGTTTCCCTCAAAAAAGCGGAATTGGACGAATTATTCAGGAAAAATATGTCCGAAATAGCCGCAGCGGCCAAAAAACGCGGTATTCCGCTCGCGCTGTTCACTCTCCCTCTCAATCACCATCTTCCGGTAGAAATGACCGCTTATGAAAATCATGAATTTTTTTCAGCGCTGTGGCTCATTGACAAGAATCCTAAAAAAGCGATAGAACTTTTCGAAAAAATCCGGACTCCTGAAAACAGGTACTGCTGGTTCCTGGCCAGGTCATACGAGAAACTGGGACAGCCTTTAAAAGCGGAACAATATTACCGTGAAAATATTGACAAGCTTCATTATGAAGTAAACGAAATAATCAGGGAAATCGCCGAGGGCGA
Organism: Elusimicrobiota bacterium; assembly: GCA_043811535.1. GTDB lineage: Bacteria > Elusimicrobiota > Endomicrobiia > Endomicrobiales > JBDRNC01 > JBDRNC01. Next base: position 88,336 of record JBDRNC010000028.1, read on the forward strand.
TCCCTCTGTACTTGTTGTTGACTATGCGAAGTATGTACTGGAAAAGACCCGCGATAATCCCGGCTTCGAAGTATTTTTTGATGAATGCCATTTCTGGCCTATCTTGAATTATCCCGTGGCCGAGCAGATAATCGAGTGTGTTTACGGTCATAACCTGAAATTCAACACCTCCATACTTTTCAAGCCGCAGGAAGCGGATTTTGAAAAATTCAAAAGCACTCTTACGGACTGGAACGGACTGCTGAAAGACAACATGAAACTTATTGAAACGCAAAAGGAATATTGCTTCTATCAATTCATCCATGAACTTACAAAACCGAGTTGGGACCGCAACGTGAATTCCAATCAGATATGCGGCTACTACTACAAGTTTATTCCGAATTTCTTTGAAGATTTTATCAACTACGCGCCGAAATCGCTGGACAACATGGATTATGCTCTGTCGCGCGTAGGAGAAACGCTTAAAGAACACAATAATTACGAAAAGGCACGGTTTTATTTCTCAAAATCAATAGCTCAGAATCCGGAACTCGCATTGACATACATGTTCAGGGGGCTGTGTTATTACGACATGGGGAATAAAGAAATCGCTGACATGGATTTTGCCACGCTTAAAATGAAAGACAATAGATTTGAATGGCTTAATTCCGCCTATCTCGATTCCCTTTTGAAATAAATGAAAAAATTACTGCTCGCCGCCTGCCTTATTGCCTTTTATTCAATTCTATTTGCTGAAATTATTAAAAATATCGAGATAACCGGCAACAGAGTCAATGAATCCGTCATAAGAAGCCGGCTTGCCTTTAAAGAAGGCGACATTCTTGACGAAGCGAAAATAGAGCAAAGCAAATCCAACCTGTATTCCCTCGGGCTGTTCAAATCGCTGGAGATCAGCAGTAAAACCGTTGATTCATCCGGCGGCATCTCGGTAACCGTTGACGCCCGCGACGGCTGGTTCGTTCTCCCCTGGCCGTTTTTCGGCAGCCGCGGAGGCACAAGATACGCGGGCGGCATGATAATTGAGCAGAATTTCTTTAAAAAAGCCGAAAGGATATTCTTTTTCGGGAGTTATCAGGATAATTCTTCGCTCAATACCGTATCGCTCATGCTGCCGGATTTCACGATAGGGGTTATGGTTGACAAGCGCTCTCAAACCGAATACCGCTATTCAGACGGAGCGTTTAACTCCAGCCTTCTTTCGTGGGATGATATGTCAAAATTCGCAAAATACGGAAAGATATCGGACTCTTATGAAAAAGAATCGGATTCTTTCCGGTTCAGCGCGGGAAAACCTGTCAATAAAAATCTGTCGGTCTCACTGGCTGTATTTTCCGGAAATATCATCTATAGAAATCCGGCGTCAGCTCCCGGGGATGAAGGAAGAATTAACGCCGTTCAAGTGTCGGGTTCTTACGGCAAAATGGAGTCGCGCGCCGACATGTTGTCTGGTTTCGGCAGGATATTCGGGCTTGGAATGGCCGACTTGAATGATAAATTGAAGCCGCTCGCAGAATCAAAGACTTACTACGGGTTCCAGGCGTCACTGGAGAATTCAAACAAGGGTATCGGCTCGGATTTTGAATATAACAAGGCCTCGCTGTCCGCAAGCCGGACAACGGTATTCCGCGACAGGAGCCAGTTATCACTGTCTGCGAAAACTGGCTTCGGCTCCGGCGTGCCCTTCAGCCAGCTGTTCGCGACAAGCAGAAGGGAAGGATTAAAAGGAACTTACGCGAGGGAATTCAGGGGCGACGCGATAGCGGCGGCGAACGCCTCTTACAGGCATTCGTTTTCCAGGAACAGCATCGGCCAGCTGAACGGCGAGATATTCGCGGAATACGCGGCAGTATACCTTAACGGAACTCAAAAAGAAAAGGAAGGAGCCGGCCTCAACCTGGTTTATCAGTTCTGGCGGTTCCCTCTGCCTATCGGATTCGGTTACACTTACTGTTTTGACGATTACGACTGGCAGGCGTCGGTGGGCGTAGGGGGATTCTTTTAACAGCAGGGTCCAGTTTCAAGGGTCCAGGGTCCAGGATTTAGAACTGTATTTTACAAACAACAATCAAAAAGTTATAATTCACTTTGTTTCCCCTCTTTCATAAAGTAAGTCTTTGGACCCCGTGTAGTCTGGGGAAGCGGTCAGGGGATCCGCCGCGGCGGACCCCTCATTCCCCCTTTATAAAAGGGGGAGATAAAAGGAATCGTGAAAAAGATAATAATATCTTCAACTAAAAATCCGGATATCAAGCATATCAGGAAACTGCTTGACGACAGGCAGTACCGCTACGAGCGCGGGGAATATGTTGTTGAAGGCATAAACACGCTTGATAACCTGGGCATCCCTAAAAAGCTGTACGTGCGCGAGGGGTGCGAAATCCCGTCAGTCAACTGCGAAACTGTCTTTATCCTACCCGAGATTGTCTTTAACGCCGTATCTTCAACCGAAAACAGCCGCGGAGTCATCGCGATTGTCCCCCTAAAACTGCTGACGGCAAAGGATATCGATAAAAACGGTCGCTATGTTTTTCTGGACAGGATACAGGACCCCGGCAATTTAGGCGCGATAATGAGAAGCGCGTGCGCCTTCGGATATAAAGGCATAATTGTCACGCCCGGCACGGTAGATCCTTTCTCACCTAAATCCGTAAGGGCCGCTGCAAGCGCCTTTAACACGATGGATATAGTTAAAATTGAGAATGCCGCTCAGCTGGAAGGTTTATATGTGATAGCCGCGGATATGAAGGGAAAGGATATTTCGGGTTACGCCTGGCCTCAGGCATTTATCCTGGCTTTCGGAAACGAAGGGGCGGGAATTTCTGAGGAACTCCGCAAATCGGCAAAGGACACCGTGTCCATACCGATGCTTGGTAACATAGAATCGCTCAACGCCGCGGCTTCCGCCGCCATAATAATGTACAGCTCAACGCATAAAGACAGTATCTAGTAAAAGGTAAAAACTATTAATTCATAATGCGCTCAACGGCTTTTATGGCGTCGATGGCAGAGCTCATTATACCACCCGCGTAACCGGATCCCTCGCCGATAGGATATAGATTACCCAGATTCTCGGCTTCATAGTTTTCCCCTCGCCTAATCCTTAAAGGACAAGTAGTCCTTGTTTCCGCTCCCAGCAGTATCCCGTGTTCCGATACAAATAACGGATATTCCAATTTCCACGCATTGAAGGCTTCCCTGAGTGAAACGCAAACGAAATTCGGGAATATCAGGTTCATACTGGCGGATGCGGTGCCGGTTTTGCACGAATTTTCATTTAAATTAGCTGATATACGCCCTGAAAGAAAATCCGTCAGATTCTGCGCCGGCACCTTCCAGTTACCGCCTCCGGCGTTGAATGCCTTCCTTTCTATCTCTCTCTGAAATTCTATGCCTGCCAGCGGATCCGCTGACCCGAAATCATCAGTTTTGCAGGCTACAACTATAGCCGAATTCGAAAAAGCCGAAGTCCTGCCGGAGTAGCTCATGCCGTTTAATGCCAGCAGGCCGTTTTCCGAAGAGGCATTGACTATCTCGCCGCCCGGGCACATGCAGAATGTGGCTACGCCTCTCCCCGTTTTCAGTTTATTATGCGTAAAGGAATAATTATCCGCTTTGCCGCCTGATGCCTCTCCGTATCTGAAGCGGTTTGCAATTTCTACGGGGTGCTCTATTCTTATTCCTACAGATATAGGCTTCTGTTCCATAATGACACCCTTTTCATTGAGCACCCCAAACGTATCGCGCGCTGAATGTCCGATGGCAAGATAGATGCATGAGGAGCGATATTCCTTATTGCCGTTTATCACAACGCCGGCTGCATTTTTCTCCAAAATTATGATATCCGTCATTTTCGAGCTGTAATGAATCTCCCCGCCTTTCTCAAGTATGTGATCTCTGATGTTTGCGACTATTTTGCACAGGACATCCGTGCCAAGGTGCGGCTTGCCGATGCTTCTGATATTCTCCGGAGCTCCGAACCTGATAAAAGTATCAAGCGCTTTTTGCGCTTCTGCCGAATTCCTGCCGGGCTTTGAAAATAGTTTGCCGTCGGAATAGGAACCCGCTCCGCCTTCGCCGAACTGGATGTTGGATTCTTCATTCAGCACCTTTTCCTTGATGAATCTTTGAATATCAACCGAACGCTCTTCCAGCTTCCTGCCTCTTTCAAATATCAAGGGCTTGATGCCGCGCTCAACAAGTTCAAGGGCGGCGAACATCCCCGCCGGCCCAAATCCGATGATGACAGGTTTTTCGTTATTTTTCAATCAATCGCCTTTCTATTTGCAGTTTTTCTAGTCACTGATCACCAGTCACTAGTCACTGTTTTTATTCATCCGCAACACGGCGCCGCGGAACCTTTTCCTTTCTTGCTTGTGTACGCGTTTATCACCGCGGCCGCGCAGCCGACACCGGCCTGAACCTTGATAGCACCCGACGGACAGTTCCTTTTGCACGCTCCGCACTCCATACACAGGTCTTTATCCGTCATAACCGCTTTCTTTTCTTCCCGCCACGTTTGAGATGAAAAGTCATTATCATCAGATTGTGGCGGATTTCGCCCCGATTTGCCATGAACGCTGATATTCTCATCTGATTTCATTCGGGGCTCAACCTGAAATATCCTGTGCGGGCATACTTCAGCGCACCTTCCGCATCCCGAACATTTTGAAGTGTCGTATTCTAGCGTCGTAACATTTGATAGATATCTCATTGAGCACCTCTTGTGTTTTATTGAATTGCTTTATGCGAAATCCCGCCAACGGCGGGACTAGTTACTCCTTGATTACACAGACGACTTCCGACAAGCAATTAATGGAGTCCCGATTTATCGGGATTCAAACATAGATTTCACCGATTAAATACACTTACTATTCCCAGTACTAATGAGACCGCCAACGAGCTGAGAATCGCCGGTATCGCGTACTTGAGTTCTTTCTTCACGCCGGATAATGATGTGTACGTTGATGCGCCGGTGAAATTCGCCGCGATGTATGCCGTCACGGCGCTTATTCCCAGAGTTACGGATACGGATTGAAGTAAATTCAATCTATAAATAATAATCGGTATTAACGCGGTTCCCATTCCGAGTAGAGCGCCTTTCACTGAAAATGCCCTTCCCCTAAGATAAGGGAGCATTAGCGGAACTATCAGCGTTCCGGAAAAAATTGCTGTCCAGATTGATAATATCAGTATCCCGGCCGTCCTGCCGTACTGCGGCATGAAAAATGATGTTAAAAGCAGCGCTATAGTAACAATAAATCCTGTTTTTGCCGCGATTGCAAACTCAAGCCATGCAACAGTTAGCCTGTCGCCGGCGTCAAACCTGACTCTGCGCATTTTTTCATCCGCCTTCATGCCGTTCCTGAGGAATTCCGGGATATCTTCCGCCCTCACAGGCCCGTATATCACGTTGAACTCAGAGTACATCTTGACCATATGGGCGCACACCCCCGGCGCGCCCAGCTGGGGTACTATCACGTTTTTGTGCGAAACTACTTCGCTGAGTTTTTCTTCATATATCCTGAACGCCAGCTCCTTGGTGCCGAACGTCCCCTTGCCCGCGGCACACCACACGTTAACGCCTCTTGAGTCAATCACCAGTATCCAAACATTCTGCCCGGCCAGTTCCCGGCGCAAAACGTCAAATGAAAGCTTATAATTCGCCGACACAAGCACCGGCGAATCCTTACCGGGATTTCCTACCGCGTAAATGCCGGGTTTTACGGCATAGTTCATCCTGGTGGAGCTCATCTGAATACCCCGTAGGGCATTAATAATTCGACCTCCCGCTTCAGCGGGATTTACATCAAGCCGTGACATTATCTGGCCGAGATAGTCCTTCATTGACCATTTCGTGGATACCTTATCTATCTCCCGGCCGTTTATTTCAATCTTGCCTTCAACCGGGATTGAGCGGTATCTGATATCCAACCGCGCTTCCGAACCGCAGTTGCATTCTATGGCGCTCTGCTTTTCTTCAGTCATTTTTCGCCTCTTTCGGAACAAATAATTTCTTCATCCTTAACGATACATTCACAAGCAGTATGAGCACCGGCACTTCTATCAAAGGCCCGATGACAGCCGCGAAGGCCTGCCCGGAATTTATGCCGAAAATCGCGATGGCAACGGCTATGGCAAGCTCAAAGTCGTTGCTCGCGGCAGTAAATGAAGCGGCGGCGGTTTTCCCGTAATCCGCTCCCATTTTTCTCATTATGAAAAACGTTGAGAACCACATAAACGCGAAATAAATAACCAGCGGCAGGGCGATCCTCAATACATCCAGCGGAAGCCTGATTATGTACTCGCCCTTTAGCGAGAACATCACTATAATCGTGAAAAGCAGGGCGATAAACGTTAAAGGGCTTATGACAGGCATGAATTTGGTTTCATACCATTCAAGGCCTTTCAGCTTTATCAACCCGAACCTTGTCGTTATCCCGGCTATGAACGGTATGCCAAGATATATAAACACCGTCTTTGCCGCTTCCAGGATCGAGACGCTGACATTCAGCCCTTTTGCCAGACCGAGCCCGTTTAGAAGCAAAGTTATGAAGACATATATGTAAACGGCGTAGAAAAGCACCTGAAATATCGCGTTGAACGCAACGAGCCCGACACCTAATTCCCTGTCGCCCGAGGCAAGCTCGTTCCAGACGATTACCATGGCGATGCAGCGCGCGAGGCCTACAAGTATCACTCCTATCATGTATTCCGGATAGTTGCGCAGGAAGAGTATCGCCAGCGCCGTCATTACGACCGGGCCTACTATCCAGTTCTGTATAAGTGAAAGGGTGAGTATCTTCTTATTGCGGAAAACGGTGTCCATTTTTTCATATCTCACCTTTGCAAGCGGCGGGTACATCATCACAATAAGGCCTATCGCGATGGGTATCGATGTCGTTCCCACCTGGAGATTCGTTATTGCCGTCGTCACCATGGGAAAATAAAAGCCGATGCCGACACCCGCCCCCATCGCCGCAAATATCCACAGAGTGAGATACCTGTCCAGCAATGAAAGCCTTTTAACCGTTCCTTCCGACATTTCAAACCCTCCTGATGGAATAGAGTAGATACAATCCGCCGATTATAACAAGAATTCCGCATATTTTCCTCACTATAATGAGCCCTTTTGATTTTTCGTTCCAGTTCAGATAGTTCTGAACAACTTCCGTAAAAGTGCCGGCAAGAATGATCACGGAGACATGGCCGACGGCATATGCCAGGATAAGCGCCGCAGCGAACGGCAAGTTGCTTGACCCAACTGTAAACGCAACGCCTAGCATAGGAGCCATATAAGCGAATGAACAGGGCCCGAGCGCAATACCGAATACAAGCCCCAGAATAAATGCCGCAATTAATCCTTTTTTCTTGAATATAGGCTGGCCGCCCTTCCCGGCAAACGGCAAAGGGATAATATCAAGAAGATGCAGGCCTACGATAAAAAATATTATCGCTACAAAATAATTACCCCATGAGCCTATATCGCCCAACATCCTGCCGAGTAATCCGGTAATAATCCCGATGAGAGCTATCGTAACAAGAATGCCGGAAGCGAACAAAGATGAGAGCAGAAAAGCCCGTTTTGTTGAAATGCGGCCCTGCTCATCAATGAACCCGATAATAAGCGGTATACTTGCCAGGTGGCACGGGCTCAGCAGTATGCTGAGTATGCCCCAGATAAACGAACCGCCCAGCGCTACTATCGGCGACGAGTAAAGCGTTCCCGAAAGCCATGTGAATATATTCAATATCATTCGCAAACCTGTCCCGGCTCCATTTTCATGCCGCTTTCCTTCTTTTTGGGCGCGCTTTTCGCAGTTTCCGATACTCCCTGTTGCTTTAACACTTTAACTATCTCTTCCTTGGGGAAAAAGCCTTCATGCCTGAAATACTCTTTGCCGGCTTTATCAAGGAATACCTGCGTCGGTATTACGCGGATTTTGTATTTTTCGCCGTACTGCCGGCCTTCTTCTGTCCATACATCGTAAAAAACGACCTTGACCTGCTTGCTGTATTCTTCTTCAATCTCTTTCATGACCGGCTGCATCGCCTTGCAGGGCATGCAGTTGACCGAACCCAGTTCAACAAAAGTTACTTTGATATCGCTTTTTTTCTGCGGCTGCGCGGATTTCACAGCACTTACTTTTTCAACCGCGTTTGAGTTAATCGCCGAAACAAGCAATAACCCCGCAGCTAATACTCCGACAATTGTAATATTTTTCAAGAGTCCTCCTTGTGAACACTTTACCCGTTATTCTGCAGTTTTTACCAGTCACCAGTCACTAGTCACTGTCATTATTCATCCGCAGCAACTGCCGCCGTCCCCGCAGCCGCACGAGCTCTTGGTTGTATCGCTTTTCTCAATAATCCACTTCTTTATCTCGTCTTTTGAAGGTATCCTTCCGGCAACCACGACTTTTCCGTCTATGGCAAGCGCCGGCGTTATCATAACGCCGTAATTCATGATATCCTCTATTTTGTCAACCTTATCCACCGCGACTTTCGCGCCGATTCCCATTTCGAGCACGGCCTCCTGAGTCATTTGCAGGAGCTTCTTGCATCTCGGGCATCCCGTTCCGAGTATTTCCAGCTTCATGTTCATACCTCCTGTCTAAAGTATAATACCATCTTTGTGTCCGATACGTTTTTTGACTTTTTCGCTTGGTTCGCGGCCGCGAATAAGCGCGAATTGGATGGAATTTCTATTCACGCCCTCCGCGAACAGAACTAAAAACACATTGATATATCAATCATTCCCCATTCGCGGTTCTATTCGCGGTCTATTCGCGGTTTTTTGCCGCGAATTGGGGCCGCGAATAGGGCTTTTCAGCAAGATTGCAGCAAGTGTGAAAGCATTTCACTTAGCACCAAAAAAGGAATACGTTAACCAGGATCAGACAGTATATGCTAGAACCATAACCCATAGATTATCCCGGTAAACGTTGCCATCACTATAACAAGCGAAATATATACCAGCGTTTTCTTCGTTCCCATGACGCTTTTGATTACAAGCATGCTGGGCAGGCTTAACGCGGGGCCCGCCAACAGCAGAGCCAGGGCAGGGCCTTTGCCCATGCCTGAGCCCATTAAACCCTGCAGTATGGGAATTTCGGTCAGCGTGGCAAAATACATGAACGCGCCGCTGAAAGCCGCGAAAAAGTTCGCCCACAGCGAGTTGTTCCCGACAAGCATTGCGATAAACCTATTTGGTATCAGGCCGTTGTCAAAACCCGGTCGGCCGAGCAGTATTCCCGCGGCAAACACACCTATGAACAGCAGCGGGAATATCTGCTTTGCGAAGGTCCACGTGGAATCAACCCAGGCGGCAAGCTCTTCTTTTTGAAACCATTGTTTAAGCATAAAAAACAATATGATAAGCAGGCCGCCGGTGATGAACCAGTGAACCCCGTGAATCGCGTTCCAAAAGCCCGATCCCTCTTCCGGCCTGCCCCACGCGGCGAAAATAAGTATAAGCACCATTGTAAGAAAGTAAAGCGCGGTCCGCCAAAGCAGTCTCTGCTCACCGGCTTCAACGGCAAACATGTTTCCGTCAGCGTGTTTATCGTTTTCTTCTTTACGAAAGATAAACGCCATCGCTGCTCCGATTACAACCGCGAATATTACGGCGCCGATAGCCCGGGCAACGCCTATTTCAATTCCCAGAACCCGCGCGGTCAGTATAACGGCAAGCACGTTTATCGCCGGTCCCGAGTAAAGAAAAGCCGTGGCGGGCCCTATTCCGGCTCCGCGCTTGTATATCCCCGCGAATATCGGCAGGACTGTGCAGGAACACACCGCAAGTATCGTGCCGGAAACTGACGCCACCCCGTAGGCAAGGAACCTGTTGGCTTTCGGGCCGAAGTATTTCATAACCGAGGCCTGCGAGACAAAGACCGATATCGCGCCCGCAATAAAAAACGCCGGGACAAGACACGTCAACACGTGAAGCCGCGCGTATTCCTGGAGCAGATAGAAACCCTCCATGACCGGCGACTGCAAACCAAAAGATTTAAACGGGATAAAATACGCGAGCAGATACACAACGATAATCAGAATCAGTTTATTCACGATTTCCTTTTATCAAGCCGCAGCACTTGTCTTTTATCCGTTCTTTAAGCGTGCAGCACAGGCGTTTTTTGTCTTCCGCGAGGGTTTTTTCGGGAACTGCCGCTAATCCGCTGAATATATCTGACAAATATTTGTCTTCCGGCTCTATCAGCGAGTAATAAATGAATTTGCCATCGCGTTTTTCCGTCACGAGCCCCGCGGATTTCAGCTCTTTCATGTGTTTTGACACGTTATACTGGGCTAATTGAAGAGTATGCATTATTTCGCAGATGCACAGCGGCTTTTTTGATTTGAGCATAAGATTTATTATCCTAAGCCGCGTCTTGTCCGCCAGCGCTTTCATGATTTTAACGATCTGTTCCATGATTACCTCTTATTTCCCCTCCTTATTTAAGGAGGGGTTAGGGGAGATTTGTAAACCATCTAAAAATCCCCCTTGTTCTGCCACCGTATTCACTTCCGAAGAGTCTCCGCCACTTCGGAAGTGAAATAAAGGGGGTGGGGGGTTATCTGCTCATATGCCCTTATGTGCATATGTTAGCAGATGATTATAATTTTGTCAATGGCTAAATTCAGCGGAGAAATAATGCGGTTTGTGCTGGATTCTTTGTCTTTTATCTTATTTCTTTTTCCAGTGGGGGGTGAAATCAACTTCTTCGGGGGGCACTACTATTTCCGGTTTCTGCGAGAGGCTTTCCCAGTATGCTTTGTCCAGGTTATCGTCGAATATCTGTATCAATCCCTGCTTTTTATATTCTTTCAGCAGCGCTTCTTTGGCCCTTACGGGGTTTGGCCCGAACTTCGTCATTTCCACGTCGCCCCCGTATTGTTCGTAAACCGCTTTGTTAAGCTTCCATGACTCCACCCACGGCGCGTAAACGGCTCTATTTTCTTCCTTTGAACTCTTTTTTGTTTTTTTAAAATATATCTCGTGCTTTTCAAGGTTCTCCAGCAGTTTCTTTTCTTCTTCGAGTTTCCCCCGTTTTTTCGCGTCAAGCGAAGCGTCCTTCAGAGCCTTTCTGATCTCTTTCAGCTCTTCTTTACGCTCCTTACTCTTCCTTTTCATGAATTCTCTCTGGTATTTCTCAAGTTCCCTCACTTCACCGTCTGTTGCCCGCAATTCCTTTGTCCTAATATAATCCCTGTACGCATACTGCCAGATTATTTTGGAAAGTTTCTGCACCGGCCCTTCCACAGAACACGTTTCCCCGGAATACTCAAGTTTATCCCCGGGCAGATATCCAACCGCATCATACGCGACATTGACTCCCATTACCCTGGCGCATATTTCTTCCCTGTTTTCCTGGGAATATGCGAATGAGCCCGTCAGCCCCGCGCAGATAATTGCCGTTATGAAGTGTTTTAGTTTCATTTTCCCTTCAATTACTTTATTATATCGTTTTTACCCTTCCGTAGCTCGAAGAGCGCAGGAGGGCGTCTTCCATCTATACCAGCTTCTCGTATTTCTTCAGTCCCAGTTCCGCTATCATCGTTTTCATCTCTTTCTGCAGTTCCTCATTTACGGGCACGCCCTTGTCTTTCCGGTCAAGCCAGGCAAGGTATTCCTTCTCACCGGCGGTGAATATCCTGCTCTGGCCGGGCATTTTCTTTGATTCTCGCAGCTGGCGCAGTATATCACCGGTGATTTTCTTAAAACTATTTACCTCGGTAAATGCCGAGATGTCTATCGCCTGGAAAAAATGCCCCAGGTGATACGGCACTTTTTTGCCGTCCTGAAATCCGAGCAGTCCTTTTAAAAATGTTCCGCTTTGAAGAGCGGACGAAAGTATTTCAATGACAGTGCAGTAGCCGTAGCCCTTGTAGCCGGCTGTTTTTTCACCTATCCCGCCGAGCGGCGTGAGCGCGGCCGTCCCCTTGACGAGATCCGTAAGTATCTGTTTTGAATCCGTTTTCGGATTACCGTCGTCGCCGACAACCCATCCCTCCGGCAGTTCCTTTCCTTCCCTCGCGTATACTTCTATCTTGCCCCTTTGGGTAAGAGACGTCGCGCAGTCAATCACGAACGGGAAATCCTCGTCCGTGGGCACGGCAAATGTCAGCGGGTTGGTGCCCAGCATGTTCTCAACGCCGAAAGTCGGGGCGACCGAGGGCCTGGCGTTGGTTCCTGTCATGCCTATCATGCCGGCTTTGGCCGCCATGATCGCGTAATAGCCGGCTATGCCGTAATGCGTCGAATTCCTGACGGCCACCATGCCCATGCCGTACTTTTTCGCCTTGTCTATCGCCATTTGCATGGACTTCTTGGCGATCACGTGGCCCATGCCGTCATGCCCGTCTATGACAGCAGTCGTCGGGCCCTCTTTGACTATTTCAAAATTGGTCTTTACGTGCTGTATCCCTTCCTTTATCCTGTCGTAGTAGATGGTCTTGAGCCGCCCTATGCCGTGCGAATCTATCCCGCGCTTGTCCGAAGTTATCAGGACGTCCGCGCAGACTTTCGCGTCTTCTTCCGGTACGCCCAGGCCCTTGAATACATCAACCATGAATTGTTCCATCATGTCGAATTTGATCCACTTAACATTATTATTCATATTTTCCTTTTGTCAGTCCTCGCGATGACGGCTACTTCGTTAATGCAATGATCATTTCCTTGAATTTCGGGTATTCTCTGACAAGTTCGCACCGTTTTCCGATTTCAAAATCCGTATAATCGAATCCTGGCGCGACAGTTGTTCCCAAAAGCGCGTATTTTCCGTCTTCTATGAGTTTCGCGCCCTGCCAGATGTTCTTTTTCACTATTACCTGGGGTTTCATCCCTTTGAATATCTCCGGTCCCAGCGTTACTATCCTGCCCTTGCCGTTTGGCAGCAACTGGAGCATCTCAACGGGGTCCCCAAGATAGAAATGGAATATTTCGTCGCTGTGGATGCGGTGCATTGACGAAAATGAATCCTGCGTGAGCAGGTAGTATACGCACGTTGAGTAATTTCTGGCGCCTTTGTATCTCTTCGGAAGCGACATCGGGCCGATCTTGTCTTCCGAGCGGTAGGTCTCGTGAAAAAAACCGCCTTCGTCCAGCAGCGGCTTCAGCTTTAACAGTTTTCTAATTTGGGATATCTTATCCATTATCTAATTGCCAATTGCTAATAGCTAATTGCTTAGTTTCATTTTTAGTATCTTATTCACGATTCCCGGGTTGGCCTTGCCCTGGGTTTTTTTCATGACTGCGCCCACAAGGGAACCGATCGCTTTTTCGTTTCCCGCCTGTATTTCAGCAACCGCTTTCGGATTCTCGGCTATAACCTCATCGCATATCTTTGCAATCGCGTTTTCGTCCGTTATCTGAACAAGGCCTTTTTCCCTTACTATGTCTTCCGGGCTTTTTCCAGTTGCAACCATTTCTTCAAAAACAGTTTTTGCAATCTTTCCTGAAATTGTTGAATCCATTATTAAGCCAACAAGCTCGGCAAGATTCATAAAAGATACTGGTGAATCAGTTATTTTTTTATTCTCAGCGTTCAGTTTTCCAATCAAATCATTAATTAGCCAGTTCGCAACTGGTTTATATGCTTCCTTTATTTTTCCCGGTGGTATAGAACGCAAAGCATCCTCAAAAAAATCTGCTAATGCCTTATCTGCTGTTATCACGCCCGCGTCATATTCCGATAGTCCCAGTTCTGAAACGAAGCGCGCCCGGCGTTTTTCCGGCAGTTCCGGAAGCTCTTTCCTTATATTGTCCACAAAACCCGCCGATAGTTCCAGCGGGACCAGGTCGGGTTCCGGGAAATACCTGTAATCGTGCGCCTGTTCCTTCGTGCGCATCGATATTGTCTTGCACTTATCGGCGTCCCAGAGACGGGTTTCCTGCGTTATTTTCCCGCCGCCGGAAACTTCCTCTACCTGTCTGTTTATTTCATATTCTATGGCTTCTTTCACGCCGCTGAGCGAGTTCATGTTTTTCAGTTCCACTTTCGTGCCCAACTCTTTCTGTCCTTCGGGCCTGATGCTTATGTTGGCGTCGCAGCGGAACTTGCCTTCTTCCATGTTGCATTCGGAAACGCCGAGATATTCAAGGATGCTTTTCAGCGCCGAAAGATACTGGTATGCCTCTTCCGCGGCGCGCATGTCGGGCTCCGAGACGATTTCCATCAGCGGGACACCCGTCCTGTTAAGGTCCACTAGCGAATAATCCAATTCCCTGCTTCCGATTGCGTGCAAGAGCTTGCCGGCGTCTTCTTCAAGGTGTATTCTCGTTATTCCTACTGTTTTTTTCTGGCCGTCAGCCGATATTTCCAGCTTGCCGCGCTCGCAGACGGGAAGTTCATACTGCGATATCTGGTAATTTTTAGGAAGGTCGGGATAAAAATACTGTTTTCTTGCAAAAATGGAATCTTTGTTGATTTGGCAGCCGAGCGCAAGGCCTGTTTTAACTATGAACCTGACGGCCTTTTCATTGAGGACGGGGAGCACGCCGGGCTGACCCGTGCAGACGGGGCAGATGTTTTTGTTCGGCTCCGAGCCGAACTCAGCCGGGCAGGAACAGAATATCTTGCTTTCTGTTTTTAATTGAGTGTGGACTTCGAGTCCTATTACAGCTTCAAATTTATTAGTCATTATTGGTTTTCTCTATACCTAATAATTTATCAGGACTATTTAGAAATGGCTATATGGCTAAATTGCTGATTGCTAAAGTCCCTGGCCATTTAGCAATTTAACAATACAGCAATGCAGTTGATCTGCTATTCATCCTTTCTTGTAGAACTGGTACGTCCAGTCGGCTATCTTTCCTATGAATTTTCTTGCCATCCGCCTGCTTTTTATGTCATCAGTGATAACGCAGATGATGAAATCGCCCTCTGGCGTAAAAACTATACCGACATCGCTCATCGTGCCCTTGAGAGTGCCCGTTTTGTGCGCAATTTCTATGTCGCCGGGCAGCATCCGCGGCAGGCGGTCCCTGAGTTTCTGTTTTTTAAGTATCTCAAGCATTTCCGCGCTTGCCCACTCGCTGACAAGGTCACCGCGGTATATTTTTTCCAGCAGAAACGCCATCTCTTCGGCCGTCGTGTAGTTCTCTATGCCGGCGTCGCGCCACTTGAGGTCCATTATGCCGCGCTTGAGGTCTGTTTCTTTCAATCCAAACTCGACGAATTTCTGGTTTATGTAACCGAATCCCAGCGCGTCAACAAGCATGTTGGTCGCGGTGTTATCGCTTTCTTCTATCATTCGTTCCATAAGATTCTTTATCGTGAATTTTTTTCCGTTCCTCGTCCTGTACAGTTTCCCACCGCCCGGAGACTTGTATTTCCGCTGGAGAGTCAGCTCATCGGTCAGTTCAAGCCTGCCTTCTTTTTCCGCCTCATAGACGGCCGCCATTATGGGAATCTTGACGAGGCTCGCGCTCGGAAAGAGATTTTCCGCGTTGATGCGCACTTCCTGGCGGGTTTTCAGGTCCTTTACCAGTATCCCGGAAGAACCGCGGAAATTATCGGCGCATATCTGCAGTTCCTGCATCAGCCGGCCGTAATCCACCCTGGGCGGCTCCGGTCTCATCATTGTGGCGAACAGGTACACCATCGCCGAAACGATCAAGAATCCGGCTGTTATCTGTACCTTAAATTTCAGGATTTTTCTTATGCCATTCAGTGTTTTTCTCATAATTGTGCGCGACCCTCATTATTTCTTCTTCCGCGAACGGTTTTCCAAGTATCTGCAGGCCTATTGGAAGCCCCTTGGAGGAAAGACCGCACGGGACAGATATACCCGGAATCCCGGCCAAATTGCATGATATCGTGAATATATCGGAAAGATACATCTGGAGCGGGTCCGACGATTTTTCCCCGATATTGAAAGCGGGTGTCGGAGCGGTCGGAGTAGCGATCACATCGACTTTTTCAAAAGCCTTCTCGAAATCCCTTTTAATAAGCGTCCGCACTCTCTGGGCCTTGCCGTAATACGCGTCGTAATACCCCGAGGAGAGCGCGTATGTCCCGAGCATTATCCTGCGTTTCACCTCGGCGCCGAAGCCCCGGCCGCGGGTTTTCTCGTATTCCTCAAGAAGGTTGGAGCATTCCGCGCGGAACCCGTATTTGGCGCCGTCGTACCTGGCAAGATTCGCCGACGCTTCCGACGGAGCTATAATATAATAAACCGCGACGGCGTATTCCGTGTGCGGAAGGGATATCTCCTCGATTTTCGCGCCCATTCCCTCAAGTTGCCCGACTGCCGCTTTAACAGCGGCCTCAACTTCAGGGTCCAGCCCTTTAATAAAGTATTCCTTCGGCAGGCCGATCCTGGCGCCCTTGATATCCTTTTTTATTCCCGAAACATAATCCGGAACCGGGACATCCGCGGACGTTGAATCGTTCGCGTCGCGGCCCGATATGATACCAAGGAGCAGCGCCGAATCTTCCACGGTCCTGGAAAAAGAACCTATCTGGTCAAGCGAAGACGCGAAGGCCACGAGACCGTACCTGCTGACCCTGCCGTACGTGGGTTTTATCCCGGCCACTCCGCAGCACGCCGCGGGCTGTCTTATGGAGCCGCCGGTGTCGGAACCCAAAGCGACCGGCGCCATCCGCGCGGCGACCGAGGCCGCGCTGCCGCCCGAAGAGCCGCCCGGGATGCAATCCGTGTTCCACGGGTTTTTCGTAGTGTGAAATGCCGAATTTTCCGTTGAGGAACCCATCGCGAACTCGTCAAGGTTCGTTTTCCCTATGAAAACCGCTCCCTCTTCTTTCAGTTTCCTTATCACCGTCGCGTCGTAGGGAGCCGTGTAATTTTCAAGTATTTTTGACGAGCACGTGGTTTTCGCGCCGTTTATCATCATGTTGTCTTTGACCGCCACCGGAACCCCGCAGAGTTTTCCGGTTCTTCCGCCGTCCGCGGCTTTGGCCTGTTCCAGCGCTTGTTTTTCAAGCACTGTTATGAATGCTTTCACCTTCGGCTCAACGCCGTTGATGCGCGCCAGAAAAGCTTTCGTGACCTCTACGCTTGAGATCTCCCTTTTGCGTATCTTTTCCGCCAGTTCAGTTGCCGATAGGTTAATAATATCGTTCATATTTTTATGCAATTAGCGATTTGCGATTAGCAATTAGTAAAGACAAACAAAGCGGCAAATCATAATTAGTAAAAAACTAATCGCCAATTGCTAATGGCTAATTGCTGCCGTTATCAGAACCATTTTTTCTTCCTCAGGAAAATATATGTTATCACGGTTACCGCCACAATCAATGAAAACGCGAAATACCACACGTTGTCATTCCCGAAGATCCTGTGTTCCAGGAAAGGAACCACGTTCATGCCGTAATAGCTCGTGATAAGCAGCGCCGGCAGGAATATCGTCGCTATTAATGTCAGGAATTTCATTATTTCGTTCAGCTTCAGCGTCACGCTTGAAACGTACACCTCGAGTATGCTGCCTATTAGCTGGTTGAAATTGGCTATTGACTGGTTTATGTGGTCGTACTGAAAGAAGATATCCCTGAAATACGCGGTGGATTTTCTTGAGATGATCCCGGCTGTCTCCCTTGTAAAATAGGCGTAAACGTTCTTCTGCGGTTCGGATATCTTTCTCATGCTGAGCAGTATTTTCTTGAGCGAGAAGATGTCCTGGATGAGTTCCGGGGTCGGATCTCCCAGCAGTTTGTCCTCTAGTTTATCAACGGTCTCGTTTATTTTCTCAACGGTAAACTCATAGCTGTATACGACTTTCTGGAATATGGAATATACCAGGTATTCGATGCTCCTGAGCTCGATCTGCGGTTTTATCTTCGCCTTCTCTATGAGCGTTTCTATAAGAAGTATCTCGCCGGTATGTATCGTGACCAGGAAATCTTTACCGATGAACAGGTCCAGCTCGTATATATGATTGTCAAGATCGGTAAGATCCTGCGCCTTCGCCCTTATCCCGTGAACCGCGGCGAAAATATAGTTCTCGAATTCCTCCACTTTCGGGTGGTATTGGGGAATGAGGCTGTCTTCGATTGATAATTCGTGGAATTTGAAAACGTCATAAAGGAGGGAAACCTCTTCATCGGACAGGTCATGGTCCTCAATCGTCAGGTCCACCCATATCAGTTTCGGTTTCTGCTCGATGATAGCCGCTATGTTTTCGACGGCTACTTCCGCTGGGCTGTCGGCGTTTTTCAGGTAAATTGCTTTGATCATCGGGGCCTCTTAATTTGGGCGTGGCGTATTTTACTCTATTACTTTTTTCACTTTGAAGAAATTATCTTCCCGTTCCGGAGCGTTGCCCAGGAGTTTTTCTATTTCTTCTCCTGACGATTGTTTTGCTTTATCTTTCCTCCAGACGTTCTTCAGATCAAGCACGTGGCTGGTAGGCGGGACATTGCCCGTGTCCAGTTTATTAAGCTGGTCTATATATTCAAGTATTGATCCGAGCTGGACGGCGTATTTTTCCTTTTCTTCTTCCGTCAGCTCGAGCCGCGCAAGCCGCGCGACATAATCGACATCTTTTTTATTGATTTTCATTTTTGTTTAGCAATTAGCCATTAGCTATTGGCAATTAGTAGTAGAAATACTATTGCAGCTAACTGCTACCTCTTTCTGATTTTTTGTATCACTGATTGCTAATTGCAAATTGCTAATCGCTGCCATTTATATTTTTTCCAGATTTGCCATTCTTACTAAAAGTTTTTTCCACTGGCCGGTATCAAAAAGCACGACCAGCTTCAATTCGTCGCCGGAACCGGACCTTTCTATCACTTTCCCTTCCCCGAACTTCTGGTGTTTTACCTTGCAACCCAGCGGGAAATCGCCGCCGCCGTAATCTTCCATCACGGCGCGTGAACCGTCATAGACCTGTTCTCTCGTTATTCCCTCTTCCCTTACCGGCTTCGCCTCTTCCATGAAGCGCGACCGCATGTTCCAGCGGCTTTTGCCGAAAATCTTGCGTTCCGCCGCCCAGCTCAGGAACAGGTTTTCTTTCGCGCGCGTCATGCCGACGTACATCAGGCGCCTTTCTTCCTCCAGCTCTTCGCGGTCAAATGCGGCTTCGCCTATCGGGAAAAGCCCTTCTTCAAGCCCGGTGATAAAAACCGTCCTGAACTCCAGCCCTTTTGCCAGGTGCAGGGTCATCAAAGTGACCTTATCATTGTCATCCGACCACGAGTCCAGGTCGGAGACAAGCGCCACCTGGGTCAGATAGCCGGCAAGCGTTTTATCCGGAGAGCGCGTTTCAAATTCATCTATCGCGGATATCAATTCCTGAAGGTTCTCGATGCGGCTGCGCGCTTCCGTCGTGTCTTCCGTCTCCAGTTCTTTTATGTATCCCGTCCTTTCGAGTATTTCCATGGCGATCTTTTTAACGGTAGTCGCGTCCTTGTTCTCGCGCGTTTCGTCTATGATCTTTCTGAATTCCGCAAGGCCCCTCTTTGCGCCGGTCGGCACGTCGGCGGCATGCAGGTTCTTTACCGCTTCCCAGAGGGAGATCCCTTTTTCGGTAGCGTATTTTCCAAGAACTTCCATTGATGTTTTGCCGATCCCTCTGTGAGGGACGTTGACTACTCTTTTCAGGCTCACGCTGTCGTTTGGATTGTGCACAAGCCGCATGTAAGCCATAATATCCTTTACTTCCGCGCGGTCGTAGAACCTTACCGTTCCCACTATCGCGTAAGGCAGTCCGTTCCTGCGCATCGCGTCTTCCAGCACGCGCGACTGCGCGTTAGTCCTGTAAAAAACGGCGTAATCCGAATTCCTGCGGGAACCGGTTTCAAGGCCGCGCGTGATCTCATCGGTGACGCGCTGCGCTTCTTCAAGTTCGTTGAGGCTTTCGAAACTTTTTATTTTTTCGCCGCTTTCGCTTTCCGTCCAGAGCTTCTTCTCGACCCTGTCCTGGTTGTTTTTTATGACGTTCCAGGCGGAATCAAGGATATTTTTCGTTGAGCGGTAGTTCTGCTCGAGTTTTACCATGCGGCATCCGGGATAGTCGCGTTCGAACTCCAGGATATTCCTGATATCGGCGCCGCGCCAGGAATAGATCGACTGGTCATCGTCGCCCACAACGCAGATATTCTTGTATTTTCCCGCCAGGTATTTGGTCAGCATGTACTGCGCGTGGTTGGTGTCCTGGTATTCGTCTATTAAGAGGTATTTGAACCTTTCCTGGTATTTCTCGCGCAATGTTTCGTTTTCGCGCAGCGCCGTGACCGAAAGCATCAGCAGGTCGCCGAAATCCAGCGCGCCGGATCTCTCTATTTTTTTCTGATAGAGCCCGTAAATCGTTGCCACGACCTGCCTGAAGTGGTCGCCGCTCGCAAGGGAATGTATCCCGTAGGAATCGGCGTCCAGAAGTTCGTCTTTCGCCCGGCTTATTATCTCAATAAGGCGGGAAGGCTTGAATTTTTTTTCGTCAAGGTTAAGTTCCCTGACGCAGTCCCTCAGCAGGTTCTTCTGGTCCGCATCGTCGTATATGAGAAAACTCGGGTCTATCCCCAGATGCTTCGCTTCAACGCGCAGGAACTTCGCTCCGAACGAGTGGAACGTGGATATCCACACGGAGCGCCCCTGCCCCGGCGCGAGCGCGTCAACCCTGCGCCGCATCTCCTCCGCGGCCTTGTTCGTAAAGGTCACGGCCAACACGTTCCACGGCTTGACATCCTGGCTCAAAAGATAGGCTATCCTGTGGGTTATGACGCGCGTTTTACCCGTTCCGGCTCCCGCAAAAATAATAAGGGGGCCTTCCGTATGCAGCATGGCGTCGCGCTGCGCAGGATTCAGTTTGTCTAATATTGGATCCATATTATAAAAGTATAACAAATAAAGAGGTAAACAGGCAAATTAATACATGCGGCGATGACAGATGACAGATGACAGTTGACGGTTGACAGAATACGTCATTTAAATGCTTTTTGCTTCTGTGTCAACTGTCAACCGTGAACCGTCAACTGCCGTTATTCAATTGACACCGTACCTATATATAAGGTATAATTGACGAAATTCCACATAATTAGAGGTAATTTTAATGACTAAATGCACATTCCAGCCGAACAAGAGACGCCGTAAAAAACACATTGGTTTCCGCGCCAGGATGAAAACCCCGGGCGGCCGTAAAACCCTTAACCGCAGGCGCCAAAAGGGTCGCCACCGCCTTTCAGCATAAAAAGCCGGCCATAGATGAGCCAAGAAAAGTCGGTACTGAAATATACTTTACGATACAGCGAAAAACTGCATTCACAAAAAGATTTCCAGCAGATAATCAGATCAGGCCGGAGGCTGGTTCATCCGGCGCTTTTGATTTATGCGGGTAATAACGGTCTCCCGGCGGGCACCAGAAGGCTCGGCCTTATTACAAGCAGAAAAATCGGCATTGCTGTCAGGAGAAACCGCCTTAAAAGGCGCTTCCGCGAGATATTTAGGCTTAATAAATACCTTATTAAACTCAATACCGACCTGATTTTCGCGCCGAAACCCCCGGCAGGCGACATGAACTACGCCCAGCTTGAATCAATTATCTTGAACTTGCTTGAAAAAGCGGGGTTGTTATATAAGGTAAACGGTAAAAGTTGAACAGGTAAATGAAAACAGATCATGTTGAACGGTAAACGATACAACGCTGAATTTCTTTTCGTTTACCGTTTAACGTTCACCGCAGTTGAAAGATGAGTAACATATGAAATACTTAATTATTAGAATGTTGAAATTGTACAAATTGTTCTCCCGGGCCATGCCGCGCGCCTGCCGGTTCTATCCGACCTGTTCTGAATACACTATTGAAGCGATAGAGAAACACGGCGCAGCGTCCGGAGCATGGCTTGGTTTTAAAAGAGTCCTTCGCTGCCATCCGTTCAATGCCGGCGGACATGATCCCGTACCCGAAAAATAGGAGAATAAATGGATAAAAATACTTTGATCGCGGTTGTTGTTTCGACAGTGTTTCTCATATTCTGGTGGACGTATTTTCAGCCGAAGCCCGTTCCGAAATCCCCCGTTCAGACAGCCGCTCAGTCCGCGGAAATAGATACCGAAAAAACGCAGCCTGAAACCGCGGCCGCCGCGCCTGTAAAATTGTCCCCCGGAAAAGAAACCGTGTTTGAAACCGACAAGTACCGCGCGGTTTTCACTTCAAAAGGCGGCGCCATAAAAGAGTGGTGGCTGAAAGAAAAAAACGGCAGCAAGCCGGTCAATCTCGCGCTTTACTCCGATTCAAGGTTTCTGTCCACATTCCCCGAAACAAGTTTCAGCGCGGTCCAACGCGGCAAAGACACTATAATTTTCGAAGGGATCTTGCCGTCGGGCGCGCGCATTAAAAAGACTTATACTCTTGCCGATGATTACCTGAATAAACTCGAAATAGAGCTCTCCGGCGGCAGGAAATCCGGGGACGATCTTTCTATAAACCTCGGGCCCGGGATCGGCACCGATGTAAAAGAACTGAAAGAAAACCTGGGGCTTATGCGCGCGCTCGCGTTCCGCTCCGAGAAGCCAAAAGAGCTTAAAGTACTGAAGCCCGGCGAATATCCCGCGGGCGAATTCAAGTGGGTGGCGATAGATAACAGGTATTTCTTGTCTTCGCTGATACCCGGCGATGACAACGGTTTTGACAGCCTTATAGTAAAGAAATCCGACAAAAAAGCCCCGTCCGAAATATTCCTTGTGAAACGCGCCGGCAAACCCGTAAGGCTTTCGCTTCAGTTCTATCTGGGGCCGAAAGGGCACGGCTCCCTGAAATATTACAAGCTTGGTCTTGAAGAAGCCGTTGATTTTGGATTTTTCGGTTTCCTCGGCAAGATGGCGCTGGCCGCGCTCAGCTTCTTCTATAAAATCACGGGCAACTACGGCTGGGGCATAATACTTCTCACCATTATGCTTCAGATACTTGTTTACCCGCTGAGCTTGAAGAGTTTTAAGTCCTCTGCGGCCATGAAAAAGCTCCAGCCGAAAATGAAGGAGATTCAAACCAAGTTCAAGGACGACCAGAAAAGATTGAATATGGAGATGATGAACCTCTACAAGTCGGAAGGATTCAATCCGCTGGGCGGGTGCCTGCCGATGATACTTCAGCTCCCTATCTTCTGGGCGCTTTTCACGACGCTCAGGAATGCCTACGAACTCCGCGGCGCCCCCTGGATATGGTGGATTAAGGATCTTTCAAGCGCCGACAGGCTGTTCTCCGATCTCCTTGGGCTGCCTTTTACCGTGGGGCTCCTGCCTATTCTTATGGGGCTCGGGATGCTTGTTCAGCAGAAGATGACCTCAGCGTCGTCAGATCCGTCGCAGGCAATGATGATGTACATGCTGCCAGTGGTTTTCACTTTCATGTTCATGGGGTTCCCTTCCGGGCTGGTTCTGTACTGGCTGGTAAACAGCCTGATGACTATGGTGGAAATGTATTTCATACTGCACCTGCCTGAGAAAAGGGCCGCAAAAGCAAGTGCTAAAATGGCGTAAAACATAAAGTTTCAGCAGTTTCAACCGTTCAAGTTTTTAACTGCTTAAACAAATGAAATGATTTTAACGGTCTGTTATATAAATGAGAGGTGTAAAATGGCTGAGATTGAAGTTGAAGGCAAAACCGTAGAAGAAGCTATTAAAGAAGGCCTTGGGAAGCTCGGGTGTTCGCGCGATAAGGCGGAGATAAAGATACTCGATGAGGGGACGGCGGGCCTTTTCGGGCTCATGGGGACAAAACCTTCGCGCGTGCGCTTGACAACAAGGGAAGCCGGTGAAGCTGATTACATGCTCGCGCAGGAAAAAGCTAAAGAAGTGCTTGCCGACATCATGAAACTTATGAAATTCGACGTCAAAGAAATAAAAACAGCGATGGTCACGGGACGGGTTTTCGTTAATGTTAAGAGTGACGACTCAAGCCTCATAATAGGCAAAGGCGGCCAGTCGCTTGAAGCCTTTGAGCATATCGTGAACCTTATTCTCCACCAGAACGAGAAAACTCGCGTCAAGATAACGCTTGACACCGAGAACTACAGGCAAAAACAGGAAGAACGCCTGCAAAACACCGCTTCCAAGGCCGCGGCCCAGGTTAAAACTACGGGAAAGCCGTTCCACATGGACCCGATGTCATCAAAGGACCGCAGACTGCTACACTTGTTCCTTAAAAATGACCCTGATGTGGAGACTTTCTCCGAAGGTGACGGCCAATTCAGGAAAGTTATAATAAAACCGAAAAAAAAATAACAATATATGGCTAAATGGCTTGATGGCTAAACGGCTGAAAGGCTTTTAACAATTTAGCCATATAGCAATTTAACCATATAGCCATTTATGCTTAATTCAGACACTATCGCCGCGATTTCCACGCCTCCGGGTAAAGGCGGTATCGGAATCGTGCGTATCAGCGGTCCTTTTGCCGTCAGAATAGCTGAAGAAATTTTCGAGCCCGCGCAAAATAATCTCTCCTTGCGCAAAGCAAAAACCCACACGCTTTATTTCGGCCTTATAAAATCCCGCGGCAGCGTTATTGACGAAGCTGTTGTTTCCCTGATGCGCGTCCCGCGTTCCTACACCGGCGAGGATGTCGTTGAGATTTCCGCGCACGGAGGCCCGGTCGTGCTTGACCGCATACTGAAACTTTGTACCGGCAAGGGCGCGCGCTCCGCAAAGCCGGGTGAATTCACGTTCAGGGCGTTCTTAAACGGAAAAATGGACCTTGCCAGAGCGGAAGCGGTCGCGGAACTTATCTCAAGTAAGACCGAACTTGCCGCGCGGGCCGCGGTAAATCAACTTGAAGGGGCATTATCCGGAAGAATTGAGAATTGGCGCAAGCAGTTGACCGGTGTTCTTTCCAGGATTGAAGCAAAACTTGACTACGCGGAAGAAAATATTTCCTTTATCACCCTGAAAGAAGCCCGCCGGGAAATCAGCGGTTTAATACGCGCCATGGACAGGCTGATATCAACTTTTAATAAAGGAAAGTTGCTGTCCTGCGGAATGAGAGTCGCGATAACCGGAAAACCGAATACCGGCAAATCATCCCTTTTAAACGCTTTGCTTGAACGCGAACGCGCGATTGTGACGGAAGTCCCCGGGACGACGCGTGATGTAACAGAAGACATGCTGGATATTAACGGCTTGCCTGTAATAATATCGGATACCGCCGGTTTAAGACGCCGGGCCGGTGATATAGTGGAAAAAATCGGGCACAAACGCTCGCTTGACGCGCTGAAAAAGGCCGATCTTATACTCTGGCTTCTGGATTCCGGACAAAAAATATCCCGGGGCGACAGGTTCATCGGCGGCTTGATAAAAGATATGGACATGGGAAGAAATACCTTTGTCATTCTCAATAAATGCGATCTTCCTGCCGGAATTAACTCCGCCATCGCGAAGAAAACCTTCCCTTTTTGCAGGAAATATTTAAAGCTCTCCGCGCTGAACGGCACGGGTGTGGATATACTGGAAAAAAATATCTTTTCCTTTGCCCGCATAGGCTCCTCATCAACTGATGAAACCGTCCTCACCAGCCAGCGCCATCTCGAAGCGTTGACAAACGCCCAAAAGGCCCTGCTGGAGGCCTCGGCAGCCCTGGAAAAAGACCCTGCTGAAGAGATTACCGCGTTCCATATGAGAGAGGCCCTTTTTCACCTGGGCGAGATAACCGGCGAAACGGCTACTGAAGAGATTTTAGACAATATATTTTCCAAATTCTGCATCGGGAAGTAAATGGTGAAATGGCTTGATGGCCAAATGGCTGAAAGGCTTTTAACAATTTAGCCATATAGCAATTTAACCATGTATTTTTATTTATTATGAGACAGCCTTTCGGACAGAATTTCCTCATAGACAAGAACATTGCCCGTGGGATAGTTGATTCCGCGGAACTTTCTTCAAGCGATACCGCGCTGGAAATAGGCCCGGGTAAGGGTATCTTAACGGAACTTATCGCCGCCCTGGCGGCGAAAGTTATCGCCGTCGAACTCGACCGCAATCTCGCCGCCGCCCTACAAAAGAAATTCGCCTCTAGAGGCAACGTCGAGATAATTAACCAGGATTTTTTATCCTTATCTCTTACCCCTTATCCCTTACCCCTGACAATAATATCCAACCTCCCTTACAACGCCGCAACTCCCATAATAGAAATGTTCCTGCCGCACAAAAACTGGAGAACAGCTATTGTAATGGTTCAAAAAGAAGTCGGAGAAAGAATAACTGCCGCGCCGGGTAACAGGGATTACGGGGTCTTGTCCATTATATGCCAATATTATGCTGTGGCGGAATTTCTATTTACCGTAGGCCCGAAAGCCTTTAAGCCCAGTCCAAGGGTAGACTCCGCGGTATTAAGGTTTACAAACAAGCTTCCGGAAATACCCCCGGAAGGCTTCTTAAAGCTCATAAAAGCGGCTTTTCAGCAAAGAAGGAAGACTATACTCAATTCGCTTTCCGCTGTGCTCAAAATAGAAAAATCAGCGCTTGCCGGAATTCTTAATTCCTGCCGAATCGACCCATCCCTCAGACCTGAAAGACTTACACAAAAAGATTATTTATGCTTGACTAATCTGCTAAAAAAGTATATAATCTAGCTAATCAGGCCTACATAACAAGATAATAGTTAGCAAAAGAAGTATACTAGTAATGCTTAATGAATAATTAACAACACTTATCCACAGCTGTGGATAAACTTGGGGATAACTATATGGCAAATCACGAAGAACTTTGGAAAAAGGTTGTGGATAACTTACGCAACCTCATGTCGCCGGAGTCGTTTAATCTGTGGATTCAGCCACTTAAACCCATTTCAATAAATAATGATATTTTCCTGCTCCAGGTGCCAAACAAGTATTTCTCGGACTGGATAACTACCAATCACAAAGAAATTATAGAGAAAATACTTTCCGCCGAATTCAAACAGCAAATACAAATACAGTTCCAGGAAGTACAGGATCTCACTTCTATTTTAAAGAAAGTTGAAGATATACAAGAGCCGATAACCGCGGCGCAGCCGCTGAAAGTCCTGCCCGAAGAACAGTTCAATTCAAAATATACTTTTGACCATTTTGTCGTCGGAGCGTCAAACAGGTTCGCGCACGCGTCCTGCGAAGCGGTCGCCAAAGATCCCGGCCGCCAGTTCAACCCTCTGTTCATTTACGGAGGCGTCGGCCTGGGTAAAACCCACCTTCTCCACGCTATAGGGAACCATATCAGAAAGAATAATCCCTCCCTGCGCGTGCTTTATGTCACCAGCGAAAAATTCATAAATGAATTCATTGATTCCCTGCGTTTTGAAAAACCGGCGTCTTTCCGCAATAAATACAGGAAGCTTGACTGTCTCCTGATAGATGACATACAGTTCCTTGTAGGCCGCCAGAGCTCGCAGGAAGAGTTCTTCTACACGTTTAACACGCTTTATGATTCGAAGAAACAACTAGTCATAACTTCCGACAGGCCTCCAAAGGAGCTGCCCACTCTTGAGCCCAGGCTTATTTCAAGGTTTGAATGGGGTGTTATAGCCGATATTCAGCCACCCGACCTGGAAACAAGAATAGCGATACTGCGCAAAAAGGCCGAAGACGAGCAACTTTACGTTCCGGATGACGTCATTCTTTATATTGCGACTCAAATAAAATCAAACATAAGAGAACTTGAGGGCTCGCTTTTGCGTATCGCGGCTTTTTCCGCTTTTACCGGAACACCTTTAACCGTGGATTCTGTCCAGAAGATACTTAAAGACGTTGTCAGACCGCCGGAAGATTCCGCTCCTATTACCATAGAGAATATTCAATCGGTGGTTGCAGGCCACTTCAACCTTGATGTCAAAGACCTTAAATCAAAGCGGCGGACAGATGCAGTGGCGTTCCCCAGGCAGATCGCAATGTATCTCGCGCGGACGCTTACAGATGAATTTTCCACTACGGAAATCGGTCTCGCATTCGGCGGGAAGGACCACACAACTGTCATGCACGCATGCAATAAGATAAAAGCAAGGATGTCGACGGACCCGTATTTTGTCGCGAAAATAAACCAGATTAGCCAGGAAATAAGGCAGAATAAAGATTAGTGATCGGCCATCGGTTATTGGAATAAAGAAGAAATTTTAGGAACTGTTGTTGGCACAAAGTTAACGACTAATAACTATTAACCGATACCTGTTTTTCTGTGGAAAACTTCTTTTTTGTTAATACTGTTAATAACTCGGGATGCTTGTCCACTTAAACATAAACATTAGGTTTCACGAGATTTATCAGCAACAACAGGCGCTAGACAGTTCAAAAACATTTTATTAAGACTATACAGACGCCTACGGCTACTACGACGTATTCTTATCTAATATAGGAGGTCTTAGATGAAGCTACTTTGTGAAAAAGAAGAACTTTTGAAAGGCATTCAAATAGTTCAGACCATAGTATCCCCAAAGAGCACTTTGCCGGTATTGTCAAATTTCCTTCTGGAAGCCGAAAAACAGAAGATTAAATTTTCTTCTACGGATTTGGAAGTTGGTGTCACCTGTTTTGTAAAGGGTGAAATAGCGAAAGAAGGGAGCATAACCATTCCCGCGAAGAGATTCGGCGATATTATACGAGAACTTCCGGAAGATAAAGAAATCGAGATAAGGGCGGACGAGACAAATCAAATAAGCATAAGATGCGGCAAATCACATTTTATCCTGATGGGACTGCCGAAAACCGATTATCCGGTATTACCGGAGTTCCCCGAAGAAAAAACTTTTGAAATCGCAAAAAAAATATTCAAATCAATGGTTAGAAGGACATCTTTCGCTGTTTCAACAGATGAAACAAGGTACGTGCTTAACGGACTTTACCTGAACTGCGAAAAAGGATCTCTCAAACTCGTGGCGACAGACGGCCGCCGCCTGGCGTATATACTGCGCGAAGGAATCGATAAGAAAATAGAAAACAAAGTGATTATTCCGACAAAAGCGGTAAATGAGGTTCAGCGAATACTGTCCGCGGAAGATAAAGACGAAATCATTAAAATAGGCATTACCGAGAACCAGGTAGCTTTCAAGATAAACACGGTAACAGTAATTTCAAGGCTTATCGAAGGGACGTTTCCGAATTACGAACAGGTAATACCAAAAAAACACGATACCCAGATAAAGCTGAACACGAAAGAGACGCTTTCCGCGGTGAAACAGATGGCGCTGCTTGTTTCTGATAAGGCCTCGGGCATAAAATTCACTTTCGGAAAGAATATCCTGAGGATAACGGCGTCGGCGCAAGGGCTCGGCTCGGGCGAATCGGAAGTGGACATAGAATACCAAGGCCAGGTTTTCGAAATAGCGTTCAACCCGGCATTTCTTATCGACGTGCTGAAAAATATAGATGAAAATGAAGTTTACTTTGAAATGACAAATTCGCTGAACCCCGCGTTGATAAGGCCGCTTAACGACAAGAACTATATTTGCGTTATAATGCCGATGCGGGTGTAATAAATATGACGCTCGTTCCGGCACAGGATATTATCGGAGGATTGAAGAGGCAGTTGGGACTGGACGAAAAGATGTTTACGGTCCTCAAGATCTGGGACAGGGAACTCGGGCCTCTTGCTAAACATCTCAAAATCGTAGGAGTCAAGAACGGACAGCTTATAGTGGAAGCGGAATCAAACGTCCACCTGCAGGAAGCAACGGTCAGGCGCCGGGAAATAATTAAAAAGATAAACCAGCATTTCGGCGGAGAAAAAGTAGTGAAAGGGATAAAACTAAAAATAAAAGAATAGTTCCATATAATTACGGTTCCAGCAGTTCCAACGTTCAAAGGTTTCAATTAAAAACATAAAATACTAAAAAGCCTTAATCTTGGAACAAAGGAATGTCGTTAGAACATTGGAATAGATTTGGAGGAAGTTAAATGGCAAGAATAAAAACAAAAGAAAGCTATGACGCCAGCAAGATCCAGGTCCTCGAGGGGATGGAAGCCGTAAGGCGGCGCCCGGCGATGTACATCGGGTCCACCAGCACGCAGGGGCTCCACCATCTTGTATACGAAGCGGTTGACAATTCGATAGACGAGGTGCTTGGCGGCCACTGCAAGAACATAGACGTCATAATACACAACGATAACTCGCTGACCGTGCTTGACGACGGCCGCGGAATACCGGTTGAACCGCATCCGAAATACAAGAACATGTCGGCGCTTGAAGTCGTCATGACGAAACTGCACGCCGGCGGTAAATTTGACCATAACGCGTACAAGGTTTCCGGAGGCCTGCACGGCGTCGGCATATCATGCGTTAACGCGCTTTCCGAGTGGCTGACCGTAGAAGTTTACAGAGAAGGGAAAATATACACGCAGACGTACGAGCGCGGCAAGACGGTTGCACAGATCAAGGTCGCGGGCAAAACCGATGACCGCGGCACGAAGGTGACGTTCAAGCCGGACAAACAGGTCTTCAGCGACATAAAATTCTCGTTTGACGTGCTGTCGAACCGCTTAAGGGAACTTGCTTTCCTGAACGCCGGAACCCGCATAACTGTAGTCGATGAACGCGAGGACAAGGAACACACATTCAATTATGAAGGCGGCCTTTTAAGTTTCGTCAAATACCTGAACGCCAATAAAAGCGTGCTGCACAGCGAACCGATATACTTTTCAAAAGAGAAGGAGGACGTCGTTGTGGAGATGGCCCTGCAGTATAACGACGGCTACAACGAACAGGTGTTCTCGTTCGTCAACAACATAAACACGATAGAGGGCGGAACGCACATGTCCGGATTCCGCTCTGCGCTTACAAGGGCGATAAACGACTACATAAAAAAGAACGAGATTTCAAAAATAAAGGACTTGGCTCTCACCGGCGATGACGTGCGCGAAGGGCTGACCGCGGTGCTTTCGTTAAAAGTGCCGAACCCGCAATTTGAAGGCCAGACAAAGACAAAGCTCGGCAACTCGGAAATTGAGGGCATAACGAAGTCGATCGTGGGCGATTCGCTCGGCGCGTTCCTTGAGGAAAACCCCGGGATATCAGGAAAAATAATTGAAAAGGCGGTCAACGCGGCCGAGGCGCGCGAAGCCGCGAGAAAAGCAAGAGAACTTACGCGCAGGAAAGGCGCGCTTGACAGCGCTTCGCTGCCCGGCAAACTCGCGGACTGCTCCGAAAGGGACCCGGAAAAGAGCGAGCTGTTCATAGTGGAAGGCGACTCAGCCGGCGGTTCTGCCAAGCAGGGGCGCGACAGGAGTTTTCAGGCGATACTCCCTCTGAAAGGAAAGATACTTAACGTCGAAAAATCGCGCCTTAGCAAAATGCTCGCCAACGACGAAATAAGGACCCTGATAACTGCGATAGGCACGGGCATCGGGCAGGAAGATTTCAACATCGAGAAGGCGCGCTATCATAAAGTCATACTCATGACCGACGCCGACGTCGACGGGGCGCATATAAGGACGCTGCTTCTCACCTTCTTTTACAGGCAGATGATGGAACTTATAGACAAGGGATATATTTACATAGCGCAGCCGCCGCTTTACAAGATAAAAAAGGGCAAAAAGGAAATGTACCTGCATACCGAAGAAGAACTTGACGAATTCCTGCTGAAAGAAGCGATGAACGACGTCTCATTCTGCACGCTGGACAAAGGCAAGGAATCCGCGGTTTTCGATCCGGCAAAATTCAGGCAGGTCGTGCAGTGGATAAACGAACTCGACGGACTTGTGAGGAAACTGCACAGGAAGAAAGTGGAGTGGAAGGATTACCTGGATTTCCGCGCCGGCGGCAAACTGCCGATTTACAGGATCGATGAGAACGAAGAAGCCAGGCCGTTATATATCTTTACGGAAAAAGAATGGAAAAAATACAAAAATGATTTCCTGCAGAAGAAGAAAGAACAGATGAAATCCTCAGGCGAGCTTCCGCTTGAAGTGACGGACGAAGAGATAGGAACGATAGCCAAGGATCTCTGGGAACTTCCAAAAATTGATACTCTCGCAAAGAAACTTGAAGCGGTTGGCATGGACATCTCTAACTACGGAGAAAAGGCCGATAAGCCGATTTACCGATTGAAAGTGTCAGATGACGCATATGACTTGCTAAGCACGAAAGAACTGATAGACGGGATTAAGAATATTGGACGGCGAGGAGCCACGGTTCAGCGCTACAAAGGCCTTGGAGAGATGAATCCGTCGCAGTTATGGGAAACGACAATGGACCCGGACCAGCGCAAGCTCCTGCAGGTGAAACTTGAAGACAGGCCGGAAGCTGAAAGAATATTCACGACGCTTATGGGCGACAAGGTGGAGCCGAGACGGCTCTTCATCGAAACCCACGCGCATGACGTCAAGAATCTGGATATATAATCAACCATCATATATTGTTTATGAATATCAATATTTAGAACGGGGTGTTTAGAAAACACTAAATACTAAACATCAAACTCTAAATAAACTCAAAAACTCCAAACAACAATATTTTGATTTGTTATTTTATATTTATTTAGAAATTAGTATTTAGATTTTAGTGTTTATATGAATATTAGTGATAAACAAAACAAGAAAGGCGAATACGGATACGGAAAGCATAAATTATATTGAAAGGGTAACGAAAAATGGCTGAAGAAAAAGAAAAGAAAAAAAGAAAATCAAAAAAAGAGAAAGAACAGGAGCAAGAACCGCAGCAGCAGGCACTCTCTTCTCCCGTCCTGCCGCCCCCGCCCGACAAACCCGAAAATAAGAATTCGGCCCCGGAAGTTCCGCTTGATCCGAATATCCTTCCAAAAAACATAGAAGACGAGATGAAGACGTCCTACATAGATTATTCTATGAGCGTAATCGTGGGACGCGCTCTTCCGGATGTAAGAGACGGCCTCAAACCTGTGCACAGGCGGATTCTGTTCGCGATGAAGGAAATGGGCCTGAAACACAGTTCAGCGTATAAGAAGAGCGCGAGAGTGGTCGGAGACGTGCTCGGCAAATACCACCCGCACGGAGACTCGGCTGTTTACGAGTCGATGGTGCGCATGGTTCAGGAATTTTCGCTGAGATACCCGCTTGTCGACGGGCAGGGAAACTTCGGAAGCGTCGACGGCGACGGAGCCGCGGCGATGCGTTACACCGAAGTGCGCCTCGCCGCTATTGCGGATGAAATGCTTGCCGACATAGACAAGGAGACCGTGGATTTCGTTCCCAACTACGACGGCTCGATGACGGAACCGGTAATACTGCCCGCGAAGCTGCCGGGCCTGCTGATAAACGGCTCTTCGGGCATCGCGGTCGGCATGGCGACCAACATTCCGACGCACAATCTTACTGAAGTGATAGACGGGATATCCGCGTACATAGAAAACCCAAATATAGAAATACCGGAAATAAACAAGATCATTAAAGGCCCGGATTTTCCCACGGCCGGAATAATCTGCGGAAGGCAGGGCATAAAGGATTATTTCGAAAGAGGGCGCGGCTCGATCGTTATAAGGGCCAAGGCCGAGATAGAGGACATCAAAGGCAACAGGCAGGCTATAATTGTCCGCGAACTGCCGTACCAGGTCAATAAGGCGCAGCTGCTTGAGACCATAGCAGGGCTTGTGCGCGACAAGAAGATAGAGGATATATCGGACTTGCGCGACGAATCCGACCGCGACGGCATACGCGTCGTGATAGAGATGAAGCGCGACGGGAACGCCCAGATAGTGCTCAGGAACCTTTTCAAGCACACGCAGATGGAGACTTCGTTCGGCGTGATAATGCTCGCGCTTGTCAACAACAAGCCGAAAGTGCTCAACATCAAGGAAATGCTGCACCACTACGTCGAGCACCGGAAGGTCGTCATTGTAAGAAGGACGAAATTCGAGCTTGCGAAAGCCGAAGCGCGCGCCCATATACTCGAAGGCCTGAAGATAGCGCTTGACAAGATGGACGCCGTGATCAAAACGATCAGGGAATCCAAGGACGTTGACACCGCGCGCATGAGGCTGATGGAGCGGTTCAAGCTGAGCAAATTGCAGGCGCAGGCCATCCTTGACATGAAGCTTCAGCAGTTGACGAACCTCGAGCGCAAGAAAATAGAAGAAGAATACCTTGAAATAATTAAGCTCATCGAAAAACTGAAATCGATTCTTGCTGATTCTCGCAAGGTTCTGAATATTATAAAGGAAGAACTTCTGCAGGTCAGGGAAAAATACGGCGATGAAAGACGCACCAAAATTACTGCTGCGGCGGAAGAAGTCGAAATCGAGGACCTGATAAAGGAAGAAGAAGTTGTAGTCACTCTTTCTCACTCCGGCTATATAAAACGCCTGCCGGTCACCACGTACAAGGCACAGCACCGCGGAGGAAGGGGCGTGTCGGGAATGACAACACGCGAGGAGGATTTCGCGGAAGCAATGTTCATCACGAACACGCACGCCCACATGCTGATGTTCACGGACAAGGGCCGCGTGTACTGGATACGCGTGTACGAGCTGCCCGAGGGCGGCAGGGCTTCGAAAGGCAAGGCGATAGTGAACCTTATCCAAATATCATCTACGGATGAAAAAATAACCGCGTCAATCCCGATAAGTTCGTTCGAAGAGCAGAAAGAAAGCTACCTGTTGATGTGCACGAAACAGGGGACGATAAAGAAAACGCAGTTGTCGGAATTCGCCAATCCCAGGAAAGGCGGCATTATAGCTATCGGCCTCGAGAAGGACGACTGCCTGATAGAAGTAAAACATACGGATGGCAAAGCAGAGCTTATTATTGCGACCAGGGAAGGCATCGCGATAAGGTTCAAGGAGAAAGAAGTCCGTATTATCGGACGCTCCGGGAAAGGGGTTCGCGGCATAAGGCTTAACAAGGGCGACCAGGTGGTCGGCATGGAAACCGTCAACGCCAAGGACGTGTTCTTAACGGCTTCGGAGAACGGGTACGGCAAGCGCACGGAAGTAGACCAGTACAGGTTGCAGTCGCGCGGCGGCAAGGGTGTCATTAACATGAAAACAACCGACCGCAACGGAAATGTCGTAGGGATAAAGAAAGCCAACGACGGCGACGAAGTGATGCTTATGACTGAAAAAGGCATCACGATACGCCTTCCCGTAAAGGACGTTTCCATAATCGGGCGTAATGTCCAGGGCGTGCGGCTTGTACGCCTCGAAGACAGCGACAGACTGGCGGCAGTTGCGGCTGTTGTAAGAGAAGAAAACGGAGACACCGAAGAGGAAAAAGGAAAGTAAGAACCTTTCCTGAAACGGATGAAACGGATGAAACCGGGTTTTTCGTTTTTACCCCACACCGCCGACATGCGGATGCGGGTGGCGGGCCGGACGCTGAAAGGACTGTTTGAAAATGCGGCGAAAGGCCTTTCGGAATTGCTCACGGGCAAACACGGACCCGGCCGGGAAAGTATTTTAAAAATTAGGATCAAAGCGGTTGACCCGGAAACACTTCTGGTATCCTGGCTCAATGAACTCAATTATCGCTGCATTGAGAAGCACGCATCCATAGAAAGAACCGCCATATCGGAAATCACCCCGCACTCCGTTGACGCTGAAATCATGTTAAGGACAGGCGCAAAGATAAACCGCGAAATAAAGGCATTCACTTACCACAAATTGGCGATAAATAGAACGAAAAACGGATATAAGACGGAAATTGTCTTTGATATATAACAACAGCGATTAGCAATTAGCTATTGGCAATTAGTAGTAAACTAATCGCTAATTGCTAATGGCCAATTGCTAATATGAAACTAAAAATCGGCTTTACATACGACGCGAAAACGGACTATAAGCTGAAACCAGGCGATTCTTCCGATAAATACGCTGAGTTTGACAGCGATGCCACGATTGCGGAAATTTCAGGAGCGCTTGCTTCCCCGGGCCACGAAATTGTCAGGATAGGGCACGCCGGGAATCTTCTGAAGCGGATTAAATCGGGCGAAAAATGGGATATAGTCTTTAATATAGCCGAAGGCGTAAGCGGCAGGAACCGCGAATCGCAGGTCCCGATGATCCTTGAAATGCACGGAATACCCTACACGGGGTCGGACGCGCTGACAATGGGCCTCGCGCTTGACAAAACGCTGGCAAAGACGGTAATCGCGTATAACGGCCTGCCAACGCCGGCTTTTTTCCTGGCGGATAATCCGGGAGACGTTGAAAAGTGCGCGTGCAAGTTCCCGGCCATAGTCAAGCCGAACGAGGAAGGGACTTCAAAGGGCATAAGCGGCGAGTCCGTGGCGCACGACAAGGCGGCGGCGGCGAAAAGGGCGGAGTTTATCATAAATACTTACAAACAGCCCGCTTTGATAGAAGAATTCATATTCGGCCAGGAATTTACGGTAGGCGTCATCGGAAACGATAATCCGGAAGCTCTACCCCCCCTTCAAGTGATCATCAAAGGAGAAACCGAGCTTGGCGATCAAATATACACTCAGGCGCGCGTCGTTAACGATGAGCTCGATTACCTGTGTCCGTCTTCTGCTCCTGAGGAATTACAGGATAAGCTGAAACAATACGCGGCACGGGCGTTTAAACTCCTTGGTTGCCGTGACCTGGCGAGGATAGATTTTAGGGTTGACCGGGACGGCACGCCGTATTTTCTTGAATGCAATCCGCTGCCCCACCTGGGGCTGATAGACGCGTTTCCGCTGTACGCCAAAGCGACGGGCAGGACATACGAACAGATAATTGTCGAGATACTCAATCATGCTCTGAAGAGATACAATATCAAATGACAAAATAAATTAAAATATCCAAATCTAAAACGTTTTGTGCTTTGAAATTGCAGGTATATTTTGTCATTTGTACTTTGTCATTTTAATTTTATGTACGATTATTCCGGCGCGATACATATGCATTCCAATTATTCATTTGACGGGAACACTTCCGTTGAATCGATAATAGAATCGGCTAAACGGGCTGGGCTGGATTTCATAGTAATAACCGACCATTTACGCCTTGACGCCAAGAACGCCGGGTACGAAGGCTGGCACGACGGCGTACTTGTCCTTGTAGGGGAAGAGATCACGCCGAAGTACAACCACTACGTCGCGCTGGGCATAGACAAGCCGGTGATTGCGTGGAAGGAAAAATCGGTTCCACAGGAATATATTGACAAAGTCGCGGAACAGGGCGGCACCGGGCTCATAGCGCATCCGGACCACACGGGAGCGCCGAAGTTCGGCATCAAGGGTTATCCGTGGAAAGACTGGTCGGTAAAAGGATACGCCGGACTTGGCATATGGGATCTCATGACCGACTGGCAGGAAAAACTTGTTTCCACGGGCGCCGCGGCATTTGCATATATTTTCCCGGATTTTGTCCTTTCGGGCCCGAAAAAAGAGACACTCGAACGCTGGGACGCGCTTAACGCCTGCGGGAGAATTGCCGGATACGGGGAGATAGACAATCATAATTCGCTGAAAAGATATTTCGGGCTGAATTTCAGGATATTTCCCTTTGATTTCGCTTTTTCAACGATCAGGACGCACGTGTTGCTTAACGAACAGCTGAACAGAGACTTTCGCGCCGCGCATAAGCAGATAATCGACGCGATACGGAACTGCAGGCTTTACGTCGCGCAGGAACACGGGGCTTCCGCAAAAGGTTTCATGTTCAGGATATACAATTCCGAAGAAACGGCGACAACGGGAATGGAATTCCGGCTGACGGACAAGCCGACGATGCTGGAAACAAGGCTTCCGCTGCCCGGGCTGATAAGGGTGGTCAGGAACGGCGAAACTATTTATGAAGAATATAAAAAGCATGCGAATCTGGAGATAGACAGGCTTGGTGTTTACAGGATAGAAGCGTTCAGGAAGAAAATGGGATTCTTAAAGCCCTGGATATTTTCAAACCCGATATGGGTTGTATGAACAGAAGACGGAAGACAAAGGTCTCTATCAGGGAGTTGTTATGAAAGAAAGTAGGAATTATCCAAGAACACCTTTGGCTGTGCTGCTGGAGATTTGGTCGGGCGACAGGAAGAAAAATGTCGGTAAGGGTTTTATCACGAATTTAAGCGAGGGCGGGCTGGCGCTGGAAACCACCGTCCGGCTGAAATTAAAGGAGAATTTCCTGTTGAGATTCACGTTGCCGAACGGCTGGACTTTCGATTTATGGGGAAACATACTGCATACCAAGCCGGGCGTGCTGATAAAAACGTACGGAGTGCAATTCAAAAAGGTCCAGGCGGAAGAAAGAGCCAAGATAAGGCATTTCGTCCTGGCCAGCCTGAACATGAATAAATAAAACAGGCAAGAGGCGAAAATGATATTAATCGACGGCAAGAAAATCGCGGCTGAACTGAAAGCCGAGTTGAAGGCAAAAACGGAAGCCCTAAAAATAAAGGGCATAGAGCCCGGGCTCGCGACGGTGCTTGTCGGAGAGGATCCCGCAAGCATGGTGTATGTTTCAAACAAGATAAAGGCATGCCAGGAACTCGGCATACGCTCGTTCCACCACCCGATGCGCGCGGATTCAACCGAAGACGAGATAACCGGATTGATTGAAAAGCTCAACAACGACACGAGAGTGCACGGCATACTTCTTCAGCTTCCCCTCCCCGCGAAACTGAGCCCGGAAAGATGCTTAGAGAAAATCTCTCCGTTAAAAGACGTGGACGCCCTGCACCCGTTCAACATAGGGAAACTCTGCGAAGCAAAAACGTGGAAAGAAATATTGGAAAAAAGGCTTTTCCTCCCCTGCACGCCGTACGGAATAATGATCCTGCTTGAGAAATACGGCATAGACGTATCAGGCAAGAAGGCCGTGGTCATAGGAAGGTCGAATCTGGGCGGTAAGCCGGTCGCGACGCTGCTGCTTTCAAAGAACGCGACAGTCACGATAGCGCACTCAAAGACCGAAAATCTGCCGGAAACGTGCAGGCAGGCCGATATACTGGTCGCGGTGATAGGGAAGCCGAAATTCGTGACGAAAGATTTCGTCAAGCCCGGCGCGGCAGTGATAGATGTCGGAATAAACAGGACGGACGACGGGCTTTGCGGGGACGTGGATTTTGACGCGGTGAAGGATGTTGCCGGTTGGATAACGCCGGTCCCGGGAGGCGTCGGCGCGACAACGATCACGATGCTTATGAACAATACGATATTAGCGGCAACTAAGTGGTAATAAATGGTCAAATGGCTTAATTGCTAAATGGCTAATAAATTATAACACCATGGCCAAACTGCTGAATGGCTAAATGGTTAAAGTCTTTGACAATTTAGCAATTAAAGCATATAGTTAATTAACAATTTAACCATAGAGCCGTTTAACCATTCATTTTATGAAAACATTAATACTTAAACCCGTCAAGATAACAAAGAAGCTGCTGGACAGGCTTGAGCGAAGAGGGCTCATCACTCAGCTCCGGTTCACAAAGAGAAGCATAAAAACAAAAAATCCCAACGGGATAGTGGATCTTGTATATAAAACAGCGCCGGAATTCGGACCGCAGAAACTCATATGCGTGGCAAAAAAGCAGCTTCACATAGAAATGACTGCGCACGGCGACAGGGAAGAACTGCTCATACTCAACAGCACGGGCAGGAAATTAAAACCGCTTTACCTGATAATCGCCTTGGACAAACGGGAAAGATTCAACAGGAAAGTCAGGCAACGCAGGCTTGGCGCCGGGGACGTCATGGCGATAGAACTGAAGTACAACGACCCGGTGACCAGCGTATTTGTGATGAACGGCAATGTCCCGCACTGCGAAGTTACGGCGCCGGGAAAGGGCCAGCACCCGCTGTTTTTCGTCACGGAGCCCGCTGACCTGAGTTTTTCGGCCTTGCCGACGCCAGGATACAAGTTGATAATAAATAAATGAACGGAGAGAGCATGTTTCTAATCAATATTTTGGTACCCGTGATGGCGGGGATAGTTTATTTCATAATGGCCGCCGAGATAAAGCGCGTGTCGCATTTCAGGAAAATAATATTCGGGGAAATCGGGTACAAGAAGGTTTTCAACGCGTTCCTGATGCTGGGAATATATTTTATAACAAGGCCGCTTCAGAACACGATAGGCCCGCACCCGTGGCCGTTGATAATAAACGACCTCAGGCAGTTTTTCCTGATGGCGATAATTTCGCCGTCAATTCTCGTGGGCATATTGCATTGGGTGCCGAGCGAAAAGGGAACGCCGAAAACGGTTGAATACGCGGCTTACCTGGTAGGCCTGCTGATGGCGGTGGTTTTCATATTGATAAACAGCATAGGTATTAGCGGTTCAAAGGTCATAGCTTCGCTGTGGGGCATGAATATCTATGACGCTACGTGGTTTTCAAGCGGAACGCGCAGGATGGAGCTTGTCATGATACACCTGATAGCGCAGTCGATCTCGCCCGTAGGGTATTTCCTGCTTTCGGCGGGATATGTCAGGCACAGAAGGTACAACTATCCTCTCAGCAACGTATATAATCTGATGCCGAAAAAATGGAAATACCTGGAAATAGGACTTCTGATATTCGCGCTTTCGTTTGTCGTTGCGGGCTTTGCGGCGTTTTTCGGACAGTATTACACGTACCTGTGGGTAATATATTTTACCGGCGCGACGGTGGCCGGGGTTTTTGAAACCATCGCCGTGAAGATTCCCCCGAGAGAAGCGCCCGCGGACCTAAAAAAATAAAAAGGCGGTATCTAGTATCTCGTACCTCGCATCTCGTAAGACCTACTGCGAACGACGAGATACTAGTCCCGAGATACGAGTAGTTTAGCTATTTCAGCGGCTTCTACCGCGTCTCTGGCGTAACCGTCAGCCCCAATCTCTTTTGAGAATTTATCCGTCACGGGGGCGCCGCCAACAAGTATTTTTACCGGAAGTTTCTTTTCGTTCCTGATCCTGACGACGTTTTCCATCTCAAGCATGGTCGTTGTCATGAGCGCAGAGAGCCCGATAAGCCCGGAGTTTTTGCTGACAGCCGTTTCAACTATCTTTTCGGCGTCAACATTCTTTCCGAGATCTATCACTTCCCATCCATGGCTTTCAAGCACGGCAGCGACGATGTTCTTTCCGATATCGTGCACATCCCCCTTAACCGTTGCGAGCACTATCTTTCCTGATTTAAAAGCGGCGTCCCTCTTTAACAGGGGTTTTATTTCCGCGAATGCCGCCTGAGCCGCTTCCGCTGCAAGTATCACCTGCGGCAGGAAGTATTCTTTTGTCTTGAATTTAGAGCCGACTTCATTCAGGGCTCCAAGCAGTATATCATTGGCTATTTCAAGCGGTTTCTTGCCGGACGCGAGGACCTGTTTAATAAGCGAGGGAACGTCTTCCCTGGCGCCTTCAAGGACGGCATTATACAGTTTTTCGCCGGCGGGCATGTCTTTCTGCGCGGCCGGCTGTTTTTTTACAGCGTTGCCGTGTTTTGCGATGTATTTTTCCCCTTTCGGGTCGCCGCCCACCAGCAGATTGCGCGCTTCCTTGTCGTCTGCCGACCAATCTTCGTGCGGGTTGAGTATCGCCAGGTCAAGGCCCGCTTCGCGCGCGAGTTTCAGGAAAGTTGAATTCAAAACCTGCCTGTTCGGGAGCCCGAAAGAAACATTGGACACCCCGAGTATAGTTTTGTTTGCGGGCCATCTTTTACGGGATTCCTTTATAGCGGCAAGCGTTTCCCTGATACCTTCAGACATGGCGCTCGCGGCAAGCGTAAGATAATCGAAAATCACCTCGTTTTCGGGAAACCCGTGTTTTTTCGCGGAAGACAGTATGCGTTCCGCGATCTCGAGCCTTTCGGCTGAATTCTTAGGGAGTCCGCGTTCATCCACGCAGAGCCCTATGACAGCGGCGCCGTAGCGTTTCGCGAGCGGGAATATGACATTTAGCCGCGGCTCGTCGCCGTTTACAGAATTGATGACAGGCTTTCCCGCGCACGCCTTGAGGCCTTCCTCGAGCGCCCCGGTGGAGCTTGAATCAAGGCAAAGCGGAACCTGGACAGCCTCCTGTATCTCGGAGACGGCCTTTTTCATAAGGGCGGGCTCGTCGGCTCCCGGCAGGCCCATGTTCACGTCAAGGATCTTGGCGCCTGATTTAGCCTGTCCCTGCGCTTCGCGCCTTATGGTGGCGAAATTGCCCGCGCCAAGCTCGTCCTGAAATTTCTTACGGTTGGTGGGGTTTATCCTTTCGCCCACTTTCACGAGTTCTTTTTCGTCGTAAAGGTCAACCGCCCTGGTGCGCGACGATATGAGAAATTTTTCCGCTGTTTTCCGCTGAACGGGTTTTTTGCCCTTGATTTCTTTTGACAACGCGCGTATGAAATCCGGATTAGTGCCGCAGCACCCGCCGAGCAGGTTGACGCCCGCGTTGAAGGCCTCAACGGATACCCCGGAAAACTCTTCTGGTGTCCCGGGAAAGAAGGTCTGCCTGTTTACAAGTTTAGGCATGCCCGCGTTAGGCTTGAAAGAGACCGGCAGGGACGTGTGTTTCGCCAGTATTTTTATGAGCGGCAGCATGGACTCGGGCCCCACGGAGCAATTCATGCCTATGGCATCGGCGCCGACAGATTCCGCCACGGAAACATATGTTAGAATATCTGTCCCCGTAACAGTCGTCCCGTCGGAAGTGAAAGTCATATTAACCATTACGGGCCCGGGAAAGTTGTCTTTTGCGGCGATGAGCGCCGCCTTTACTTCTCTGATGTCGGCCATCGTCTCTATGAATATGAGGTCGGCGCCGGCAGAAGCGAACGCTTTCGCCTGCTCGGCAAACAAATCATAAGCCTCTTCAAAAGACAACGGGCCCAAAGGGGTAAGATAAGCGCCCAGCGGTCCCATATCTCCGGCCACAAGAGCGCCGTATTTTGAGGCTGTTTCGCGGGCGACCTTTACGGCCGCGCTGTTGATTTCGGCCGTTTTGCCTTCAAGGCCGTATTCGGCAAGCAGGCGCCTGTTCGCGCCGAGCGTGTCCGTAAGCAGCATCTCAGTGCCCGCTTCAAGATAATTCCTGAATATTTCCTGGATCCTTTCGGGGAATTTGATATTCAATTCCTCAACGCAGCTCACATCATCAAGATATCCGCGCTTGCGCAGTTCCGAGCCCATCGCGCCGTCCAGAATGACGACACGTTCGTTTAATAGTTTCTTAAAATCCGATTTATTCATAATGTTCCTTATATATGGTCAAATGGTTAAATGGCTAAACGGTTAAAATACTGTTGGGGTTTGCCTTTCCGGCCATAAAGCCATATAACAATTTAGCCATTATATTTTGACTCCCAATATCGCCGATATTGATTTTTCGGGAAGCATTTGGGAACTGCCGGTGAGTTTGATGCCTATCGTTTTAGCCCCGAGCCAGTCCAGAAAATCCTTTTGTCCTTCTAATTTCCAGTCGCCGTAACCCGGGGAGAACCTTCTCGTGGTTTTAAAACCTTCCTTTTCCGCTTCGGCGGAGATTTGGGCGTTGACTGTCTCGGCAAGCTCCTCGGCAGCGACGGAGCCCACGGCGTCAAGCATCAGCGCTTTCGTTGTAAGATTGTCCTTTATATACTCGTTGCGCTTGTCTTCGAGAAACGGCCCTATCGTTACGGCGAAACCGTACGCTTTCACGCATCCTTTCAGAAGTTCAATGATATCTTTGCTAAAGATCTCAAACCGCGGATTCAGCAGTACATGGCCTTTATCGGACACTTTAATCTCAGCGTAAGCCATGACATATTTCGGAGTTAAAAGCTTTTTTGCCGTTCTTATTTCATCTTCCAGGAGGTTTTCTGTCGCGGGGTTGACGACTGTCCTGCCCTTGGTGTAACCGAGCCTTGCCAGGACCTTATCGGGATTGATGTCTATCTTGCCGAAATGAGCGAGATTAATTGTCATATTATGAATATA
Organism: Elusimicrobiota bacterium; assembly: GCA_043811535.1. Lineage (GTDB taxonomy): Bacteria > Elusimicrobiota > Endomicrobiia > Endomicrobiales > JBDRNC01 > JBDRNC01. The sequence goes on from JBDRNC010000028.1 coordinate 132,037, forward strand.
CCAAAAAATTAGCCGGCTGGCAATGAACAGGGATTTTGCGGTCAAAAAAATTCTCTCCCCCAGGCCATCGGCCGGGAGGAGAGAATTGATAACCGCTTGTACTATCCACCTTCGCTATACGTGTCATCAATAAACATGGCTATTTCCGCCTTCGATGGCATATCATCAATATTCGCGGCTATTCGCCGCATTGATGATATATCTTCGGCGGACAGGCGCCATAGAGGAGCACTTTCAGTATCCCGCTTTGGCGGGACTAAATCTGCTCCCTCCCGTGGGATTGACGCCACAGCTTCGGTGGATTTCGCAAAAAATATTCAAAGATACAACGGCTATAAAACAAAGGCGCTCATTTATACAACTCTATCTGGCCTACAATGAATTTACCCTTGCCGCCCTTATCGTCATCAACCTTTTTTGAAATTGCGAAATGAATCTTGGGATCCACGTATTCGAGCGTCTGGTTCCCGTTCCAAAGGTACGCGAGGTCTGCGAACGGAACCTCAACGGTTGTCCACGCGGCGGTGTTGGATTTCATAGGCAATATCTTGCCGAAATTTGAACCGTCCATGTCTTCTATTTTAAACTCTATTGAGTTCGCGCTTCCTTCTCCGCGGAACGTGAACTTGATGCCTTTGTATTTCGATACATCACCGGAAAATCCTTTCCACATTCCCCAGTAATTCCCGCCCGTGAGATCATAGGTGCATTCTATCGCCTTGCCGGTTTTTCCGGCGACTATCGCAAAATTGACCGTCACGGTGTTTTCAACGTATTTATCCCAGCCAGTAACGGAATCCATCGCATCCAGAACGTTGCCTGCTATTTTCGGAGCAGGAGCGGCAGCAGCGGGCTTAGTTTCTTCCTTGGCGGTTCCCTTCAGGACCGGCGCAGTACCGGTGCCGTATCCTTCCAGGTTATCTATCATTACTTTTCCGGTTTCGCCGGCGTCGCCTTCTTTAACGGAAATTGCAAAGTGGATTTTACATTTTTTCAGGTCAAGCATCTGGTCGCCGCCCCACCAGTAGGTCATCTGGGAGAACGGGACTTCAACTACTGTCCAGGCGCCGGTGTTGCTTTTAAAAGCTAGCTCTTTTCCGAAATTTGAGCCGTCGGCGTCTTCAAGCTTTACTTCCACGGTATTCTTACCGCCTTCACCCCTGAAAACGAAGCGTACGCCGGAATATTTCGACAGGTCCTGGGGAAGCTCTTTACATATGCCGAGCCACGTGCCGGAGCCCATGCTGTAAGATACTTGCAACGCCTTGCCCACTTTTCCCGGAACGGATGAGAGTTTCAGCACGACGCCCTCATTAATATAATTATCCCAGCCCGCGGTGGATTCCATATCATCAAGATAATTTCCAGGCGCGGAGGAAACAGTTTTCGCGGCCGGAGCGTCAGTTTCCGTTGAAACCTTCTTTCTTGCGCCCATCGAGACCACCAACGAACCGGCTACAAGCAGAAGCGAGAAAAACTTTAAGAACTTGTTCATCGCCAGAACCTCCTTAATATAGTGGAACTGCGGTTATACTGATTGCAACGGCGGAGTTTTCGCAATGTAACCGTTTACGAGATTATATCTCATTTTTCTAAAAGTTGCAAGCACCTCTATTAAATAGTGTTTAGCGGATAGGAAAGACTTTTTTGTTTCTCCTATTCTCTATACGCTATACGCTACGACTAACAACCATTTACATTAATTGAAGTCCCCTTTAGGGGATACGCTATAATTTGCTATAATTAGGACAAATGGAAATAATTATCATTCTGTTCGCGCTGGCGATACTGGGCCTGCTTGTCTTTATCGCAATAAGGATGAAAAGCGCGCCCGGCGGGACCGATTCAGCTCTTATGCTGCAGCAGCAGCTGGAGAACCTGCGCGCGCAGCTTGCCGACAGCCTGAAATATAACACCGAAACGGTCAGCCGCCAGCTTGAGAACATCACCGGCCAGGTTCAAAACTCCAACAAAGCGGTGGGCGAGCGGCTCGACAACGCGGCGCGGGTAGTCTCCGAAGTCAAGAAGGAGATAGGCTCACTTTCACAGGCGAGCGAGCGCATCTTTGAAGTGGGCAAGGATATCTCAAGCCTGCAGGAGATACTGCGCGCCCCGAAACTGCGCGGCGGCCTGGGCGAGTTTTTTCTCGGGGACCTGCTTTCGCAGATACTGCCCGGGGCGAACTACAAGCTCCAGCATAAATTCAGGAGCGGCGAGACAGTGGACGCAGTCATAATGATAGGAAACGGCCTCGTCCCGGTGGATTCCAAGTTCCCGCTGGAGAACTTCAAGCGCGTGATAGAAGCGCAGAACGACGTGGATAAGAAAGCGGCGAAGAAAAAGTTCACGACCGACGTCAAAAAGCATATTGACGACATAGCCGTAAAATACATCCTTCCGGACGAGAAAACATTTGATTTCGCGCTGATGTACATTCCCGCCGAGAACATCTATTACGAAACGATAATAAAGGATGAGATATCTCAGGAAGAAAACACGATTTCCGCTTATGCGCTGTCTAAGAAAGTCATACCCGTTTCGCCGAACTCGTTTTACGCCTACCTGCAGGCGATAGTCCTGGGGCTCAAAGGCATGCGCATAGAAAAGAACGCGGAAATCCTGATGCAGCACATAGCCCGGCTGAAAGGCGACTTTGCGAAGTTCCAGGGGGAGTTTGAAACACTCGGCGGGCACCTGACAAACGCGAAAAACAAGTACGAAGAAACCTCCAAGCGCCTTGAGAAGTTCGGGGATAAGCTGCTGAGCGAAGGCGAAACCGGGGAGAGCAAGAAGTTAAGCGAATGAGTAAAGACAGCGAGTAAGCGAGTTAGCTAGTGAGCGGGTAAGTAAAGACAAAAAACAATAAATATTGTATAATACGGTTCGCATTAATAGCTGCTGCCATCTTTTAGTTTTGGACAAGTCCTCGAAAGGGCCGCTGTCCCGCGAATAAGCGGGACGAGTCAGCGGCAGTTCGTGTCGTGACGAACAGGAGCGGCGAGTCACGAACGGGCACCGCAGCGGAGCGAGGATGCCCAAACAAGCCGGTGAGCGCCCCGGCCGACGCAGAGAGAATAACGCGGGATAAATATAAGATTATCGCAGTAACAATAGCTGCCGCCATCTTTTAGTTTTGGACAAGCCCTCGAAAGGGCCGCTGTCCCGCGAATAAGCGGGACGAGTCAGCGGCGGGCGCGAGATGTGAGCGCCCCGGCCGACTTGAGAGAATAACGCAGGGCAAATATAAGATTATCGTAGTAATAATAGCTGCCGCCATCGTCTAGGGGTTTAGGACATCGCCCTCTCAAGGCGGAGATCGGGGGTTCAAATCCCCCTGGCGGCGCCAATATCACCCTCTGAGTGAAATTTAGTCAGAGGGTTTTGTATTGGAATGAGAGCAGGCAGGGATTTGAAGCCGACCCGAGCGCCGCCGAAGAGGCGGAAGAAAGCGAGGGCGGCCGGCTGCGAAGGAGGAGCGCCAGCGACGGGTGAGCAGAAATCCCCCTGGCGGCGCCAATATCACCCTCTGAGTGAAATTTGGTCAGAGGGTTTTGTATTGGAATGAGAGCAGGCAGGGATTTGAAGTCGACCTCCCTGTGAAACGGGGACTCCATTTAAGTATTGAAACGGAAGTCGCGAGCTGCGGCTGAAAAAAATACGAATAGTTGCTGCTCAATAAATAGGTGGCGCAAAATATAAAAACCTTCCAATATTTATGGAAGGTTTTTTGTTTTTCTATTTCCTATTCACTTTTTTCTATACTTGCAATTGACTATAAATGTGCAACCGAGACATTGCGCGTCGCAGGGCTCGCCGTGCACAAGTACCTTGGTATGTTTTATGATGTTCTCTATATCGTTTTCGATATGGTCGCTTATCCTGTGAAAATCCTGGATAGTCATTTTATAAGGTATCGTCATGTGAAGGTCTATGTGCTTCATTTTGCCGGAGCGCCTTGTCCGGAGCTCGTGGAAGTCCACAAAGATATCGCTGTGCTCGGCGATGATGCCCTTCACCTTTCCGAGTTCATCCTCCGATAACTGGGCGTCCATGAGCGGATGGAAGGAGCGCATGAGCATTTCATACGATTCCTTGAGTATAAACAGCGCTATCAGTATGGCGACTATCGGGTCAAGTATGTGCAGGTCGAATATCCATATAAGCAGCAGCCCCGCGGCGACGCCCAAAGACGTGAAAACATCCGCTTTTAAATGAAGGGCGTCGGCTTCTATCGCGACGGATTCTTCTTCTTTCGCGACTTTATAGAGTTTCGCGGAAACAATGATGTTCACAATAGCAGAAATGGCCATAACGGCAAAACCAAGCCCGACATGCTCAACCTCAGTGCCTTTCATCATCTTCTTTATCGCTTCAACAATGATGATAAAGGAGGCTATAAGGATAAGTATGGCTTCTATGACGCCGGAAATGTTTTCAGCTTTTTCATGGCCGAACGGGTGGCTCTTGTCCGGCGGTTTGTCTGATACCTTTACGGAAATAAAGGCGATTATCGCGGCTATCAGGTCCATCGTGGAATGGATGGCTTCTGAAATAATGGATACTGCCCCCGTCATGATGCCCACGACGAGCTTTATCAGTATCAAACCGGAGTTGGAGATTATGGAAAGCTTCGCTACATCGGTTTTTCTGCTCATTCTTGGTACAATTTAGCAAATAAAACGGTCCAGGTCAATTCACAAACTTGATGGAAAAACAATAATAAATAATGTAGAATTAGTAGGCGCATGAACCTGATAAAGATTGACGAATGCCGCTGGGAAATCCCCAAAACCGGCAAGATGAGGGTTCCCGGCATAATATACGCTTCCGAACAGATGATAAGCCACATTATTGGAGAAAAGGCCGCCGAGCAGGTGGCGAACGTGGCGGCGCTGCCGGGCATAATTGACAAAGCGATGGCGATGCCTGACATTCACTGGGGCTACGGTTTTCCCATAGGCGGCGTCGCGGCTTTTGACGCCGAAGAAGGCGTTATTTCGCCGGGCGGTATCGGCTACGACATAAACTGCGGCGTCAGACTGCTCAGGACCAACCTGCAATTCAAGGAAATCGAAAAGAAAGTACCGGCGCTTGTTGACGCGCTTTTTACGAATATCCCCTCCGGCGTGGGTTCTACCGGGAAACTTAACCTGTCGAAGGATGAAGTGATGCAGGTGCTGGAGCAGGGCTCCCACTGGGCCGTTAAGAAAGGTTTCGGGAGTCCCGACGACCTCGCGCACACGGAAGAGGAAGGCCGCATGGAAGGCGCGGACGGGTCGGCGGCAAGCAGCAGGGCTCTTGAGCGCGGCAGGGAACAGCTTGGAACTTTAGGCGCCGGCAACCATTTCCTTGAAATACAGGAAGTTGAAACAATATACGATAACGGCATTTCCGGCGCGTTCGGCCTGTTTGAAGGGCAGATGACCGTGATGATACACACGGGGTCCCGGGGGCTCGGGTACCAGATATGCGATGATAATCTGAAAATCCTGCAGGAAGCTTCGCGCAGGTACGGCATTGAACTGCCTGACCGCCAGCTCGCCTGCGCGCCGGTGAAATCGCCGGAGGGCCGCAAGTATTTTTCGGCCATGGCGGGCGCTGCCAATTACGCCTGGACCAACAGGCAGATAATAACACACTGGGTCCGGGAAACGCTGATGCGGGCGCTCGGTAAAACGCCGAAAGAATTAGGTCTTGAAGTTGTCTACGATGTAGCGCATAATATAGGTAAGTTTGAGGAACACGCCGGCAGGAAGATGATAGTCCACAGGAAGGGCGCCACGCGCGCCTTCTCAGCGGGCAGCCGCGGCATACCGGATGATTACCGCGCTACGGGCCAGCCCGTGTTGATACCGGGCACGATGGGAACCGAATCATACGTGCTAGTGGGTACGGAAGAAGCGATGAAACAGACATGGGGTTCCACATGCCACGGCGCGGGAAGGATGATGAGCCGGACCCAGGCCCGCCACGGCGGGCGCGGCGAAGATCTCGCGAAAGAACTCGGGAAGAAAGGGATCACCGTAAAAGCCGATTCCTGGAAAACCCTTGCCGAAGAGGCCCCATCGGCGTATAAAAATGTTAACGAAGTCGTTGATATATGCGGTTCGGCGGGAATATCCCGCAAGGTCGCGAAACTGAAACCCAAGGGCGTAATAAAAGGATAAATTCTAGCGTTCAGCGGATAGCGTATAGCGGATAGGAACGACAAAGACTTTCTATACGTTAAACGCTACACGCTATACGCTAATACCAAGAGGTAAACAAATGTTGGACATTAAGATGATTCGTGAAAATCCTGACTTGATCAGAACCGGCCTTGAACGCAGGGGCCAGGAAATCAAGCTCGGTGAGCTGCTTGAGTGGGACGAAGAACGCAGAAAACTGATGGGCCAGATCGAGGCGATGAGAAATAAGCGCAACAAGGCCGCCGAAGACATTGCCAGAAACAAGAAAGAAGGAAAAGAGCCCTCGGAATCACTCGTGGCCGAGATGGATGCCGTCAGGGAAGAGATAAAGGAAAAGGAGCGTTTTCTTCTTTCACTGGAACAGAAGATAGAGGATTTCCTCTTAAGGGTGCCTAACATCCCGGATGAAAGCGTTCCGGCCGGTAAGGGCGAGCAGCAGAATAAAGTCGTGTGCGAGCACGGCACCGTGCCCATATACAATTTCCCCGCCAAGACTCACTGGGACATCGGCGAAAAACTCGGCATACTGGATTTTGCCGCCGCGGCGAAAATATCGGGCGCCAGGTTCGCGCTACTGAAGGATAAAGGCTGCGCGCTCGAAAGGGCTCTGATCAGCTTTTTTCTGGACACACATACCGCGCGCGGCTATAAAGAGGTTTTCGCCCCCTATCTCGTCAGCCGGGAATCCATGCAGGGGACGGGGCAGCTTCCGAAATTTGAAGAAGAGCTGTTCAGGTGTAGGGACGAGGAACTGTACCTGCTGCCGACCGCGGAGGTTTCCGTCACGAACATACACAGGGATGATTTCCTGGAAGAAAAACAACTGCCCATCAAGTACGTGTCGTATTCCGCGTGTTTCAGGCGCGAGGCCGGTTCTTACGGAAAGGACACGAAAGGCCTCATACGGAACCACCAATTCAATAAGGTGGAACTTGTAAAATTTGTCAAGCCGGAAGACTCGATGGCGGAACTGGAATCCCTCACAAACGACGCGGAAGAAGTCCTGAAAAAGTTGGGCCTTGTTTACAGGGTGATTGAACTTTGCACGGGCGATCTCGGGTTTTCGTCGTCAAAGACTTACGATCTGGAAGTATGGATGCCGGGAGAAAAACGCTGGCGCGAGATCTCGTCCTGCTCCAACTTTAAGGATTTCCAGTCCCGCAGGATGAATATAAAGGTAAAACGGCAGAACAAGAGCAAAGATCTCGTCCATACGTTGAACGGGTCGGGAGTGGCTGTCGGCCGGACTTTCGCGGCGATACTTGAGAATTTCCAGCAAAAGGACGGCTCTATTGTGGTACCGGAAGTACTGAGACCATACACCAAATTCGACAAAATAGAAGTTTCAAAATAAGCAGGGGGACTTAAGTCCTCCCCCATGCCATCGGGCAGCCGGTAGACGGCGCTTAAGGGCTGGCTACTATAAGTTTTATGGCCTTAGCAATCTATTCATAAGCATGAATATCACATTTCATCGCGGGATGTTCGGCTCAAAATGGGGATGGCTTCGGATCATTCCCATCGCGGCTTTCCTTGTCGTGGGAGTATGCGTATTAATAGGGCTCGGAGAACATGAAACCAATCGCGTATTCGGATATTTCCACGAGATCGCGGGGATATCGGCGGGATTCGGGCTTTTCCTTTTCGGATTCATGGTGTTGAAGAAGAAATGGCTCATTGATAACACGCCTACCTCGAAAATCCGCTCGGTCGCGATGGGTTTTTCCGAAGTTAAGGGCAAGGCAAGGGAAAAATACGGCCTTAAGAGCCGGATAACGCTGTGCGAGTGCGTCTTTTTCAAGTTCATGATAGAAAAAAGAGTGAAGGATTCAAAGGGACGGACGCACTGGGAAATTCTTGAACAAGGCAGTTCCACTAATTATTTCTATATAGAGGACGACACGGGAAAATTGCTCGTAGACCCGCTTGACGCGGAGATTGTCATGCCACCCGATTACGCGTACACGGAAGGCGATAAGCGCTATACGGAATGGTGCTTGCAGTCCGGTGACCAGGCATACGTGCTTGGAACGGTGAAAAAATTCAGGGATTACATAACCGATAGGAAAGAAAAGCTGACGGCTAAGCTGCGCGGCCTCAAGGCGGACAAGAAAAAAATGATGGAATTTGACGCCAATAAGGACGGCCAGATATGCGGCGAAGAGTGGGACAAAGCCGTTAAGGCGGTGGAAGAAGAACTTCTCAGAGAAGAGCTTCAGAACCCGCAACCCGAAGGCGACGACATAGTTATTGCCAAAGGGGACGCGGAAAAGACGTTTATATTATCCGACCGGAGTGAGAACGAAGTTTCCCGAAAGATGTTCATTTCATGCGTAACTTTTGTTATAATAGGTATTGTTCTCGTAACAGGTTTATCAGTATCCTTGACAGCAAGAATCGGTCTACTGCCGGATTACATGGTAATACCATGGGAGACGTTTTACAGCGACGATTGATAAGTTAATATATTGTGTAATGTTTGATGTTAAATGTTTAATGAATTCAGACAACATCACTTCTGAAGTTGCCACTTATTTTCATTACACATTACACTTTACGCATTAAACATTGCTGCAAATATTAGGGAGGTATAAATGGGCATGGGCATAGCGCTTGTTTTTCTTGTTCTTATTGGTATGGTCGCTCTCGGGGTGGTCATTTATGCCATAGGTATCTATAACCAGCTCATTCAAATCAAGGTAAACGTGGACAAATCGTGGGCGAACATAGACGTCCTTTTAAAGCAGAGATACGACGAGATACCGAAACTTGTCAAGGTATGCGAGGGCTACATGAAATTCGAGCAGGCAACGCTTGAAAAAGTAACGCTTGCCAGGACAAGGTATCTTGAGGCGAAAAGCCCCGGCCAGGTAGCACAGGCGGATTCCATGCTGACAGGTGCGTTGAAATCGCTGTTCGCGGTTTCCGAGAGTTATCCGGATTTGAAAGCGAACAACAATTTCATGCAGCTGCAGCAAAGAGTGAGCTACCTGGAAAACCAGATAGCCGACAGGCGCGAGTTTTACAACGACTCGGTCGGGGTATACAACGCGCGCATTAAGCAGATACCCGAAGTCTTCGTGGCCAACGCGATGGGATTTACAGACAGAGAAATGTACAAGGTGGCCGAATCGGAAAAGGTTTCGCCGGACATTAAATTTGACATGCCTAAATGACTCGGAGCGAAGCCCTGAGTCATCCCCGAATGTATTAATCGGGGATCCATTAGAATTGAATATATGAGCAAGATTATAATATCCGTATCCGATCAGCAAAACGCGCAGGAAATAAAGAAAGCGCTGGCCCAGGCGGGATTTCAAGTCGTTGAGACAAGGAACAATTTGCCGCTGCGCGCGCAGATTTCCGTGCAGAACCCCGACATGATTATCGCGGACGAAGATATAGTGGAAAACGAAGGCCCCGATCTGAAAAAGCTGTTTCCGGACAAGCCGATAGTGGCATGGATGAGCCGGCACAGCGCGAAAGTGGCGGTCGAACTCATTACAGAGGGAGCCTTTGACTGCACGTCGCCTCCGCTGGATCCCAAAACGCTGATAGGCATAGTAGAATACGCGTTAAAGAAGGCAAAAGTAGTTGAGCACGAAACCGAGTTCATGAGAAAATATCTCAGCGGGCTCGTAATCGCCCTGATCGCCGTTGTCGCGTTCGCCGTCAGCGTCTTTTTTATAAGGGATCTCGCGGATTACCGGAAACCAAAAACATTCTCGCTGACTTTCCAGAACCCGACCGGGGTATTCTGCAGCGGGAATACGTTGTGGGTTTCGGACTGGTACACGCAGAGCATTTATAAATACAGGACCGGGAAGAACCTGAAGCTTTTAAAGACCTACTATTTCCAGGGGCATAACCCGAATTCGGTGGCTTTCATAGACGGTCTGCTGTGGATAATAGATTCCGGCGGAAGTATAAGAAGATACGAGGTGAAGGACGATGAGCTTATATTCCACAGCTCTTTCAAGACGCCCGGCGCTTCGCCGACGGGCTTCTGGCAGGAAAATAAGTACTTCTGGAGCCTCGACGCGGAAGAAGGCGCTATATTCGAGCACCTGCTGAAAGAGCCCGAGGATATAGTGGCGAGATACACGTATCCCGGGCTTATGCCCATAGGGATATATTATGACGGCGAGTATTTCTGGACGGCGGAAGGAAGAACCGGGAAAATTTACAGGCATTTCGGGCCCGACAGGGACTTCCAGATAAACGCCACGTATACGATAATCCCCGAAGGCGGAGGGACGCTGGCGGGCCTCAGCGGGGACGGCGCGAATCTCTGGCTCGTGTTTTCCGGCCAGCCGGCAAAGGTCATGCGGTATCCTACAAAGAAACTTAAGTAAGACCGTTAAAAAAAATCAACGGTCTTGATTACATAGATTAGGAAAAGAGATTACACAGAAACACCGACCAAACTTAATCTGTGTAATCTCTTAAGAATCACTGTAATTAGAGATTATTGATTTTTCAATAATCTCAAAAAGGCAATTATGGCGATAGATTGGCGGCGCAGACATACAAGGATGGCCTGTTTTCTGCCTTCCTATATAAATTATTCGGTCCTTATAAACGTTAAGTCCGAAGGCGGGGGCGGCGGCGACGGTTGGGGCGTAATCCAGGATATCAGCATGGGCGGGATAAGGATAGAAACTCGCGTGCCCATCCAGGTGGGCCAAGCGATGTTCATAAGCTTCGGCATTTCCGATAATTTCACGTTCGCCAACACCAAATGCGTGGTCAAGAGGATTACAAGGATAGGGATATACTATATATGCGGGCTTGAATTCGTCAATCTCGTTGACAGGCAGCACCTGAAAGACGCGCTGGAACACATGATTTTGTTTGACAATGAATAACATTTAAGACAAACACCAAACACTAAACTCTAAATACTAAATAAACTCAAAGCAACAAACACAAAACACAAACACGGCAGTTTTGTTTGAAATTTGAATTTATTATTTTGTGTTTATTTAGTGTTTGGAGTTTTGTATTTAGTATTTAACGAATGACTGGGGTTACGGAAATAGGATTTCTGTGATAAAAAGAAAAAACGATCAAAAAACCGAAATGAGGAAGGAAATACGGGGCGGGCCGGGCGAGGTGCGCATGACGCACCACCTTCAAAAGGAAGATTTTACCGCCAAATGCAGGCTTTGCGCGAAATTAGTTCTACCCCCCGGCTCGGGGATCGGACTGCACGAACATAAGGATGAGGATGAAGTATTCATAATACAGCAGGGCAAAGGCGAGATGGACGATAACGGAAAGAAAATTGAGATTAATGCCGGAGACGCGGTGATAACGGGAAAAGGCAGCACACACTCCATACTTAATACCGGAAATGAAGACCTTATAGTTACCGCAATAATAATACAATACTGATAAAACCGTATTCCGTCGTCCGTCGTTCGTTAACAGAATACTGAATACGAAATACGGACGACGGTATTTAACATGGAATTTCCTAAAGAAGTAATGCTGCCTCAGAAAACTATTTTCGCGTCCGGCGCGTCCTCGCGAATCGCGGAGGAATCGCTGTCGTTCGGAAATGAAGGCCTCATTGTGCACGGGCGTTCCCTGGAGAAAAGCGGGAAGCTCGAGGAGATCCTTAAAATATTCCCCTCCCCGGCAAAAATAAGCACTATATGCAGAAGCAGCGGCGAGCCGGATATTGAAGAGGTTTCAGGCGCTGTCGCGGCTGCGCGAAAGATCGGCGCCAAATGGATCGCAGGGATAGGAGGCGGAAGCGCGCTTGACCTTGCGAAAGCGGCGGCCGGGCTTTATAACGCAAAGGAGAACCCGTCGTATTATCAGGAAGACGGCAAACTGAAAGAAAGGGGCATACCGTTCATAGCGGCGCCCACAACGGCCGGAACCGGCTCCGAGGCCACCGTGAATTCAGTCATAATCAACAGGCAGAAAAACTCAAAACTTTCAATACGGGACAACAGTTTTCTCGCCAAGACCGTCATTCTCGACCCGGAACTGCTGAAAGGGACGCCGAAAGAGATAATCAGTTCGGCCGGGATGGACGCCCTCGTGCAGGCCTATGAGGCGTATATCTCAAAGAACTCCACAAGATTCACCGATATGTACGCGCTGCGCGCGCTGTCCCTTATAAACCAGAATATACTTGGAGCGCACAAATCTCCCAACGATGAAAATCTCTCGGCGATGTTGATAGGGAGTTATTACGCGGGCATCGCTCTCGCGCACGCGCGTCTCGGCGTGATCCACGGCATTGCGCACCCGCTCGGCGTATTGTACGGCAAGCCGCACGGGCTGATATGCGCGCTGTGCCTGCCCGCTTCCGTCAAATTGAACAGGGAAGCGATGGGAAAGAAGTATAAATACATCAGCACCGATACAGGCATAGATTTTCTTGAGAGAGCGCAGGTGCTGCTGGATATGTTGATGATAAAATCGCCGTTCAAGGGCAGGGAGATAATAGAGAAGGAAAAAATAATTGACGAGACGCTCGAGTCAAGCTCAACCGCGGCAAATCCCAAGCCTATTACCCGCGGCGACGTGGAGTTCCTTCTGAAAGAACTGTTTTGAATTACATAGAAATATTCAAGAGGTTTTTTGGCGTCTTTTTAAGTAAAGGTAAACAGCCGCAAATGTCAGTATTACCGCAAGAACCGAAAGTATGGACCAGAATCCGCGCATTCTTTCAATGATTTGGCGGACGCGGTCCCCCGCAAGCATGCCGGACAGAGCGATAGCACAGAAGAAAAATAGATTGCTCGCAAGAATACCGAACACGGCCTTCTTTGTTTCCAGTTTCAGTATCCCGCTGCATACCAGCGCGCAGAAATTCATGCCGGGCACGAGTTTCCCCAAAAAAAGCGCCCATACCCCGTACTTCTGGAACCACAGGGACGCCTTGTCGTAGGACTGCCTGTTAATCAGCCTGTTAAAAGGCGGTTTTTCTAAAAAGGAACTCCCGTAGACGCGCGCGAGGTGATATAGAGCCATCCCCCCGAGGAACATTCCCGATGTTGTAGAAATAATTACGACAAGAAGCGAACCGTGCCCTATTGACGCCATGTATCCGGCCGCGAGCGTCGCGGCTTCCACGGGCACCGGAGGAAAAAACGTGTTGGCAAGCGATGCGAAGAAAAGAAGCAGGAAAAGATAATCCGGCTGGTCTATAAAAAGGTGTACATGCTTGATCAATTCAGAGAATAAAGCGCTGATGTTATCCATTTGAGGTATCCATTCTATTATTTTATGACACTAAACGCAACGAAGTCGTTCTTGTAAAATACGGGCAAAAAGTGTAAAATACCTATTAACGACGATTACGCAGATTACTAACGGCGATTACACGGATTAAAGCCAAGATTTCACAGATAAACATATAATCCTATATAAAGAGTTCATTCCGCCTGCGCCTAACATGTTGACAATAGACACAGCTATTCGCTGTATTGTCAACATAGCTTCGGCGGATTTCGCGATAAGACGATAAAATAAAAACACTAGAGGTGCTCAAATGTTTGCGGGAAAAACTTTCTGGCAGGTCTTTGGCATGGGCGGCACGACGATGTATGTGCTGCTTATGTGTTCGGTCATATCTATAGCGGTTATGATAAACCGGCTCATCGATTACATGAAAAAGTCAAAAATCACCAGAACCGACTTCATGGATAAAATAATTAAGGAATTGAAAGAAGGCAGCATCGAGAAGGCGCAGGAAACATGCAGGCATGCCAAAGCCCCGTTCGCGAAGGTTGTGCTGGCGGGACTCCGGCTTTCCGGGCACAACGAGAAGATCATCTCAAATGCCATGGAGCGCGAGGTGACCATTGAAGTGATAAAACTTGAAAAATACACGAGTATCGTCGGAACCATAGGCAACACGGCCGTCTATATCGGCCTTTTCGGCACGGTGCTGGGGATAATCAGGGCTTTTCACGACATCTCTTTCATAGGGGCCGGCGGGATAAACGTGGTTATCGGCGGCGTGGCCGAGGCCCTTATAGCGACGGCATCCGGCCTGGCGGTTGCGGTGCCGGCGGTCATAGCGTACAACTATTTCATCAAGCGGATAGATAACTTTGTCAATGATATGGAACTTTGCGCCTCGGAGATACTGGACCTGATAGCCAAGTGAAGCCACCACGAATTTACATTCGTGGTATGCTTCATTACTTCGGCGGATTATCCTTTTCACATTCATCTAGCGTTTTATGCATCCTTTCGAAACTTTAACGCAAGAGGACGTCCGTAGTATTCTGCGAAGGCGGATAAAATGAATATCAGAAAACACAAGCGCGCTCAATTGATGGCAGAAATAAACATAACGCCTTTCACGGACGTCGTGCTGGTGCTTTTGGTAATATTCATGGTCACGACGCCGATAATACTTCAATCGGGCATAAAGGTAACGCTTCCCAAGGCGAGCAGCGCCGAAGCGGAATCCGACAAGAACCTTGTCATCACGATAGACTCGGCCGGCAATATCTTCGTGGAAGAGCATAAAGTGCCGCTGGAAGACCTTGAGAAGGAGCTTACCGCGGTGCTGGGCAACAAGCCGGGCGCCGCGGTGATAATCAAGGGCGACAAGGAAGTTAAATACGACACCGTAATTCAGGTGCTCGACACGGCCAAGCTGTGCGGCGCAAGGAAGTTCGCCCTCGGGGTGGAAGTGAAGAAGTGAGGCGGTTCCCGCCGCTAAAACTAGGCGGGCAGGCGTAGTACGGAGTTCGTAGATAAGGCAATACGAGAAAAAAGGCCCCGCGATGAAAAACATCCGGGGTATTATTTTGCCTGTCTCGTCCGCCCGCGCAGGCTTGGGGGGCAGGACTTCCCTTATGGCTGACAAAGCTGCGGAAATGCCACGGTAATACCATATAGAAATATTTTAAAATATTTATTGACATTTTAATGCTTTTTGTTATACTATCTATGTAGACGCGAACAAACGCCGCTTTCCTTAAAAATACTACAGATATCAATGAAATATACAATCGCTAAGAATATATCCTACAGAGAGCTTGAGAACGAAGTGGTTGTTCTGAATTTGAGCAACGGCCTTTATTACACGCTCAACGATACATCCAGCAATATATGGAAAATGCTCTTTGTTAAGAAAATGGCTGTCCAGAAGATAGTGGACGGCCTGCACAAAAAGTATAAACAGGACACCGGCGTCATTAAGGCCGACGTTAAAGAGCAGCTGGATTACTGGCTGAAAGAGAAGTTGATCGCGGAGCAGAAGTAGAAAAGGGGAGGTGTTGGTTCTCTATGGAAACTAAGGGAAAAGACACGAAGTACGTCAAGCCCAGCACAAAAAAGTTCAAGCCGATTGACATCGTTAAGGGTTCGGGCTACGGTTATTATTATTACAGTCTGTACTACAGTCTTTATTATTACAGCCTGTACTATTACTATTACAGCCTGTATCACTATCATTAAAAGTTTTGGGGTCATGCCGGTTTGATTCCGCCGCCGCGGCAAAATAGAAAAACGCGGTAGCGAGCTTTATAATTAAAAATCCACTTTCCCGTTCCGGCGTCCCGGCATGGGAAAGTGGATTTATTTACGTCTATTTTCTAATTCCTAATCGCTAATCCCTAGAATTGTATCCAGGTTTGAATGCAAGTACTTCCTGCCGAGCAGATAGGTTTGTGCGCCGTTTACCAGTTCCGTGAGAATGCCGAAGTGTTTTATTGAAACCTCTTTCCTGCTGTAGAAGTAGCTGTTCTTCATGATTAATGGCAGCGCCTCGATCGGTTTTATCCTCTTAAAGCCGATTTTTGCGTTATTAACGATGAAATAGACCTTTCCGATGCCCGACTTGTCTATGATGCGCGCCTTGAAATAATCCTCTATCCTCAATTTGACCGAATTGTCGTTCTGCACCACCCTCTTCCCTATTTTTTTCTTTACATTGCCGAATTTCCCTATCATATCCTTGTTCAGCTTTACTTTTTCAACATAGGAATACGCTTTTATCCCGCTTTTATCTTTCCTGACCATTATAAGGTCATCGCCCAGGAACGTGTAGTCCTTCCTGACGGCGGACAGCGCGGCAGTAGTTTTGCCGCAGCCGGAGGGCCCTATGAACAGAACGGCGCTGTCGCCGCGGCTTACCCCGGACGCGTGGATAAAGAACGACCCGGCGTCCCTCAGGCGCTCCACGAGCAGAATGTGGAGGAAATATTCGGGATTCAATATTGATTTAATGCTCGATTCGGCTATAGTGCAGAAACAGTCGTTCGTTTTATTGTCGATGATAAGCATGCAGCAGCGGTTGATCTCATACAGGCAGACATCGCCGCAATTGCGGAACGTAGTCGTGATATTAGGAAATACTTCAAGCACCCTGCCGGCTCCGCATTCCTTCCTGATGTTTTCGTAATCGTTCGACGAAACAACGTCGGCGTAGCAGTTCACCTCGGAAAAAACGCGTTCCGATTTACGCCCACGGTAATAGCCGAAGAATTTGCCTATCTCGCCGCGGAGATGCTTTTTGCCGCAGTAGAAATTCAGGCGTATCCCGTGATAATATATCTTCAACGGAGATTTCTTCTTAGTAGAGATAAGACGGCGTGTTATATCCTTTATCATTAGTGTTCACCGGAGAACGCGTTTTAAACAGCTGTACAAATGAAAGAAATATGTCCTGAACACGCCCGTGTTTTTATCCAGTTTGTAATAGAATCTCAGCCATTCGGGCGGAAGGAATATTTTTCTAAGGATGAAATCAAGTTTGTTTAAGATGCCGCTTATCAGCGAAAAACGGATGACCGCTTCTTTGGATTCGATATACTTGAGGTCAGCGAAGGCGGCAGCGCCGTTTAGGAATACCCGCTCCACGACCGCCGGCAGCTTGACCGGCCCCGCGCCTTCCAGAGGGCGGAAGTAGCGCGCGAAGATCCCGGCGAAAAGGCCGAACGATGAATTCAGGTTGTATTTATCGAGATACCCGCGCAGTTTCACGGGGTCCATGGCGCCTTTTGTATATATAAGGTAAAGGTCGTTCAGCCAGTTCAGGCGGTACAGATAGTTCAGTGCCGCGTGGTGGTAAAGACAGTACGCGAAATGGAACTCGTTCTCAATGTTCATGAAAGCAAGTTTGCCGGCGCGCGACTCGAACATTCTGCCTTCAAGGTCTTTGTTACGGAAAGGATAACAGTTATCCAGCTCGTAATTCTTGTTGAGCCTGGTTGAAACTTCAACGATGATTTCTTTGTCGCTGTTCTTGATGAATTGTGTTTCCCCCTTGAATTTTACCCCGGCCTCGCTGTCATCGGGCCGGCTGTATCCCGTGGAGCGAAGGATCCCGCTTACCTTCGGTATGCAGTTGTCCAGCAGGAGAACGTCAATATCGTTCATGAACCTGTTTTCTTTGGAATAATACCCGTTGAGAAGCAGAAGCGGCCCCTTCACAAATACGTAATTGACGCTATTTTCCGCGAAAATGCCGGCCAGCCTCGATATTTCATCGGAGTAGCGGATATTCCTGTATTTGAGCACCGAACCCATCTGGCGGACTTCCTTCAGGAATTGTTCCGGTACACGGGATTGCAGGCCGAGCCTTTCTATGTGTCCGAAAAATGTTAATAAGGTCCCGTGATGGATCAGCTGCTTGAGCACGTAGCCCCAATCGCGAACCTTTGACGCGGATTCTGTTATACCTTCGCCCAAATAACCGCGGTCAACGCAATCCAGGCAGGACAGAAGCAGCAGCCTGTTTTCGGCGACCGGCGCGGATTGATTAAATCCAGCGGATGATTTAAATCCCGTTTCTTTCATTTGTAGAATACAAGCGCGCGTTTTCTTTATCAAAAATAAAGCCCTTTTCGATCAGGTCGGCTACAAAGGGCTGCAGCGCGTGCGATTTTGCGGGCTTCGGCGAGAACAGCGGGCGCGCTCCGGGCTTCGGCATGACCGCGCACAATTTTGAGAACACGCACCCGCGGCATGCTCCGTCAAAAAGAGGCGATTTCTTTGTGAAGTCGCCTGCGTAGAGTTCCTCCATATTGAGAATACTGCCGGACAGCGCGCACGCGGGGATTCCCCTGGCGCATGCCCAGATCTCTTTGCTTACGCAAAAATCAAGGGCCTTTCGCAGGTAAACGCCTGCTTCCGAAATATTGAAGCCGGGATCGCCCCAGCAGAAGATCACCCTGTCGACGAAGGCGCGGTCGAATACCGTTTTGAGGATATCAATGAGACGGGTATAGCTGCCCGCGTCAACCGGAACTACCAGCGCGAGATAAATGGTCCTGTATGAATCAAAGCGGTTGCTGATCCTTCTGATATTTGTCAGGCCGGCGAGATTCCTTCTGATATTCCTTTTATCGTATGCATCACGCCCGCCGGTTCCGGCGAAAGGCATTACTTCGAACATGTACGCGCCCCTCGCGATAACCTCGGAAAGAAAATCAATGTCCTCGAAACCCCGCGCGGTCGTCCTGACCATGACCCTTTTATAGTTGCGGCGGTTGATTTCATGGAGTATCTCGAGAATGTCGGGATGGGACAGCGGCTCGCCGCCTGTAAGCGCTATATTGCGGTCAAGGTTCTTGTCGTTGACTAATTCCGAAACGACGCGGCCCTTCGGGAAAAATTCACCGCCGCGCAATCCGGGTACAGCAACGGAACCTGTCCAGGGCCCGCCGGCGCACAATGAAAGCGTCTGGTATTTAAGCATTTGCGCCTCTTTTCTGGTATGCGGCGTACTCTTTCATGAAACTGACGCTGTAGGCCTCCAGGAGCCGCATTTCCGAGGAATTTATGGTTGACGTGGATTTTATGTAATAAGGAGGATCGATGGAAAACTCCAGCCTGTCCTTCGCGGCTTCCTTTCTCATCGGGGTGCCCTGCAGGACGCATAACATGTTCAGAAAGAGGTTTGTCGGCTTAAGTCCCGCCGCATACTTCATGCTCTTTATAAAGCTGAAATAAGTTTCACCGGGCAGGCCGTAGATAAGGTAGACCGATATGTTCCTGTCCAGCGTTTTAAGCAGGTTGACGCCCCGTTCAAAGTCTTTGGCGTTGAAGTACCTGCGGATCTTCTTGAGCACGTAAGGATTATAGGACTGCAGCCCCACGTCGAAGGCGCTGAAAACCGTCAGGTGCCCGAGCATCTCCTTTTTAAGCAATTCGGCGTAAATCTCTACGGAAATCTCGATGCCGCCGCCGGCGCTCGCTTTCTTTATGATATCAACCAGGGATTTCAGGCGCTTTAGGTTTGAGTTACAAAGCACGGGGTCGAGGATATGGAACTTCTTTATCCCGAAAAAGCTCATGCCTATTATTTCATTGGCTATCCTGGTATTGGGAAAATGCCTTACGGTCTTGAACCTGTTCGATTCAAAGCAGAAAGTGCACTTGAACGGGCAGCCGCGCGCGGATTCTATCATGCATCCCAGGCTGGACTTCCTCAATTTGCTCAGCAGTCTGGGGTCGTCGCGGTGATTAATATAGGCGGAAGGTATAGAGGAAAGGTCGGTTATAGGCCCGCGGCTCGCGGCGGGCACGGAATTTTTGGATGCCAGGCCGGGTATATCCGTTATCGCGCCCGCAGGAGTCTTTAAAAAGCGTTTCAGGAATTCAACGAAGGTATCTTCACCTTCGCCGTCCACCGCGAAATCAACATACGGGTGCTCCCTGAAGAAATCCCCGTCTATATTGGTGACTTCCTGCCCGCCGAAAACGATGACCGTTCCGGGCATCAGGAGTTTTATCAGCTTCGCCATCCTGACGCTGTCTGTGACGCTCCAGATATAGCACGAAAAGCCGACGATATCGGGCCGGTTTGAAATTATACGGAAAAACGTCCGCCACCATTTCAGGAAATGCTTTGTTTTGTAATAAACATATGAATACTCCAGCTGGACGGCAAGCCACAGGGCGAATCTCCTGGAGCTTCTTGAACGGAAGTTGTACCAGACATCGGAGAGGTATCCTGAAAAGCTGTTTTTGTTCTGCCTGTACTTCCGGGGGCTCAATATGGAGGCGTCGATTATCCGGAACCTGTAATTATCACGTATGGCATCGTCGCGGAGCGCGTAGTCCCTGAGGAGATACAGGGACAGCGTGTAATAGCCGTAAATGTTTATCGATACCAGCGAGACCTTTTTCAGCGGAGCACCTCTGGAAATCCCCGAAAGGGGAATTGATTTCGCGACATTCCCGATAAACCGGGATTATCAGGATTTATTTTTGAAAATTTCTGCCAGATCCGGATTCCCCTTTATCATTGAAGGGAGCCAGTACCAGATATCTTCGGTCTTCGCGAAAAGATCGGAGTAATACGGGATGAAACTGTTGTCCGATTCATCCGCCGGGCTTCCGTCCACAGTGACCCAGCAGTGCCCGGACCTGAGAAAATTGTGCCTTATCTCAAGGCCTATGTTGAAAACCTTCTTTCCGGATAGGGCGTAGTACAGAAGCAGGGATTTATACAGGCACTTGCGGCGCCAGAACCACGGCGAAAGGAAATAAACCGCGTCGATTCTTTTTATCAGCGCGTTTATATCATTGCGCGCGAAATCGAAAACCGGTTTAAGCCGGTTCAGTCCCGCCAGGACTTCGGATATGGTGTTTTTAGTTTTTATCAAGAGCAGGAAGGACCTGCAGCTCAGCGCGAGCAGTTCAAAGTAAGTAAGCGCGGAAGGCCCGCCCGCCGTCTTGCCTCTGGAGGGGCCGCTATAGACCGGTTTTCCCATAACGTTCGTGAAGTTGTTTGTATGATTCCAGTATCTCGATGTTCTTGCTTGAATTCAGGAATAATATGGGTCCGCAGCTTTCAAGGACAAAAAGGTCGTGGCTGACGATGATTATAACCTTGTTCTTTAATGACTTAATTATGTCCATGACCGCCATCTTATTCCTTATATCCAGCCCCGCGCTCGGCTCGTCCAGCACGAGGACTGAGGAATCCTTGTAAAGGGCCCTGGCTAATTCAACCCTTTTTTTCTCCCCTTCGGAAAGGGACAACACGCCCGTGTTGACAACAGTGTCGTAACCCGCGAGAGTCCGCGAAATGAAGTCGTGGATGTTCGCCATTTTCGCGGCGGAGACAACCTTGTCCATGTCTATCTTCGCGCTTCCGAAAGCGATATTTCCTTTGAAGCTCAGGTTGAAGACGAACGGTCTTTGCGGCAGGTAGGATACCCGGGCAAGATAGTCATTGCGGCCTATGTCGCCGATCAGGGTCCCGTTTACGCTGATACTGCCGCTCGTCGAGGTTATCAGCCGTAGTATGAGATTTAAAAGCGTCGTTTTCCCGTAACCGGATTCGCCGGTTATGCCCGTTATCCTGTTTTTCTCAAAGGAGCAGTTGATATCCCGCAGTATCGTGTTTTCCCCGTACTTGAAACCCGTATTCTTGAACGTTATCGAACTTACTTCCGGAACGGTCTTTTTGCGCGAGGCCTCCGGAGAAGCGTCCGCGGCGACCAAGTCGGGGATGCTGTTGAACAAGTTGTCCACGCGCTCGACGTTTACGAGCATGAGCCGGCATTTGGTGTATATGTCGAAAAGCGATTTAAGGTAGATGTTGAGGACAAAGCCGGCGACTATCAGCGATACGAATTTCCCCGCGAGGATCAGTTCGTTCCTTATAAAGAAAAAACCCGTGAAAACCGTCGCGCAGATGAACACGGTGAATATCACTTCAAGAAGATGTTTTTTTGCGTTTTCCAGTTTCAGCGTGCCGATGTTCAGCGCGGCAAGCGAGTTGTTGAGTTCGTTGACCCTGTTCTTTTCGCGGCCGCTAAGGTCGTAGATCTTGAGAAGATTGATGCCCTGGAAGTACTCTATCAATTTGTTGTTCAGCGCTTCCTTCACGCTTTGTATCGGGAATATCAGCCTGCTGATCCTGAGGTTGAAATACCTGATCGCGGCAAGATAGACCGCCGCCAGGACGGCCGCGGCTATCAGTATCTCCGGCTGTATGCCGGCCATGTACACGAGTATCACAAGGATTACAAGCGAGCTCTTGACTAGGTCGATGAATATGAGCGTAACCGCCGGCGTTATCTGCGTCAGGTCGCTGAGTATCAGCGTTATAAGCTCGCCGGGCGAGTATTCGTTGAGGAGCAATACGGGCATCCGGCACAGTTTGTCGTAGGAATCGTTTATTATTTCCCTGTTAATGGCTATTGTTATGCTGTTGTTAAGGTTTGTGAGCAGATAATCGATTATATTGTAGATGACAAGCAGGGCGAACAGGCCGGTTATCAGGAAAATGACATGCTTGGCGCCGGAAGAATACAGGTTGAAGTCAAATATCACGCGCACGAACTGCAGGTTGACGTAGTTGAAGCCGGCGAGCACGCACGAGATGACGGTGCAGGCAAGGATGGCCCACCTGTGCCTTATTATATAGGGATAAAGCAGGGTTTTAAGGACGCCGATAAGATGACTGATCGTTTTTTTTCTCATGCCGGTATTTGCGAGAAATTCGGTATTATTCTTGAAAGACAGCTTCCGTAGCAGTTGCTCTTGCATTTGCAGCTCAGGCATTCCTTCTTGTAGCCCACGCCGCGGTACGGCAGGTAGAACTCTTCAAAGTGCTGTTTCAGTCCGCCGTAGTCCCCGTATTTATTATACTTTACCTTGTGAATCTTAGCCAGCGGCAGGCAGTAGATGACTTCGCCGTTCGGCAGTATGTCAAGGATGGACCTGCAGCCCGAACTGTAATCAAAACCGCATTTGTCCAGAGTTACCTTGTCCTTGTCGCTGAAAAAACACGACGGAACGCCGCATTCAAACTCTCCCCTGATATCGTGTTTCTTGAATATCCCCGCGAGCCGGAGCATCGACGCGGACAAGCCGCCGAATTCTTCGTGGCTGGCGTAAAGGTTCGTGCGCTGGACAGTAGGAAGCGCTATGCCTATCTTGACGCTGCGTTTCAATTTGTATTTGTCTATGTAATCCAGCAGAAAAGCCGGGTCGTAATCGACATTTATCACGTTGAAAGTCAAAACCGCCTGCTTGCCCAGAACCGACAGGAAATCCTCAAGCCTGCCGCGCATCGTTTTATTGTATTTGGAGGGGTCGTTTACGTTTATGACCCAGTCGTGGGATGTGTCTTTGGCGGCCTTCATCTCATCAGGGGTGAATTTGGTGATGCCGTTAGAGAAGATGTCTACCGTGAAGGACCTCTTGCGCGCGGTTTCAAGCATCCAGAGAAAATCGGGATGCAGCGTCGGTTCCCCTCCCATGAGATGGAAATAATTGTTCTTGGAACCGTCGAGCCATTTGAGAAGGTTCAGGAACGTAGCCCTCGTCATGAACTCTTTTTTCCGCAAGGGACGCATCTGGTCCCTGCCGAAGCAGTAACTGCAGTTCAGGTTGCACGTATTTGTTATCATGAAGTTCGGCATAGATAGATCCTTTTTCCTTTCTCCTTCCCCCCTTGTGGGGGAAGGCTGGGATGGGCAATGAGTCTTTAACTTTCACCTTCCCCCTTGACGGGGGAAGGTAGGGATGGGGGTGACCCCCCACCTTAATCCTCCCCCACAAGTGGGGAGGGAATATTGTAATGAAATGGATTCAACTACCTATAAAGCTCTTCATCACCACGGTCTTGCAGCCGCCGGAACAGTTTTTCGTGTAATTACCGCACGAGCTGCATTTTTTATAGACGCCGAAACTGAAATAAGGTTTAAGAAAGTTCCCGAAGTCGTTTACGATATCCATTATGGTGTTGTGTTTGAATAGATCCGTGGAATAATTCGCGCCGCCGCCATTATTCCCGCAGAAATAAGCGTTAAAACCGGCGTCAACGGTCAGAAGCGACGGGCAGTACAGGTTGACCATGCATCCTTTCTGTATGAAAAAACCGAGTTCCTCGTCGCGGAAATCGCATAAAGTAAGGCCGCAGTCCCAGAATATCTTATAGTCGCCGCCGCCCATCGCGCTTATGATGGGTTTCATCCTTGCCTTTGTCAATTTTCCTATTTTTTCCTTATTACGCGATTTGACAAAGACGGTATTGGTCAACTTAAGCGCGGTAATCTTGCCCAGAAGGGCCTTGAACGCCGCGGCGCTTTCCTCAAGGTGATAAACCGGCAGGATGCTGGCGTTTTTCAGCCCGCTTCCGGCCAATCCGGCCGCCGCGCCGTCAATGCCGTCAACTCCGTGCTCGATGAAGACGTCAAAATCCCTGTTCAGCAGAGCGGCAACTTTAAAAACTTCGGATTTTTCGGCCCCGATGCCGATAAGGACGCACTTGATTCCGCTGTTCTTCAGAAAAGCGGTCAATTCCGGCAATTTTGACATGAAACCGGCGTCAACGGTTTTCAGGTCAAGCCGTATGGACTGCGCCAGGCTATTTAAACTCAAATCCATAACAGCCTCCGGAACAGATATTCCTGCCGTAGTAGTTGCATTTGCCGCAAGCGCCCGATATGCCCTTTTCCTTTTTTGGCAGGACGCTTTTATAATGGTCTTTTATGCCCAGCACGGAAGAGAACTTGCTTAACGACGTGTTGTGAATGTTATGGAGCGGGAAGCATCTCCAGACGCGCCCGTTCTTTCCGATATCTATGGCGCCGTCGCAGAGAAAATTAATTCTGACATTGTTTTTCTGTAGTTTCCCGAGATCGGCCCTTGAGAACATGCAGATGATAAAGCCGCAGTCAAACCCAAGGATAATGTCCTTCGCGAACGCGTCGCGGCTGAACTCCACAATGCGTTTCGCGATAGCCTTGCATTCGCCGTACTTTACATATTTGTTGTCGGCGTTCACTATCGGCATGGATATGCCCAGCCTGACTTCCGTCTTCAATTTGTACTTCTTGATGTAATTGATGATTGTGCCGTAATTGAAATTCTTCTCGAAAATAGTGAACCCGAGCGTGACGATGCCGTTCAGCTCTTTAAGGTTGGCGGTGAGGTATTCCCATTCCGCGGTTTTATAGGATGAGCGCTTGTTGATGTTGAGGATAATATTGACGGCGTCGGAAGGCAGGGTTTTAAGGTATTCGCGGATGGCGGCGGGGAAAGTGCCGTTCGTGAAAAGCTTGATTATGAAGCCGTCCTTAATAAGGTAATCAATAATGCCCTTGAAGTTTGAATGGAGCGTGGGCTCCCCGCCCAGTATGGAGATGACGTACTTGTTCTTGTCGTTCGGCTTTTCCGATTTCTTTATTAAATCGGCGATGGGGATTATCTCGTCAAGCGTCATCTCCTGGACGTCGGAATGCCCGAGCATCGCCTTGGCGAAACAGTATTTGCACCTGAGATTGCAGATGTTGGTTATGAAGACGTTAGGCATTTTAGATTCTCACCTACACCTTCCCCCCTTGTGGGGGAAGGCCGGGATGGGGGGGCAATAAGTCTTTAACTTTCCCCTTCCCCCTTGACGGGGGAAGGCTGGGATGGGGGTGATAATTGTCTTCTTGTCACCCCCACCTCTTTCCTCCCCCATCCGAGGGGGAGGATGAAGGTTGAAAATCTTAATTCAAGCTGAACGTACTCTCAAAAATGAACAGTATGGGTATCAGGCATTTCCTGCATGCTTTCAACTTATCGTACTTCTTGAACAATATCGTCCTTCTGAAGGACTTATACGCCTTGTGAGCGTAAATCTCGTCTATTGACCTGTAATCATTTATGTTGCCGAGGGAAATATCCTCCATGTAATCATAACTGCACGGTATGACGTTGCCGGAATACGTTATGGAAAGCCCCTGGTAATACATCGGGCATACTTTCGGCTTCGGAAGAAGGTGCACCTTGAAATTCCCGAGTAGTTTGATATCAGGCCACGGGAAATAATTGGATATGATGACATTCCCGGTTATATTGAGTTTTTTCAGCCTGTCGATGAAGCCGTCAGTCGCCTTTTTGTTCCGCACAATATCCAGCGCCTTGATATACAACTCCGGGGTCTTCTTATTCAGCTTCTTCTTAAGGGCGTCAAGGGCAAGGATGTTTTTCAGGACTTGTTCGCCCTTGTCCGAGTTCCTTATCATCTTGTAATCGTCCGGCGATATGCCGTCGTAATCCACAATTAGCTTATCAAGGCCGGCATCTATTATTTCCCCGGCCAGTTTTTCATTGAGCAGGAGCCCGTTTGTGGTTATGGATGTGAATAATCCGCGGGATTTGCATAGTTTGGTGAATCCGGCGATATCCGGATGCAGGAGCGATTCCCCTCTGAAGTAAAGGCAGACATTCTTGATGCGTTTTCCGGCCTTGTTGAGTATGCTTTCCAGCAGCTCGCGGCTCATGAAGCCTTCAGCCGTAATGTTCTTTTCGGGGAAACTCTTATAGCAGATGGGGCAGGCCAGGTTGCACTTATTGGTCGGTTCGATAATCAGGGTATCTGATTTAAAGCGGAAATAGTCGTATATTTTCTCGAATTTCTGTTTTATTGACATGGCGGTAAGATATTATAACACTATCAAAAATCAATTGCAATAAAAGGGGACGGTTCTATTTAACTCCCCTTCGAGATGTCCGGAAGGGCGCCACTTAAATAGAACCGTCCCCTTCTCCTTTTAGCACATCATTGAGAACCACGCTTACTTCTTCAAGGGAGAAAGGCTTGGTCAATACATTGGAAAAACCGTATTTTTTGAAATCTGACATTATCGGATCAGTTGAATAGCCGTTTGACACGATTGCTTTGGCATCGGGGTCAATTTCCAATATTTTCAGGACAGCTTCTTTACCGCCCATACCGCCCGGTATGGGCAAGTCCATGATAACGGCGTCGAATGGTTTGCCGGATTCTTTTGCTTTCTTGTACGCGTTTACTGCCTCGTCGCCGTCTTTGACGAACTCTGCGGTATATCCTAAACGTTCAAGCAGTCTCCCCGTGACCTTTCTCACCATCTCTTCGTCATCCATAACCAGTATCCTGCCTTTGCCCGGAATGAGTTTCGCCGGGCAGAATAATTTCCTGAACAGCGGAATATTTTCTATATTTCTTATATGCCTGTAAAAGTCGCGTTCGTGCATTTCCATGAATTCGGACATTTTTATCCTGCCCATCAGTTTTGCGGCAGGGACCGTTTTAAGCGCGTTGTTATGAAATTGATTGAATTCAAACCGACTTGACATAATAGATGTCTCTCCGAAAGGGAATATTCAGCTTGCCAAAACCTTTCGGACGGCCTTAAGCAAATCCTCTACGCCGTACGGTTTGGGCAGAAAATGGAATCCCATGTTCCTGATATCCGGCAGTTTTGCTTTGTCATCAAGATAACCGCTGCTTACCAGGATTCTTATATCCGGATTTATGGACAGGATTTTCTTCGCCAGTTCAACGCCGTTTCCGTCAGGCAGAACGGAATCGGTGAACAGCAGACGGAAATCCCCGTTTTCACGGTTAAAAACGTTCATAGCTTCTTCGACGTTTACGGCTCCGAAAACGACATAATTATTGCCTTCCAACACGCGCTTGCTCAGGCCCAGTATTCCCTGTTCATCTTCCACGAGCAAGATCCTTTCTTTCTTCCCCTTAACATTACCGTTCAAAAGCAGCTCGGGAGCGGCTTTCAATCCGTTCCCTTCCTTGTATACGGGCATGTAAATCCTGAACTCGGAACCCTCCCCGGGTCTGCTCTCTACGTTGATCCATCCCCCGTGCTGTTCAACTATGCCGAAAGCCGCCGGAAGCCCGAGTCCCGTTCCTCCGGAAGCTAATTTTGTTGTGTAAAAGGGCTCAAAAATCTGCTTAATCGTCTCTTCATTCATTCCGATACCGGTATCCTTTATTGAAAGCAATGCGAATTCACCCGGCCGCGCTCCGGCGATCAGACTGCTGTCTTTTTCCGTAATAGAAACGTTTTCGGTAGAGATAGTCAGTTTGCCGCCGTTAGGCATGGCGTCTTTCGCGTTGACTACAATATTCAAAATAGCCTGTTCTTGATGTCCGCGGTCA
This sequence comes from Elusimicrobiota bacterium, assembly GCA_043811535.1. Taxonomy (GTDB): domain Bacteria; phylum Elusimicrobiota; class Endomicrobiia; order Endomicrobiales; family JBDRNC01; genus JBDRNC01. Next base: position 160,102 of record JBDRNC010000028.1, read on the forward strand.
GCAAAGACATTATTCAGGATAGGATCCGGGGTTATCATAAGTTCTATATCTTCGCCGATGGTGCGCCTGAGCATCTTTTCCATGTTTTTCAAGATATCGTTAAGGCAAACGGGGGTTTGAAATAGCGGCTGCTTCCTGCTGAATGTCAAGAGCTGCGCCGTCAGCGTGCTTGCTTTTACGGCTGCCTTTTTGATCTCTTCGGCATCCTTGAATACCTGGCCTTCTTTATCGCTTGCGTTCAAGATGAGATCGCTGAAACCCATGACGATATTAAGCAAATTATTAAAATCGTGGGCAATTCCGCCGGCAAGCCTGCCTATCGCGGCCATTTTTTGAGAATGTAAAAAATTTTTTTCGGTTTCCTTGAGTTCCGTTATATCGTTAAGCGAGAGGAGAACGCGCGACCAGCTGTTCTCGCAGCCCGGCATGACGGTAAGCCGCAGGACCACGTATCTTATTTTATCTTTAAATGTATGCTGGAGTACTTCGGTCATAAACATGAAATTGTTCTCCAGCAGCGAGACCAATTCCTCCTGGAAAACCGGGTAAGTATCTTCCCTGAATATCTCGGAAAGATTCTTCAATAAGTCTTCTTTTTTGTCACACTCAAGTATCTTTAAGGTAGTTTTATTCAAGTTAGTGACTTTTGCCAGCTCAGCGCAGCGTTTCAGGACTTCGGGATGCTTGTCAAAATATATCCGCCAATCGCCTATGCCGGAATTCCCGATACTGTCCAAATATTCCTTTGTTTTTGAAAAATCCTCTTCCCAAAGGGAAATAGGCGAATCCTCAAAGAGATTGCGGTAATTCGTTTCGCTGCTCTTTAAAGCTTCTTCTGTTTGCCTTTGCTTTGTGATGTCGTGCACAAAATGAACAGAACCGATTATGTTGCCCTGTGTATCCAGTATCGGGTCAACCGTGCCCTCAATTACATGATTATTGAGCGATAACGCGCAGCTTTCCCGTACAAGCGATTTATTCATCCGCAAAATAGGGCATTCGGGGATGGGTTTGTCGGTGCCGTGAACGAATTCCCAGCAGCGTTTTCCGATAATTTCCGAGAGCTTCATCCCGAACATATCCGCTATGGCGCGGTTTGCCTGTAAAATACGCTGTTCTTTATCCAAAAGAAAAATACCGTCCGAGACTGAATCAAACGTGACCTGCCATTCAACGGCGGCCTTTTTTGCTTCATTTTCCGCTTCGGTGAATTCCTTCAGCATTTTCACTATAAATACTTTCATGTCAGAGCCGGCCGGCAATGCGGCAAGCTCCGCGGCAAATTTATCGATCATATGCAATTCATCTTTAGATAATGTTTTTTCAAATAAGCCGGGCATACGCTCCTCCCTTTAATATTTCAAGATTCAAAATATCCATTCTCCCTTTGTTAGTTCGTCATCCAGCAGCGACTGAATTCTTGTTTTATGTGTTTCGCTGATTTCCAGGGTTCCGGCATCAACGCGCCGCTTGATTAATTTGAGGTTTTTTATGACCTCTCTTTTAACGATATCATCTTTGTCTTCGATGAGATTCAGAAGCAGTTCAATGGTATCGGATTTTGATATCCTGCTCAGGGCCAGGACGACATTTGCCCTGACAAGGGGGTTTTCGTTTGTCATCATTTGTTTAAGGAAATTCATAGCGGCGGCCGGAGCGTAATCATGCAGGTTTTGCGCCATTGAGGCGATCCTTTCGCGTATGGCTTCCAGCGCGGGAGAAGTCGAATCGCCCGCCTGGACCGAATCACCCATGTATTCCAGCACTTTTGCCTGCTGCTGGTGCACGAAAGCGTCCTGTTGAGCGGGTTTACCTGTTTGTTTCCTTATCATCTCCGACCTGACCCTTTCTTCTATCTGCTTCGTCTTTAATTCCATTTCAAGACGGTATCTTTCCTCGTCGCGTTTCTTGTTTTCTTTGATTTCATTCCGGAGCCTTTCGGCCGCGTCGCGCTCGTATTTGACGCTTTCCCTGATTCTCTCAAGTTCGATGTTGAGAATGTTCCTGGCGTCGCTGGTGCGGTAGAATTTGTCTTCTGTTTCGCGGAGCTTGGCAACAGTGTTTTTAATGGTTTTGACTTTTGACGCCAGAATTACCCATAGAATGACCAGAATAACAGTCGCAGAGCCGGCCCAGATAATCAATAGAATATATACGGCCGGCAGGCCTGACGCCTTGGGCGCTGCGGGGAGAACCGTGGCGGGAAGCGAAAGTTTCGGTTTCTTTGACGGAGTGGTATTAGACACGACGGTTTTCTTCGCCTGCGCCGGCTGTTTCTTTATATCCGCCGTTTCTTCTGCCTTGGAAGGGAGCAATGACTGCTTTTTTTCCCTTGGGATGGTTTGTTCCCTGCCGGGCGACAGAAGCTCCTGAGTCAGCTGATACATCTCCTGAACCTTGGGATTTGACGGGTCAATCTTTTGCGCTTTTTTAAGGTATTCAAACGCCTGCTTGTAGTTCCGGCTCATGTGGTTTTGCGAAGCGGCCTCAAGCAGTATTTTAACCGAGAATTCGTTTATTTTGGCGTTTTGAGGGTCAAGTAGCTGGGCTTTTTCAAGGTCTTCGACGGCCGAAGTGAAATTGCCCTGCAGGTACTTTTCCATGGCCGAATTGAAATATATATCCGCTTCGTCGGAAGAGGCATACAGATAGACGGAAGAAGGAAGAAGGAAGATGGAAGCAGGCCCTCCTGCGCTCTTCGAGCTATGGAAAAGCAGGAATTGGAAGAAGGAAGCAAACATGACGAATAACAACATTAGTAATATTTTCTTCATATGATTCCTTGTTATTTCCCCTGGACTTCCATTATTGTCTGGATTCTTTTTAGAAGCAATGTGGCTTCGCGGTTGTTCATGTCTATTTTCAGCACCTCAATCAGTTCGCCCTTGGCGTCATTGAACTTTTTGTCATTCAGGTACAAGTGCGCGTTTATAAGGTACCCCAGAATCTGCGCTTCCAAGTTTTCGGGCAGATTCTCAAGCACGTAATTGACGCTTGCCGTTGCCTCGCTGTAAAGGCCCCTGCTGTAAAGTCCCGCGGCCTCGGACAATTTCCGTTTGATTGTCGCGTCATCCTGCCTTACACTTATTTCATCAAGAAGTTTCCGCGCTTCCGCGCTTGCCGGGTCTTCTTTCAGTATATTTTCAAGTATTTTCCTTGACTGTGAATACCGCTTTTCTTCAAAGGCGTATTTAGCGTCAAGGAACTGCATTGACAGTTTTCTTTCCTTCTTTAGTCTTTCCCTTTCAAACTTTATATCATCCCTCAATTTTTCGGATCTTTCAATATACCTCTCTTTTTCTTCGGACAATCTCCCGAATTCATCCTTTATCTTCTGCTCGGCGACACTCGGAAGCACGCCGTAGCGTAAGCTTAAGGTCAGGCAGTGCAAAAAGTCCAGCGGATGATACGTAAAAGAATAGTCAATATCTATCTGCCTGGTGGAAAGTCCGAACCCGGCTGAAACCTGCTTGACGTTGACGCCGAACCGCACCTTAAAAAAATCCGTAATTTTGTATTCAGCCCCGGTGGCCCAGCTTGAGAAGTACTTTTCCGTGAATATAAATGACAAGTCCGTGTTCCACGCGAGTTTATTTTTGAATAAACTGCGCTTAAAACCGGTTTTAGCCACAAGCGGGAACACATCAGGCCCCAGTCTCGGGGGAACCAGGTTGATCAGATTCAGTGACCACGCGTGTTCCGGGGCCGTGTAGTATATAAGCCCGGCGTCAAGACCCGCGCCTTTCGCGGAAAAGGTGTCTATTTCCTGGGACACAAGCTTCAAATTGACGCCCCACAGAAAGTCCGGGAATTCCTTGCGGGAATAATTGAGGAAGACAGCGGTTTCCTGGTCGCTGAAACTGCCGGTCGTTTCGCCGAGCTCGTTTGTTTTTTCGGCATCCCCCGATGAAAGCCTCGCGAAGCCGAAACCTGTAAAGTTCTTTTCATCCAGAGGATAACCGTAACTCATGAAAATATACTGGGCCTGGAAAAACAGCGGCATCACGGTCATGCTTCCTTCCTGCCACCAAAGAGTGGCAAGGCTCGCGGGATTTGAATACATCAGGCTTGAATGCCCCTCAAGAGATGTCTGCGCGTTGCCCATCCCCATGCCTTCAGCGCCGCCGCTGAGCGATACCAGGTATTCTCCGGGGTATCCGGACGTGCCTGAAGAGAACCACCCGTGTAAAGACAGAGGGAAGAAGGAAGACGGAAGAAGGAACATAAATGCAAACATGATGAGCCTTTTCATTTGAGTTTCACTTCAGTATCTCCCGGATTTTCTCAATCAGAGCTTTGACGGTAAAAGGTTTTTCCATGTACGCCGCGACCTGCAGTTCGTCCCTGGCCTGAAGAAGTTCCTTGAGGTGGCCCTTGCCTGTTATCACTATCACGGGTATCTTTGCTGTTTCCGGGTCTTCTTTCAGTCTCAGGTTCACTCCGTGGCCGTCCAGTTTCGACATCATGATATCCAGAAGAATAAGGTCGGGCTTGCTCATCCCGATTTTTTCCAGCGCCTGAATGCCGTCGTATGCCTCGTCGGTGGCAAAACCTTCTTTTTCCAGCGCTATTTTCAAAACAAACACGATGTCTTTTTCGTCGTCAACTATCATGATTTTGTACGGCATGTTTCCTCCCTGCGCGGGGCTCACTTGACTATCCCTATTTTTCTCAACTGGCGTTCGGAGCCGGATTTTATCTCAAGTATGTACATCCCGTTGGCGGAAACCTGCTGCGAGCCGTTCTTGCCGTCCCAGAATACTTCGTTCGTCCGGCCGGCCGGCTGTCCCTGCGCGCCTTCGGTTCCTGCCGGGATATTTTTTTGCCAGACAAGATCGCCCATCAGCGTATAAACCTTAAGCGTTACATCGGAAGATTCCGTAAGCGTGTATCTTATGCGCGTAGACTGCCGGCCCGCCGCGAACGGATTAGGGTAGTTGACAACCCCCGATATCATTGACAGCGGCGTTATCGCGCCGAGCAGCGTTATTGAACCGAGTTTCTGCAGTGAAAAAGAAATCCGTTTTTGAGTTTTATCCAAGGTCTGCTGCGCGTCGGGGAATTCCCATTTGCATTTTATTTCATTAAGCATCGCGCAGCGTATGCTTTCGGCTTTTACCAGCGTGCCGTCGAAATACCCGTCATTGTCGGCGTCGTCATACGCGGCTTTGACGGAAAGTATGGGGTTCTGCGCCTGCAGTTCATTCCTGTTTATTCCGCACACGGAAATTTTGTAGGAAACATCGGATATTTTAAGGATACTCCTGTCAATTATGGAATCCTGGTCGGCGTCCCGCATCGCCTGGGAAGCCCTTGAATCAAGGATCTCAATATCCAGGAATCCTTCCGCCGGCAGGCCTTCTGTTATCTCTGCCTGTATCTTGCTGTCTGTGCTTTCGGTCTTGAACCTGCTGAGCGCGTAAACGCTGAACGCTTTAGCGCATCCGGTTTCAAGCCCTAAAGGGTCTATGGCCGTGACTTTCCAGTAATACGCTTTATCCGCCGTAAGCGCGGAAGGCGCGATCTTGTAGCTATTTGTCTTCAGCCCGCTTACAACGGCCGGGCAACTGAGATCCGCGGAAGTGCTGTAGACAAGCCTGTACGAGAGCGCGTCTTCGGGGTTCGGGTCGCCTCCGTTTTCCCAAGATAAGTTTATGTCCAGTATGGAACGCGAGCTTCCGTCAGGCGGGTATACAAGCGAAAACATGTTCGGCTTCAGGTTCTGGTTGTCTATTCTGAAATCCGCGTCAGACGCGTCTATGTCGTTTTCCGGAGGCGAACCGGAATCCGTAACCGACACTTTCACGCGGTAAAACGGGCCGTTGGAAAGTTCCTTTGTATTTAACGTGTACGACGCGCCTGCCGTTTGGAAATACCATGAATACGTGTTCCCGCCGTCGGCTGAAATATAAATTTCGGACACGTGGGTGTCGGCGCCGTTGTAATCGTATATCGTCCACGTGAAAGTGGCTGTGTTGGAAATAGTTTCGCCGCCGTTCGGATAAATCACCGTGACCGATGGTTTTTGATTCGGGTTGAATACGCTGAAATCGCCGGGCGATGCCGCGGATCCTTTAAGCCCGCGGTTATCCGTCGCCTCAACCTTTACGCGGTATTCCACGCCGTTGGATACCCGCCTTGTATCCCATCTGTAAAAAGTCGTGCCGTGGCTCAAAGCGTATGTCGTGACGTTTATTGAGTAATTCGCGCCTGAATCGCTTGACGCGTATATACGGAAAGTCCTCGTGTCGTACCAGTTCGGGTCATAGGAGTTCCAGACAATGTCGCGCGTGCCCGTCCAGTATTCCCCGCCGACAGGGGTAGACAGGATGACTTCAGGCGCGGCGTTTGTATAAGCCGCGGGTGAAGCCAGTGAAACCAAAGAGACGTTGCCTGCTTTATCGGATATCTTCATTGCGAAGTAATATGTCGTCCCGTCGTTCAATCCTGTAATAACTGCCGAATATGATGTCCCCGGAGACATGGAAACCGGCGTTTGGCGCCTGCTTTCGGATATTAGAGCGTACAAGGTTTCGTCTATCGGCCCGTAAGTCGCGAATTTAACTTCATAAGAACCGGTCGTTATAATGAAAGAGTAATCGTTGTCGCCCGGAGCCGTCCAGGAAAGTATTATCTCACCATTCCCAAGACCCGTGACGGCGCTAAGGCTAATGACTCTTCCGGGGGCAATGGTATCCACGAAAAGCGTATATGCCCCGCTCCATTGAAGGGATGTAAGCCCGTCATTCGCGCGCGCGCGCCAGTACCACGTGCCGTGCTGGAGCGGGACGGCCGGCGCGGTGGATGTGGTCACGCCTGAGCCGGAAGGTATGCCCGCGGTGCTTATCAGCGGCGAGCCGAAGTTAGGGTCATCATCCGCCTGGAACTCGTAAATCAAAGCGTCCCCGTCGGCATCGGACGCGTTATTCCACGTGAAAGCGGGAAAAACGCAATTCGTGCTCCCTTCATGAAGCGGATTCAGCAGAACCGGCGCCGGCGCGGCGCGGTTAAATGAGACTATCACGGAATCTATCGCAGGGGAGTTCGGGAATAAAGTTGAAGCCAGGAAATACCGGTAACGCAAAAATCTCCGGTTCATGTGGCCCATCCAGAGCGGGGCCGCCGTAGATTGCCCGACCCCGAACTCATAAAAACTGTTCGTATTCCCGTCCCATCCGCGGAAACTGTCCCACGAAGAGCCCTCGGCGCGCGAAGCGACCTGCAATTTAATATTCGTTCCAGTTTTCTGCCCGGACGGGTTGAATGATATGGACTTCCAATCCAGCGAAGTGCTGAAAGGGACATCTAACGGAATAGTGAATGATCCCGTAGAATGAAAAAGCAAAAAATGCGAGTCCTGAAGGTACGCGCCGGCATTGTCCCTGCCGCCGAAAAGAAACGCGCTGTATGTGCTGATGAAGATCAGCCCGTGACCGGACCTGGTTGACGGCGTGTTTTCGGGAAATCCTTCATTCCAGGCCGTTTTGTAGTAATAAATGTCGTCCTTTCTATTCCCGTCGTCTCCCCCAAAAACCGCCAGGCAATCGTTCCATGGGTCGTAAAACATCCCTGAATCGGACCTTGCGGACGGACCGCCTCCTGCGGCGACTAGCGCCCAGGTGTTTGCCGCGGAATCATACTTCCACAGGTCCTGTTTCAACGCCGGATCCTGTCCTCCGAAAAGATACATTTTGCCGTCAGATTTATTATAAGCATAGGAAGAAGAATATCTCCCCGAAGGATTGCCTGCCGTCGCGCGGTATGACCAGGTTTGCGCGTTAACGTCAAATACCCATGTGTCCGAATACCTGTTTGTGCCGTCCGTGCCTCCGAAAAGCACTATTTCGCCGGCTGTCCTGCACATCGCCGAAAAAGCCCTTTTCGGCGGATACGTTGAACATAATACTTCATCCCACCTGTTCTGCGCGGCGTCATAGACCCAGGTGTCTTTCTTATACTCGTTCAAATCCATGTCATAACCGCCGAACAGCACCGCCTTGCTTCCGTTCATTCTTGAAATACCGTGCCCGTGACGGACCGAAGGCACGCTCGAGCTGGAAAAAACCTTGTAACTCCAAGAGTTTATTGAAGTATTGAAAAGCCAGGTATCGTTAAAGTCTTTCGGCGATCTTCCGGAATCATACCCCCCGAAAAGAAGGATGCAATTTGCATCCGGCAGGTATTCCAGCGGCGAGAATTGCCGCGCGTCAGGATACATCCCGCTGGTTACAGGTATCCACTTAAACAGGAGTTCCACCTGCGCCGGGCTGCCGGTATACCTTACGGTTGTCTGATCGTGATATTCCGGGTCGCCTGCTCCGAAATCCGCATCCGTATCCTGTATCTGGCAAGTGCCGGCGCCGAGCAATGACGTGCCCAGCAGCCATACCAGGGCCGGGAATATTAGTTTTCGGAGATTCAACATTGCATGTTTCATCGGTGTAACCTGTAAACCTGACTATTCCGCCCAGCTTGTTGGGCAGTTGCCGAATATTCCTTCTCCCCTGGTGGGAGAAGGGCAGGATGAGGGGGCTCTATGATGACCACCCTCACCTCAATCCTCCGGCACCCCCATCTACGGATATCCCAGTGGGGAAGCACACTGTGCTTCCCCCTATCATCAAGGGAGAGGAGTAACAACTAAGTACGTCTGATACCGCCAAGCTTGCTGGGCGGAGGTTCATTGCGTCTATCAGCACATGAGTTTCGCCAATATCGCGTTTCTAAGGTATTTAAGGTCGAACGGCTTGAATATGCAATCAAACGCTCCGGTGCGGAAGCACTCAACGACCTTTTCAGCGTCTCTGTAAGCAGTTATCATGATAACCGCTGTGTCCGGTTTAATTTTTTTGATTTCCTTGAGGACATCCAGGCCGTTCATGACCGGCATGGCGATATCAAGGAGTATCAGGTCAAAATATGTTTCCTCAGCCTGTTTGATCGCCTGCTGCCCGTTTGGCGCAGTAATGACCTGAAAACCTTCTCCCGCGAGATACTCGCTGAGGACGGTTATTATATCAGGCTCGTCGTCCACTACCATGATTCTCTTGCCGTTTGTAGAAACCATTTTTTTTCTCCTTATCCTTTGTATTATCTGCTTATGAATCTTCGCCAAACCCTGCAGCTGTCATTCCCGCGGTAGTCGCCTGCCGTCATTGCGAGGAGCCCCGATTTTATCGGGGTGACGAAGCAATCTCATTTTTAAAAGCAAGATTGCTTCCCCGCCAATGCTGCGGTGGCGGGTCGCAATGACATCGTAATTAATTTCTACTGCAACCATATTCATCATATCCCTTACACAGAAACCGGTATGCTGGCGGTGAATTTTGAGCCTTTTCCCGGTTCCGATTCGACCCGTACAGAGCCCTTGTGCTCGTTTATAATGTATTTAACGATAGCCAGTCCCAGCCCGAACCCGCCATAATCCCTTGAAGCGCCGTTGTCAACTTGATAGAATTTTTCAAATATCTTGTCTTGCTGTGATTTTTCAATGCCTATTCCGCTGTCCGTTACGCTGAAAACAAGATTTTTACCGTCATTTATCCTGTATTCAAGGCGGACAAATCCTCCCTCGGGGGTGAATTTAAGAGCGTTTTGAATGAAATTTGACAGGACCTGTTTGATCTTTTCATAATCCGCCGAAATCACCGCTACCCCGGGAGATTCAGCGGACAGGTTGATGTTCCGGCTTTTTGAACTTAATTCAAAATTATTTATAGTTTCTAGCGCCAGTTCCTTGAAGTCAAATTCGGTATATGTAAGTCTGAGCTTCTTCGTTTCCATGCGCGAGAAATCAAGCAGGTCGTTGACAAGAGTTTTCATCCTGTTCGTGTTCCTTTCAATAAGTTCAAGGAATTGCTTGGTCTTTTCTTCGCTGATAAGAGATGCCAAAAGCTCTGCCGCTCCTCCGATGGCCATTAAAGGCGTTTTCAGCTCATGGGTGACATTCGCGACGAAGTTGGATTTAAGTTCGCTTAGTTCCTGTATGGCCTGTTTGTTTCGCAGAGCTATCAGTATCAGCGACGCGTGCAGGCAGAATAGTTTGAAATGCTCGAGGTCGTTTTCCGAGAAAAGGGATTTTGTGCGTTCAATCGAACGGTTAATGCTTATTATGCCCAAAAATATATCTTTGTAGACTAATGGAGCTACCATGGACGACGCTATCTCTTCTCTCATGGGATAGTCCTTGAATTGAGGAGTGTTCTTGAATCCGTCCTGGATCACTATAGCTTCTTTTGTTTTTGCCACCCATCCCGCCACTTTTTCGCCGACTTTAATCTTATCGCAAAGGTTGTCGTTTTTGCCGTAAGAAACAATCGGCGCAAGAACGTTATTTTCCTGTTCAAACATGAATATTGACCCCGAATCCGAATTAAGGGCCTTTGACGCTTGCTTCAGAACAAAATCCAGCAATTCCTTTTCTGATTGATTACTGCTCAATTCCTGTGAAAGCTGGTACAGATAGATAGTTTCGCGGAAAATATTCTCCTGTTTTTTCAGCTTTGAATACTCTATACATTTATTAACGGATGTCGAAAGATCGGTAATATTAAAGGGCTTGAGAATGTAATCATAGGCCCCCTTTTTCATTGTTTCAACCGCTGTTTCTATGGTGCCCTGGCCCGTAAAAATCATCACTTCGGTGTGCGGGTACATGGATTTTATCTTCTGCAGTAATTCAACTCCGTCCATTCCCGGCATTTTCAAGTCCGAAACAACCAGGTCGCAACTTGTGTCTGAAAGGATATCCAGGGCGTCCTTGGCGTTTTGCGCTGTGGAAATCTTATACTTGTCCTCGAGTATCCTTTTGCATAATTCAAGAATAGCGGGTTCGTTGTCAACGATCAGAATGTGTTCCATAGAGTCTCCTTGAGCACCTTAAGTGTTTTTTTAAATTGCCTTATGCGAAATCCGCCGTGGCGGATTGACACCTGTAGAATTTAAGTTGTGTGAAACCCCGCTTCACTTCGTTTCGGGGGCGTTCCTGTCCGCCTTGGCGGGACTGAGTTAAAAAATGTTTATTCACTAATTATTGAACCGAGCTCATGCAGCCGGCAGGTATATCGAAAATGTGGTTCCTTTGTCTTTCCCTTCGCTTTCTACTGTTATATTGCCGTGGTGCTGATGGATTATGCCGCAGGATATGGATAGTCCGAGTCCGGTTCCTTTTTCTTTGGTCGTGAAAAACGGGTCAAATATCTTGTCTATGTTCTCCGGCGATATGCCGTAGCCCTCGTCTTTAAATAATATTTCATCTCGGTTGTTTATGCTGTCAAAACGCGTGGAAATATGGAGCGTGCCCCCATTCTGCATCGCGTGCGCCGCGTTAATTATCATGTTTATGAATACCTGTTCAAGGCGCGACATGTTGCCGAGTACCTGAGGCATTTCCGGTGACAAGTCGTTAACTATCTTTATCTGCTTGACTTCCGGCTGGTAGGAGACAAGACGGATTGCGTTCAGAAGAATCGCGTTCACCGAACATTCCAACATATCTGTTTCGTTCATTTTTGAAAATTCAAGCAGATTACCCACTATCTTCTTGCAGCGCTGCGAGGCCTCGTCTATTTCAGAAAATATCTGCGCGAACTGTCCGCTTGTTCCTTTCATGTCCTTAATATATTGAGCATTCCCCATTATTATCGTAAGGGGGTTATTGAGTTCGTGCGCTATGCCGGAAGCCATTTCGCCCAAAGCAGTGAGCTTGCTTGTCTGCAATAACTGCTTTTGCATGATTCTATTCTCTTGTTCCGCTTTATTTTGCCCGGTTATATCTCTAACTGTTGCCTGGAGGAATTCTTTTCCGGATATATTTACTTTTGTTAACATAACTATTGCCGGAAAATTCTCTCCTGTCGTTCTTTTATGCGTCCAATAAAATAAGTTAGCCCCCTCAAGCATCGCTATTTCTATCATTTCTTTTGCCTTGTCGGAAGAAAGGCTGCCGTCAGGCTGAAACTCAGGCGATAATTTCCACAGCGGGAAAGAACAAAACTCCATCTCATCTTTACACACAAACATTTTCAGAGTTGCCGGGTTGCAGGTAGTGAAATTCCACAAAGGCGGTTCAAGCGTCATTAGTGCATCACTAGAGCTATTAAAGAGCACGCGAAACATTTCCTCACTATCTCTCAAATTGTTTTCGTATTTATTCCTTTCGGTTATATCAAATATGGTTGAACGCGTCATGATAAAAGCTCCTGACAGGTATTTGACGATGCTGGAATTCATAAGAACAGGGAAAACCGTTCCGTCCTTGCGTTTTAACTGCAATTCCCTTCCCTTTAACTCCCCGTCATTCATGAAAGCGGCAAAGCCTTTTTTAAAATTATTTTGAGATTCTCCCGAAAGAATCTCGTGGAAATATGATTTTCCGATGACTTCATCGCGGGAATACCCCAGCCATGAAAGTTCGGTGTCATTTATACGCAGGCATATCCCGTTTGCGTCCAATGAATGGTAACCGCAGGGAGCGTTGTTGTACAGGTCATTTATCTCGTCCAGGGATTTCTTCATTTCGGCATCCGCGGCATGTAATTGCGCATAATGCTTGTTTTCGGCGCGATAGACAAAAATGACGTACAACAGGATTATCAGAATGAAGAAAAAGATGCCGAATAAGATGCCGAGGTAGGAATAGTACATATTATCCCCGAAAACTAAAAAGAGCATGATTGCGGATACAACGGCGAACAATGCCCATGGAAAACGGGTTGTTTTACTGTTATTTTTCATTTGATTCTCCCGAATCCTATTTTGGCCGAAAATTTGAGAATATATCCCCTGCCGCGCACGGTGTGAATCAGCTTATTATCGTAATTACGGTCTATCTTTTTCCGCAGGAAATTAATGTACACATCAATTATGTTGGTTTCATGGGCGCGGGCGTTGCCCCAGAGATTACCGGCTATCATTTCCCGCGAGACGACTTTCTCTGCGTTATTCACCAGAAACTGCAGCAGTCTGAATTCGTTTTTAGTGAGCCGTATGTCGTTGCCGTCTCTTTTTACCGACTGCTCCGCGTCATTGAGGACAAGCCCGTACGTTTGAACCGCGGATCTGGCGCCGTTCCTCTTCCTGATGTTGGAGCGTAACCTGTCGGAAATGTCCTCGAATGAGAACGGCATGGCAATGCAGTCATCGGCTCCCGCCTCAAACCCCCTGACTTTCTCTTCGGCCGAATCACCGGTGCCCAGAATGACAAACGGAACTCGGCCGTATTTTACCCGTATCATTTTGCAAAGTTCAAGCCCGTTTATACCCGGGACGGCGGCATCGATTATGATGGAATCATAGATGCTGTTCGCCGCCAGCAGAAGGCCGCTCTCTCCGCAGGAAGCGGTGTTGACGCTGTATTCTTCCTGCTCAAGCCCGTACCTTATGAAATTCGAGAGTTTTTCGTCGTTTTCTATCAGAAGTATGCGCATAATGTCCTTGGATCAACCAGGCATAGCAGGTGGAGGGAGTCCATCTACACAATAACTATAGCAGGCGTAGATTAAAAACAGATTAAAATAGGATTAAACTATTTTAATGCTGGGCAGACGAAGCAAGTTGATGCGATAATTAGGAAGATTTTAGCGCGAGAGCGCTAAAAGTGATTAGAAATACAAGCAATTAAGTTAATTTGATGTTATACTGATGAGTGGAATACTGGAAGGGGGTGTAAGTCAAAAACGGTTTGTATTTTGAATGGGATATGTCTATTCTTTGGTCCGGAGGATATAGCCCTGCCCTTTTACGGTCTCTATTAATTTTCTGTTAAAGCTGGTGTTAATCTTATTGCGCAAATAGTTAATGTAAACGTCTATTACATTGGAAAAAGAGTCGAAATCATGGTCCCACACATGCTCCGCTATCATTGTCCTTGTAACCGTGCAGTCAGCATTCCTCATTAAGTACTCCAGAAGCGTGAATTCCTTATTAGTCAGGAATATCTCCTTGTCTCTCCTGATAACTTTGTGACTTACCAGGTCCAGAGTGAGATCGCCCGCTTTGAGCTTTGAATTGGCCTGCGGGTACTTTTTCCGGAGATTGGCGCGTATTCTCGCCAGAAGTTCCTGAAAATCGAACGGCTTGGTTAAATAATCATCGGCCCCGGCGTCCAATCCTTTAATTTTATCGTCTGTCAGTATTTTGTTGCCGGAGGTTATTATTATGGGCATGACAAACTTCTCATCCCTTAATTTTTTGCACAAACTCATGCCGTTTATCTTGGGCATTACGGAGTCCATGATTATCAGGTCATAATCGTTTGAGGCGGCGCGAATATATCCTTCTTCCCCGTCGCAAGCCGTGTCAACGGCATAGCCCGCCTCTTTTAACCCGCGCTTGATGAAACTTACGATACTCACTTCGTCGTCAATCACAAGAATACGCATAGTTTCCCTTTAACTTACATATTTAGAAGTAAAAATATATCAGTATAATAGAATTTATAACTCAATAAATTTATAGCCTTCTCCCTTGATTGTTACTATTCTTTCCCCCGCCTTCCCCAATTTCTTTCTGAGCGAATATATATGCGCGTCTAAAGTCCTTGATCCGGATCCAAACTCATCACCCCAAATCTCTTGAATGATATGATTTCTATTAATAAATTTATTCGGAAACCTTAAGAATATCTGTAATAAATTGTATTCTTTGCTGGTTAGTTCTAACTGCTTTCCACAAACAGTCAATGTTCTCTCGGAAATATCCATCAATATATCATCGCTTTTGAAGACTTTGCGCCAATTTTTTTTTCTATGTTTTTTAGTGTTTAATGCCTTGCTTACCTTGGCTACAAGCTCTTCCGGAGTAAATGGTTTGATAATATAATCCGACGCTCCCATCTGAAGGCAGGATATAGCGGGCCCTGCCTTGTTCAGCGCTGATATCATAATAATCGGCAGTTTATCATCCCTTCCTCTCATATGGCGCAATACTTCTATTCCGCTCAAATCAGGTAATAAAATATCAACTATAGCTAAATCAATTTCACTCATCTGATTATATTTTGCAATGGCAGACTGCGCATCATAAGCGGCCACAACAAAGTAATTATGCGGCTGCAATATTTTGTCAATTAGTTTTATCATCGCCGGCTCATCATCAACAACAATAATTGTTTTCCTTTGTCCAGTTAAAACCATACTATACTCCTTAATCCTTAAATATCAGAATCCTTATTCTTCCATCAATATTTTACATATAATTTTCATAAGAATCAATCCCGCGTCATTGAATCCTCCAGCTACCGCTGGGGGGCGAGGCGGAGCCGTCCGACTACGCATGGACTCCAGCGAATACGCTAAGGAAGTCGCGGGAGGTCGCGTTGTTGAAGGAGCCTCCCCGACTCTTTCGGGGAGGGGCTCCACTCATTATATGATTATCGATATTTAGTTGTGCAAAAATGTATTCCAGCTGAATAATAAGCAAAAAATAGCAAAATATAAGCAATTTTTAAATGTAAAATTACTGTAAGCAGTATGTAAAGTTATTATAGGCAATTGAATGATAATTTATCTATTATGATGCATATGCACGTCGGAATCGCGTGTTTTGCCTTTATTTGTCCGCAATATATTCAGTTTAAATGATTAAGAAAAACATTCAAATCATTGACATTTATTCATAATTTGACTATTCTTTAGATGCGTAAGCCAAATTAACAAAAAATGCTTGTCTTCTGTAAAAATCCGTTAGAAAATATTATTTTAAGTTACCCGAATTCAAATTTATATTAATTATCACGCGATATGCAGGTATTTTACGGCATATCTGAGAAATAACAAAAGTATTTTGTTAATATAAATTTAAAAATAGCGGCATAAAATGAATGAAAATGAATAATATAAAATGATAATAGATTTGAGCCTTCCAATAGCTAATAAGCCCTCGGAACCCGATTCAGCCAAAATTACCTACATTAGCCATACATGTGGCGCCAAGCGCCTTATAAACGGCGCTTTTAATGTCATTGCTAAAAAAAATCTGCTCAAAGGGCTTTTATTCAAATTAATGACAATACTTCGATCCTGCGGCGTAGATAGAATATTTAATTTACGTCTTCCCGCGCTGACTTACAAAGACTTCCCTAATGAAATGGGGCTCGCAAATGAGGATATCACGCTGGATACTCATACCGGCACGCATATGGATGCTCCATGGCATTTCGGACCGTTATTGGTAGGACAAAAACCTAAAACAATTGACAAGATACCTTTAGAGTGGTGCTACTCGGATGGTGTATTACTGGATATGCGTCATAAAAAGCCAGAAGAATTGATAAGCGAAGCCGATATAACAAATGCCCTGTTCAAGATTGGATATAAATTAAAACCTTATGATATCGTTTTGATAATGACCGGCGCAGACCGCCACTTCAACGACGGAAGCTATTTTTCGGCCCACCCGGGCATGAGCGCAGAGGCGACTATATATTTAATCAGGCAGGGAATTAAGATAATAGGCATTGATGCATGGGGTTTTGACAAGCCCGCAATGAAAATGCTCAGCGATTATCTCAAGACAAGAGATAAATCATCTATTTTCCCGGCTCATTTTGTCGGAAGAAAATACGAATACTGCCACATTGAACAGTTGTCAAATCTTGACAAAATTCCAAAGTCCCACGGTTTCAAAGTTGCTTGTTTTCCGGTTAAAATCGAGAATGCCGGGGCTGGATGGTGCCGGGCGGTGGCAATAATATGATTACGAAAGGTTCAATCATTATAAAGGAGTCATTTTTCAAGGTATATGCGGTTGCCTGCGATATTGAACATCAACATGAGTTTATTCCAGGATACGAACCCGCCGTGATATCCAAAACAAATGACGGAAAAATGGTCATACAAAGAACCGCAGCGCTTAATAAAAAGAAAATGACCTGGAAATCAACCGCTGAATTCGCACCTAATAAATTTATACTGTTTAAGCAAATTGAAGGCAGATTAAAGGGAATGGAAATTGAATGGTTATTTGATGCTGTTGATGAAGGAACTATGCTTACCATAACACACACTTTAAGATTGAACATTCCGATTATCGGAAGATTTATAGAGACTTATATTGCCAAACCGGCAATTGATAAGCTCACATCTAATGTGCTCAAAGGCTTAAAGAACAAGATGGAGAAATAAATGAACCGATACTTCATTATTTTATATGTTATATTTTTTATTTCAATATTTATGCTTAGAAACGCAATAAGAAATAAAACATTACGCTCCGGGAAAATAAAAGGAAGAGTCGTAGCTGGTTGGACGACGAAATATATCTTTATTGTCTACCTCATAATACTATTCGGTTCTTTAATCGAATATTTCATTCTAAAGCGGGAAATTAACATAATCATCAGTATTTCAGGTGTTTTGTTATATGCAATAGGTATTATGGGCAGGCAATGGGCTTTTAATTCACTGGGAAAATATTGGAGTGTTGATATTGAAATCAGAGAAAACCATGAAATAATCCGAAAAGGGCCCTACAGACATATGAGACACCCCAACAATGCATTTCATTTATTGGAAGTTATTGGAATTACATTAGTGCCAAATTCATATTATTCATTATTAATATTATTATTCGCATATTTGCCCATAATAATATTGCGTTCAATTATTGAAGAAAAGGCAATGTTTATCGCTTTGAATGAGAATTACGCGAAATATAAACAAGAGACAATCTAATAATATCCGATATTTGTTAAAAGGAGCATAAATGATTTTAAAACTAATTATTCCTAAAAGAAAAAATGCCGATGAAGAACCTGAAAACTGGGGAGGGCAATTTCAGTCTATTATATTTGGAGTGAAAAAATATAGTTCCGTGATGCTTTCCATTCCGGTCATCGCCGGGCTTACACCTAAAGGAATTGACATAGTAATTAAGGATGAAAACATAGAAAACATTAATTTTGATGAAAAAGTTGATTTTGTTGGCATTACCGCCAACACCTCTTTAGTTGAAAGGGCATACGAAATCTCTGATGAATTCAGGAAAAAAGGAGTCAAAGTCATAATTGGAGGTATACATGTTTCAATGCTTCCTGAAGAGGGGCTGCAGCACGCAGACTCGGTTTTAGTAGGCGAAGCGGAGAATATATGGGCACAGGTAATAGATGATTTTCAAAATAATAACTTAAAAAGGATTTATAAATCCGATCAGAAACCGAACATAGATATACAGCCAATGCCGCGATATGATTTAGTGAATAATCAGAAGTATAGTTTCCATGTCATTCAAGCAACGCGTGGATGCCCTTTTGATTGCGAATTTTGTTCAGTGCAAGCATACCTTGGAAATAAATATAGGTGTAAATCCGTAGAAAATGTTATAAAGGAAATAGAATATCTAAATTCTATTGAAAAAAAACTAATATTCTTCTGCGATGATAACTTTGTTGCAAATATAGTTAGAACCAAGGAAATACTTAGAAGAATGATACCATTAAGAACACCATACACGATACAAACAACAATTGATATTTATAAAGATGATGAATTATTAGATCTCCTTGTATCAAGCGGATGTCTCAGTGTTCTTATTGGTTTTGAAACAATAGACCAACAAAATCTTGATAATATAAATAAACACAATAAAGTTGAAACATACTATAAAGCCATCGAAAAAATCCAATCCAAAGGCCTTATAATACTTGGATCATTTGTATTTGGTTTTGATAATGACAGTGTAAATATATTTAGGGAAACAGTTAATTTTGTTAAAAATACGGGACTTGGAAATTGCGTAGTCAACATACTTACCCCATTACCTGGGACCGCATTATCTAATAGACTTTTAAAAGAGAGAAGAATATTAGATAAAAATTGGTACGATTATGATTGTTGCCATGTTTGTTTCGAGCCAAAAAATATGACACAAAGTGAATTGAAATACGGATATTATTGGGCATTTAAGGAGTTGTTTGAATTAAATAATATTTGGGATCGCATTATGAGATTATATGCACTTTGGAATAAAAATGGAGCGAGATTACATGAAAGGATGTTTCCAATTATTACGAATATGGCGTCTCATTATGTTTCTAATACAATCCCGAAAAGTATAGATCCTTTTATAAAAGGAGATATTAGTGTATAAGTATCTTTATTTAATAATAGTATTATCTGCATTTATTAATAGATACATTGTTACTCAAAAAGTCAAAAATATGCAGAAAATAAAAGGAGATGTATCAGCAGGCTGGATAACAAAAGTGATTTTCTTATTCTATATTCTTGTCTTCTTGACACCTTCCGCTGAAATATTCATTATAAAAAGGGAAATAAACTACTATATTTCCGCAGCTGCTTTAATAGTATATTTTACTGGCATGTTCTTCTGGCTATGGGCAATCAAAACTCTAAATCAATACTGGAGCATCGAAATTGAGATACGGGACGAACATCCATTAATAAAATCAGGACCGTACAGATATTTCAGGCACCCGCATTACTTGTTCATCTTTTGTGAACTTTTCGGCCTCCCATTAATTGCAAATGCTTACTATTCCCTTATTTTAATGGCGATGATATTTATTCCGCTAATAGTGTTAAGAATAATATATGAGGAAAAGGCATTGATAAATAAATTTGGAGATAAATACCGGGAATATCAGAAGGAAGTATGGGGTTTATTCCCAATTTCGCTTTTTAAGAAGGGAGTGCGTGTATAGAATGGAAAATGGACGAGATAGAAGAGTTGTCATTACAGGACTAGGAGTTATCGCTCCAAGCGGAATTGGAAAGGACAAATTCTGGAATAATACCATTGCCGGAAAATCTTTCACTAAAAAAATAACTAGATTTAATGCCTCTCAGCATCCTTCGCAAATCGCCGCAGAAATTGATAATTTTAACGCTAAGGATTTTGTGGACTCGCACCAGATAAAACGAACGGATTTATCCACCCAATACGCGATTGCCGCCTCAAAACTTGCGCTGAAAGACGCTGGCATTGACATCAACAATGAAGATCCTGAAAAAGTTGGTTTAATTGTCGGTATTGCCGTAGGCGGTATGGATTTTGCTGAGAAACAATTTGAAAATTACAGGACCCGCGGACTTAAAAGCATCAGTCCCTACACGGCCATATCAGTTTTCTGCTGCGCGCCTGTAGGGCAAATCTCAATCGATTTGGGTATAAAGGGATATAACAACGCAATATCCACCGGATGTACTGCCGGAACTGTTTCTATAGGCAATGCCTATAACATCATTAAACAGTGGGGAGCGGATATAATGCTTGCCGGAGGAACGGATGCCCCCATTTCCCCTCTTACCATGTATTCTTTTTGCATAATAAGAGCATTATCTACCAGAAATCATGAACCCGAAAAGGCCTCAAGGCCTTTTGACAAAGAAAGGGATGGATTTGTAATGGGCGAGGGATCGGGAATAATTGCTATGGAAGAATTAAATCACGCATTGAAAAGAAATGCTCATATATACGCCGAAATTATAGGTTACGGGACTACGTGCAACGCGTATCACATGACCGCCCCGGAGCCGGATGGAGAACAATCAGCAAGGGCAATGAAAATCGCTATGAATAATGCCGGAATATTCCCTGAACAGATTGACTACCTGCAGGCGCATGGCAGCTCAACGCTTTTAAACGAAAAATCCGAAACAATCGCAATAAAAAAGGCATTTGGCGAATATGCGTATAAATTACCTATAAGCAGTCTTAAATCCATGATAGGCCATCCGCTTGGCGCTTCCGGCGCCTTTCAAACAATAACCAATTGCCTTGCAATCGAAAATGGCATCATCCCCCCTACAATAAACTATGAATACCCTGACCCCGATTGTGATCTTGACTGCGTACCTAATAAGGCAAGGAACAAAGCAGTCAATATCGCAATGCAGAATTCTGCAGGTTTTTCAGGAGTTAATGCTGTTCTTCTGTTAAAAAAATACATATGACATTTTATTCACTATTACCATTAACAGCCGCTATAATAAATATTTTTCTTATATTTTTACTACTAATTAACAATAAAAGAAAAAATATTTTATCATCTTATATTTTTTGGAATATTTGTGTTTCTATTTGGAATTTAGAACTGTTTTTTATCTTCTCTGCTAATGACATAACAACCGCCTATAGATATATTAATGTACTTGTTATTGCGACAATGTTTATTTTTCCTGCAACATTCAATATTACACTTTGTTTTACGAATTTATATACGGCATATAACAAGATTTTGCTTTATCTTTCATTTATTATTAGTTTTATATTCATAATATTTCATTTTCAATTTCATATTCTTAGTAATAGTTTATCTCTATATTCTTGGGGTTTTTATCCTATTGGACAAATAGGCGATATTATTTACGGAATTATTTTCTTTGCATATGCTACTTATTCTCAGATATTAATTTATAATGCGATGAAGTCAAATGTTGGTCAAAAAAGAAATCAATATCGTTACATATTCTGGGGCACATTATTAGGATATTCTGGTGGAATCACAAATTTCTTACCAACATACGGCATTGACATATATCCAATCGGTAATTTAACGAGTATATTTTATTCATTATCAATTGCTTATGCTCTAATAACAATTAAAACTATTAATCTTCAATATTTATTCAGAAAAATAGCCTTAGAATCATTGACATTTATGACAATCGTTCTTTTAAGCGGCTTTCTTATTATCCCCTTCGGAATTTCATTGCACTATGTAAAGCCCGGTATATTCATTGCTTTAATTATTATCATAACGATAACTATTACAAATCTGCTTTATGCGAAGCTGCGTAATATATATTTTAAAGTATTTTTTCGCTATAGCAATATATTCAACAGAGATATTCAAATATGGATTAAGGAAATCAGAAAATATCTTAAAAGAAACACCCTTATAGAAGATACAATGAATATGCTAAATAAGATGTATATGATTGACAAGGGAGCGATTAAAATTGCGGAAAACGGAAAGGAATTATTCTTAACGTCAAAATATATATTCAATAATAACAGTAAAGTAAATATTGAAAAAAGCGCAATAAATGACAATCCCGGAGATGATTTATTTTGGGATTACGCAAAAGAAAATGATCGGATATTGTTAAAAGATGATATTGAGAAAATAATTGAAATTGGGAAACCTGTAACCGAAAGAGAATTAAAATTATACTGCGAAATGAATAGTAAAGGATATTCCGCAATAATTCCGCTAAGAACAGCATTCAGCATAGCAGGATATATTCTACTCGGTAACAAGCTATCGGGAAATATGTATGATAAGGATGAAATTGACGCATTACACCTAATAAAAGATGCCATGGAAACATCACTCCATAATATTGAAAATATTGATATCATAAAGAATCAGGAAAAGCAAATAGAAGAAGAATTGCAAAAAGCCAATAAATTGGAATCTTTGGGACTGCTTGCGGGCGGCATTGCCCATGATTTCAACAACATGTTGACTATAATAATGGGAAATATATCTTTGGCCAAGGCCTCTGCAAAAAAAGGAAGTGAATTAAATGAGGTCTTGATGGAAGCGGGGAAATCAGCACAAAAAGCGGTTGGGCTGGCGAATCAGTTATCTACTTTCTCAAAAGGCGGTGAGCCAAAAAAGAAATTGGTTTCCATATCGGAACAATTGAGAGATCTTGCTATATTTTCTTTGAGAGGCTCCAATGTCAAATGTGAATTCTCAATCCAGGACGATCTCTGGTTAGTAGATGTTGATGAAGGGCAATTCAGCAGGGTTATTAATAACATTATTATTAACGGCTCTCAGGCTATGCCTACGGGAGGAATAATTGAGATAAACGCTAAAAATGTCATATACACGCATGAAAATAATATTCTAAAACGTGAAGGTAACTTCATTAAAATCAGTATAAAAGACCATGGGCCTGGTATACCGAAGGAGTTTCTTAACAAGATATTTGACCCGTATTTCACTACAAAGGAAAGTGGTACAGGATTAGGACTGGCAATTATATATTCAATCATTAAAAAACACGGCGGATATATTGATGTTGAATCCGAAATTGGGATTGGCACGGTTTTCCACATCTATTTGCCGGCATCAATTGACTCGCGCTCATATTCAACTACTGCACGAGAAGACATCATTTATAAAGGAAATGGAAAAGTATTAGTTATGGATGATGAAGTATCAATCCAATTGTTGCTGAAAAGAGTTTTAACATCGTTGGGATATACAGTCGTTTATTGCAATAGCGGTATTGAAGCTATAGAGATAATTAAAAAGGAAAGGGACAATAATAACGGATTTGATCTGGTCATTATGGATTTAACTATTCAAGGAGGAATGGGTGGAAAGGCAGCTAACAGCATTATCAAGCAGTTATCCCCCAATATAAAAACTATTGTTTCCAGCGGGTATTCAAGCGACGATGTCATGGCGTTTCCGGAAAAATACGGCTTTAACGGGATTATCGCGAAACCATATAGTGTTGAAGAAATCAGCAAGGTGATTAAGGAAGTATTGAGTAAATGAACATATAAAGTTCCTAATACTTCAAAAAAATATTTTCCCTTGATAATGCAATAATAAATTAATAATGTCGCGGCGCCGGGCGGGAATGACAGGACATTACTAATTTGATATTGTTGAAAAACGCCAACAATCTCTGATTACACTGATTCTTTAATGATTACTCAGATTAAGTCCCGTAGGTGTTTCTGTGTAATCTGTTTTCAAAATCTGTGTAATCAAGACCGTTGAGGGCTTTTTCAACGGTCTCAATTTGGAAAAAATGATTATGAATAGAGAATAGAACGACGGCGAGTAGGATAATAGGAAAGCTAAATACAAGACAATTTCATTTCAAACATTCGACAATCGTAATATCCAGTTTATTATCTTCGGCTTCCTGCAGCAATATTTCAATCGCCTCATCGTCGCTTTTATCCGTACGGTAGGGTCTTTTGGTCGTCAGCGCGTCATAAATATCCGCCACGGTGACAATTCTCACAAGTTTCCCTATGTCTTTTCCTCTTAATCCGTCAGGATAGCCGCTGCCGTCCAGTTTTTCATGGTGCGAGCGGATAATGGTGAGAACATCCTGCTGAAGGCGGAGATTCTTGCATATCTCCTCGCCTTTGACCGGATGTTCCTTGACGGACGCGAACTCCTGTTCGGTCAATTTGCCGCTCTTGTTCAGTATCTGGTCGGAAATGCCGATCTTTCCGATATCGTGCAATAGAGAGCTTTTCCTGAGAATTCCGATTTCCTCTTTTGAGAGCCCCAGTTTTTTGGCGATTTTCGCCGAGATCTCCGATACTCTTTTTGAATGCCCAGCGGTATAGAAATCCCTTGTTTCAATCGATTTTACCAGCGCGAATATCATGTTCTCCAGCAGTTCGACGTGCTGAATGAAATCCTTCATTTTCAGCAGATTTCTTACTCTTGTTATAAGCTCAAGATGTTCAAAGGGCTTCTTCACAAAATCGTCCGCCCCCAATTTCAGCCCTGCAATGACAATTCCTTCCGTTATCAGCCCGCTCAGGAATATTATAGGCACGTAATCAACCCCGTTCCGTTTCTTTCTGATTATCTTGCACGCTTCGAAGCCGTCAATCCCGGGCATCTTCACGTCAAGGATGACCAGGTCCGGGCGTATTTCTTCCTCTTTAAGTATGACTTCCTCGCCGTTTACCGCGGATGCCACTTCAAAGCCCCCCATACGCAGATATTTTGCAAGCATATCCCTGAGAAACTCGTCATCTTCCGCGATAAGAATTTTGTGTTTAATCATGTTAGTATTTATACCTTCATCCTCCCCCTAGACGGGGGAGGAAAGAGGTGGGGGTGACTCCCCCTTTGTTTATAATAATAACGCCGAAATCAGTTATTGTCAATAGTTATTTCAATATAGTATTTCAAGCATATTTTGCTTCAGGCGGGATTAGCAAAAAGAAATTCAAGGCTGTATCATTTTTGCGACAAATGGATTATTCGGAAAGAGTTATAAAGTAGATGTTGAAAGTAATTTGTTAATTCGGTATAATTGGGAAGCAGTGAATGGAGAGATGGCCCTCTTTCGCTCTTGCGAGCTACGGAAGGGCAAGCCGAGTTTCTTTGATATTGACATATAGAGCCGGGGAAAAGTGGACCGTGTCCACCGAAGCCTTGGCGTAGGTGGAGAGATGGCCGAGTGGTTGATGGCGCCGGTCTTGAAAACCGGTGTATCCCTTTGGGGTACCGGGGGTTCAAATCCCTCTCTCTCCGTTGACTTTGGGAAAGCGGCCCTGCTTCTATTCCGAAATCTAAATTTGGGCTGCAACTTCGGAATCTTCGGCTCACGTAGTCTGTGACTACGCGTCACCTCAGATTCTCTTGTTTCGCCCCAAATTTTGATTTCTCATCACGAAGCAAAACCGCTTTCCCAAAGTCCTTTCCGGGATGCTTTCAAATGAATAATAATACAAGGACATAAAAATACCTCGATGTTAAAATCGAGGTATTTTTATATTTGAGGATTGGATTAGTAGCGAAATGACGGACGGCGAGATTGCCGCGTCGCCCCGAAACATCGGGGCTCCTCGCAACGACAGCTTTACAGGCTAATTCTCTTGGCGGATCTGATGTCCCGCGAAGAACTGCCTACCTGAATCTCGAAAACGCCCGGCTCTACAACCCAGTCTTTCTTCTCTACGGAATAATACGCGAAGGCCCGCTTGTCCAGCGTGAATATAACCTTCTTTTTCTCGCCGGGTTTCAGAGTTATCTTTTCAAACCGTTTCAATTCCCTGACAGGACGCTCCACGCTTGATTGGACGTCGCTTACGTACAATTGGACCACTTCCTTGCCATCGCGCTGTCCGGTATTCGCCACGTCAATACTTACGGAACACAGGTTGTCGCTGCCGGCAATCGGTTTTACTTCCATATTGGAGTATTCAAACGTCGTATATGACAGGCCGTGGCCGAAAGGGAAAAGCGGTTCTATCTTATATTTGTCAAAGAGCCGGTAACCTACGAAGATTCCTTCCTTGTATTCGATCCTGTCGTTCTCTCCGGGAAACGGCGTGTACCGCGCGACATCATCAAGCTGTTTCGGGAACGTGACGGGCAGTTTGCCCGACGGATTGACATCGCCGAAAAGTACGTCTGCCACGGCGTTGCCGCCTTCCTGGCCGGGGTACAAGGCTTCAATTACGCCGGAAACCTTGTCAAGCCACTTGTCCATCTGGACAGGCGTGCCGTTTATAAGGACAAGGACGGTATTCTTGTTAACCTTGGCGACTTCCTCAATCAACTTGTCCTGCGCCTCAAGGAGCGCGAACGAGTCCCTGTCTTTGCCCTCGCTTTCGAAGAACGGCGAGAGCCCCATGCAGAGGATAACCGTGTCGGACCGCTTCGCCAGGTCTATGGCGCGCTGAAGGATGCTGTCGGGCGGTATCCAGCCGAATATCATCGAGGCCTCTCCGCTTGATTCGTAGTATTCAACGCGTAATCTATATTTCCTCCCGGCTTCGAGGCGCGCCGGTTTTATGACATTCATCGGCGCGTGGTCGTACCAGTTGTCAACGACGAGCTTGTCGTCGATGAAGACGCGGCTCCCGTCATCGCTGGTCGTTCCGAAATAATATTCCTTTGTCTCGCGAGGAGCGATGACCGCGGTCCAGCGCGCCGAGAAATTGTCATTGGGCACTTTCGGGTCGAGCGGTTTGTTGCTCCAGCTGTAATTGATGGATTTTTCTATCTTAGTCAACACGGGGCTGCCGCTCAAATCCTTGTTGTTGAAGTATTCCGCCTTGAAACCGCGCTCCGATGAATCACCGGCGGTAATGAATTCAAGCGGGATATCGGTTATGCCTCCGACGTTGTTGCTGCCTTCGGCGTATTCAACTTTCACCTTGTCCCCGAGTTTATTCTTTATCCCGTCAAGGACGCTTATCATGTATTTGGGATTGATGGTCGAGCTGCCGCCTCCTCCTACGGGCATAACTGCGGCGTTGGGTCCGATGACGGCGATGGATTTAATGCCGTCTTTTTTAAGGGGCAGTATGCTGTTCGCGTTTTTCAGGAGCACTATGCTGTTCTCGGCTACTTCCCTGGCAAGGCGCGCGCTGGCGGCATAGTCGGCCGCGGGCTGTTTCTGCCCGGGGGTTTCTTCGAACAGTCCGAGCCGAAACATAGCGCGGACCAGCCTGCGGGCCTTGTCGTTTATTATCTGTTCGGAAACCCGGCCATCTTTGACGGCCGGATACAGTTTAGACGATGTCATGAACGTTCCCGGCCCGGGCATTTCAAGGTCGCAGCCGCCGTTAGCCGATTCCAGCGTGGTGTAGACCGCGCCCCAGTCCGAAACGACAAATCCCTTGAAACCCCATTCATTCTTAAGTATGTCTATGAGCAGATGCTTGTTCGCGCAGGCGTATGTTCCGTTTATCTTGTTATAGGAGCCCATAACCGTCAGCGGGTCGGCTTCTTTCACGGCGGCTTCGAACGCGGGCAGGTAGATTTCGCGCAAGGCGCGCTCGCTTACTTCAGCGCTGATGGTTGTCCGGCACCATTCCTGGTTGTTGCAGGCGTAATGCTTGACCGAGGTTCCCGTTTTCCGGCTCTGAATGCCTTTGACGTAGCCGACGGCGATACGGCCCGCGAGGTAGGGGTCTTCGCCGTAGCTCTCAAAATTCCTTCCGCCGAGCGGGTACCTGTTTATATTGACGCAGGGCCCGAGCAAAACGTTTCTGCCTTGCCCGCGCGTTTCATTCGCGAGCGCCACGCCCACTCTTTGTATCAGCGCCGGGTCCCACGTGGCAGCAAAGCTTATGCCGGTGGGAAAACACGTATTCTGGCCCCAGCCCACGCCGTGCGGGCCGTCGGTAAATTCTATCACCGGAATTTTCAGCCTGCTGTTCGCCCTGGAACTCATTCCGGTGGAGCCGCTTACAAGCGCGATCTTTTCGGAAAGCGACATGCGCTTTACAAGGTCATCCGCGCGCTTGTCTACAGACAGTTCCGGGTTCAGGTACGCCGCTTTCGGGTCGAAAGGCGGGAGGTTCGCGTCTTCGGAGTTAAACTCAACGTCAAATATGGAATACCCCCACGCGGTCGCGCGTTTTATTCCGAGGACGCGGACGAATTTAGTTTCAACCTGCTTGAAGCCGATTACCTTTTCTTCGCCTTCCCTGCCTTCGCTCACAGAAGCGGCGTCTTTCCAGTCAAAGCCGTTTTTTGATGTTTGTATCTTGTATTCCTTTCCCGACGCGGTCTCCCATAATATTTTCATAGAATCGATCGTCTGCGTTTTCTTGAATTTGAATTCTATCCAGGAGTCGTCTATTCCCTGCTGGGACTCCCAACGGGTAGCAAGGTCGCCGTCAAAAGCGAACCGCGGCAGGTTTCCGGCCATATCGGACGAAGCGGTGATTGTTTCTATGTCGGCGGGCGTAATCATGGTTCCGGCGGCTGTCGCGGTCGACGTAAAAAAGAATAATGACAGGACGAGAGCGGAAAAAGCAGTTTTCATTTCCATTTCCTTTATCGGAGATTGTCGGGATTTTTCAACAATCTCCGATTACGACTTCCGATATTTAACAACTTAACGGAGTCCCTTTAGGGACATTGATTTTTACTGAGATAACACAGATTAAAGAGCATTGAGGACTTTTTCATCGGTGGTAATATAGTGATGCGGGAGACGGAATATAAACCGCTATCTGATATAGACAATTTAGACATAGTATAGTCACTTTTTACAGGCGTGTCAATGAAAAAACCTGATCTTTAATATAGCGGGGTTGCGGAACGCGCGGCGTTTAATATGCTAACATGTTATATATAGGAAGACATCCTGTTTGTTTAAGGAAACCGATTACCTGATGAAAATATTATTTTTTATCTATTGACATTACCGCGCAAATGAGCAATAATATTTACAGTCGCAGCAAACGTTTGCACAGGAGGATCTAAGTGGATAAATTGCCTTTGTTTTCAGGTGGTTTTGAGAGTTTGACGCTTGCCGGCGCCATTTTAATGGTTGCCGGTCTTTTTGTGTGCGTCTCAGCCGAGGTCCAGATATATAAGGATCCCGCGGCGCCTATAGACAAAAGAATAGACGATTTAATGAAGCGCATGACGCTTGAAGAAAAACTGGACGAAATACACGGCTTGAATTTCATGGACGGGCGGGAAAACAAACGCCTCGGGATACCCCCTCTGATGTTTACGGACGGCCCTCACGGCGTACGCGAAAACTTCGGCAGGAACACGTGTTTCCCTACGCTTATTTCGGCAGGAGCGACTTGGAACG
The DNA here is from genome assembly GCA_043811535.1 of Elusimicrobiota bacterium. GTDB lineage: Bacteria > Elusimicrobiota > Endomicrobiia > Endomicrobiales > JBDRNC01 > JBDRNC01. The sequence goes on from JBDRNC010000028.1 coordinate 189,348, forward strand.
ACGATCTCATATATAAGTTCGGACAGGCGCTCGGAGAAGAAGTGCGCGGCAGAGGCAGGAACGTCATATTGGGCCCCTGCATTAATATCCATAGGACACCGCTTGGGGGTAGGAACTTTGAGAGCATGGCCGAGGACCCGTACCTTATCTCAAGACTGGTTGTCGCCTACGTCAAGGGTGTTCAGAGCAAGAAGGTAGGCACATCCACCAAGCATTTCGCGGTGAATAACCAGGAACAGTGGCGCGCGGACATCAGCGTTGAGATAGACGAGCGCGCGCTTAGGGAAATATACCTTCCGGGCTTTGAAGCGTCGGTGAAAGAAGCTCATACTACCACGATGATGGCCGCATACAATATGATAAACGGCGATTACTGCTGCGAAAACAGGCACTTGTTGATAGATATCGCGAAGAACGATTGGGGTTTCAAGGACTTCATTCTCTCCGACTGGTGGGCGATCAAGAATAATATCAAGGCCGCGAATTCCGGATGCGACATGGAAATGCCGGGTGATACCGGTCACCAGTTTGAAAGGGAAGCCATCCTTCCGGCTATCAGGGACGGGAGGATAACCGAGGCCACCATAAACGATAAAGTCCGCAGGATACTGCGCGTCAAGTTCGAACTCGGATTGTTCGACGGGGTTGAGAAACAGTTCCCCGGCTCGGTAAACACGAAAGAACATCAGGACATAGCGCGCAATATCGCCGAAGAAGCGATAGTCCTGCTCAAGAATACCGGAAACGTCCTGCCGCTTAAAAAAGACGGCATCAAAACGCTTGCCGTGATAGGGCCCAACGCCGTGGACGGGCGCGCCGGCGGCGGCGGCAGTTCAACCGTAACCCCTCCTTACATAGTCGGTCCGCTTGAAGGCATAAAGAAAGCGGCGGGCGGGAAGTTTGAGGTGAAAGTCGCGAAAGGATGCCTGATGGAAGGCGACATAGACGCCGTCCTTTCATCGTCGCTTAAGACACCGGACGGCAAGTCCGGGCTGAAGGCCGAGTATTTCGACAACTTCTCGCTTAACGGCTCCCCTAAAGTGATAAGAACCGATGAAAACGTTAATTTTGAATGGGGCGGCGGCGGGCCCGGCGAGGGCATCGGATCGGACAATTTCTCGGTGAGATGGACGGGCAAATTAATGCCCAAGGAATCCGGCACCTACAACATGACGCTGCTCAGCGACGACGGGAGCCGGATGTATGTGGACGGCAATATTTTGATAAACAGCTGGAGCGACCACGCCTCCGAGGCGAAATCCAACACAATATACCTTGAAAAAGGGAAAGAATACAACATAAAGATAGAGTATTATGAAAAGGGCGGCGACGCGGTCATGAAGTTCGGATGGACCGCGCCCGGCAGCGGCATGGTGGCCGAAGCGGCCGAGCTCGCGAAGAAATGCGACGCGGCGGTGGTTTTCGCCGGATTGAATAAGCAGATAGAGGGCGAAGGTTACGATAAAAAGGATATATTCATGCCCAGAGGGCAGGACGAGTTGATATTGGCGATTCTCGCCGCGAACCCGAACACGATAGTGGTGCTGATAAACGGGACGCCGCTGGACATGAGGAAATGGGCCGACAAGGTACCGGCGATACTTGAGGCATGGTATCCGGGACAAGAAGGCGGAACCGCGATCGCGAATATACTTTTCGGCGACGTCAACCCTTCGGGAAAACTGCCGGACACGTTCCCCAAGAAGCTGGAAGACAATCCCTCGTACGCCAATTATCCCGGCGGCAACGGCAAGGTGTATTATAAGGAAGGGGTATTCGTCGGGTACAGGCATTACGACAAGAACAACATAGAGCCGATGTTCCCGTTCGGGCACGGCCTGTCTTACACGACGTTCGAATATTCGGGCATTGCGGTTACGGCTCCCGAAACCAAAGACGGCAATTACAAGGTAAGCGTCAGCGTCAAGAACACGGGTTCAAGGGAAGGCAAGGAAGTGGTTCAGCTGTACCTGAGCGACAAGGTCAGTTCGGTCCCGAGGCCGCCGAAGGAATTGAAGGGCTTCAAGAAGATTTCACTTAAGCCCGGAGAGACGAAAGCAGTCGTGTTTGAATTGAACAAGAGAGCTTTCTCGTTCTACGACGCGGGGAAGAGAAACTGGGTGGCTGAACCCGGCGAGTTTGAAGCGCTGGTAGGAAGCTCTTCCAGGGACATAAGGCAGAAAGCGACGATTAATCTGAAGTAATACATATTCCCTCCCCCTTGACGGGGGAGGATTAAGGTGGGGGTGACCCCCCATCCCAGCCTTCCCCCGCAAGGGGGGAAGGAGTAGCAAATATAAATCCCCCTCTTTCTATCAATAACAGAAAGAGGGGGATTTTAATTGCTTGTCATTACGAGTCCCGATTTCATCGGGACGAAGCAATCTGACCCTTTTGGGTCACTGCGAGGTCACTTTAGTGACCGTGGCAGTCTCTGTCTCTGGGATCACCACGGAGCCCTAAAGGGCTCCTCGTGATGACACTTCGTGTCATATCGCCACGGCTTTCAGCCTCGCGATGACACCCAAATATGTAACATCATAAGGTGTGTCATTTCGGCTGTATTATCTTCAGTTCATCAAACCAGACCTTGCCGGTGACGCCGTCCGGAGAGCCGTCCGAGGTTATTGCCAGCTGGATCTGCGAGGCTTTTTCGGGGCTTTCTTTTTTAGCCCCGCCCCAGGCGTAATCAAGTTCCAGGCACTCGACCTCGATCCCATACCACTTGGAATCATCTATCTCGTCTTTCAGCACCTTCATGAACGTGGCGCCGGACGGATCCAGTATTTTCACCTGCAGGTGGGCCGGGCCGCCCTCGCTTTTCATGTTAAAGACTATTTTTGTAGCGTCACTAACGGGAAAATTGGCGTCGCGGGAAAGGTTTATCCAGCCGCCCTTGGCGGGTATGCTGAAAGAATACCCGATGCAGTTCCCTTTAATGCCTTTATCCGCGAATGCCGAGGCTTTTGAGCTCCCGTCATCCATCATTGACCACTGGCCGGGATCGTCCATCGAGTCAAGCGTCCCGTCCTTTGCAATGATAATTCCCTGAGCGGCCCTGAGTTTAAGCGCGTGTTCACGTATTTTCTCTTTCGGAAGCGACAAGAACGATATCTCCTTTAGCTCAACGGTTTTGAGCGTCACGGGCCCGATGCCGATATCCTGACCTTCAGACCTGTCGTGCCACATAGCGGTCCAGTCCATCCGCGGGTTCGGGCTTCCGAAGTTAAAACCATCTCTCCCCAGCATGAAAGAGCGGAAAGGTATGATTATTTCCGACCATTCGTCCGTCACATGGACCGGCAGGTACCCGCCTTCGCCGCCGAGATGCATTGTGACCATTATTCTGCACTGTTCATCGCCCTTCATCACGAGTTTCAGCGCGTTATAATCGGTAAGATCAACGCCTGCCAAGCCTTCCGTGACGCGGCTGACGCGTTCGTTCAAATTGTCGAACGATATAACTGCCGCGCCTTTTTTTAATATCAGCGACGACCCGGACTCCTTTCTCTGCCCGCCTAAATTATTTAAATCGCCGCTGAAATCGTCAACTAGAAGCGGTTTGGGGCGCGGCGTTTTTTTCGCCGGGAGTTTGGGACCGGCAAGATCGCGTTTCTTATATATCTCAAGATATTCCTTCTTTGGATTATTGTAATCATCCAGGGAGCCGACACAGCGCCGTATTTTTTTGTTCCGCATGAAATACTTCCAGACCGCGCCGTTGTACAAGTAATTGGCAAGGGACAAAAAAACAATGTTTTGGTCCAATCCGGGAAGAAGATGCTCCGGTGCTTCGAGCGTGTCAACATCTATGGAATCCCGCAGGCCGAAATCAACCTGTTCGCCGGATTCAACAGTCACCGGTTTTCTTATGCCGAGTTTTTCCATCGCCTTGAAGGCCTTTACAACCTGGTTGGGATAATAGATGACCTGCGCGGCGACGGCGTGCGTGTTTATCCTGGACCAGATCTTTCTCTTGTCAGTTCCCCATCCGAGATACCCGTCCATGTCCAAGCAGGATGACCATCCCCATGAAGAAAATTCCATATCCTCGGCGTAGCATATCTGACCCCAGCCAAGATTGGCGCATGACATCCCGTAAATAGAACCGCGCTCATCCAGATAATATCCCATGGACATGGGCTGCTCGCCGTAACCCATCGCCTCGCCGCCCTTCATGTATTTGACACCGTAGCGTTCAATGTAATGTTTTTCCATGTTCGCCCAGAGTTCCGGAGGCGCGCCGCTTAACGCCATTATCAGGAATGTGAAGGTCCGGATATCGCCCTGAACGTCGTGTATCGGGTAAAGCGCTTTCGCGCTTCCGTCCGGACCGAACTTGAGAAGGCCGTATATCCTGTTTTCCTTGTATACAACGCTCCAATCTATGTCTTTCACGAGCCTGTCCGTGCGTTTCTTGAACTGCGGATATGCCTCACCCACCGTTATAAGCGCGCAGTAAATCCAGCCGCAATCCGCGGTGCTGTATTCCGGATATGACTTGTCGAAAGAACCGTCCGCGGGGCAGTAAGCGCTCATGTAAAGACCGCGGTTTCTTTTCATCTTTTCCATGGTTGAAAGCGTTTTGTCTATCTCTTTCGCGGCTTGTTCTTCAGAAATCAGGCCTATCTTGCCGCCGATCGCGATAGAGGTAAGCATGAGAAAATGGTGCTCCGCCTTCTGGAGTTCGCGGGGGTCGGGATTTTCCGGACGGTCCGTGCAAAGGCCGGTATTAGGATTGCGGTAATACATTATGGAGCGGAAAGTATCTTTAAGTATCCCGCGCAGGTACTCGGTGTCCTCGGGCGAGGTGGTGATCTCTATCGGAAGCGGGGTCTTGGGCCACTCGGCAAAGACGGCAAGATATGTGGTTGGCAACAACAGCAGCGATAAAATGAGCCTTCTCACGTTGCCTCCCTGCGGAATTATTTTAGGCTGTTCAATCCGATCTCCCGGGCAACCCGGTCTATCTCCTTGCGGCTAAGTCCGATAAAAGATATTCCCGTAGTCTCGAATGTTGTCGTAGTATTGGGATAAAAATTAAGTTCTTCGCCGGTTGAACGGACTTCCCACATAGCGAGCCTGTCCACGGGAGGATTCGGGCCGAACATTTCGCCCAAAGGCACTTTTTCTGACAGGAAAGTCCTTAGGGGGATTATGATATCCTTCCAGTCATGTCCGATATACACGTCTTTTATGCCGCTTGTTCCGGAAATCTTCAAATGTATATTTATCTTTCCGGGGACATCGCTCCGCGCCCGCAGTTTCAGGGCGTTGAATTCGCTTACTTTTACATTATTAAGGCTTTCAAGAAAATAGCAGATCCCAGGGTTATCAGAATTAAAAGTAAATGTAACGGCGCCGTCCTTCACCTGAAAATCTATGTATTGCGATTTTATGGAGCCGCCAACGCTATTAACGTCATCCATTTGAAAGTCGTCAATTAACAGGATTTTACCGGAAACTACCGTTGAAGCTGGAAGCAAAGGACCTTCGATGTCGCGCTTATGGTACAGGTCCAGATATTCCAGCTTCGGATTAGCGTAATCCTTGATAAGCCGCAAACCATTTTGCACGCTTTTGTTCTTCTGGAAATATCTCCACACAACTCCGTCGTGCAGGTAATTCGCGAGTGAAAGGAAAAGTATGGATTGGTCAAGGCCTACTATGAGGTCATTCGATACTTTTCCGGTATCAATGTCCATAGAGTCCATGAAGCCGAAATCATGTTCACCTTTGCTATCTACGAAGGGTTTGCGCATGCCGAGTTTCTCCAGTGTACGAAAGGCCTTAACGACCTGGTTGGGATACATAATAACCGCCGCGCCCAGCCCGTGCGAGTTTATGACCGACCAGTTGGTTCCGGGCATGCCGAAACCCATGTACGTGTATTTGTGATCGGGATCTACGCAGCTTGACCATCCCCAGACGGGAAAGCCCATGTCCTGCGCGTAACACATCTGTCCCCATACCATGTTTGCATTTGACAAACCGAAATCCGAACCGCGCTCGTCAAGAAAATAGGTCATCGCCCATGCCTGTTCGCTGTATCCGACCGCTTCGCCGGGTTTCAGGTATTTTGCGCCATACCTTTCTATATAATATTTCTTTAAATTATCCCAGGCGCTGACCGGCACGCCTCCGGATGCGACTGCCATGAAAAGGCCCACCCTGCAGTCGGCGCCGATCGAGACAATGGCATCCTTGCCGGTTGCAGTTCCGTCAGGCAGCATCAAGACACTACCGTACATCCCGTCCTTTTTTTTATCGTACATCCTGCCCCATTTAACCTTTGCCAGCAGTTTATCGATGCGGGGTTTCAGTTCGGGATAGGCTTCGCCCACTACCGCTAGGGCACAGTAGATAAATCCCATGTCGGATACTACGTACTGGTTCCAGTACCAGTCGCCATCGCCCTCTTTCGGCCGAATTCCGCCGGCGTGGGCATACCCGTTCCAGAAGAATCCGTCGTTGGTTTGTAATTTTTCAATGTACGATAGCGTCTTTTCGACTTCCCCCAATGCCTCGTTTTCGGGTATCATCCCTATTTTTCCGGCAATCGCGATAGAAAGCCAGGAATTGAATATACATTCGGAGTGCGTCCACCCGTAAGGAGAAGGAATTCCCGGGTACGCGAATCCCGTCACAGGATGGCGCCCGTACAAAATGGAATCAAGGGCGCCTTTCATCACCCCGCGCAGGTATTCGGTGTCTTCGGGCGACGTGGTTATCTCAACGGGAAGCGGGGTCTTGGGCCACTCGGCAAAGACTGCAAAACAGAGAAAGGAAAATAGAGAAAAGAGAACAACAGCGGCAAAAACGGAAAAAAGAATCTTCTTCATATTGCTCCGATATTAATTGAATCTCAGCTCATCGAAATAGACACGGCCCCTTGACGCCCCATTGGAAAATATTGTGAATTCAAACTGCGTGGATTTTTCGATCATGTCCTTTTTTTCACCGCCCCATCCGTATTTGAATGCGTCAACCGGCGCTTCTACGGTAGTCCAGCCGGTTTTAGAAAGCGCGCCGGGAAAGCTATGCACGAATATGGAGCCGCCCGGGTCGGTTATTTTTACGTCCAGATTGGGATAAGAACCTTTGCCGGGACTGTTTTCGTTTTTGACCATGAAAGAAAAACCACGCTTGTCCTTGATGCTGAAAACGGCCGGCCGTATGAGGGCTATCCACCCGCCGCTGGAATTAAAATCGTAATCGCAGGCGATGCATTTCCCGTCAGCTCCTTCGGTTATGGAGATTCTCGCGGCGGCGTTAGGGCCGGCCGTAAGCAGGCGCCATTCGGACGTCGCGCTCATGTCGTCGAAAGTCCCTTTCTTGTCAAACAGAATGGTGGAGTTGTCTTCAATTTTAGCAGCGACGGCGTCAGTTTTATCTTTAGGAAGACTCAGGAAGGAAATTTCCTTTATTTCAATGTTCGCCGTGTTCACGGGATGAAAGGTTAATTCATCGGCGCGCGTGCGATTGTGCCACATTCCGGTCCATTTGTACACGACGTTCACGTTGCCGTAATCAAATCCGTCTTTGCCTCCAAGAAAAGACCTAAGCGGAATGATGAATTCGCGCCACTCGGAAGTCAGCGTCAGGTAGCGGTACCCGCCTTCGCCCGAGATCCTGATAACGGTCAGCACCTTTCCGGGTTTGCGCGCCCGCATGGTAAGTTTAAGGGCTTTGTGGCGGGAAAGATCCGTTCCGGCAAGAGATTCCTTGAAATAGCACTGTTTTTCGTTAAGCAGCGCAAAATTCAGCGAACATGTTCCGCGGCGGATTTTCGCGCTTGAATTCAGAAAACCTCTCGCGCCGCCGAGGTCGTTTTTCTCGCCGTCCGTTTTGAACGCATCCACGACCACGGGACTGTCCGCGGCGCCGGATTTTTCTATAGGCAAGACCGGCCCTTCGTTATCGCGTTTCTTATAAATTTCAAGATATTCAGTTTTTAGGTTATCGTAGCCGGGTATGAGCGCTATGCCGTTGCGCACGGTTTTGTTCTGTTGAAAATATTTCCATACGATGCCGTCGTGAAGGTAATTGGCCAGCGAAAGGAATATTATGGCCTGGTCCAGCCCGGGAATAATCCCGCCGGACGATACCTTTGTATCTATGTTTACCGCGCCCCTGAAACCGAAACGGCGCTTGGCGCCGTTAATATTTATAGGCTCCCTGCAGCCCATCCGTTCCAGCACACGCAGCGCTTTTGTTACCTGATTCGGGTAGTAAGGCGCCGCTGCCGCTATCGCGTGAGCGTTGACTACGGACCAGTTGGTGTTAGGGTCGCCGAATCCCATGTAGCCCGGGGGTGCGAGGCAGTTCGACCAGCCCCAGACGGGATAATCCATGTCCTGCGCGTAGCATATCTGACCCCACGCCATGTTGGCGTTGGACATGCCTATCTCCGATCCGCGCTCGTCAAGGAAATACCCGAGGGCCCAGGTCTGCTCGCCGTATCCGAGCGCCTCGCCGGGTTTGAGATACCTGACGCCGTATCTCTCCTGGTAATACCTGGGCATCCTGGCCCACAGCTCCGCGGGCGCCGCTCCCGACGCAATTGAAAGAAATATAGCCATCCGCATGTCCATCGCAAGGAAAAGCATCGAGCCATCGGCTCTTATGGAGCCGCCGGGTTTTATATAGAGCATTCCGCCGATGTATCCGGTGGAATTGTTGTAGATCTTGTCCCATCTTGTCGCATTTGCAAGCTTCAGCGCGCGTTTCCTGATTTTGGGATACGCCTCGCCCGCAACGATAAGCCCGCAGGGATTGAATCCGTAATCGGCGGTGGGATAGGACTTGTTCGGGCCGGCGGAAGCGTCAGCCGTGTGTATCATGTCCATGAAAAAACCGTCGGCTGTGGGTATCTTTTCTATCCAGTCAAGCATCTTGAGCAGTTCTTTCTCGGCCTGCTGCTCCGGAATGAGCCCGGTCTTTCCGGCAATCGCGATGGAGGCAAATACCAGGAATATGTGTTCCCCTTTTATAATTTCCTGGTTATTCGGATTCTCAGGTATGTAGGAAGGGAAACCCGTGACGGGGTTCCTGTAATACAGGATGGAATCAAGGGTGTCCTTCATCACGCCGCGCAGGTATTCGGTGTCTTCGGGCGTCGTTGTGATCTCTATCGGAAGCGGGGTCTTGGGCCATTCGGCATATGCAGGGCAATCTAAAATTGAAAATTGAAAAAATAAAATAGCAGCGGTAAAAACGGCGGAAAGGGACTTGTTCATGTATTCTCCAGGCAAAATTTATGATTAATTATATCAACAACAAATCCCCCTGTTTCCCCGCCACTTCGGAAGTGAAATAAGGGGGATGAAGGGCACTACTGTCCCGATGTTTGAGAATTGCTCTTTGAAAAAGAGTTGTAAATACAATGTATTCTTAATCCAAGAAAGTTTTGAGGGTTCGAACTCAATTTTCATTTATGCCATACTGTAACAGATATTAGATATCTGGAGGTA
>JBDRNC010000029.1:0-81458 GCA_043811535.1 Elusimicrobiota bacterium
TACCGCGACCAGCTTTCCGATCTTAACGAAAAGCTCAACGACGCCGAAAGGGTCCTGACGGCGAAGAACGAGGAATTCGCCTCGCTGCTTGCCCAGAAAGAGGGCATGTGGAAGGACAGGGAGAGAATGATCGCTGAAGAAAAGAACCGCCTCACGGAAGCGCTTGCGGCTTTCAAGGCGGAGGCGTCGTCCCTGCAGAGAGAAAAAGAAAAACTCATAAACGAGAAACACCAGGCAGAGGAACGCATGAGGACCGAAATGCTGAACACCGAGCGCCGCCTGTTCGAGGAAAAGGAAAACTTCCAGCAGATCCTGATGGACAAAGAACAGGAAATGTCGCAGATAAGAAGCGCGCGGCAGAGCTTTGAGACCGATGTGAAACAGGACCTCGAGAACAGGTACCGCAAGGAGATAGACAGGCTCCAGAAGGAAAAGGACGACGCTTCATGGAAACTCTCGCGCGAACTGGAACAGCTCAGGGGAAATATGAACCAGGAACTGAGGAGCCTTGAAGACCAGGTGGAAGGAGAGCGCCAGTCCTGGAAGAAAAAAATTGAGACCAAGGGCGCGGAACATGAGGAGGCGGTAAAACAGCTCAAGGAGCTCCGCCAGCAGCTTTCCAGCGAGCATACTTCCAGGGAACAGAATTTCGTTAAACTCCGCGAAGAGGCTGAACTGCGCATATCCGAAGATGAGAAGAGGTTTGAAGAAGAGAAGCAGAAACTTATCGCGAGAATCCGCTATTTTGAGGATGCATCGAGAAAGACCGCGGAAAACGAAATGAAACTGAATGAAAAGGCCGCCTGGCTTGAGAACATGCTGTCGCTTGAAGTTAAAGAGGTAGAGAAACTGAAGGCCGAACTGCTTTCGGCAGCGGCGGAAGAGCGCGCTGACGTTGCGGCTGAACCTCCCGTCGAAAAAGCGGATGCCGGCAGCACGGTTGTCATCGAGCCCAGGGTTCCGGAAGCTTCCGACATAGGCATATTAAGGAGATTCTGGAGAATGCTGAACGAGCCGGTTATTGAAATAGACAAAAAGGAGAAATTGAACTAACATGAGCGCAATATTTGATTTCATCCGGAAAAAATGGGACAGGAACTTCTCGGAGCTTGAAAAAAGCGTAAGGCCTTTACAGGCCCCGCGTGGGTCCGCCATTACGGCTCCGGCGGGCGGGTCCGCCGCGCCTTTGGGCGGGATGAAACCGGCGCAAGCGGCGGAAGGCGCCTCTCCGGCCGAAACCGAGATCAGGTATCTCAGCGATATAATAAGGCAGAATATCAGCGAAATAAAAGAGCTCCATTTCAGGATGGCCGGGCAGGTCGTTGATATAGAAAACCTTAAAAGAAAACTTGAGGAAAGCGGGGAAAGAAAGTCAAAACGGGATAAATCCCTGAAAAACGGAAGGATGAGGGTTCTTTACGCGCTTAAGAGGCTCAGGTACCGGTTAGGAGACCACAAAAAAGAGAATCTTGACGCGAAAAGGCTTTTCAGGCTTGAAATAAAAAAAGGGATGCTTCTTAAGGACGAGAACGAATTCCTCAAGACCGAAGTGAATTCCTACATGGCGCAAATGAAGCATTACATAGAGCACATCAAGGAGCTTGAAAGGGCCGTAACCGCTAAGGAAGAGCAGTTAAGCAAGCTTTTCGTGAAACTGAAGAACATCGAAACGCTGAACGAAAGCCTTATCAGGGAAGTAGATAGATCAAATCTGGAAAAACGGATGATGATGGTCAGGCATGAAATACGCAAGCGCGAAGAGAAGCATACTTTGAAGAAATCCCTGAGGAAATGGCTTTCAACGCCGCTGGTAGACATGAAGATATAATAAACAAGTTTAAACTGTTTAACCGTTTAAGCGTTTAAGAACGGCGGCAAACAGACATAATAAATGACAAAGAAAGCGGTATTATTCATCATCTCAATCGCATTACTGGCGTTGGTGCCGGCGATCACTTTCGCGGAGCCGGCGGCGGTCACGGACCTTTCCGTGATAAGCACGGGATTTAAGCATGTCGTGCTTAAGTGGACGGTTCCGTACGACGTCGCGTCGGATACGACGGCCGCGGAGTACGTTATCCACGCGTCCTCGTATCTCCCCATCATTAATGAATCCGACTGGACCAACCATTCGTCTGAAGCGGCATATCCTTACAGCATGACTTTTTCCACTGCGCTTGTGGCTGTCGGCGAGGACCAGTACGCTGTTATTTCCGGGCTCTCAAACGCCGTCAGCTGGTTTTTTGCGATAAAATCCTCCACCGATACTGTGAACCTGTCGCCGTTGGATACCTCAAGCCCCGAACCGTTCAACACGCCGTTCAACACAAATCCGGACGACGTCAGCGGCCACAATCACATGAATGCCGTCATTTTATACACTTCGACGCCGACGCTCAGCTGGGACCCGGCTCCCGAAGCTATCATGGAAGGCAACGATGCGGAATTCGGCGATTATATCGTTTCATACACGGTTGAAATATCTACCGATTCGCTTTTTACGGTCAAGACGGTAAAAGACAGCATAAACACGACTTCATGGATAACTAACCCGCTTAACGACGATACGACTTATTACTGGCGCGTGAAAGCCTATGACTCCGGCGGGCTTGCGTCGCTCGGATACCTTTCCCAGAACAGCAGGCGTTTTGTATCCAACGGCGTTAACGCGGCCCCGACACAACCCGTTCTCACAAGCCCCATCGGATACGAGATCGTGCTGACAAACACGCCCAATTTCATCTGGACGACTTCCAGCGACTCCGACCCGGGTGATTATGTAAAGTACCTGCTCTATTTCTCAAGCAGCTCATCGTTCAACGTTGCCTGCACTACGGCTGTTTCAAATTTATCAGTCACCAATTATATTCCGGGATACAACCTGATCGAGAACGCGACATATTATTGGAAGGTCTATGCCTACGACCAGTGGAACAAGTCAACAATGAGCTCTTCAACGGGAACGGTCCGCATAAACGGCAATCCCAACGAAAATCCGCTGCCTTTCGGCCTATTGGGCCCCCCGAACGGCTCCGAGATAAACGAGTCTTCGGCCACGCTTTCCTGGCAGTCCACGAGTGACCCCGACCCCGGGGATACGCTGACGTTTACGGTGGATTATTCTTCTTCGAACCCGACGTTCACCGTACCAAGCCAGTACACCTCCAGTGGGAGCCTTGTCGCGACGCAATGGAAGACTCCCGCGCTTCAGGAAGACACAACTTACTGGTGGAGAGTTACCGCGTATGACCAGGATTTCCGCAATTACAACACCGAGGTCAATACGTTCACGGTAAACGCCGTCAATATCGCGCCTAATCCGTTTGACCTGACATCTTCTTCCGGGATAATAATAATAGACCTTCCGGTATTCAAGTGGCAGAACACGACGGACCCGGACGGCGACACCGTGAGTTTTGCGGTATCGTACTCTTCATATTCCGATTTCAACACGTACATTTCTTCCGCGGGGCTTAAGACCACGACCTGGACAGCGCAGTCCGCTTTTAAGGAAAACACAACCTATTACTGGAAGGTCACCGCGCAGGACCCGTTCTCGCATTACACGGTTTCAAACCAGACATGGACCGTGATGATTAACGTAACACCGGAAGACCCGGACGCCTTCAGCCTCAGTTATCCTCCGGATGATTCAGACGTTTCATATCTCAGCCCGTCGCTGGACTGGACGGACGACTCCTACGATCATGACCCCGGCGATTATGTCAATTATTACATAGTCGATTATTCCACGGCTTCGGATTTCAGCGTCCAGTTTTCAAGCGCGGGACTGAAAGTGTCAACGTTCACGTTTTCTTCGGCGCTTTCAAACAACACGACATATTATTGGAAAGTGATAGCTGTTTCGGCGCTGAGCGGTTCGGCCACGAGCCAGACATGGAAGTTCTACGCGAGCAACCAGCCGCCTAACGCGTTCAGTTTGATTTCATCTTCCGGCAACGTCGGCGTCGCGACGCCGGTCCTTACATGGCAGAACGCGGGCGATCCCGAATCGGACGCCCTTACGTACAAGGTCTATTATTCGTCTAATTCCGGATTCATGACATATCAGAGCTCAGCGGGGCTTGTCGCGGCGCAGTACACAACGCCAGCGATGGAAGAGAACAGGACATACTATTGGTACGTTGAGGCGTATGATTCCTGGGGAAACCTGATGCAATCGGCGCAGACATGGAGTTTTAACGTCAACGCCCTGCCGGAAGACCCTTCGGCGTTTTCCCTTGTTTCGCCTGCGGACAATTCAATGGTTAACACCAGGCGCCCTTCGCTCGATTGGGGGGATTCATCGGATGTCGACCCGGGCGTTACTATCACCTACACGCTCTGGTACTCCGTGGACCAGTCGTTCGCTTCAAGAACCGAAATAACCGGGATCGCGCAGTCTTCATACGACATTACCTCCAACCTCGCCGCGTACACAACGTATTACTGGCGGGTCTACGCGGTTGGAAGCGACAGCGGGCAGCGTGCGTCAAGCGACTGGAAATTCGTCGTCGGCACGGGTATCCTGCCGGCTGCGCCCGCGAATTTCAGGATAACCACGGTGGAAGCGGGCAAAACGGCAAGGCTCACCTGGGATACCGTCACGAAGAACGAAGACGGGACTAATCTGACCAACCTTGCGGGATTCAGGATATTCAAGGCCTATGATTTTGACAGCGTGTTCACTGTATCCGAAACCACTTCCATCGGCTCCGGAACGCTTGAGTGGACGGATGACGCGGTCAACAACCAGAACGTGTATTACCTGGTGCGCGCGTATAACGCGATGAACGTGGACGGGCTGCCGTCGCGGATTCAGTTCGCGGGCGCGGAAGACAAGACCATGATCTATGATACCGACAAGAACATGATAATCACGTGCCCCAACACCGTGATGCCTTCCACGGTAACCATTGAAATTACGCGGCTTGACGGGCAGGAAACCGGCAACATTCTGAGAGCGTATCAGGTGCAGGCGCGCGATTCAAGCGGGCAGATCGTGGATTTCACATTCGCGCAGCCGGTGGAAATAAAATTCAAACTCTCCGGAGTGGCTGCTCCAGTGAAAAGAGCGCCGGGTTCGGAAACGCTGGCGACCGGCATGTTCTGGGACAACGGCGTTGAATGGGTCTATCTGGGCGGAGAAAAATCCGGAACGGACATTACAGCCATGAACGATTCTCTCGGAGGTTACCAGTTGAGGACTGTAGTCAGGTCAATTGAATTCAAGACGCTTACCATATGGCCCAAGATAATAACACCGAACGGAGACAACATCAACGATGAGATGAACATGACTTTTGAAAACCCGACATCGGACCGCGTGGAAGGCACTGTCTATTATCTGGACGGCAGCCAGGCGGCGAAAATGTCTTCAAAGACCGATTACTGGCTTACCTGGGACGGCAAGGACGATTCCGGGTCCGTCCAGCCGGCGGGTATATACATATACCAGGTCAAATGCGGCAATAAGATATATAACGGCACGGTCGTAATAGCGAAATAGACCGAAGAAGGAAGATGGAAGACGGAAGCAGAAAAGAATGAAGACTGAAGATGGAAGACGGAAGAAATATGAGAAAAGTATTTTGTAAATCATCGCTGAATATTAAAGCAAAGGAAAAGAAGCAGTTCTACTGTCTGCTTCCTTCTTCAATTTTCCTTCTTTTTATTGCTTCCATCTTCATTCTTCCGTCTTCCTTCTTGTTCGCCTCTTTCGAGGACGACGCTTCCGGGGCGCGCATGAAAGGTCTCGGGGGAGCTTTTGTCTCGATAGCTGACGACAGCGAGACTATCTTCGTCCAGCCAGCGGGTACTTTGAATATTAAGAGGCCGGAGATCTCGGTCATGTACGGAAAACTCTACACGGGCCTTTCGGACGGCAGCGATATCTCCGATACGGTGATATCGGCGGTTTACCCGGTTGACAGGAAACTTGCGGTGGGATTCGGCTACAAATCGACCGGGTTGAGCCATGTCTATACCGAAGAGACCGCCGCGCTGAACGTTTCCATGGGCGTGTCCAAAATGTGGGCGGCGGGATTGAACCTGAAATACCTGACGCTGAGGTACGGCACCGACGGATATACCAGGATAGACCCTGTTTTCTCGTCGGGTTACGACAAGTCGGGAATAGAAGCCGACGCGGGAATATTCATCACGCCGCTTAAATCGCTGAGTTTCGGCTACAGCAGGAGAAACCTTTTCGGCACGGACATGGGTCTGAAGTCCGAATCCCGGACAGTGCCTCGGGACCGCATAGGCGTCAGCTACCGCGAAACCGGCTACGGCATGTCAGTGGAATCTATCAAGACCGGGACCAGGTATAAATACGTCGGGTCGCTGGAAAAATATATGCTGAAGGACGTGTGCGTCCTGCGTTTCGGAATGGGCTGGGGCGAAAATAACTACAGGAAAATATCAACCGGGCTCGGCATCAACCTGAACCAGTTCAGGATTGACTACGCGTGGGAAATCCCGCTGAGCGGCATTGAACAGACATCAGGCACTCATTATCTTTCATTCGTCATGAAGGTGGGAAGCCCGGGAAAGACGGAACCGGAAGCAAAGGCCCCGGAAAATAAAAAGAAGCCGAAGAAGGCCAAGAAGGCGGATGTTCCTAAGAAAAAAGCGCCCGAAAAACCGGTTTTTGAAGAGCCGATAGCTCCGGTATTCCTTCCCGGGATGTTGATGCCTTTAAGGCCGCCGGTGTCGCTGTTCCTTCAGCAAGCTTCGACGGAAACAATAATCTCAACGGAAGCGGCAAAGGCGCCGGCTGAAGAACCGGTCATTTCCACTTCCGCCGCGCACGGCGAAGAAATAGCGGTCTCTACGGAGCCGGCGGCGGCACTTGAAACGGAGATCGCGACAGAGCCGGCAAGTTTACCCGTTGTTACAGTGCCCGGCACCGTGTACGGTCCCGACCCGAAACCAGCGCCTGTTGTTGAGGCGCCGAAGCCGGTGAAAGAAAAACCCGTGAAGGCGGCGCCTCCCGGCGTGCGCACATATAAAGTGGTATCAGGCGATACGATGATGTCGCTTGCCGAGAAGTATTACGGAAAGAAATCGCAGTGGGTGCAGATATACCAGGCGAACAAGGATAAAATAGAAAAGGGCGCGTTAAAACCCGGACAAATGATAATAATACCTTAACGACGGCAATTAGCCATTAGCAATTGGCAATTAGTAAAACTAATGGCTAATCGCAAATTGCCAATAGCTGCAGTAAGGAGGCTGACATGGATGAATTCAATGAATTAGACAAGGAGATCGAGAAGCTTAAGGCCGAGCTGTCGGTCCAGGACGAATGGGCCAGGCAATTCCAGGCTCCGGCTCCCGGCGATTACTGGCGCCGCAGGCTTGACGAAGAAAAAACGCTCTGGCAGAAGAAGCTCCAGGTGGGTGAAGAGGAAAAGAAGGCGATGGAGGCGAAGTATACCAGCCAGCAGGCGGAAATTTCCGCGTATAACCAGAAGATCTCCGAGATCGAGAAAAAATTCGACCTGGAGTCAAGAGTGTGGGAAGACCGCCTTAAGACCAAGGAAGCAGAACTCCTCATGGAGAAGAACCGCGTCATGTGGGAGGACAAAATAAGGGAAAGCGAGTTCGAGAACAGGAATTTTCTTCAGCAGATCGCCGGCCTCAACGCCGATATCTCGAAACTTAAAGACGAACACGCAGCGGACAAGAAGAAGCTTGAGGAGGAATTCGGGCGCGAAAAGAACGCATACCACGAGCGGATAAAGACGAACGTCGATTCTCTCCAGATCCTGCAGGAAAGGATACTCGAGCTTGAAGGCAGGCTCAATGACCGCCAGAACGAGCTTGCGGCTGAAAAGAACAGGCATGAAAGCGACATCGCCGTATCACGCGAAGAGTATGAGAAAACGATTGGGGAAAATGATTTTCTGAAGAAGGAAAAGCGGACGCTGGAGGAAGAGATTTCCCGCGGGAAGCAGAAAACCATCGAAGATAAGGTTCACGTAGAGTATGAATTCAACGCCGTTAGCAAGAGTTTCGTTGACTCCTGGCGCAAGTCGCTCGGCGCGGTCGTAGGCATGGTTCGTTTCATGAAAAGCAGGAGAGCCGCCCGTTCGACATGGAACGTCTTGGGAGAAATGCTGAACAAGATAGAGGGAGAGACGGAACTGCTTGCCGCGCAGGCGGGAGTAAAGCCCGGCGTTTCGGACAGTTACACGGCGGGGATAATCGCGCCCGATGACGAAATTGCCGTTTGGACAAAGATCCTTTCGGGCACGCCGGCGGGACTCAGGAGCGCGGATAGAAAGCAGTGGAAAAAGGAAATTTCCCAAATAAAACCCAGGATAATGATAATTTCCGCGAAATATTGCGGCCTCGCGGGCAGGATATCCGGCAGGTGGCCGTTCGTGCCGGTCATAATATTCGGCGACTTGAAGCCCGGAATGAAAAAGAAAGCGCTTTTATCCGGGTATTCGGTGATAGCGTCGCCTTCTACCGACTCGGAAACGTTTGAAACACTTAACTCCGCGGCCGTAAGGAGCGCGTCGTATCCGGAATACTGGGATAAAATAAGGGCCAAGAGGCCTTTGGCGGCGCCTTTGGCGGCGGTTGCGGCGCTGGCGATAGTTGCCGCTGCGGGGTACCTGTACCCGCTGAAGCCTTCGGAGATATTCGCGCCCGCTAAAACCGCGTCGTTCGTGACGCCGTACGTGGAGCCGACAAACGTGACATACGACGGCCAGAATCTCTGGGCTTGCGACTGGTACGGCCAGAGCATTTACAAGCACAAGCTCAACGGTGAACTCGGTATCTCGCGTATCTTCTACTTCCAGAACAAGCATTTCTCGGCTCTCGCCTGGATGGGCGGGAACCTTTGGTCAGCCGACGCGCTTGACCAGAAGATATACAAGCATAATCCCGACGATAACCTGACCGTGATTGCGTCGTTCCCGTCCCCGGGGCCTGCCCCGAGCGGGCTGGCCGGCAACGGAAAATTCCTGTGGTCGTGCGACGCCGCGACGGCCAAGATTTACAAGCACGTTCCGGATAAAATCCTGACAGTCGAAAGAGAATATCCCGCGCCGGGATCCAATCCTTCCGGATTGTACTATGACGGCGTGAACTTATGGAGCACGGATTCAAAGACGAACAGGATATACTGCCACAGGATAGACGAGGACCTTACCGTCATAGGGACGTATATCCCGCCCGGATATGAGCAGAAGGGATTCAACTTGAGCGGAATAACCGGCAGCGGCAAGTATTTCTGGGTTTGCTCCGAAAAGGCGGGGAAAATATATCAGTATCCGGCGGATTTATTCGCCAAAAGCGAATAAATCGAAGTTCTAAGAAGGACAGGGGATCATGGCCATAAAAACTGCCCCTTCACTTATTCTGTCTTCCCGAATTGGAAAGACGCTTAAGCTGAAGGGGTAAGTTTTTTACGGCAGTATCTAGTATCCCTAAACGATGGGCTTCAATTAAACTATCTTATTGTTGGTTGTCTCGTATCTGGTATCTAGTAAACAACTGCCAACTCACACATCGCAATTTCACTATAAAAAACATTAAAAATAAGAATCTTGTAGAACAATAGAGTATTTTGTGATATACTATTTGCAAAACTGGGCATATAGGATTACAGGCACATGGAAAAATTCAGGTTTGCCACAAGGCTTAATCTTTCGGAATCGCTTGGGCTGAAAGCGGTTACCATTGAGCAGATGCTGGAGCATCTCCGCCATGTTCCGGGTTCATGCATCTACCACCACACGCACAGGTACCTGCAGCAGCATGAATACCTTTCGCCCGAGCCGCCAAATGATTTTGCCTACTGGGTGGCCGGGGTTCTCGGAGAGGACGAGCTTGGAGAAAAACTGGCAAGCATAGACATCATGCAGTTCAAATCCATAAGGGAATTAAGGGAAAAAATAATCTCTGTTATCGAGTATTACATAGAGAAATATCCGCAGAGCAAGCTGAGATTTGCGCGGCCTGGCAGGGAATTCCATTTCATTAAATCAATAAGTTTCATAATTCCGACTGAATACGCGGTATCGACTCTGGAAGAGTTCGCGGATGCCCTGGAAAAGATAGACATCAACTCTATTTATTTCCACATGTTCGAGGCAAGGCTCAGGCTGGAGAACAAGTCAAATGATTTTTCCAATTGGATAGAGACCCGCATAGGCGACAGGGAGCTTGCCAAGCAGATATCCAGGCTTGACCCGTATACTTACGCGCTTGACGACCTGCGCAAGACCATAATTAAAATCGTACGCGAGAAAAGAGAAAGCTGATATGCCTGTATTGAACGATTACATCCCGATAGCAGGGCAAAGGGCCATAGACGACCTGAAATTCCTGGCCGATAAGCTTAAAGGGAAGAAGATCCGGCACGTGAATTCCACCGCGGTCGGAGGGGGTGTCGCGGAAATATTGAACAGGATGGTACCCCTGCTTAATGAACTCGGGGTGGATACTTCCTGGAACGTGATAAAAGGCGAGGAAAGGTTCTATGAAGTAACTAAGAAATTCCATAACGCCCTGCACGGGAAAAGCGAGGAGTTCTCTCAGGAGGACTTTGACCTGTTCATTGAGAACGGGAAGAAGAACGCGTCTGAGATGAAGCTGGACAGCGATATCATGTTCATTCATGACCCGCAGCCCATAACTCTTGTGGAAGGAAAGTCGTCCAATAAATGGATATGGCGCTGCCACGTAGATGTATCAAATCCGGACAGGAGGATATGGGAATTCCTTGAACAGTATATCAACAAATACGACGCGTCGGTATTTTCGGCGCCCGGGTTTTCCCAGGTACTTCCCATCAGGCAATTTCTCATTGCGCCCTCGATAGACCCTTTAAGCGACAAGAACAGGGAATTGCCGCGGGAAACCATTGACAGCACGCTGAACGGGCTCGGAGTTCCGCGGGATAAGCCGATAATCCTTCAAATCTCGAGGTTCGACCGCCTCAAGGACCCCGTCGGTGTCATAGAAGCGTATAAACTGGTGAAAAAATACGTGGACTGCAGGCTCGTGCTTGCCGGAGGGGGCGCGTCCGATGATCCCGAGGGAGTGGCTGTACTTAACGAAGTCAGGGAAAAGGCATCAAACGACGGTGACATCCATATACTCCTCCTGCCGCAGAACGACATTGTCGTAAACGCCTTGCAGCGGTCCGCTGACGTTATAGTCCAGAAATCGCTGAAAGAGGGTTTCGGCCTCACGGTATCCGAGGCGCTTTGGAAAGGGAAACCGGTCGTGGCTTCAAATGTCGGCGGTATTCCCCTGCAGATAACACACAAATATTCCGGAATGCTTACATATTCCATTGAAGGAACGGCCTTCGCTTTTAAGCAGCTTCTCAACCACCCGAAGTACGCCAAAAGGCTGGGTGAGAACGGCAGGGAACAAATACGCAACAATTATCTGCTGACCAGGCACCTGAAAGAGTATTTGCTGCTCTTTCTGTCATTGTTCAACGACAAAGACCTCGTGTATCTGTAAAAGAGTTTTTAAGGATATGCTACGATAGAAAACAGGCAAAAGAATAAATATTCGAGGAGAATTGAATGAAAACCAGCGGTTGGATCCTTATGGCGCTATAGTGGACGCTGATTCTATCGGTAGGTATATTTTGTTTCAGCAGGATATTAAAAAAACGCGAAGGACCAAAAGACCAGGATAAAAGCTGAAAATGTGACGGAATTAATTCAATCATAGAACCGGGTAAACTGTAGAAAAGTTGGCCTGGTTTTTTATTGCGATGGTTGACCCGCCGTCGTTTTTGTGGTGGGTGATCGCAAGATAACAAAACCTGAACCGTTTGTGGTTCAGGTTTTATGCCGTTAGGCGTCCATCGCAGCACACTCTACTTTAATTTAAAGGATTGCTAAGTTGGCGAGGGAGAAGTTTACGAGGAAGTATGTGTGCGACGACTTGTTCTCCCTTGAAGGAAGCACACCGAAGCGAGCCTGCAATGGCGAGCGTCTTCCGAGAAACTTACTCCCGAGCGAAACGTACTTTTGAGGATTAGTTCCGGAACGAACTATGCTAAGATTGCTTCGCCACGATAAGCCGGGGCTCGCAATGACATATTATTTCGGGCATTCTTTCTTAACTATTTCTTCAACGTATTCAGCTATAGCAAGACATCCCGTAAATCCCGGCGACTCTATCCCCATCAGATTTATCAATCCCGGCAGGCCTTTATCCGCTTCGTGTCTTATGACGAAATCCCTGAAACCGTCATTCGGGCCCTGGAGTTTCGGTCTTATTCCGGCGGTATCCGGGAAAAGGTCTTCGGGTTTGACTTCGGGAAAGAACTTGACGACCTCGTCGTAAAAATGGCTCCTATGAGTGTCGTCTATGGAGTAATCAACCTTGTCCACGTAATAGGCGCTGGGCCCGAGGCGTATTGCGCCGGTCAGGTCGGGCGTTATGTGAATTCCCAAGCTGTGTATCCCGGTGTCGGGCACCGGATAAATGAGCCGTTTTACTTTCGGCTCCCCGCGTATCCTGAAATACTCACCTTTGCTGGTGTATATGCGGTATCCCGCTTTATCAACGTCAATTCCGCACATCGCGGCTACTTTATCGCACGAAAATCCCGCGCAGTTTATAAGAATGCCCGTTTCAAACCTGTAATTTTCCTTCTTAAGCGTCAGAATAAAGCCTTTTTTTGTTTTTTCCGCGGCGACAATTTCCGAATCAAAGGAAATCACGGCGTCCCTGCTCTGCGCCTCGTTCATCAGGGACTGCATGACAGCGTGCGTGTCCATTATGCCGGTGGACGGGGAAAGCATTCCCGCCTTGCAGTTGATGCGCGGCTCAAGTTCTTTGACTTTTTTGCCGTCGACTATTTCAAGGCCGCGCGCGCCGTTCTCGGAACCGGTCTTTTGCAGGTTCTCAAGGCGCTTGAGTTCTTCATCGTTGACCGCGACGATTATTTTTCCCAGGTTCTTGTGTTTAATGCCGTTCTTTCTGCAGTATTCGTATAGAAGAGGATTTCCGCGCGCACACATCTTCGCTTTGAGGCTTCCGGACTGGTAGTATATGCCGGCGTGTATTACCTCGGAGTTCCTGCTTGAGGTTTCCTCGCCGAATCTCATGTTTTTTTCAAGCACGAGCACGGATTTGCCGAATCTTGCCAGCCGGGCGGCGACCGCAAGCCCTATAACCCCTGCTCCGATGATGGTAATGTCTATTCTATCCATAAAATGAATTACAAATTTGCCGATTACAAATTACACATTCACGGTAAAAGCAGTTAATCTGTAATTTGTAATATGTAATCTGTAATTAAGATTTTATCCGTTTTGCTTCATTCCATATCTTGTCCAACGCGTAGAAATACCTTGCCTGGGTCGACATTACATGCACGACTAACCCGCCGTAGTCAAGCACCGACCAGTGGCGAGAGTCCTTCCCTTCGCGGTGGATCGTTTCAATCCCATCTTCTTCGCAAAAAGTCCTGCGGATAGCGTCTGAGACGGCTCTTAATTGCGGGGTTGACAATGCGGTCACAATAAGGAAATAATCGGCTACCGATGTGAGCCTGCGGACATTCAAAAGAAGGATATCTTCACCCTTCTTATCGTCTGCTATTTTGGCTGCTTTCTTTGCAATCTTAAGGAAGCTCAGTTTTTTCATTTATTGTAATCCCCTTTAGGGGGGATAGGCGTATTTGTTGTTTGGTCTTTACGGAATACGGACGACGGAATACGAAATACGGTCTTTTACGCCGACGTATCTTTCATGGTATTAAGTCTCCGGCGGTCGTTTTCTTCCTGCTGGTGCTTGATATTCTCTATCGCCTCGGCGAGCTGTCCGGCTACGGACATCAGCAGAAGCAAGTGGCTGTTCTTGAACACGCCCGCTTTCCTTGTGTTCCAGAGGGACAGGAAACCCTGCAATTTGCCGTCTTTCAATATGGGGGCGGCAAGAACCGACAGCGCGTTGGCGAATATGGAGTCTTTCAGCGAATCCGGTTCGTTAAAAATTGTGCCTTGCTGGTTTTTCTTTATGAGGAAGATATCGGAATTAAGTTCCGGTATCTCTTTTGCCGACGGAGGAGCCATGAGAGGGTCGTAATCCTGGTTGAATTCGTTGTAGATGTAAAACGCGCTTTTCTCGGCGTCAGGGACGGCGAGCAGTACCTCGTCCATCACGCCTTTCGCGATGACAGGAAGGCCTTTTCCGGAGGAAATTATCTTTCCGGTCTGGTATACCGTAGCGAGTTCCCGGCTTGTCTGCTCAAGGCGTTCCATGGAAACCTGCAGGAGTCCTTCAAGCACTCTCAGGCCGGCTTGTGGTTCTTTCTTGATGAACCCGAGAAAATCGGCGCGTTCTATCTTCAATAGAGCGGAATCGGTTTTCGCGGCGGCTTTTGCAGTTCTCGGGGAATCGGAGAAGAAAGCCATTTCGCCGAAAACGCTCCCCGGACCGAGTAACGCAAGCACCTTTTCGTTCCCGGGCCCGAGTTCCTTGGAGATCACGACCTCGCCGGAGTCCACGATGTAAAAAGCGTCCGCTTTCATTCCTTCCCTGAATATCTGGCCCCCTGTCTTGAATTTCGCTTCTTTCAACTGGTCGACGAGCTGTTTGAGCAGGGTTTCATCCAGTTCTTTGAAGATGAATACTGTTTTAAGCATTGAAAGTTTGTCCATAAGCACCTCTTTAATAAAACAATTATTGCAATTACAAATTACATATTACAGATTAAAGGCCCATAAATTTGTAATTTGTAATCTGTAATATGGAATCTATTTACATCGTCGGCCTGCCGCTGGTTTTTATGTATTCAGGGCTATGCGCCTTGGCTATGGCGTCTTCCTGCGTTATCGTGTTTGACTGCACGAGGTTGAGAAGGGCGCGGTCAAGGCTGATCATGCCGAATTTGGCTCCTGTTTCTATGGCCGAGTATATCTGATGAGTCTTTCCTTCGCGGATCAGGTTGGATATCGCCGGCGTAACCGTCATGATCTCGCGGGCGGCCACCCTGCCGACTCCGTCAGCCTTTGGTATCAGCGTCTGCGATACGACGCCGCGCAAAGACGTTGAGAGCTGAACGCGCACCTGCTGCTGCTGGTGCGGGGGAAAAACGTCTATGATACGGTCAACAGTCTGCGCCGCGTCGGTAGTATGCAGAGTTCCGAAAACCAAATGGCCGGTTTCTGCGATAGTCAGCGCCGCGCCGATAGTTTCAAGATCGCGCATTTCTCCGATAAGGACGATGTCCGGATCCTGCCGGAGGGCCGTTTTGAGCGCCGCTGTGAAGCTTCTTGTCTGCTCACCCACTTCTCTCTGGCGGACGATGCAGGCTTTGCTCTCGTAAACGAATTCAATGGGATCTTCTATGGTCAGTATGTGTTCCGCGCGTTTCCCGTTGATTAAATTGAGCAGGCATGCCAGCGTCGTGGATTTTCCGGAACCGGTAGGACCGGTCACAAGAATAAGCCCGCGAGGGGTGTCCGCGAACTGGAGTATCGCGGGCTGGAGCCCCAAATCTTCGGGGGTCGGGATCTTGGATGATATTACGCGCATGACCGCCTCGACACCGTTCCTTTGCATCAGGACATTGACGCGGAACCTGGAGACACCGGGCAGCGAGAACGAGCAGTCCAGTTCCATCGTCTCTTCGAATTTGGTCTTGTGCGCGTCGAAGAGTATGGAATATATCAAGCGCTTGGATTCCTCGGCCGTGAGAACCGGGAATTCATCCATCGGCGTGACGCTTCCCCTTAGCCTCATCATCGGCGGTTTCCCGATGACCATGTGAATGTCGGACGCGCCGCGCTGAACGGCGGTCTTGAGAATCTCTGCCATTTCCATACTAGCCTCCTTGAGCACATTTAGTGTTTCTATTAAATTGCCTTATGCGACCCCGCCGTTGGCGGGGGCACATCTTATTTCCTGAATTTAGTTTCGGTTCCTGCGCCGGCAATGCAGTCTTCTCCGAGCATGACCCTTATATCTACGAAATGCTTGTTATCGTACCTTGTTATGACTTCGCCGCAGCCGATGATTTCGGAAATCTTCTGAGCGGAACGCAGGTTGTCAGTCAGGTCGGTGATAACCGTCCTTTTCTGCCTTATTGAATATGTTCCCCAGTCCGTGACGTCATAGCCGTTCTTTCTCAGTATCCAGCAGACCTTTTCGGCAAGCCCGTTTTTTCCTGACGCGTTCCATACTTCCACGCGCATCCTGGGCCCCGTTGAAACTACAGTGCCGGTGGAGGGGAATATCCTGTCAAGCAGCGCGTTAGTGTTGTCGTAATCTATGTCCCAATAATCCCTTTTCGGTTTTCCGGGGAGCTGGGCAAGGCGCACGTTTTTCAGGCTCACGTCTTTCATTTCCAGAGAGCCGACCATCATGTCCCATAGCGAGAAATTGGTGCACACGTTTTGCGAGGCAGCCTTTACTATCTGCGGGAGCCTGAAAAGCAGGGATGGATTCTTGCTTCTCGCGAGCACGGCTTTTACGAAACGCTGCTGCCTGTATATCCTGCCGATATCGCCGGCGACTCCGCGGTACCTTACGTATTCAAGCGCTCGCTGGCCGTTGAGGCGTTGCTTCCCGGGGTCAAAGTGTATGTGAAGTTTGCCCCAGTTGTCGTCATAATGCATCGGTTCTTCAATGTCTATCGTGACGCCGCCCAGGTAATCTATGAATTTCTTGAACCCGGCGTAATCTATCCTGAAATAATACGGGATCGCGATGCGGCCCTGAAACAGCTCCTCCACGGCCGCCTGGAGTTCCTTGCACGCGGCGCGGTCGTTCTGTTTCTGCTTGAAATGATAGGCGTATATCTCGTTAATTTTGCGGAAATGATAGCCGGAAGGGGTAAAATGGGTGTCGCGCGGAATGGAAATAACGTCAAGGAAACGCGTTCTAGGGTCGTAACTGATAAACATTAGCGTATCCGAGTGCCGCGCGTAGTCCACCCAGTCAGTCCCGATAATGATGGCGTTTATTCTTTCGCCCTTGCGCACGGCCCGCGACAAAGGGCTCGTCCACGACAGGTATATGGAAAACCCGGCGAGAATAACGATAGCGAAAAGAATGTAGTGGTTAAGTTTTAACTTTTTAATATATTCCATAATAAGACGATTTCACAGATTAGGAACAACGATTACACCGATTACTAAAACGATTCCACAGATTATGAACGACGATTACACCGATTCAGGCAGTTATCTGTGTAATCTCAGTTTACTTCTGTGTAATCGTAGTTCCTCGTTATATGCTTCTACCGCCAGCGGATGGAGCCATTGCTTTTTCTTCAAAACGTATAGAAGCTTATTGCTCAGCGCCGCGCGGAAAGCGGCGTCAAGGTTCCTTGCCGCGGTTTTCCTGGTTTTTTCTAACCCGGGAAACCTTCTGTCGGGAGCGGTGTAGTCGGCGACGTATATCAGTTTTGCGAGCCGGCTTATTCCGGGCCTGGCGAGCGTATGGAACGCTATCGCTTCAATAATATCCTTCTTTTTTGTGAAATATTTAAGGGCTACATGCGCTCCGACAAAGCCGTGCAGGAGTTTCGGGTTATATTTCATTATCTCCGCGCGGAAAGGTATTTTCAGTCCGTTCCTTTTGACGTACCGGACGAGTTCTTTAGGCCCGTATATTCTGCCGACGTCGTGCAGCATGCCCGCGAGCCCGGCGTCCTTTATGGAAACGCGGTGCTTCACGGCGAGCATAACCGCGGCGCGCGTGACGCCCAGTGAATGCTTGAATTTGGCGCTATCCAGGCGCTTTTTAATGAAATTCGCGGCTTTTTCAGTTATAGATTCCATTTTTAATTATGTATGAGGCTACAGCATTCGGAACTAGTCCTTTCAATTTATTCTTTAAGTCCGTCTTCCGTCTCCCGTCTTCCGTCTTCCGGCTTGACTGGGCGAGCATCCTGATCCCGGTGGAAGAAACCGACGGAAGTGTTTTCCGGAGCACGTGGACGCGCCCCGCGGAAGGCTTTCCGGGCTTGGCCGCGCCCTTTCTTACGCCCACGATGAGCTCGGACAATTCAAGTATCCTTCCGGGCCTTTTCCAGCTTTTGATATCCGCCAGGGAATCGGAACCTAATATGAAAAACAGCGCGGAACCGCGGTATTTCTTCGAGAAATGCTCCAGAGTCCTGTATGTGAAGACCGGTTTTCTCTTATTAAGTTCAAAACGGCTTACGGAGAATGAGGGATGCGGTTTTATCGCGAGAGAAAGCATTTTTAACCTTCGGGACGGGTTGCTTAGCGCTTTATGCTTCTTGTGCGGAGGTGTGAATGCCGGTATGAATATGACCTTGCCCAGCCTGAATTCTTTTTTTGCCAGCGACGCGAGTTTGAGATGGCCGGCGTGAACCGGATCGAAAGACCCGCCGAAGAGGCCGATACGCTTTATTTTTACCATTAATGTTTATACGGTCTAAATTTTGGTGATGTTTCCGTTTGCTTAAATAAATACTAAATCTAAAACACTAAACAAGCTCAAAACAGAAAATACAAAAGCAAAATTATTGAATATTTGAGTTTTGTATTTTGGATTTATTTAGAATTTAGAGTTTAGTGTTTACTGAGATAAGTCTAACAAAAAAGGGCTTAAAAAGCAATGCAGTTTATAACGACGATATCTGTCATCCGTCAACCGTCAACGTATTATTGCCTCACCTCTCCGTGTCCGTATACTAAAAATTTCGTTGTCGTGAGTTCTTTCGCGCCCATCGTTCCGCGCGCGTGAAGCTTGTTAGTGGAGATGCCTATTTCGGCTCCGAGCCCGAACACGCCGCCGTCATGCAGGCGCGTTGAGGCGTTGTGGAATACCGCCGCCGCGTCAACTTCGCGCAGGAATTTCTCCGCGGCTGCTTCATCCCCGGTGATTATCGCTTCCGAGTGTCCGGAGCCGTATTTATTTATATGCGCTATCGCGTCTTCAAGCGAGTTGACCACTTTTATGGACAATTTCAGGGACAGGTATTCTTCCGACCAGTCCTCTTCAGACGCGTCCTTGACCTGCGGGACGACGGATTTCGTGACCTGGCAGCCGCGTATCTCCACGCCCTGCTTGAAATAGAGCTCGCACAAGGACGGCAGCAGCTTATTGGCGGCATCCGAGTGGACAAGCAGCGTCTCCATCGCGTTGCACACGCCCGGGCGCTGGCATTTCGCGTTGACCGCTATCTTTTTCGCCATCTCGATATCGGCCGACTTGTCGATATACGTGTGGCACAGCCCCTTGCCGTGGGCCAGCACCGGCACCGTGGCGTGCTCGCGGACGAATTTTATCATCTCTTCGCCGCCGCGGGCTATTATAAGGTCTATAAGGTTGTCCAGTTTAATCATGTCTATTATCGCTTCGCGGTCGGCGACTTCGATGAACTGCAGCGCGCCTTCCGGCAGACCCGCCGAGTAGGCGGCCTTTGCGATTATCTTGACAAGAGCGTTGTTTGAGTTGATGGCTTCCGAACCGCCGCGCAGGATTATTGCGTTGCCCGCTTTGATGCACAAGGCGGAGGCGTCGGCCGTCACGTTCGGGCGCGACTCGTAAATTATGCCGACAACTCCGAGCGGCACGCGCACGCGCCTGATTTTCAGCCCCGACGGCGGGTTCAATTCCTCTATTATCTCGCCGACCGGATCTTTCTGTGCGGCTATCTCGCGGATGCTTTTCGCCATGTCCTCCACGCGCTTGTCGTTAAGCGCGAGGCGGTCTATCAGGGCTTCCGAAAGGCCCGCTTCCTTCGCGGCGTCCACGTCGATCTCGTTCTGGAAAAGGATTTCTTTTTTCTGCGCCGAGACGGCTTCCGCGATCGCGATAAGTATCTTGCTTTTCGCCTCGCCGGAAAGAGCGGCAAGCGCGCGGCTCGCGATCTTCGCCTGCGCGGCCCGTGTAATGATGGTATTCTTAAGTTCAGTGCGTTCCATAAAATTAATGGTTAGATGGTCAAATGGCTTAATGGCTGAAATATCAACTGCATGATCAAATTGTTAAATGGTCGTATGGCTAAAGACGTTAGCAATTTAACAATTTAGCAATTAAACCATTATCGTTATAAGCCATTTAACCATTTTTATCTTTTTTTATCCAATTCAGCAGTCCGCCGGCCAGGATAAGCTCCCTCTGGCGGGCGGTAAGGTCATAACGGAGCGTTATTTCCTTTTTTATCGAGCCGGAAGCTGATTTAACCACGGCCTTTGTCTGCGCAACTCCGGCCTTGATATCCCTGACGATATCGCAGAGATTGACGCTGCCGCCCGTTTCAATAATGTCATAATCCAGGGAATTATCGAAAACAAGCGGTATTATGCCGAAATTTATTAGGTTCGCCAGGTGTATCCGCGCGAAAGATTTCGCGATAACGGCCCTTACGCCGAGATACCGCGGGGCCAGCGCGGCGTGTTCCCGCGACGAACCCTGTCCGTAATTGTCGCCGGCCGCTATGATGCCGCCGTTTTCCCGGGCAGATTCCTTCGCCCGCTTGACGAATTCCTTGTCCACAGCGAAGAAGGCGTACTCGGAGATGGCCGGCAGGTTTGACCTCAGCGGCAGGATCTTGGCGCCCGCCGGCATTATATGGTCCGTAGTTATGTTGTCGCCAACCTTGATGAATACCTTCGGGGAAATCGGTCCTTCCATCCCCGAAAACTGCGGCAGAGGCTTTATGTTCGGCCCGCGGATTATCTCAACTCTTGAGCCGTCCTTTGCAGGCGCGTAGAACATCTTCTCGTCTACAAGATAGGAAGCCGGGATCGCAATTCTCGGGCGAAGTCCCATTTTTCTGGGATCGGTAATTTTGCCGGCAAGCGCGGACGCGACGGCTGTTTCGGGCGAGCATAAATAAACCAGCGCGTCCTTAGTGCCGCTTCTTCCCTCAAAATTCCTGTTGAAAGTCCGCAGCGTCACCGCTCCGCTTGACGGGGCCTGTCCCATGCCGATACAGGGCCCGCACGCGTTCTCAAGTATCCTTGCGCCTGCCGATATCATGTCCGAAAGCGCGCCTGATTTTGCCAGCATCGTGACCACCTGTCTTGAACCCGGAGAGATCACGAGGCTGACGTTCGGATTTATCTTTTTGCCTTTCAGCGCCTTAGCGACAAGCGTCATATCCGCCAGCGAGGAATTCGTGCAAGAGCCTATCGCAACCTGCTGGACGGGAGTCCCTTCCACGTCCTTCACTCTCTTTACGTTGTCCGGGCTGTGGGGGAGCGCTATCAGCGGCTCGAGAGAGCCCAGATCTATTTCAATTGTCTTATCGTAGGAGGCGTTTTTGTCTGCCTCAAGCCGCGGCACCTTAGAAGTATTTTTGTCTGCCTCAAGCCGCGTCCATGCCTTTGTCCTTTTCTGGAGCTTAAGGAACTCTGCCGTTATCTCGTCCGAAGGGAAAACAGAGGTCGTCGCGCCGAGTTCCGTGCCCATGTTGGTTATCGTCGCGCGTTCCGGAACCGAAAGCGTCTTGACTCCTGGTCCGGTGAATTCAAATATCCTGCCGCGCCCGCCTTTAACGGAAAGCCTTTGCAGTAGTTCAAGTATGACGTCTTTCGCGCTGACCCAGGATTTCAGTTTTCCTGAAAGCCGCACTTCAACAATCTCGGGCATCGTAATATAGAAGGGCTCGCCTGCCATGGCACAGGCCACGTCCAGCCCGCCGGCGCCGAAAGCCAGCATCCCGAGCCCGCCCGCCGTGGGTGTGTGCGAATCGGAGCCGATAAGCGTCTGCCCCGGAGCGCCGAACCGCTCAAGATGGAGCTGGTGGCATATACCGTTTCCCGCGGGCGAAAATATGATTCCGTATTTCGCGGCCGCGGACTGCAGGAACCTGTGGTCGTCCGCGTTTTCAAAGCCGGTCTGCAGGGTGTTATGGTCCACGTAACTTACCGAAAGTTTTGTGCGGACCTTTGGGACGCCCATGGACTCAAACTGCAGGTATGCCATGGTGCCCGTGGCGTCCTGGGTAAGCGTCTGGTCAATGCGCAGGCCTATTTCATTTCCTGTCTTCAGTTCTCCTGAAACAAGATGTTTTGACAGTATTTTTCGGGTGATATTCATACAGCTATTCTATAAAAAAATCCTTAAAAATTCAAGCATGAAACGGTAATGAAAACGCATCCCCCGCCCTCCGTTTTCCGGAGAACGGGGGACATGTGTTTTTCAGGCAGTCCGGCTACTTTGCCTCCGGAGTTTCGGGTTCTTCCGGAATTTCCGGTTTAGCCGTTTTTTTGCTCTTTTTTACTTTTTTCTTTGTCACTTTTTTCTTTGTCACTTTTTTCTTTTTCGTTTTCTTCTTGACTTCCTGTTTAGCGGGAGCATCTTCGGGACAGGCCGGAGCGACAGACACATCCGGTGTCACGGGCGCTTCTGTGTTTTCTTCGGACATGACAATGCCCGCAGTCAGAAAAACGAGCGTCATAACGGCGATAATGATTTTTTTCATTTGGGTTCACCTCCTTTTATTAGGATTGGTGAATGAAGGCTGTTAAGCCGGTGTTGTGAAGTCAAAAACTTCTCAAAACCGGGTTCAGCCGTTGCCGGGGGAACTAATTCTTTTGCAGGGGGATGATTATTTTTTTTTGGGGGGGGGGGTAATCTACACTACAACAAAATTGTCGCATTTTTTTCGCGGGCAGTCAAGTGCCTTCCACAGAAAATCTTTAAAGCGTAATGTGTGATGTGTAAAGTGTAATGGAATTGATAAACCACAAAACTCATTACACATCAGATATTACGTATTACGCCATGTTAACTGTAACAGGGGAAAGTGAAAAATACTTGACAAATAAAAGGATTTTAAATATACTTTCCCTAAATGTGTCTTCCACCAGATTCAATCCCGCGTCATGGAATCTTTAAAGGTTTCGCGGGAGATCGCATATTTTGAGAAGCCTTCGGCTTCTGCCGGCGGAACTCCTCGAGAAAAGTCGCTGTTGTTTTCCCACAGAAAATGATTCAGAAGTAATCGTTTTTCAGGCAGTTGGGAGGCAGCCGATGGCCCTTGACCGACGTTCGGTGACACGCTACACAATTTCCCGGCCCATGCAGGTTTACGTCGGGGAGAACCAGCCCGAGAAATACGACCCGGTAAAACTCGTTGACCTTAACCTGGAATGCGCCAGGATAACCTCCGATAAAACCCTTACGACCGCCAACGGCGGCATCATGCTTTCCATAACGTTTCCCAGCACGAATGAGAACATGCTGCGCCTGCCCGCCAAACTTGAAGAAGTCCGCACGTTTACCGATGAAAACCATTATATACTGAGATTTGTTTCCCTCGACGAAAAACAGAAGACGGGCCTTGAGGACTGCCTCAAGACATTGGCTGCTATATCCGACCGCAGGTTCAAGGAAAGCCCCGCGATGTCTATGTCCATAACGCGCACGTCCGATTACTACGAAAAACGCGTTACAAAACCGGTTTTTCTCAAGTGCATCCGCTACAACCGCATGGAGAAACTGATGGACCGCTCGCGGTACTACTACATGCGCGAGATTGAATCGGGCAACGAGACCTACCTGACCGTAAAAGGCAGGAGAATGCTCAATTTCGGCTCCAACAATTATCTCGGAATGGCGACGAATCCGGAAGTCAAGGAAGCCGCGATAAAAGCGATAGAAAAATACGGCGTCGGCTCGGGCGGAGTAAGGGTTCTGAGCGGTACGGTGGACCTTCATAACATGCTTGAAAAGAAACTCGCGCGGTTCAAGGGCGGCGAGGACTGCATAGTTTTCAGCACCGGTTACACCACGAATGTGGGCACGGTATCGGCGCTGCTTTCAAAGAACGATTACGCTATAGTGGACGCGAAGGCCCACGCGAGCCTGATAGACGGGTGCATTCTTTCGGGCTCGCACCTGCAGGTATTCAAGCACAACGACATGCAGGACCTTGAAAAAGAACTCGGGAAAATAGACGCGAAGGCCCCGAAAATGATAATTACCGACGGGGTGTTCAGCATGGACGGCGACGTCGCGAAACTGGACATAATCTACGAGCTCGGAAAGAAATACAACGCCGCCGTGATGGTGGACGACGCGCATTCAACCGGAGTACTCGGCAAAACCGGAAGGGGAACCGCGGAGCATTTCGGCCTTGAAGGCAAGATAGACGTCGCTATGGGCACGCTTTCAAAAGCGCTCGGTGCTGTCGGCGGCTTCATAGTTTCAAAAAGCAAGGTCATACACTATCTGAAACACAACAGCAGGGCCTTCGTATTCACGACAAGCCTCCCGCCCTCGGTTTCGGCGTCACTGCTGAAAGTCATAGAGATACTTGAGACGCAGCCGCAGTGGCACGAGCGCCTGTGGCGCAATATCAGGGTGGTCATGCGGGAACTTTACATTGCGGGTTTCAATACGGGGCAGTCGGAATCGGCGGTGATACCCATAATACTCAGAGACGACCACAAGACCTACGAGATGACCGGCATGCTGGAAGAAGAGGGGGTATTCGTCAGCCCGGTAGTCTACCCGGCGGTGCGCAGGAAGGAAGGTCGCCTGCGCCTCAGCATAATGGCCACGCATACCGACCAGGATATACAGATGCTCATGGACAAGCTAAAAAAGACGGCGAAAAAACTCAATTTAATCAGCGATAAATGAACTGGCACATCACCAGCGCCATACTAGCCGGAATCTTCAGTTTTTCAATAGGCCTTTTCGTCTATCAGCGGAACAGGCAATCCCTTCCGAATAAGACGTTCTTCCTGATGAATATCAGCATTGCTCTATGGAACTTCGCCGATATTTTCATCATTTCAAGCCAGACCGCCGAACAGGCCCTTCTCGCCGATAGGATATCCTACATCGGCGCGTTCTTCATAGTTCCTTTCTTCACGCGCCTTAACTTCCTGCACACGGAAAACGCCGAGAGCCCTCTGTTCAAGCGCGTGTTTCTCTACGCGGTTGCCGGCGCGCTCGCGCTTTCGGCGCTGGATTTCACTCCGTTCTTCCTGATAAGCGTGACTCCAAACCCGTTCACCGAAGAGATAGGCCCGCTTTATTTCCTCTTCGTGGCGTACTTCTTGTTTTTCGTCTCTTTCAGCCTCTATCACCTGTTCCGCTGCTACCGCAACACTAATTCATACGAGAAAAAGAACCGGCTCAAATACATATTTACCGCTCTTGTGATAGGCGTGATAGCCGTGTGCGTCTATTTCGCCACGCTTGTGGACAGGACGATACCGCCGGTACATTATTTCATAGAGATGGCATACCTGTCCATATTCGCTTACGTCATTGTGCGATACCACGCGATGGACATAAACATAATCTTTGAACGCAGCACCGTGTACGCGGTGATGATAGCCGTTGTCACAACGATATACCTTGCCACGATATTCGTCATAGAGAATATACTGAAAGAGTTCATTGGGTACAGCTCTCTTGTCGCGAGGCTTCTTGCGGCGCTGATTATCGCGCTTACTTTCCTGCCTTTGCGCACGCGGATAGAGAACCTTATTGACAGGGTCTTTTTCAGGACAAGGTACGAATATCTCGGCGCTTTGAAGAATTTCACCGACAGGCTTGTGCTGATACTCGAATTGAGGCAGTTGATGCAGACGATAGTGGATAACATCAGCCAGATCTTGCAGGTTAATTGTGTTTCGCTACTTGTTTTCGACGAAGACGCAAAGGAATACCGGGTCAAGGCTTCCGTGGGTTTTGAAAACGTGATAAGGGACGTTAGTTTCAAGCACGACGCGCTCATAGTCCAGCACCTGAAATCCAGGCTCAAGTTCAAGCACCAGATGGCGCAGAAGAGCGAATTCTTCAAAGACAGGACCTGGGGATATCCGACGCTGGTCGATCAGATGGAGTCGCTGAAAGCCGAGCTTTTCATACCGCTGTTTTTCTCGGAAAAACTGATAGCGATACTTACCCTCGGCGACAAGAAGAGCGGCGAGTACTACAATTCCAGCGAGCTGCGCCTGCTCAAAACCCTGGCCAACCAGGCCGCGATCGCGCTTTCAAACGCGATGTCGTACGACGAGCTGAAAAAGAACCTTCTTGGTACGATAGAAGCGCTTTCAACCGCGATAGAAGCCAAGGATGATTACACGCGCGGCCACTCCGAGCGCGTCGTAAAGATTGCAGTCGAGATAGCCAAGGAGATGAGTGTATCCCGGGACGAGATAGACATTTTGAGATACGCGGGCATGCTGCACGACATAGGAAAGATAGCGATAGACGACAGCATACTCCACAAACCCTCGTCCCTTACCAGGGACGAACAGCGCAAAATAAAGGATCACCCGGAAATAGGCGAGAACATCATCGCGCCGATAAAATTTTTGGAAGACGCGAGGCAGATAATACGTAATCATCACGAGAGATGGGACGGCGAGGGCTATCCTGACAGGCTGGTGACGGAAAAGATACCGGTGCTTTCAAGGATACTTGCGGTCGCGGACGCTTTTGACGCGATGACATCGGTTCGTTCCTACAGGCCCGCGCGCTGTTCCGGAGAAGCGGTTGAAGAGATCATGAAATGCGCGGGAAGCCAGTTTGACCCGTTGGTAATAGAAGCCTTCATGACGGCGCACAGAAAAGGGAATATACAATAAGGCAGTGACTAGGGGCTAGTCGCTAGTGACTGGTGACTAAATGCAGTGTCTGGTCGCTAGTGGCTAGTGACTAGTTAGTGACTTAAGCCGTTACCAGCCACCAGATACCAGCAACTAGTCACAATAATTAAGTCACCAGACACCAGTCACTGTCGTTAGGTTTTCTTGAACGCGATCAATTCTTCTGTTCCCTTGCGAGAAGCATCCGCCGCGATAGAATCGCCTTCCTTGAATTCCCCGGAAATTATCTTCTCAGAAAGCGGGTCCAATATCAGTTTTTGAATAGCGCGTTTCAACGGCCTGGCGCCGTAAACCGGGTCGTAACCCTCCCTTGCGAGCAGATTCCTGGCGTTTTTATTCAGCTGGAGGATTATCTTTTTCTCGGCAAGGCGCTTTTCAAGTGTCTTGAGCTGAATGTCTATTATGCCCTGAAGTTCTTCCGCGCCGAGTTTCTGGAAGATTATGATGTCGTCGATGCGGTTGAGGAACTCCGGCCTGAAGTGGGCCCTCAGCGCCTCCATGATGTTTTTCTTAACCTCGTCGTATTTCAGGTTTTCCTGTATCCAGTTGGAACCGATATTTGAAGTTAATATGACGACGGTGTTCTTGAAATCAACGGTCCTTCCCTGGCCGTCGGTCAGCCGGCCGTCCTCCAGTATCTGAAGCAGGATATTAAAAACGTCCGGATGCGCCTTTTCTATCTCGTCAAAGAGTATGACCGAGTACGGGCGCCGCCTGACCTGTTCGGTCAACTGCCCGCCTTCCTCAAATCCCACGTATCCGGGAGGCGCTCCGAGCATGCGCGCGACCGAATGTTTTTCCATGTATTCGGACATGTCGAGCCGGATAAGGTTCTTCTCGTCGTCAAAAAGGAACTCTGCCAGCGCTTTTGCCAGCTCGGTCTTGCCTACGCCCGTGGGCCCGAGGAAAATGAAGGACCCTATGGGCCGTTTCGGATCCGAGAGGCCCGAACGCGAGCGCCTGACGGCGTTGGAAATGACCTTTACGGCCTCGTCCTGGCCGACAACCCTGTCATGCAGGCGTTCTTCCATCTTCAGCAGTTTCGCCGTCTCGCCCTCAAGCATCCTCGTCACGGGAATATGCGTCCACTTGCTCACGACCTCGGCTATATCCTCTTCGTCAACTTCCTCTTTGAGCATCCTCTGCGTTCCCTGAAGCTCCGAAAGGCGCTTGTTCTCTATCTCCAGGTTCTTCTGCGTGTCCGGGAGCTTGCCGTAGCGTATTTCCGACGCCGCGTTGAGGTCGCCGGACCTTTCGGCTTTCTGTCCGTCAAGCTTCAGTTGTTCAAGCGTTTCCTTTAATTTCTGTATCTTGGAAATAGCGTCCTTTTCTTTCTGCCAGTGCGCCTTCATCACCGCGGATTTCTTCTTAAGGTCCTCAAGCTCGGATTCCATTTTTTTGAGGCGTTCTTTTGAAGCCGAATCGGATTCTTTCCTGACCGCCTGACGCTCAATTTCCAGCTGGCGTATCCTTCTTTCAACTTCGTCCAGTTCCGCGGGCATGGAGTCGATCTCTATGCGCAGGCGGCTCGCGGCTTCGTCCACGAGGTCTATCGCCTTGTCCGGCAGGAACCTGTCCGGGATATAGCGGTAGCTCAGCGTCGCCGCGGCGACAAGCGCGGAATCCTTGATCCTGACGCCGTGGTGGATCTCGTATCTTTCCTTCAAGCCGCGCAGTATAGCAATCGTATCCTCAACGGATGGCTCGCCGACAAGTATCGTCTGGAAACGGCGCTCAAGCGCCGCGTCCTTCTCGATTTGCTTGCGGTACTCGTCAAGCGTGGTCGCGCCGACCATGCGCAGTTCTCCGCGCGCGAGCATGGGTTTGAGCATGTTCGCGGCGTCCACCGCGCCTTCGGCCGCTCCCGCGCCGACTATGGTGTGCAGCTCGTCTATGAAAACTATTATCTTTCCTTCCGCCGCAAGTATCTCTTTAAGTACCGCTTTGAGGCGGTCCTCGAACTCGCCGCGGTATTTGGCTCCGGCCACCATCGAGCCGATATCCAGCGCGATTACGGTCTTGTTTTTAAGCGTTTCCGGGATGTCGCCCGAGACTATCCTCTGGGCGAGGCCTTCCACTATCGCGGTCTTTCCGACGCCCGGCTCGCCTATCAGGACGGGATTGTTCTTGGTCCTGCGGGAGAGCACCTGTATCGTGCGGCGGATCTCTTCGTCGCGGCCTATTACGGGGTCAAGCTTGCCGCGTTTCGCCAGGTCGGTAAGGTCCCTGGAATATTTTTTGAGCGCCTGGTACTTGTCTTCGGGGTTGGCGTCGGTAACGCGCTGGCTGCCGCGTATGCCCACGAGCGAGGAGAGCACTGCGTCCTTGTTTATTCCGTGGCTTTTGAGTATCTTTGCCGCGGCGGAAGTCCCTTCTTCGGATATCGCGATGAAGAAATGCTCGGTTGAGACGAATTCATCCTTGAGATTTTTAGCCTCTTTTTCAGCGAGCGCAAAAACCTTATTAAATGTCTGCGATAAGAACGGCGTTCCTCCGCTGACTTGCGGTTTCTTCCGGAGTTCGTTTTCCAGCTGGGTTTTAAGGCCCGCCGGCGTGGTTCCGAATTTGGCTATGATAGCCGGTACTACGCCGTCATTCTGGCCAAGCAGCGCCAGCAGCAGGTGCTCGGGGGAAAGCTCCTGGTGGCCGGACTCGGAGGCGATATTCTGCGTTTCGGATAAGGCTTCCTGTGCCTTGATGGTTAGTTTATTTGGATTCATGTTTTACTCCTAATTTATAAAATTGCAAGATTACAAGATTGAAAGATTGCAATGATTAAAAAAGACATTCAATTTTCAATCTTTAAATCTTTGAATCTTTCAATGTATTTATTCTGGCACTCTACTGGCTACACTGCCAATTGTAACATCTGCCATGAAAATTGTCAAGAGGGGTAGAAAAAGTGATTAGAGAATAGTGATTAGTGAATAGAGAATAGACTAAGCCCTAATCTCTATTCCCTAAGCACTAATTTATAAAAATGTATTTCAGGTATTCGTGCAGTTTTATGATTAGGGGGGCGAAGACGAGCGCCACTACAGGCATGAGCTTGAGCAGTATGTTAATGGAGGGACTCGAAAAATCCTTGAACGGGTTGCCCACCAAGCTTCCGATTTCGGTCGCCCTGTGGGTGCTTGAGCCGGCGCCTCCGAGGTTACCCTGTTCGACGTAGCGGTTCGCGTTATCCCAGATACTGCCGGTGTTAGAGAGGAAGATCGCGAAGGGGACTCCGGTTACAAGCGAGCCTACGAGGAATCCGCCAAGCGCTTCTATTCCGAGCACGGCGCCGATGAGCACGGGAAGCAGTATTGTTGTTATCCCGGGTATTATTATTTCGTTCAGCGCGGAAGACATAGCGGTTCCGAGCCGTTTCGCGTATTCAAGCGTTCTTTTATTTTCCGGCGAGCCGGAATCGTCGGGAACAAGCAGTGTCGTCTTGACTATAGTGCCCATCGTGACCGCGCTGAAAATGAAAGGCACAAGGCCTCCTATCAGAAATCCCGCGACAACCCCTGGTTTCAGCGCGTTGATTATCTGCAGCCCGACCGTCTGTGAGAAAGCCGTGAAAAGCGCGAGCGCAGTAAGGGCCGCCGAACCCGTGGCGAATCCCTTTCCTATGGACGCCAGCGAATTCCCGGACGTGCCCAGTTTCGCCGCGCGGTTCCTTATATCCGGTTCAAGGTAAACCATCTCGGCGAGTCCCTCAGCCTCGTCGGCCAGCGGGCCATAGGCGTCGGCCGCCACCGTCATTCCCGTTATAGAAAGCATTCCGAGCGCCGCGAACGCTATCCCGAGAATACCCGCGAAGTGGAACGCGGCTATCGTTGAAGCCGTTATAAGCAGCAGCGGTACCACCGTTGAACCGAGCCCCGCCGCCAGCCCCGATATTATGAAAGCGGCAGTGCCTGTCCCGGCGGATTCCGCTATCTTCCTGGCCTGCCTGCCGGAAGTCGAGAGCTCGGCGCTGAAGCCGACAAAAATGCCCGCCGCCAGCCCCGAAAGCGCCGCGA
Organism: Elusimicrobiota bacterium; assembly: GCA_043811535.1. Taxonomy (GTDB): domain Bacteria; phylum Elusimicrobiota; class Endomicrobiia; order Endomicrobiales; family JBDRNC01; genus JBDRNC01. The sequence goes on from JBDRNC010000029.1 coordinate 30,569, forward strand.
AGAAAAGAGGTTTGGAACCGAACCATTTCGCGGTTATCAGATATATACCGGTAAGAAGTACCGCCGCGGTTATGACTACGCCTATTCGCAGAGAATTGCGCGGATCGGTCCTTTCGTTCATGCGCACGAAAAGGACTCCCGCTATCGTGGATATCACGCCCCAGCCGGCTATGAGCAGGGCCATCATGACGGCTTTCGTGTTGATATCCGGGTTGGGCGAGGCCGCTATCACGATAACCGAAACCACCGCGCCCGTGTAAGATTCAAAAAAATCGGCGCCCATGCCCGCGACGCCGCTCAAAGAATCGCTGAGGTTGCCGGCGATAGCCGCGCGGTTTTTTGTCCCGGAATACGCGCCGCAGCCGCACCTCGCGAAGAGCGCGACGGACGATGCCCCGAGAGAGAAACCCACGATAAGGTTCGTCGCTTCCACTATTTTGTCGGCAAGTATTGCCTGCGCTGAACCGCTGATATATAAAAGGTAAAGGACGGAAAGCCCCAAGAGGCCGATGCCGGCGACGCTTGTACCCATCACCGCGCAGCTCGGGAATAGTATTTCCAGAGCTTCGTCAAGCGAGCGCCCCGCGGCCTGCGCGGCCCGCGCGCTCGAGCTCGTGGCCACGCGCGCGCCGATAAACCCGGTCAATATGGAGCAAAGCGCCCCGGCAATGAACGCGAACGCCGTTCCGGACGCGACAAAAAGAAAAAGCGCGACGCCCATCGCGATGACGAAAAATGAAATGGTCTTGTACTCGTTGAAGAGGAAGACCATCATTCCCTCGCGTATCGCGGAGGTCATTTGAGTAATTGCTTCGCTGCCTTTGTCTTTTCTGGCGATTTTCAGGGTGAGATACGCGGAGAAGAGAAGGCCCGCAAGCCCGGAAAGGACTGCGGCCCAAACGCTGGTAAGATCGCCGAATATGTTAATCATAAAGAGATTACAAATTTGCCGATTACAGATTACAGATTGAAGACGTTAATTTGTAATCTGTAATTTGTAATTTGTAATTCATTTGCTTTCGAATTCCTTGCAGATCTCGGCTTTTCTTTCTTCGAAGTATTTGTCTATTTCGGATTTCAGGCCTTCTTTGGATTCAAGCTTCTTGACGCGGTCTTCAAGTTTTTCGTTTTCTTTCAGGACCACGCGTATGGCTTCGGCAACGGGGTCGGGCAGCTTGCCGTGCTCAAGTTTTTCCGTGTCCGAAGCCGAGAAACCTCCTGAGACGACCCGGGCCGGTATTCCCACGGCTGTTGAGTTTGGGGGAAGGTCGTGCAGGACCACGGAGCCCGCGCCAATCCTGGAATTTTCGCCTATCGTTATGGCGCCGAGCACGATGGCCCCGGCTCCGACGACGACGCCGTTCTGAAGCGTGGGATGCCTTTTTTTCTTTTCAAGCGTTGTGCCCCCGAGCACGACGCCCTGGTAAATAAGCACGTCATCGCCTATCTCGGTGGTTTCGCCTATAACGACGCCCATACCGTGGTCTATAAAGAACCGCCTGCCTATGCTCGCGCCGGGATGTATCTCAATACCCGTAAGGAACCTGCCGGCGTGCGAAATCATCCTTCCTATGAATAGCATGCCGGCCTTCCAGAAGAAATTCGCTATTCTCTGCGTCCATACGGCATGAAGACCCGGGTACAGCAACATCACTTCAAAAAACGAGCGCGCCGCCGGGTCTCTTTTAAAAACGGTCTTGATGTCTTCCACGAATGTCATCATAATTTCCTCTATTTTACTATATTTAACTAGGCAGAAACAATGGTCAAATGGCTTAATGGCTGAATTGCTAACGTCTTTAGCCATTTAGCAATTTGGCAATTTAGCCATTTAATGTATTATTCGTCCTATTATCCATATTAAGACTATTCCGATGAAGAAGAAAAGCGCGTTCGCCCTGTTATGCTCTTTGTGCGTTTCCGGAAGCAGGTCTGCCGCCGCGAGGTAAAGGAAAGAGCCTCCCATGAAAGCCAGCATCATGCCAAGCACATCGTGAGAAATGCCGCGCAGGAAGAAATATGAAATTACCGCTCCGGCAGGCGTCGCCATGGCCACAAGCGTTGAGAAAGAGATCACGCTTTTTCTTTCTCTTCTCGCGTGCAGGAGTATGCCTGTTATCGTGATGCCATCGGGTATCTTGTGAAGGACCACCGCGAGCGTCATTATCATTCCAAGCTTGGCGCCGGCTTCAAAACCCACCCCTATCGCGAGGCCGTCCAAAAGCGAGTGAAGCGTGAGGCCTATCGTGGAAAGAACGCTCATTCTATGCACGTGGCAGGCCTCGTCGTGGCACGCGTGGAACATCATTACCTGCTGCAGAAGATAGAGAACCAGAAATCCCGCGAAAACAAGCGCGATAGCCCCCGGGTAAAGCCCGGCGGCTTCCGGTATCAGGTGAAAGAACGCTATGGCAAGCATCACGCCCGAAGCGAAACTTATGAGAAAAACCGAGTTTCTGGTCGACCACTCCTCTTTTTTTATAACGAGGAAAGTCCCGAGAAGCGACGAGGCTCCGGCAATCAGTGAATAAATAAGAATTTCTGAAAATAGCATTGTTATTCCTTGTTGTTCGTCATTTCGAGTCCGCCGTGGCGGACGAAGCAATCTCTGGCCTTTGGGTTTACTGCGGCAGTCTCAGTAGCTGAGATCGCCACGGCCTTCGGCCTCGCGATGACAACGTACAAAGACCTCCTCGCAATGACTGCTTACAGTTGTTAATCCACCTTCGCCCCGCATGTCGTGGCTACGGCGGATTTCAGCTTGCTGTGAACGTCTTATTCAAATGCGGGCTTGCGCCCGCAGAGCTTCAATATCTTTTCTTATGCTTATGGTCGTGTTCGTGGTTTTTATGCGTGTCTTTGTTGTTAACTGGACCCTGGCCCCTGGACCCCGGCCCCTGATTTTCCGGTCCCTGGCTACTGGACCCTGGGCCCTGTTTTTCTGGCCCCTGTTTCTGAAAGTCGCATACGTTATTTTCGCAGTTGTCGCACTCGGCTTCAAGCGTGCAGTGGGTGATGTTATATTTATTGGAAAGGAATTCCCTGACAGAGCACAGGATATCCTGGCTTTCGCGCGTGGAAATGTTATCGGTAAGCACGTGGGCGCTTAGCGCGCGCTTTCCGGAAGTTATCGTCCAGATGTGTATTTCGTGGAAATCCTTTACGCCGCGTATTTTTTGGACCTCGGCGGTAAGCTCCTCAATGTCGATATCACGCGGCGCCGCCTCAAGCAGTATATCTCCGGACTCAAACAGGAGGTTTATCGCGCTTCTCATAACTATTCCGGCTATTATAACACCCACGAGCGAGTCCATGAAGTTCCAGCCCGTGAAGTATATCGTGATAGCCGCGGCTATCACGCCCACCGAGGATATTGTATCGCCGAGGATGTGCAGGAAGGCCCCGCGGACGTTAAGGTTCTCGTGGCTATCCTTGTGCAGGAGCACGAGTCCGACGGCGTTGCCTATAAGCCCTATGGCCGCGATAACCATCATCATGCCCGTTTGTATGACCTGAGGGTTGAAAAAGCGGTGGATGGCTTCGTAAAAAATGTAAGTTGAGAGCCCGGCCAATGCAAGACCGTTTACGAGCGCGGCGATTATTTCAACCCTGTGATAGCCGTACGTCCTCCTGCCGGCCGCCGGTTTTTTGCTCCACTGGAAGGCGAGCCAGCTCAGGAATATGGAAAGCGAGTCCGTCAGCATGTGGCCGGCGTCGCTTACCAGCGCCAGGCTGCGGCTGAAGATGCCTCCGAATAACTCCAGAAACATCAGCGCGAGATTGAGTGAAAGGATGAAAAGGAGTTTATTGGACCTGTCCATATCATAATTAAACCATTTTTTTCATCTTCATGCAATATTAAAAAAATCTGAAAATCCTTGAAAAAGCCTGTATTTTCTGTAATAATTCAATATATACTAAAAGGCGGGGCGCGGATGGGAATGATATACAGACCTGAAAAGCGCGGGAAAATAAGAGTGTACGGCGCTGTACTGCTGTGGCTGGCAGCGGGCGCCGTTTTCTATTCTATTTCTTTGCCGGCAGGCATACCGTTCTTTTGGACGGCGATACTGCTCGCGGTTCTTGCCCCTTTCGCCGTTGCGAAAGCCATGCCGGCCGGTCCGGTCGAGGTAAGCGAAGAATTCATCAGGGACGGGAGAAGGATATACAGGCGCGAAATGATAAGGAACCCGTCCGTATATGAGAAGGTATGGGCCGGCAGGACCGTCGATTGCGGAGTCAAGTTCATTTTCAGCGGGAACGGCCCTAAATCCGAGCGGTTTATTTCAACGTCCCGATTTGACGGGCCCACGAGAGATAAGATACACAAACTGCTCATGCGGGTGATCCCGCTGGAGAACGCCGCCAAAACAAAGACTAAAGAGGTTGTCGCGGTTTACAGGCTCAGGTTCGCCGGGTGGGCGGTAAAGGAACAGGCGTGGTTCCTTCCCTACCTGTTCATAATAGTCTTCCTGACAGCGGTTTATTACGCGTTCAACTGGAATTCACCTGACAGAATAGAACCGGAACCCCTCATTCTTATAATCGGCCCGGCCGCGTTCGCGCTCTATCTAGCGGTGTTGCTGGTCAGATGGCTGTGGCTGTCAAGATACGTTATCAGGGTCTTGGCGGACAGGATAATGCTTTCCGATAAGAACGGCAGAAAACCTAAAATCACGGTCCAGTACAAAGATATAGTCCAGTGCGAGGATTACGTCAAGATATCCGGTGTTATCGGAAGAAGACGCAGCATGAACATATGGCTGGCTTCGGGTGAGTACATACCTTTCCGGATCGGCGGCTACGAAAAAGAAAATGAAATAGCGCAGGTTTTCAAGGAAAAAGCGGGAAAATAGAACAACAGTATCTGGTATCTTGCATCTAGTATCTAGTAAAGACAACAAATGTATCAAAATAAAAACCGGCAAATTTATTGTCGGTTTTTTTAATTTCCTATTATATAGTTTAAAAAAGGGCAATAAAGTATTTTTAAATAATACTTGAAAAATCATTGAAATTCTGGCAGACTAATATTGCAGTATCCTCTAGGGGGCGTTATGGAAAACCTCCCGAAAATACTTGTCTACAAAATTGCTCCCGAAGCCATTTTGCTGGAAACAAAGCTGATCACTCCAACCCAGGCCGAAGAGATCCGGAAAATGCTTTCGGAAGCGGATTTGCCCGTTTCTTTCTACGCCCAATTAGCCGTTGACACGGGATTTGCCGGAAAGCCGGAGGTGCTGAAAGCCCTGGCCGAGCGCTGGCAAATGCCAGTAGAAAGCGATCCTGCCCTGACGATTGATTATAAATACTTGAATCCCGATAATCCATTCTCGGGCATATTACCGTTTCAGTTCTGCTACGATCATTCATGTATCCCCATATCGGCGGACGCTGGCACGCTAAAAATTGCCGTACCCCTGCCGCTGGATCCGCTGGAAATGGAAGATATCCGGATGCGGACGGCAAAGGAGGTTATGCCCGTTCTTTCCATGGTGCGGGAGTTGCACGAACTTCTCGGATTCTATACGTACGTGTGGGAAAACAAGCGTATAGGGCCCGGCGGGGATATCCGCTCGATTATTGAGGGCCTTATAAAAGAAGGAAAGATAAAAGAAGCGGAGGAGCTTGATCCAAAAGTGACTGAAATGCTGCTAAAACGCGGGAATAAGGAATAAATTTGGTAAAAGGAGGAAAGTATGATGGATCATGCAAGTGATACGGGTGTTGTCAAGAGGCTGGAGACCCTTGAGAAAGAGCTCAGGAGATGGAAAATGATCGGGGGGGTATTCGTGCTTGCTGTCTGCGCGCTGGTCGTCATCGGCGCCACAAAGGCGGAACGCTTTGACGATATCACCGTCAAGCATATTTCCGTCGTGGATAACGAGGATAAATTGATAATGGAGATAGGAAAGTCATACATATTGAAAGAGGGGCACGGTATATATATTTTGGACGCCGATCGCCACCAGCTGGCGGCAACATTATTGTGGGCGAACGGGGCTCCGTTTCTTCAACTGATGGGCGAAGGTAAGCCAGGCGTTGTTTTGAATACGACATCAAGAAATGGAAGTTTTTTAATGTTTAAAGACACGGCGGGCAATGTCCTTTCCGTCATTGGCGCTGCAGAAGGTAACGGAGTCATGGATATTGTGACTAAGCCCACCGGCACAGGTATTCGCGTATTCTCTTCGGACATGAACAAGACGTACTGGGAAAGCCCGCTGCGCTGATTTTAACCGGCGCGGCAGGTCCGGACTGCAATTCGGTATAAATGTGGTAATAAAATGTTTTCCTCCCAAGATTTAAAGGAGAATTGAGATGATCAAGAAAAGAATTGGGTTTAAATGGTTTCATGCAGTTATTTTTTTGTGGGCCGCAATTTGTACGAATGCATTGTTTATAGCTGCTGAAGCTGGGCAAAATGGGGGGGTAAATGTATCTACAGAGAAACAATATACTGATACTGCAATGGGTAAATTGTATTACGGTTTTAAAATATACGCCTATAATGCCAATCCGTACGCGGTGAATTTTTATATCTGGACCGATGGAAACAGGTATAGAAACGTTGAATTCAAGGTTTATAACATGAGAATTGAACCTAGGCAAACAGTACTAGTAGGATACGCATATGCTGCCGGTATCGATTACGATGGTTATGTCAAAGGCGATTGGGAATATAATTATAAGTATCAATATGAGCCGGTCAAGGACTTCGGTCCGCTCAAGAAGCAAAAAAACAAATAGTAATAATGCCAAAAATAAAACCGGCAATATATTTGCCGGTTTTTTGTTGTCCTAAGTGTCATTGCGAGTCCGCCGCGGCGGACGAAGCAATCTCAGGCCCAGAGATCACCACGTCGGTCGCCGCGGCGACCTCCTCGTGATGACGACGTCACCTACTTTTTAAAAACTCGTCAATGTATCTCGCCGCCCTCTTGCCCATGCCCATCGCCTGGATGACTGTCTCGCCGCCTACTATATCGCCGCCCGCGAAAACCCCGGGCAAAGTCGTCATGAATTTATCGTCTATTATCAGATGTCCCGCGCTATCCCGCTCCAGTCCTTTCGTAAGCGACGGCAGTATCGGGTTCGGGCTCAGTCCAATGGCCATTATCACCATGTCAACCGGCATTTTGAAGTTGGAGCCCTGAATAACCTTGGGCCTTCTTCTGCCCGATTCATCCGGCTCGCCCAGTTCCATCTTCACGCACTCCATCTCTTTGATAAAACCTTTTTCATCTCCGGTGAACCTGACAGGAGCCGTCAGCATCATGAATTTGATGCCTTCCTCCTCGGCGTGATGCGCTTCTTCAACGCGCGCCGGCATTTCCTCGCGCGACCTGCGGTAGACAAGCGTTACTTCTTTCGCGCCGAGGCGCAGCGAGGTCCTCGCGGCGTCCATCGCGGTGTTTCCTCCGCCTATGACGGCGACTTTTTCGCCTATCCAGACCGGCGTGTCGTATTCCGGGAACTCAAAACCGCGCATCAGGTTGACGCGCACCAGAAATTCGTTCGCGGAGTACAGGTGGTTGAGGTTTTCGCCGGGAATATTCATGAAATTGGGAAGCCCCGCGCCGGTGCCGATAAAAATCGATTTGAATCCTTCTTTCAACAAATCTTCAACTGATTTTGTCCTGCCCACAAGGCAGTTAAGGCAGGTTTTGACGCCGAGTTTCGAAAGATTGTAGAGTTCGTAGTCAAGCACCGCGGCCGGCAGGCGGAACCCGGGGATGCCGTACCTTAAAACGCCGCCCGGCTCGTGCAGAGATTCAAAAATAGTGACATCGTAGCCCATCTTCGACAAATCCCCCGCCGCCGTCAGCCCCGCCGGACCCGATCCCACCACCGCCACTTTAATGCTGTTGTTTTTAACTAATTGCCGATTGCTAATTGCTAATTGCTGATTTATTTGTTCCCAATCCGCCGTGTATCTTTCAAGATATCCTATCGCGACTGGCTGGCTTTTGTTTCCGAGAATGCATTTCAATTCGCACTGTTCTTCCTGAGGACAGACCCTTCCGCATACGGCCGGAAGATTGTTCTTGTCCTTAAGGATCTCCGCGGCTTTGTTCATGTCGCCGTCAGCAATGGCTTTGATAAAGCCCGGGATATTTATCTCAACTGGGCATCCGTCAACGCAAAGCGGTTTCTTGCACTGTATGCAGCGCTTTGCCTCCGCCTGCGCCATCTCCGGGGAATAGCCAAGGTTGACTTCCTTGAAGTCCTTGTTTCTCTCTCCGGGGGCGCGTTCCCGCATTTTTATTCTATCGGCCATAATGCCTCTTCGAGAAAATACTAAATACTAAAAACTAAACAATAAATAAATCCAAAATCATAAATTAAAATTTAAAAAACAAACTGCTATGTTTGTGTCTTAGTTTTTGTGTTTTGAGCTTATTTAGTATTTAGTGTTTAGAACTTAGTGTTTGTCTTTGCATTTCTCGCACTGGAACTTTTCCAGAGCTTTCTTTTCTTCAGTTTTAAAAAGCGACAACCTCGCGGTTAGCTCATCCCAGTTGACCTGGTGGCCGTCGAACTCCGGCCCGTCGACGCACGCGAAGTACGTCTTTCCGCCCACCGAAACCCTGCAGGCGCCGCACATTCCGGTGCCGTCAACCATTATCGGGTTGAGCGAAACGACCGTCTTTATATTGAATTCCCTTGTCGCGTTAGAAACAACTTTCATCATCGGCACAGGCCCTATGGCGTATATCTCGTTTATCGGAGTTTTATCCGCAATAAGTTTTTTCAGCACATCCGAAACGAAACCTTTCTCGCCGTACGAACCGTCGTCGGTAGTCACGTATAACCTGTCGCAGGCTTCTTTCATCTCTTTTTTAAGTATCAGCAGGTCCTTGTTTCTCGCGCCGATGATGCCGATGACCGTATTTCCGGCCAGCCTGAAGGCGTTTGCCACGGGGAGAATTTCGGCCACCCCGACGCCCCCGCCTATGCAGACGACCGTTCCTTTCTTTGATATTTCCGTGGAACGCCCGAGCGGGCCGAGTATGTCGGAGATGCTGTCGCCGACGTTCAGGAGCCCGAGCGACTGTGTGGTTTTGCCGACTTCCTGGAAGATAATCGTTATCAGTCCTTTATTTTCGTCCTTGCCCGCTACGGTAAGAGGTATGCGCTCGCCCCTGGCGTCAACGCGCAGGACTATGAATTGCCCGGCTTTCGCGTTTTTCGCGATGTCCGGGGCCTCAACCGTGATCTGTTTGACGTTCGGCCCGATGATTTTCTTGCTTATGATTTTATACATGTTTGACTCTTGTACCTTTAACAGTCAGCTTCCGTCTTCCTTCTTCCATCTTCCCGCTGTTGTAAAACAATCCCCTCACCCTTACCCCTCTCGCATCATTGAGAAAGGAAAAGTGAGGGGAAGTTTAATTGCCGTATCTCGTCGTTCGTATCTAGTATCTCGAAAAGACAGTGCCTTTAACGAGATACTAGTCCCGAGATACGAGATGCGTTCGTTTAAATTTTCGGCAAATGCGTCCAGGCTTCTTTGACCTTCGCTTCGGGATACTCGAAGTCAACGAGCTTTCCCGCGAGAAAATCGTCGTATGCCGAAAGGTCGAAATGTCCGTGGCCGGAAAAGTTAAAAAGTATCACACGTTTCTCGCCCGTTTTTTTAGCGGCAAGGGCTTCGTCAATCGCTGCCTTGATAGCGTGCGCTGTTTCGGGCGCGGGGACTATGCCTTCCGTTCTTGTGAATTGAAGAGCGGCTTCAAACACGGGAATCTGCGTGTACGCAACCGCTTCTATTGTTTTTTCATTATTTAGCTTGGAGACTATCGGAGACGCCCCGTGATATCTCAATCCTCCGGCGTGTATGCCGGCCGGCTCGAATGTGTGGCCCAGCGTGCACATTTTTGCGACCGGAGCCATGCCGGCGGTATCTCCGTAATCATAAGCATAATGACCCTTAGTGAGGGACGGGCACGCGGCCGGCTCAACCGCTACAACGCGCAGATTCTTCTTTTTTCCCTGCAGCTTGTCCATAAGGAACGGGAACGACATGCCGGCAAAATTGGATCCGCCTCCGACACAGCCGATGACCACGTCGGGATAATCGCCGGCCTTTTCCATCTGCTTCTTGGCTTCAAGGCCGATGACCGTCTGGTGCATGCACACGTGATTAAGCACGCTGCCCAGCGAGTACTTAGCGCCGGTCTTGACGGCGGTTTCCACGGCTTCCGATATCGCCATACCGAGTGTCCCGTTTGAATTCGGGTTTTCGGCGAGTATTTTCTTTCCCGAGTCCGTCAGGTTCGACGGGCTGGCATGAACTTCCGCGCCCCACAGGTGCATGAGCGATCTGCGGTACGGTTTCTGGTTATAAGAGCATTTCACCATGAAGATCGTGAGTTTAAGGCCGAAATAGTTGCACGCGAGCGCGAGAGCCGATCCCCACTGGCCTGCGCCCGTCTCAGTCGTGATTGCCTTGATGCCCTCTTGTTTATTATAGTAAGCCTGCGCAACCGCTGTGTTCAGCTTGTGGCTTCCCGCGGGGCTGACGCCTTCATGCTTGTAATAGATTTTGGCGGGCGTATCTAACAGTTTCTCAAGACGGTGCGCGCGGTAAAGCGGCGACGGCCTCCAGAGCTTCCATATGTCGCGTATTTCGTCCGGTATCTCTATCCAGCGGTCCTGGCTCACTTCCTGTTTTATCAGTCCCATCGGGAAGAGCGGAGCAAGGTCAGCCGGACCGACAGGCTTAAGCGTAACCGGGTGTAGTATGGGAGGCAGCGGGGCGGGAAGATCCGCCTGAATGTTGTACCACTTTTCCGGCAATTCTTTTTCCGACAGCAAAATCTTGGTTTCATCAGACATGTTGAACTCCTTATGAAGATTTTATAAATTGCCGTATGCGAAATCCGCCGTGGCGGGATTGAACTCCTTATTAGCGGATAGCGGGTAGCGTTTAGCGTATAGTTAATGTGTCGAGTTCTTCTGCTTTTTACTATCCGCTATACGCTCTACGCCATACGCTGTCATTTAATCCTTATCCAACTCGCCGTTCCAGTAAACGTTGTCAATGAATCTTTGCCATGATGTGCGCATTCTCGCGGGCGAGCTCAGCACGAGGGACAGTCCCCCGCGCCATTTCGGCTTGATCGGCTTGATAAGCAGGTGCATCCCCGCCTCTTCGGGCAGTTTGCTGCCTTTTTTGAGGTTGCACGGAATGCAGGCCGTGACTATGTTGGCCCACGTGGTCTTGCCGCCGCGGCTTCTCGGCGTCACGTGCTCAAGGTTGAGGTCCGCTGAGGGGAACTTCTTCCCGCAGTAGCAGCAGCGGTAAGCGTAATGCTCGTATATATTGCGCCTCGTGAATTTCACTTCGGTCGTCGGAAGGCGGTCGTAAAGTTTCAGCGCTATGACTTCGGGTATCGCGATCTTGAACTTCGGCGTGCTGATAAAACCCGCCGGGTGCTCGCTTATCGCCTTTGAAACCTCTCTCCAATCCTCAAAGGAATACGTGCGGTACTCCTGGTCAACAACATGCGCGTGGTCAAGGTAGACCAGCGACAGCGCCCTTTGCCAGGAGGTGATCTGAATAGCGTAGAAACTGCGGTTTAGTACAAGGACATCGGAATGCATATGTATCGTAAATTATAGTCAATTTCAATGAATTTTGTCAAGGTATTAAATGGATAAATGGCTAAATTGCTGTATGGCTAATGTCTTCAGCCATTTAGCAGTTTAGCCATTTAGCAATTTATGTATTGACATTCATTAAGTGTTTGGTTATAATGATATTGAGAATCAGTATCAATACGAGGTTCTACTATGACCAAAGAAGAACTGGGATTATCTGAATTTATCAAACAGCGGGGCCTGCGGATGACGGGCCAGCGGAAAGAGATACTTGAATACCTGTTCAACTGCAGGGAGCATATGTCCCCGGAGGATCTTTACATAAAACTCCGGGCGAAATATCCCAAGATCGGGCGGGCGACGGTTTACAGGACGATGAAGCTGCTTAAAGACGCCGATCTTGCGGTGCAAGTGGAGTTCGCGGACGGCTCGAAGAAATTTGAGCACGTGCACAACAAACCGCACCACGATCATATGATATGCCTAAAGTGCGGGACGTCAATCGAGTTCTGCAGCCCCAAGATTGAGGAACTGCAGGAAGAGATGGCGAGAAAAGAAGGTTTTACGGCGAAGAAACACCGTCTTGAACTATACGGATACTGCAGGAAATGCAGTCATAAAATCAGGGTCAAGGGTCCAGGGTCAAGGGTCCAGGATTAAGGAAAACATGGAAAAGAAGAGGAAACATATTAGCGTAACTGAACTGAAAACCGGGCAGAAGGCCCGCGTGGTAGCTATACAGGGGGGATGGGGCTTTCAGAGAAAACTTGAGAACATAGGCATCAGGGTCGGTTCGGAGATCTCAAATCTCAGCGGGGGAGAAAACGGGCCAGTCGTGGTCCGGAGCGGCTGCACTCAGGTGGCGCTCGGCCGCGGTATGGCGAGGAAGATAATTGTAGAACAGCAGTAATGGCTAAAGTGCCGAATGGCTAAATGGTTGAAGACGTTAGCAATTTAACCATGTTGTTTCAGCCATATAGCCATTTAGCCGTATAACCATTATTTAATATCATTTATCCATTTAATCTTTATGCATAAAATCCTGCTCATCGGCAATCCTAACGTCGGGAAAAGCGTGTTGTTTTCGCGCCTGACCGGTATTGACGTCATAGTGTCAAACTATCCCGGCTCCACCGTAGAGTTTACACGGGGCTACGTTCTGCTTTCCGGCGAAAAATACGAGCTGATAGACGTCCCGGGGACATACGCGCTGACGCCGACCAACAGGGCGGAAGAAGTCGCGGTGCAGATGCTTGCGGATTTCAGGCAGGGCGACATCGTCATAAATGTCGTGGACGCCGCGAACCTTGAACGTAACCTTTCGCTCACGCTGGACATCCTTAAACTCAAACTGCCCGCTGTGGTCGCTCTTAACCGCTGGGACATGACGGCGTCACGCGGCATAGAGATAGACCCACCGCAGTTGTCGGCATACCTCAAAATTCCCGTTGTTCCGGTCATTGGCGTGTCCGGAGAAGGGGTAAAGGAGCTTGCTGAGGCGCTGGCGCAAGTTTCCGCCGGCCCGCAAAAACCGTCCATATACGTCCCAGAAAAAAGCGAGGAGAAATGGCGGCTGATAGGCGAGATCTGCTCCAATTCCCAGAAACTCTACCACCGCCACCCCAATCTGTTTGAAAAACTCCAGGAATTCAGCATAAAGATGCCCTACGCCATATTCATAGCGCTCGGCGCGCTTGCCGGTTCGTTCGCGTTCGTCAGGTTCATAGGCGAGTCGCTCATTAATTACATCTTTGACCCTATTTTCAACAAACTCTACATGCCCGCTCTTCTCAAGATCGCCAACCCCGAAGTTCTTCCGGTGTGGCTTTCAAAGTTCCTGCTCGGCGCCAGGCCCGTGCCGATGGAATCATTCGGGCTCCTGACAACCGGGATCTATATTCCGGTGGTCATCCTCCTGCCGTACATATTCTCGTTTTATCTCGTGCTATCGTTCCTTGAAGACACCGGATACCTTGTAAGGATAGCGGTCGTGATGGACAGGGTGTTCCACAAGGTAGGCCTGCACGGCTACGCATCCATCCCGATACTGCTCGGGCTCGGCTGCAAGGTGCCCGCGATAGTTTCCACGCGCATTCTTGAAAGCCGCAAAGAAAGACTGATAACCCTGATACTCATACTGATGCTCGCGCCGTGCATGCCGCAGACCGCGATGATTTACGCGGTGCTGAACAATTTCGGCCTGCACGTCGTGATTGCGTTTTTCCTGGCGCTTATCGCGTGGGGCTTGATTATCGGATTCGCGCTGAATAAATTCCTGAAAGGGGAGACTCCGGAGCTTTTCGTGGAGATACCGCCGTACCAGCTGCCGCATGCCGGAACGCTTTCCAAGAAAGTTTACATGCGGCTGAAACTGTTTTTAGTTGAAGCCGTGCCCATGATAATCCTTGGGATAGCGCTCGTGAACCTGCTGGACCTGGCGGGTTTTATCGATAAGATTTCAAATCTTTCCGCGCCCCTGGTTCACGGACTTTTGGGACTGCCTAAAGAGATGAGCGTTGTTATGATTTCGGGATTCTTAAGGAAGGACGTCTCTGTCGCGCTTATTGTTCCGTTCAACCTGACTCTGAAACAACTGGTAATCGCTTCAATGATGCTTGTCATCTACTTGCCGTGCATCGCGACTTTTTCTATGATAGTGAAAGAGTTCTCGCTGAAAACCGCCGTGAAAGTCTCCGCGCTTACATTCGTGATTGCAATATCCCTCGCCGCGTTTTTAAATATAATAATCTAAGCCGTCATTGCGAGGAGCCCTTTGGGCGACGCGGCAATCTCAGGGTGGATAATGACAGAGATTGCTTCGCTTCGCTCGCAATGACAAAAAGCCCTTGGTCACTGCCTCTCGTATACTTTCAATATTCTTCCGGTGTAAATGGTATGCTGGTCGGATTTGGGGTAATACTCCTTAGTTATCTCGGGATCCAGAGTTTCCTTGAGCACTTTATTCTTGTGGATTATCTCACACTCGTAATATATGTCGCAGCCCTCTATGACGGACACGCCTTCCGACTGCCCCGGAACCAGCTTGAAGCCGCACTCTTTGATCTTATCCTTATCCCTGCCGGAGTACGAACCGCAGTAAGCGAGCTCTTTTTTCAACTTCTGCACCGGCACACACACCGCGAAGCGTTTCGCGTTTTCCATGAGTTCATAAGTGTAGCGCGTTGGACGGACAAGCACCTGAATAACCGGCTCGTACCACACAACGCCGATAGTTGACCAGCCGATAGTCATGACGTTTTGCTTTCCGGACTTGTCCGTCACGACGAGAAACGCGCCGTCGCCCGCCATCGCCTCGCAAAAATCTTCAAATCTCTCGGAATATTTAATTGGTTTCATACTTACCTCTTATCTTCCTCCCTCCTTGCGGGATAGGGGGAAGCGCAATGTGCTTCCCCACTGGGATATCCGTAGATGGGGGTGCCCCGGATTGAGGTGGGGGGTGACCCCCATCCCGGCCTTCCCCCATAGAAAGGGGGAAGGAGATTGGTGAAGGAGTTGTGATAATCCTTAAATCTTTCCAATCTTTTAATCTTTCAATTAGTAGTATAACTTCACTCCGTCAAAGCCTTTTTCAACCGGCATGACGTAGGTTATGGTTTTGCCGGGCGTGTCATAGATCTCCATGACCGCGTTCGGCGGCAGTTTCTTCCCGGCCGCGTATTTCGTTATGGCAGGATACACTTTCATGACGCCCGCAATTATGCTCATCGTGTTCTTGAACGGGAAAACGGCAATGACGCTTTTCGTGGCCTTGAAATTCTTTATGATGAAATCCGTTTTCAGCCCTTTCAATTTTGTTTTGTCGTCTACTATGCAGCCCGCGATATAGCGCAGCTTGTCCTGCGGGACGGTTTGCGGGTTGTCAAAATAGATTCCGAAACCTTTTGCGGTTTCTATCTTGTTGTCCTTGAGCCATTTATACACCTCGTCCATTGGCTTGGCGCAGTTTTGGTAAGGACCGCTTGCTTTCTGATACACCAGCGTATAAGGCCCCGCGACGCCTTCCGTCACGGCAACATTGTGGAAGAAACCCGCGTAGCCAAGGAATAATACAACACCCAGACCGATTAAAACCAGCGCCCCAAGAAAATACTTTAACATTACATCTCCTTTTTGCCGCCACCACTCCCGCAGTGGCGGTGGCTATACCGCTTCTGCGGGAGTGGCAGGATGGCTTCATTTGTTCAACTTCCATATCGCCGCGTTGAGCACCGTGGCAAAACTCACCCAGAGAATGTAGGGCGCCATCAGCCACCCCGCGGTCTTTGATATCAGCATGAAACAGACGGTGGTCCAGATGATGAAACTTGAAAGGAACAGTATCACGAACAACCCGCCGACTATTGAATGCATCCCGAAGAAGACTATGGACCACAGCGTATTCAGCGCGAGCTGTATGAAAAATATAGTCATGGCGTTATTTTTCTGTTCTTCATTCGCGCCGGGCGCGTTCCATACCAGAAAGAGCGCGATGCCCATTAGTATGTAAAGAAGCGTCCACACCGGCCCGAACAGCCAGTTTGGCGGATTGAAGGACGGCTTTAGAAGCGTCGGATACCACGCTTTCACGGAAGGCGTCGTAAAAAATGCCCCGATAACTCCCGCGCTCAAAGACACCGTGATGCTGATGATTAATTTTAAAAATGTAGGCATGTTTAACTCCTTGTACCTGTCATCGCGAGTCCGCCTTTGTACGCTGTCATCGCGAGTCCGAAGGCCTTTTGTCATTGCGAACACATTCGGCTACGCTCAGTGTAAACTCCGTGAAGCAATCTCTGGCCTTTTTGGGTCTCCCGTGGCAGTCTCAGTGACTGGGATTCGCCACGTCGCCCTGAACGGGCTCCTCGCAATGACAACTTTCTACTTCCTGTTTCTATGGACTCCGGTAGTAGTAAAGTTGAATTCATAGTTCTTGTAATCTCTGTATTCGCTGAAATGCTCCGGGAAATGGTATGGATCCCTTTTCAGTATGTCTTCATCAGGCGGTGTTTGAATAATGGGAATGAAATGCCCGGTCCGTTCTTCGGGCAGGAAGGGCGCTTCATGCCTTAACCTGTGCGCCTCG
Organism: Elusimicrobiota bacterium; assembly: GCA_043811535.1. GTDB lineage: Bacteria > Elusimicrobiota > Endomicrobiia > Endomicrobiales > JBDRNC01 > JBDRNC01. The sequence continues at coordinate 47,262 of JBDRNC010000029.1, forward strand.
AAAAAATATCCTCTCGTTTCAAGAAGGTCGGCTTTGCGCTCCGCCCTGGCCCTCGGATTGTAAGTGTAAGAGCATCCGGAAATCAGGATAATAGGAATGAAAAGAAATAATAAGTATTTCATAAAGTTCTAAATCCCCTTTTAATTCCCCCTTTACTAAAGGGGGAAACAGGGGGATTTGTCGTGTGTCGTGAGTAGTTACTAGATACGAGATACTAGATACTAGATACCGCTTTTAAAGCAGTAGCCGCCGCCCAGTGGATATTGTACCCGCCGCACCCGCCGGTGTAATCCAGCATCTCGCCGAGAATGAATATCCGCTTATGCAGTTTTGACTCAAACGTCTCCGGATTCACCTCACGGCAGTGCACCCCGCCCAGTGAAACCTGCGCGTCTTTGAATGACCGTGCCTTTGTGACCTGCATCGGGCAGCGCGTCAGCAGGCTGAACGCTTCTTTCAACTGCTTTTCATTGAGTTTTCCCTGGAACTGTTTTCCAAGGGAAGAAGCGTATTTAAGGAAGGCCTCGATAAATCTGACCTGAAGCGCGCCGCGAAAAACATCCGTGAAGGTTTTTGTGCCCGACGCCTGCCACGCGGAATGGAAAAATTCATATGTAAGCTCGTTTTTCGGAAGGAAACTGACATGAATCGTGACGGGGCCCTGTTCGAGCTCCATGGAAATCGTGTTGCTCGCGTAGAGGACGTTCGGCCCTGAGATGCCGTAATCCGTGAAAAGCAGTTCGCCCGTTCTCTTGAAGTCTTTGAAGGATATTTCCGTCTCTATTTTCATGCCGTCAAGCTCGCGGAACTCGCGGTGCGGAGTTTCAAGCGGGACTATTCCCGGCGTCTGGGGCATCACTGTATGTCCGAGCCCCTGCAGAAGCTTGAATACCGAGCCGTCAGTTCCGTACTGCGGGTATGCGCTGCCTCCGGAGGCAAAAACAACGGCATCCGCGAAAGCGGACAGCTTTGATTTTGACGCGGCATCGGTCCACAGAACCTCGTATTTCCCGTTTGCCTTGTCCGGCTTGACCTGGGTGGCTTCGGAATTCAGCTGCAGTTCGGCCGGGAAGCCTTTGAGCGTGTTCTCAAAAAATTCCGCTATCGTGGCCGCCGAGTTCGTGTAGGGGAACAATCTTTTGTATTCGTCGGCCGAGGACGGTATGCCCTGCTTGTAGAAGAAACCCTGCAGGTTCAGCGAGCGCGCGGCCCGGAACGCTTTCTGGCTCCAGTCCTTCGCCGCCGAAAAGGAATAATACTGCTCTTCGCCCATCTCAAGGTTCGAGTAATTGCATCGCCCGTTGCCCGACACGCGGATCTTGCGGAAGATTTTCGGAGATTTTTCCAGCACGAGGACGTCCGGCTTTTCCTTCCCGACCCTGGAGTTCAGGAAACTGAGGAAAAACCCCGCCGCCGTCCCGCATCCGATGATAACAATATTATATTTGGATTTCATGATTCCTATTACTATCCCCCTTTATAAAAGGCCGAAGGTCCCCTGTTGTGGGAGGGAATGAGGGGGATTTTTCAATAAGTAACTAGAGGGATTTATTAAATCTCCCCTGACCCCTTCCCCAGACTACACGGGGTCCAAAGACTTACTTTAGTAAAGAGGGGGAATAAGAGGTACTATTCCTCCTCCATCATCTGGTCGTAGAACGCGACATAATCGTCGGGAGTCGGGCCCGAGCGGAACTTTATCGCGTCGCGCGGGTGTTCGTTCATCTGCCCGGTTATCATGTACGGTATGGAATATCCCCAGTCGATTTCCTTTGAAAGGGGGAGGAAGATCTTTTGTATGCATTCCAGAACCGGTCGCTGGTCAAAGGCCGGGTTCCTCAGGAAACCAAGCAGCAGCTCAAGCGGGCAGTTGCCCGCGCCGCGGCCGAGCCCCATTATCGTCGCGTCCAGCCGGTTGGCCCCGCAGACGATTGCCTCTATCGTGTTGGCATACGCGAGCATCTGGTTGTTGTGCGCGTGTATGCCCACCTGCTTGCCGGTTCCCTTGACAGCCGCAAGCATTTTATTCGTCAGGTCCCTTATCTGTTCCGAATACATCGCGCCGAAACTGTCCACAACGTAAATCGCGTCAACCGGAGTTTTGACGATGGCATTCAGCGCGTCGTCGAGGTCGGATTCCTTTACGACCGACACTGCCATAAGATTAAGTGTTGTCTCGTATCCCTTGTCATGCGCGTCCTTTACCATGTCTAACGCGGTGGGTATCTGGTGGATGTAGGTAGCGACACGGATACAGTCCAGAACGCTCTGTTTTTTGGGCAGGATATCGGTGTGGTACTCGGTGCGCTCGGCGTCGGCCATCGCGCAGAGCTTTATTGATGTCTTGTTTTCGCCGACGATGCGGTGAAGGGCATCTTCGTCCGTAAATTTCCACGGCCCGTATTCGGAAGGGGAAAATATCTTTTTGTCGGCCTTGTAACCGAGTTCCATGTACTGGATACCGGCGGCCACGCAGGTTTTGTAGACGGCTTTGACAAACGCGTCGTCGAATTTGTGGTTGTTCATCAGCCCGCCGTCGCGGACAGTGCAGTCAACCACCTTGAGCTCGGGCCTGTACGTCACGAACGAGTCGCCTTCAGTTTTTTTAATTTCTTCAGTTGACATTGAACCTCCAAATAAGCAGTATTACCTACATCCTCCCCCTTGCGGGATAGGGGGAAGCACAGTGTGCTTCCCCACTGGGACATCCGTAGATGGGGGTGCCCCGGAAAGAGGTGGGGAGTGTGAAAATATTCTTTTTCATCCCCATCCCGTCCTTCCCCTATCAAAGGGGAAGGAGAAAGTTAAAGACTCATTGCCCATCCCGGCCTTTCCCCATGAAAGAGAGAAGGTGAAAGGAAGGGAGTTGTTACAATTTTGCTTTTTTTCGTTCATTTAAACAGTTTTTGTAACGTAAAGAACGCCTTTTTCTTCACCACTTTATAATCTTGGGGCGAGGTGCCGTAAATGCCCACAATGCCGAACCATTCTTCGGCGTCTTTTTCATCGTGGTACTTCTTATCTATCTCTTTCGGCTCGTCCGACCACCCGTGGCCCCAAAAATCATGGTACTGAAAGACGATAGCGCCCGCCACGGGCCGGTTCGCCGTCATCATGTCGCGCCACATCCGCGAAAAGCCGTCCGCCTGGTCGTCTTCGGTGCACCCGCCGTAGCTGTAGTTCGGCGGCCCCTCTCTTTTTATCCCGGGAGCCGTGCTTATCCCGAACTCGCTGAACACAAGCGGCTTGTCCGGGAACTTTGCCCTCAGCCATTCTATGAATCCCTGGTAATCGCTGCCGGTCACAGAGCCCTTCTCCCCGCGGTACCAGCACCAGACCGAATAGGAATAGGCGTTAAAAGATATGTAATCCAGGAAATCCGTCCGCAGGAGCGGTTCCGTCGGCTGCATGTTGGAATACGTGATAAGATGCGTGACGCCGTAGGTTTCTTTCTCGTAAATCTTTACATAATCGCCCAATTGCGCCAGGAAACACTCGGTCGGCGTTGACCCCTTAAGCGCGCTTATGTACTCGCCCTTGTACTCGTCTATGCCGGCGTTGAGTTTATCGTTGTTCTTTACGCATTTTTCGGGTATTTCGTTGCCTAACGCGTACGAGATGACGATATCGGAGTAATCCACGCCGTTCAGATTGTGAAGTTTGTCTATATAATTTCTGAAAAAACCCTTCTGTTTTTCCAGAAATCCCGGAGTGTAGAAATTGTCCGCCCCCATCTCCCACCACAAAGTGTAGTAAATGTACAAGCCGTTCTTTTTTGCCTGCTCGCACACGACAGCCAGCGGCTCCCAGATCCTTATCGTGTTCATGTTGATGCTTTTTATATCTTTAATATCCTTTATAATCCTGTCCGCGACATCTTTCGGAAATGGCTTCACGGAATAGTACTCCCATTCCATCTCTCCCGGGTACGCGAAGCCGTAATTCACGCCCTTGATAATGAACTTCTTGCCGTTGAGGTATATGAAGTCCTTGTCAACCGTGAAGACATTCGCGGCGAACAAAGGGGAAACAAGCAGAAGCGAAAAGATGAGTAAAAATATTTTTTTCATTTGTTTATAATCCGTTTACCACTGCCCTCCCCTCTTGCAGGGGAGGGTGAGGGTGGGGAGTGTGAAAATATTCTTTTTCATCCCCATCCCAACCTTCCCCTGTCAAAGGGGAAGGAGATTGGAAGGGAGTTGATGTAATCTTGCAATCTTTCCAATCTTTAAATTGCCGTTATCCTCCGGCATTCAAGATAATACCGCTTTTCGTCGGCCTCGCCCATGGAGAACGTCTTCCTCGGGAGCGTCCCTTCAAGTATCACGGTCCTGAAAAGTTCGTTCTTATCCATCGCGGGCATCAAAAACCCGATATTGCCTTTCGCGTTGCTCAACTTTTGAACGACATCGTTGCCGTGGATATAATCTATCTCGGTGCCCGGGTGCGCGGCGGCATAAGCGTCCAACCCGTCCTGCAGCGTGCCTACCGCCAGGTTGAATTTCGGATTCTTCACCGCCAGCACGCCCATTTTTCCCTGCGCTATGAAAGATATCGCGTGGCCCGCCCTGCTTTTAGGCCTTTTTCTCCTGATCGCGTCATGTATTTCAAAGGACGCCTTCATCCCGTTCTTCTCAAAATGCTCTGTCATCTCTTTCAGCATCTTCTCGCAGTCCACGTTGAACACTATCCTGTGTATCGGCTCGAACTGCAGGCCTGAATCATGCACGTTGACCACCTCAACCATCGCGAACCTCCCCGGGTGGCCCGCGGTGTCCTTGGCGGAGAGCGTTTTCTTGATATTCTCCCAGTGCGTTTTCGCCGTTGCGAGCGAGTGGTTCCCGTCGCCCACCGCGAACAAAAGCACTCCCTTATCCGCGCCCGCGCCGTACTTCGCGCGGAACGCTTCCGGATCCGCCAGTTTTTCCAGCGCGGCGAGCGCGCCCGCCGCCTCTTGCTTGCCTGCCATGTAGCCCTTCAGATGGCCGCCGTTTTGCATCAGGTCAAAATCATAAAGCAATTTCATCTTGTCGGCCTGTTTGCCCAGCGGTTCAATTACGGTTTTTTCCGGGTCGTCTATCAGGAGCATCGTATGCGACAGTTCGATAGTGGCCTTTTCCCTGATCTTGAGCCGCGGGGGAATCCTCTCCACGACGGTCTTCTCGGTCGACCGTATAAGCGACTGGGAACCCTTGCTGAAATCGTATTTTTCAAGGTCAACCGTCAGCACTAATCCCTTGCGCGACTTAACGTGGGCGGTTTTCCTGTCAACGTATATGAAACAGGGCTCAAGCGGGGCCAGGACGCCGGATTCCAGATATTTTTTCATCGCGGCGTTGATACCGTTGATCCTTTCTTCCTTCTTTTTCTGGTCCTCGTTGAGGAAGGCCTCCGGGTATATCAGATTCAGCGTGGACGGGCTCTTGCCCGCCGTCTTGGCGGCCGCGGCCCAGTACTCCGGCTGGGACGTGAATTGGTCGCACGCCACAACCGACCACTTGGTCAGGTCATAACTCTTGCCGGGCAGAAGCATGACCGAAAGCTTCACGCCTGTTTTCTCGTTTAAATCGTCCATTTTTGGGTTCTCCGCGGATAGAATAGTATTGAATATAATACTTTTTCTTGCGTATTAAATCAAGCAGGAACAGAGCGGATATGTATTTACTTTTGAATGGAAAATTTAATCGCGCGGCAGGAAAAAAAAGGGAGAAACCGGATCAACAGGAAGGATTCAGCGCTTGAATAAGTAAGGATTCAGGATGTTTTTGATGTCTTCAAGGAGGATTTCGGCCTTGACCACGCCGTTGGACTGCGGCGCGACCTCAAGCGGCTCAAAATAGAAGATAACGCGGTCCTTGTCCAGCGCGAAACGCCGGAAATTCTCTTTTTTCGGCCCGGCGCCCTTCAGAATCCAGTTAAGGTTGCTCCTGACATCCGGACTCTTGTTGATGCTGTCAACTGCGAGCGGCGAAATCCTGCTTATGTAATCCGCGCCGTCCTTGAAAATATTATAAAGCTGAAGTTCCATGTCCGTGAGCAGGTCAAAATTCTTCGTCACGACCCTATGGGCGCCGCGCTCCCCGCCGTAATAGTAGGAAAAATCCAGCATCACGCCCGCGAAGTTCACAAAATCCCCATACGCTTCATATGAAACGTCCAGCGTGCAGGTCAAGCCCTCGGCCGCGTGCATCGCGCTCTCATTTTTATAGATCTCTACGGTATCCTTTATTAGCTGCTTAATAGCTTTGTCCGCGAACCTGTTGCCAAACGCGGGGTACTTCCCGCGCGCGATAAAACCTTCGGACCTCTGGTTCAGCTTCTTCTCGGAGACCTTTTTACTCTTCCGAAGCGGCGAAGCTTCTTCGGAAGAGGCAGGGCGGCAGAACACGGGAGAAACCAGGAGAACCGATAAAAAGAGAATAAATAATTTATTCATGTTTATAATCCGTTTACCACTGCCCTTCCCCTATCAAAGGGGAAGGAGATTGGAAGGGAGTTGCTATAATCTTTCAATCTTTCCAATTTTTAAATCTTGCAATGTCGTAATTAAAAGCAAAGCCGCGCCAGCAAATACGACACTGTTGATTCCGCGCCCTGGTTCAGGTTGATGTATTTTTCTCCGAGGCCGTCAAAACAGCCGCCGTTCGTGCAGTCGTAAACTACCTGCTTGATAGTATTGTCGCCGAGAAACCAGCAGAACGCGCGGTTCATCAGCCGCTTGTAGCGCGGCTCGTTCAAAACCGCCAGCCCGGCCTGCAGGGCAAAGACCATCGCCTGCGCCTCTTCGGGCTGCTGATCGTAAAAACTGCGTTTTCCGCCTTTCTGGCACCATCCGGCCTGCCCGATGGGCACGTAAATATCGTCTATAAAACTCTGCCTGATAAGAAAATCCAGCGCGGTCTTGCCGGTTTCCATGTACTTTTTTTCATTGGTAACCTGGTATGCCAGCAGCAGCGCTTCGGGCAGCAGCCCGTTGGAATAGGTAAGACTGCTTTCAAACCATTGCCACTCGGGAGAACTGCTCCCGTTGTACCATGACACCATCTTGTCGGCCATCCCCCTGATTACGGGCTCAATATCCCTGCCGTCCAGCAATTTCCCTTTCGCGTGCAGCAGGCACAGCGCCTTGATATAATACGCGTTCGCCCTGGGGGAATCAAATGAAATATCCTTTTCGAACTTGGCTTCAAAAATACCGAAGGCCTTGTCCCGCATATCCTGCGGGCACGCGCCGGTCGTGGCCGCGACAGCCAGCGCGAAAAGCGTCCTGCCGTTGGCGTCGTCCAGGGAATCTTTACGGTTCAGTTCCTTGTTTATCGTCCTGTCGGAATCGACATAATTATGAAAACGGGAGCCGTCATCGGAAACGTGTTCGATGAAACGCATGTATATCCTGATAAGCGAGAAAATGTCTCTCTTGCGCGGGGAAGAGTCGCCGAAGATTATCTCGTCCGCGGGTTTTCCGGCGCACTTGCACGCCACTATCAGCGCGCGGGCGTTATCGTCAATAGTATGCCCGGAAGAAGGGTCCGGGTTGGTCAATTTCGCGAACTGCACGATGCCGAAATCGTCCGTAAGATGGCTCATGTGTCCGAGGTTTATTTTGGGAATATTCTTCTGCTCGCTTATCGCGGAGAGTTTGGCGGCGTGTTTTGAAAAGCACTTCAGGTATTCTATCGCGACATTGGGCCATATCATCTTGCGGGTCCTGAAATAGGCGTGCTTGCCCATCTGCATGCGCAGGTCGTCGTCGCCGAGTATCCTGTTGAGGGCGCCGGCGTAAGCGGCGGGATTCCTGAAATCAACAAGCATGCCCGTTTCGGGAGTGACGTCTTCCTTCGCCTGGGCGAACGCCGTCGAAACGACGGGCCTGCCGGTCCCGAGAGCGTAAGAAAGCGTCCCGGAAACGGACTGGTTCGGGTCGAGAGAAGTGGAAACATATATATCCGTCGCCTTGAGGAACTGCAGCAGCTCGTCAACCGAAAAATACCTGTTGTAGAACTTCACGAATCCGGAAAGCCCCAGCGCGCGCACTTTTTCTATCAGGGAATTCCTGTAGGATTCGCCGTCTTTCCTGAGTATGTTGGGGTGCGTTACGCCGAATATTATGTATACAAGGTTTGGGAACTTCCTGACCACCTCAGGCAGGGCCTCAATGACGTATTCAAGCCCCTTGCCGGGGCCAAGCAGGCCGAAAGTGGAAAGCACGGTTTTATCAGGAAAGCCGAGCAGGGATTTCGCGAGCTTGCTTGAGGAATACATTCTCGGATGTATGCCGTGCGGTATCACCGATATTTTTCCGGCTTCCATGCCGTAATCATTTATCAGAATGTTTTTTGAATAGTTTGTCATCACCATGACGCCCTGCGCGTGTTCCGTGATGAGCCGGACCGCCCCGTGAAGCTTTTCGTTCGGCCCGGGCAGAACGCTGTGGAAGGTAAGCACGACGGGCTTGGTCACGGTTTTGAGAAAAGGAAGAAGGTTCAGGCCGTATTCCCCGCCGAATATCCCGAACTCGTGCTGGACATTGACGAGGCAAATCTCATCCATCGCGTTTATCTTTCCGGCGGTCCGCAGGTAATCGTCGGGGTTGTCCTGGCAGATCTGGGAAATGACTTTTTTCGGATATTTGAACGCGCTTACCTCATCGGTGTTCATCGCGATTATCTTTGATTTTACCGCGGGGTGCAGCAGCCCGTCCATCGCCGTGGTTATGTCGTCCGTAAACGTGGCGATGCCGCATTCCCTGGGCGGGAACGTGGAAACATATGCGATCCAGAGCTCATTCTGATGTTTTTGTTTGTTTTTATCCATAATAATTTGCCGTTTGTCGTCATTGCGAGGAGGTCGCCGCGGCGGCCGACGAAGCAATCTCGTCTTTGAAAATCCCCTTTTCATCCCCCATATTCCAGTCCCGAAGTGGCGAAACCAGTGCGGGACTGGCAGGGCGGCAGGGGAAAGAGGGGGATTTGCCGTTCAGTCGTTTATTCGTAATCTTGGAATCTTTAAATCTTGCAATGTCTTTACCAGATACTAGATACTGTCGTTAACTAAGCGGGAGGACAGCTCTTGAGTTCAGTCAGCAGTTCTTTCAGGTCTACGGATTTTGCCGCTATCAGGCTGTCCGCGGCCCCGTAATATATGTAGAGCCTGCCGTTTTTTACCACCGCGCCCGAAGGGAACACTACATTATTCACGTCCCCTGTTTTTTCCCATGGTTCCACGGGCGAAAACAGCGGGTAAGGGAGCCTGCCGATTATCTTGAACGGGTCGTTGATGTCCAGCAGCGCCGCCGCGGCGTGGTATATCCTCCCGCCGGGTATTTCCTCGACGGCGTGGTATATCAGCAGCCAGCCGTCCTCGGTTTCTATCGGAGGGCACCCGCCGCCTATGTTCCTGCTCTCGAACTTGTAGTGGGGGTTCATGATGACGTGGTCGCTCAGGTTCCTGAGATGGTCTTCCCAGTATCTTTTGTTAAGCTCTGAAAAATCGTTGAAAAGGGCGAGCTGGATGCCCGGAAGCACCCTGTGGATGAGCGCGAACTTTCCGTTTATCTTTTTGGGGAACAGAAAAACATCCTTTTCCCAGAGCACAAGATCGTCGCCCTGCCTGTCCCTGATGTAGGCCTCAAAGAAAAAGTATCTTTCAATTAATTTTTTGGTGTTAAACAGGCGCGCCGCGTCAATGTAAGTGATGTTAGGCGAGATGATCCCGCGTTTTACGAAAGTTTTCAGGTCGGCGCTTGTCGCGTAAGCGAACAGCGCGTTCTTGCCGTCGTACACCGTGTAGAAAAGATAGTACGTGCCGTCAAGAAAAACTATCCGAGGGTCCTCTACTCCCCTGCGTTCGTAAAAGTATTCCGGAAAAAGCACGGGCTTGGCGTTCCTTTGGACAACCTTATTGTCAACCAGTCGGCAATAGCCTATGGATGAAACAAAATCCTTGTTGACTGCCCTGTAAAACATGTGCGTCGAGCCGTCAACCTCTATGCAGGCGGGGTTCAGCACGGCCTGGTTTTCAAAAGCCAGTTCTGTCTTTTCCAGAAGAATACCTTCGCTTTTAATTTTAATCATGAATGTCTGTTTTTCTCCTTGAGCGCATTAATATATCAGTTTAACAGGTGTTTATCATACCAATTTATGAAAAATTATGCCAGAAGAATGTCGTTGCCGTGTCAGCAACAGGGATTGCCACGTATCCCGACTTCATCGGGACTCCATTGAAGAAGATAATGGAAGTCGCCTACGGGCTCGCAATGACGGCTTTGCCGTCAATTTGAAATAAATCTCAAAAAAGCGTATAATCGTCAAATATGAAATTCCTTTTCGAGTTCTTCCCTATAATCCTGTTCTTCATAGTCTTCAAGTTCAAGGGCATCTACGCGGCCACCGCGGCGGCCATAGCGGCCTCGGTCATCCAAATAGCGGTCGCCTACGCGCGCAAGCGCAAGGTGGAGCCCGCGATGCTCATCGGATTCGCCGTGCTTCTCGTGTTCGGCGGCTTCACGCTTCTCCTGCGCAACGAGGCCTTCATAAAATGGAAACCCACGATACTCTACTGGATATTCGCGGCGGTGATAGGAGGGGCGAGGGCGCTTTACGGAAAGAATATCATCCGGCTGATGCTCCAGAAACAATTGCAGGTGCCGGAAAACGTGTGGGAGAAAATCAACTGGAGCTGGGGGGGATTCTTCGCTCTGCTCGGCGGGATAAACCTCTTTGTCGCTTACAACTTCTCAACGGATGTATGGGTGAACTTCAAACTCTTCGGCCTGATGGGCCTCATGTTTATCTTCGTTATAATCCAGAGCCTCTTCCTCGCCAAATACATCAATCAGCAGAATCCTGAAAGTAAATAATGCAACTTTGAAAAATCCCCCTTTCATCCCCCATATTCCAGTCCCGAAGTGGCGAAGCCAGTGCGGGACTGGCAGGGCGGCAGGGGAAAGAGGGGGATTTGCTGTAAGTGTTGTAACTTCCTTCTTCCATCTTCCTACTTCCCACTAAGCAATTTCGTAAGAAATTGCTTCTGTTCTTCCGTATTATACAATTTCTTCTCTACCGACGGATGATTGTTCTCGAACAGGCCGTACTTTTTCTTGAGCGCCAGCACGCGCCTGACGGCCTCGTTCAGACGCTTTTCCGGTATCCGCCCGTCCCCGGCCGCCTTCAGCACGCCGTTCCACGCCTTTTTCTGAACCGTCGCGTCGCCCACGAAAAGTATTATGTCAACGCCCGCGTTTAAGCACTGCACGGCCAGCTCGTCCGCGCCTTTCTTCGCCGACATCGCGCCCATGTTGAAATCGTCCGTCACTATGACACCCTTGAAACCCATCTTGTCCCTCAGCAGTTTCTGCATTATCTCTTTTGAGATCGTGGCAGGCAGGTTTTCGGTACCCGTCACCCCGGGCGTCATTATGTGCGCCGTCATTATAAGATCCACGTTTTTAGACTTAATCAGCGCCTTGTAGGGGACAAGCTCGCACTTTTCAAGCACGTCAAGCGTCTTTTTTGTTACGGGAAGGTCCCTGTGAGGGTCCGGCGCGACATCGCCGTATCCCGGAAAATGCTTCGCGCACCCGATGATCCCGCCTTTTTTGAAACCTTTCATGTACGCGATGCCGAAATCCGCGACGGCATCCGGTTTCTCGCTGAAGGCGCGCCCGTTTTTGGCTATGTGGCTCTTTTTTTCGGTGTTGACGTCCACAACAGGCGCGAAATTGACGTTGATTCCTATCGCGCGCAGCTGCTGCGCGGTGTACTCGGCAAGTTTTTCCGCCTGATTGAGGTCCAGATTCGCGCCGACGAATTCTTCGTTGGGATAAGTCACGACGCCGTTCCTGACGCGGTTGACCTTCCCGCCTTCCTGGTCCGTGGCAATCAGAAGGGGGACGCCGTTGTTGTATTTCGCGGAAAGTTCCTGAAGCCGCGCGGTGAGCGCCGTGATCTGCTCCGCGTCAAGATGGTTGATATCCGCGAAACCCAGGAAGACGTTGCCGTAATAATACTGCGAAAACACCTCTTCAAAACTGGTTTTCTTGGCGAAGTTGCCCACCATGAACAACTGGCCCACCTTCTGCTCAAGCGACATCCCCTCAACAAGCTTGTCCAGTTCCCTGTCGCCCGAAGAGAATATCCACCCGCCCAAAAGGCACAAAACAGAACATAACGCGGTAAGTCCAATTATTTTTTTCATGGTATCCTTTAAAATCCCCTTTTTATTCCCCCTTTAATAAAGGGGGAAAGAGGGGGATTTGCTGTAAGTGTTGTAACTTCCTTCTTCCATCTTCCTACTTCCCACTGATATTCTCATCCTTCCACCCTATATCTCTCAGGAAATCGTCATATCCGCCGTTATACACGCATATTTTATCGTCGTCAAAGACAATAAGCTTCGTGGCGACGGCGCGCAGATGCATCTCGTTATGCGTTACCATCACGACCGAGCCGTCAAAATCGTCCACCGCCTCTATCAGCGAGTCGCACGACTGCATGTCCAGGTGGTTCGTGGGCTCGTCCAGGAACAATAGATGGCAAGGCGTCACAAGAAGCTTCCCCAGCAAAACCCTGCTTTTCTCGCCTCCCGACAAAACCTTAATCGTCTTGAGCGCGTTGTCCTGCGGGAACATCAGCCCGCCCGCGATATTGCGCGCGGTATTTACGGAACACTTCTTATCGGCGCTCATTATCTCCTCAAGCACGCTCCTGTCGTCGTCCATATCCATCTTGTTCGTCTGGCCGAAATATCCGTCCTTCAGCGCCGGATGCCTTTTAATATGGCCGCGCAACGGTTTCAACTGGTGGGCAAGCAGTTTTATAAGGGTGGATTTACCCTTGCCGTTCTTTCCGACGATGCAGATCCTGTCCCTCTTGCCGATTTCTATGGAGAAGTTGTCTATCAGGTAAGGTTTAGAGCTGTTGTATGAAAACGAGATATCCGCCGCCGCCATCATCTTATCGCCGACGAAGTGCGCGCTGTTAAAATACATGTCAAGGTCCTGTATGCTGCCGAGTTCCTTCATCTCGCTCTGTTTCTCCAGCATCTTGACGCGCGACTGGGCGCGGCTCGCGAAACTGGCCTTCGCCTTGAACCTCGCGATGAAAAGCTCCGTCTGCCTGCGCTTTTTCGCTTCGTTCAGCCGGGTCTTCTCGTATATCTCCTCTTCCTTGTTGATCTGGTCGTACAGTTTTTCCGTGTTGCCTTCAACCTTGCGCGCGATAAAGCGGTGTATGGCGACCGTGTGCGTCGCGACGCTGTCCATGAAACTCCTGTCATGGGTGATGAGAATAAACTCGCCCTGCCATTCCCGCAGGAATTCTTCCAGCCAGCGGATGGCCACGATATCAAGGTAGTTGGTCGGCTCGTCCAGCAGGAGCATGTCCGGGCGCGAAGCGAGCAGTTTGGCCAAATTCAGGCGGATCTGGAAGCCGCCGGAAAATTCCGACGGATCGCGGTGCATGTCCTCTTCGGAAAACCCCAGGCCGAAAAGAATCTTTTCCACTTTCCAGGCGTCGTATTCCTCTTCGGGCGGCAGGCCCAGGCATCCTTCTTCCAGAACCGTCGGCTTGGTGAAATGAATATGCTGTTCCATGTAGCCGATGCGGTAGTTCTTGGGCATCGTGATGTTTCCGGAGTCCGGCTCGATGCTGCCCAGTATCATCTGGAACAGCATTGACTTGCCGTGGCCGTTCCTTCCCACGAGCCCTATCTTCTCGCCGCGGTTGACGTTGAAGCTCAGGTCCTCAAAAAGAACCTGCTCCCCGAAAGATTTGTTAACTTCGTAGAATTTAATCATTGTTTTCCTATAATTCTCTCCCTTTCACAAAGGGAGATTAAGAGGGATTTATCAAAAAGTATATTGGGGGATTTACAAATCTCCCCTGACCCCTCTTTCTTAAAGAGGGGGAATAATATGTAGTGTCGTTAATAATTGAAAATGTCTTTGACCGTAAAATTATTGCCCGGCTTTGCCTTATTAAGGGCTCGCAGTATCTTTATCTGCGCGTTAAGCGTCAGCCGCCTGCCCTTGCGCCCCTTGTTAACCATCTTATGGGTCAATTGTTCGGTTGAGGCGAGCGTGAGCTCGTCGTTTGATATCCCGAGCCGCGCCATGATGCCGTCCAGCGGCTGAACCCCCAGTTCCATGTTGTCCATAATAATGCCGTATCTTGTATCTAATAAAGACATTCCAAGATTTAAAGATTGAAAGATTCCAAGATTAATGATTAACGACTTATAATATAATTGCCTTTTACCTTGAACGAGATACGAACGACGAGATACGAGATGCGGTTGTTATTTAAGTATTTTTGCCTTGCTAAGCAGTTTTTTGTAGCCGTCCCTGCCGAGAATATCCGTCAATTCCTTCTTGCAGGAAATATATACCGGAGGAGACTTCCTATTTTTTGAATCCATAAGGCAAGCCAGATTTTTCCATCTGTAGAATGTTATCCTGTTGCCTATCTGGTCAAACGGGAACAACCAGCAGCCTTCCGGCTTAAACTGATACTTCATTTTACGCTCACTGCAGTATCTCTGGAGCGCGCAGCCGCCCTTATCGGAATAATTGAGGAACACGCACCTGCCCTTCACTGTCCGCACGCTGTAATGCCTGTGCGCGGAGTCAAAGTCAGACCTCTTATAAATTGAGGAAGAATGGAACCCTCTTTTCCTGACTACCTTGACGGCTTCCGGGCGCATCATCGGAAAAAGCTCCGGCAGCGCCTTGTTTATCTTTGCTATCCTGACCTCTCCCATCATGCAGCCGTTGGCGCAGCAGGCATGCCTGCACGCGGCAAGGTCGCACGGGGCGAATTTCCTGGTAAACATCGCTTTAGGTATTACAATCCCGTTGATGATGATTTTTTTATTCATGATTCCTTTAATCTTCCCTCTTTTCAAAAGAGGGAATGAGGGAGATTTTTTATGTTTTCCCGCTAACTAAATGCGGGAATGACAGGTATTTTCACCGTTGTTTAAATCTTCTATTGTTTGCTTCCGTCTTCCATCTTCCGTCTTCCAGCTTATTTGGCATCTGCGGCTTATTCGCCGTTGTCAACCCAATCTTTCCTTCAACGGTATCCACGGTTTCCACGATAACTTTTACCTTGTCACCCAGCTTGAGGTTGGTCACGCGCAGGAAACCCTCCGCCCCCGTATCCCCGCACCGCACGAAAGTGCCGCTGTCTATGACCGATACCACCGTTCCTTCCATCACCGCGCCTATCATCTTCTTGAAAAGTTCCGCGCGCATGATATCCACTGACTTATGCTCCGCGTCCGCCGCCGCGCGTTCGCGCTCCGAGCAGTGCTCGCCCGCCTCGACAAGCGTGGGCACGCCGTGCGCCCCGTGGCTCTCTTTCTTCCCGGACAGCAGCGCCTTTATCGCGCGGTGCGCCGTCAGGTCCGGGTACCTTCTTATGGGGGAAGTAAAATGCGCGTATGCCTTGGCCGCGATGCCGAAATGCCCAAGGGACTCCGGCGAGTACACCGCCTGCATCATGCTTCGCACCATGAGCGAATTTATTACGTCCTCAAGCGGATGGCCCTGCGCCTGCCTCAGAATATCCTGCAATGCTTTGTGCGTGTTCGCGCCCTGCAGGTGCCCCGCGGTCAAACCCAATCCGCCAAGCTCCTTTGCCAGCGCCTTGATCTTATCGGGGTCCGGCACATCGTGCCGGCGGTGCAGGAACGGGGCGTGCACGGCCATCAGTTCGGTCGCTATCGCCTCGTTCGCCAGAAGCATGAATTCCTCAATAAGGCGGTGGCTATGCAGTCTCTGGCGCGTCACAACCCTCAGCGGCTTGCCCCCGGCGTCCAGCTCAACTTTATATTCGGGAAGATTGAAATCCAGCGCGCCCCTGATAACCCTGCACTTGTACAGCACGCCCGCAAGCGCGCCCATGCGCGTGACGGATTCAGCCGCGGCTTTGGGCACATCGGCAACGTGCCCGCCGTCAAGAAGCGTCTGGACCTCTTCGTAAGTGAACCGCCTGCAGGAGCGTATGACGGTATTTGCCATGCGCCGCTTTATAACCCGGCCATCGGCGTTGATATCCATGAAGACCGAGACCGTAAGCCGCTCCTGAAAAGGCACAAGACTGCAAAGATTGTTTGATAATGAAGGGGGGAGCATCGGCACGACGCGGTCGGGCAGGTACACGCTCGTCCCGCGCTCGTAGGCCTCTCTATCAAGGGGGGAACCGGCTTTAACGTAATGCGCGACGTCGGCAATATGCACGCCGAGCCGGGTTGTATTTTCGTTCAGGATTTCAAGCGAGACCGCGTCGTCAAAATCCTTGGCGTCGGCCCCGTCTATGGTAACAACCGGAAGATTGAACAACTCTTCGCGCCCGCGCCAGTCCGCCGATTCCAATTTATCCGGGAATGTATTGCTCTGAAGAAGGACTTCTTTGGGAAATTTATCGTTTATGCTTTTTGAGCGCAACAGCATTGTAATGCGCGCGGTCACGTCGTCCGGCCGGCCGAGGATTTCCATCACCATCCCCGCGGCGCCCAATCTTTCCGTTGGCCAGCGCGTCACCTTGAGTACCGCGAGAGCCCCTTCCTCAGGCGTGATTTTATGCGTGAAACCCAGCACGTCGGTTATGTTCCCGCCGTTTTTCTCGCTGACAACGGCCCACCCGCGCGAAAACTTCCTGAGCACGCCGGTAATATTTTTATGGGCGCGCTCAAGCACCTGCACAATCTCGCCCGCGAACCGGCCGTCGGCCTCGCGGTGCGCCCGCGCCGAAACGCGGTCGCCGTCCATGGCAAGGCTGAGCCCGCGCCCGTGCAGAAAGACGTCGTCGCCGCCTTTTTTCTCCGCGAGTAGGAAAGCGAACCGCCCGTGATGCTGTATCACGCCCTCAACAAGGGTTCCTTTCCTCTGCTCGGACTTCTTTTCGGAGCGTCTCCGCCCGTGATGTTTTCTCATAGCTTTAATCTGTTTACCATACTTCCTCCCTCCTTGCGGGGGAGGATGAGGTGGGGGGTGTGAAAATATTCTTTTTCATCCCCCTTTATTAAAGGGGGAAACAAGGGGATTTGTCGTAAGTCGTAAGTAGTTAATTTGTAATCCCGCGGTGCGGGACTTCGTTAAGTATTAAAGATGTGGTCGTCTGTAATTTGTAATTGTCGTTGTAGCAATCAGCAATTAGCAATTAGCAATTATAGTCGTTAAATCGTTCCTTCTTCCTTCTTCAAACTTCCATCTTCCGTCTGTATGTTCCCTTCTTCCTTCTTCAAACTTCCATCTTCCGTCTGGATGTTTACTGCTCCCTGCGCAGGGTCAACCGGTTCATTGGCCTTATTAAGTTTTCTCAATCTTTTCTCTTCATTCTTTTTCTTTTTCTTCATCTCTTTCTGTTGTTTCGCCCAACCGTAATTTGTCCTTTGCATTTTACCTTCCTTTATCTTTATTTTTCAGGCCTATGTTTATTTGCGTTTCGAAAACTTCCAAACGGGTGCTTGCTTCTTACACTTGGACTATGCTGGCGGTACGGACGCTCGTCGCGGCGGATGAAGCGATCTCTGGCCTTGAAATCCTCCTTTCGTCCCCCTTTGGAAAAGGGGGAAAGAGGGGGATTTGTCGTCGGTCGTTCCGTCTTCCATCTTCCTTCTTCCGTCTTCATACTTCGCGCATTCCTAGGCGCGAAACTGGGCCTGCTGCTATCCTGTTTCAAAAAACTTCCAAACGGGTGCTTGCTTCTTACACTTGGACTATGCTGGCGGTACGGACGTTCGTCGCGGCGGATGAAGCGATCTCTGGCCTTGAAATCCTCCTTTCGTCCCCCTTTGCTAAAGTCAATGATCCGCCGTGGCGGAGGGGAAAGAGGGGGATTTGTCGTCGGTCGTTCCGTCTTCCATCTTCCTTCTTCCGTCTTTCTGTTTCCTGTTGCATTCGGGCCGTGCTGTTTTCTAAAACCGGGCTTAAACTCCGGCTTTTCTCTCCGATCATATGTTGTATTCACTGCCTTGCCCTGGTAGACCGGTCTCTGCGCGACAGCAGGCCGCGGGGAGATAGGCAGCGGCGCGATGGGCTTGCCAACATATCTGTTTGTCATCCCCGCGCGGTTCCGCTCTCGGGGTGGCCCTAGTCCCGAAGTGGCGAAGCCAGTGCGGGACTGGCCGGGTGGCTTGGGGCGTCTGGATGTCCAGTCGTTGTTGTTAAGTCGTTCCGTCTTCCATCTTCCGTCTTCCGTCTTCATAGTCCCTGCCATTTTCACCCTTACCGGAACTTTCAATATCTGTGTGTGATGCAGTGCCTTTATAGCGGCCTTGCCCTCGGCTTGATCCGGCATTTCAACAAACCCGAATCTTTTTGATTGTCCGGTCGCCTTATCCATTACAACGGTAGCCGAACTGACCGTCCCGAATTTACCGAAATGTTCCTTCAGTATTTCTTCAGTGACAAACTTAGACAGATTACAAACCTGTATTTTCATGAATTTCCTTCTCCTCGTTCGTTCTATCCCCTAGTTGCCGACTTTCAATTTTTTAAAAAACAAATCATACTTGTCTATATGTTTTTCCTGTTTAGCCCAATTCTCAATTTCAGATAAATCTATCTTGTTTTCTTGTTTTTTTGCCACTAAAACGGCCTGTTCTAATGATTGGTAATCATTCCAGTGGAAAAAAGCCGCAAGTCTGTCTTTAACGCAATCAGTCGGAGTCAGCAGTTTCAAAGTTCCCAAGCCGGTGCGCACAATCTCGGTTTTTCTGACCGGCTGCCCGCCTATTGCAAGCGGCGGGGGGATAAAATCCAGGATATAGGCGCAGTCGGAATGAATATAATGCCTTGTCGACTTTCTTCTGAAGCCAATCTCATCCAGCGCGGCATCAATTTGCTTCAAAGGAGCGTCGGTGACAAAATCAACGTCAAGAGAAACGTATTTATTGGCGCTGTAAATGGAAACGCAGGCGCCGCCGACAAGAGTGCAATCGATATCGCGCGCAGACAAATGCCCGGCGACGATATTCGCGACCCCTTTTATGTCAAGTTTCTTCCAGTTTATCTTCATAAATCCCCCATTTATCAGTCATACTTGATTAGAAGTAAGTTGTAAAATAGTATCTTTTGTAGTTGCCGTTACCAGATACCAGATACCAGACGACCAACACTGATGCAATTTAATCGAAGTACCCGTTATAGGGTATACGAGATACTGTCTTATATCGGCTTTCCGGCCCTTCTCGGCCTGGTTCTTTGCATGTAATACTGCCTTATCTCTTTTTCAGGAAGGAAATCAAATGTTTTGTTCAGAAGCGCTCGCAATTCGTTCAGCAGAGGATAGCGCGGATTGAACTTGTATAGACGGACATTGCCGTACAACCTGCTGGCCACAACACCGCCTGTTTCCAGCCTTTTCAACTGCTGCTGTACGCCGTTGACGCGGATATTGAAATCCTGAGCTATCTTCATAGGGTAACCCTCGCCATAGCGCTCAAGATAAAGAAGAATTTTCTCAACCGTTTTATTCCCGAATACAAATTCAAGCATTTATTACCTCCTGCGTATAACCATAATATATGGTAATCCTACCATATATTATGGTAAGCGTCAAGAGAGTCAGGATAAATATTTTTATAGGTCACAGGTAAAGGGGGAAGCAATACCTATTACGGTGTTATTATACCATAACTATGGTAATAATATACCATGACAAAGAAAGGCAAATAAGTGTACCGTCGCAACTGCGCTGCGAAGCGCCCTTCTGCGTTAGTGTCCTTTAGGATAGGGTAGGCGACCTATTCTAATGAATGTGAATTGAAGCGACCCTCAACTATTCATATTCATTGAAGCACCCAATTTAGGGTGTACCCGACAGGGTATTGAATTGGTTGGGGAGGGTAGTCATTGCGAGGAACGCAGTGACGAAGCAATCTTTGGTCTTTCTGTCTGTCATCCCCGAGGTCTTAATCGGGGATCCAATTATATTAATGGATTCCCGATTACACGGGAATGACAATTCAAAAAGGGGGAGGTGAAAAACGGAAGACGGAAGTTTTAGCAATCAACAATTAGCAATTAGCAATCTACAATTGCCGTTGAGTCGTTACTAGATGCTAGATACTAGATACGAGACGACCAACACTGATGCAATTTAATCGAAGTACCCGTTATAGGGTATACTAGATACCGTCGTTTGACGCTTCCTGCATCATCTTTTCCTGCTTCTTTATCAACGCGTCGGCTTTGGCGGCGGCATTTTCGGCTTCCTTGACCATCGCCGGATAACTCGTCGCGTCCGCACCCTGCCCGGCCAGTGCCTTCTGCGTCCGACTATCCACAAGCGCAGGCTTCTTAAAATTCGCTTTCATAAAAGCAAGATACAGCGCCGCGATAATTACCATCGCGAAAAGAATTATGATAAGGGAGAAACCACGGTCATTTCTTTTCATAAATTTAACCGCCCCCTTATTCTATCCAAAACATTTGCTGAAAAAGCGTAATAATCCTTGCTTTCAAGTTCAGTAATGACTATCCCGCCCTGATAAAGGTCGGTATTCCTTTTCATCCGCATCGCGTTTCCAACAGTAAAAACCATCTCATCATCCAATATCTTGCCGGTGATACGCAGTATCTCAATATGATGCCCCGGCATACTCGCGATCTTGCTTTTCTTGACCCCTGCGATTAAAGCTATACCGCCCTTCAAAAGAGCCGTATATGAGTACGTGAACTTTACTTCAGGGATCCGGTCGTTTCTTGCTATTTCCAGGTCCTTAAAAGCATTATTCAAATAACCTTTGACTTGTTTACCGGTAAAATTGAACTTCTGCGAATAGTCCGTTTTCTTCATAACAGTTTTATTTTACCCCCATTAATAAATTCCGTCAGAAAAGGATCATTTTCCTTTTCCTTTCTTCTAAATTCCTCCGCGGACATATTGATAAGGTTTATCTCCCTGCTGATTTTTTCCTGCACCGCGGAGATGCTTTTATGCAGGTCCATAGTGTTCGCGTTCCCGACAACCAGCAAGTCAATGTCGCTGTGAACCTTCATTTTGTTGCGCGCGTAAGAGCCGTACAGATAGGCCTCTTCAACCCCCTTGACGGCTCTTAACGCCTGGCTCAATTGTTTTTCTATCCCGTATGTTTTCAGGACGATCTTTTTGTACTCCTGATAAAGGGGGAAACTCTTATTGAGCGAATAATACACCTCTTGTCCTTTTTTTTCGGATGAAAGCAGGCCTTCCTCCGCAAAAAAACGGAGCTTTTTCACAAGATTGCGCTTATCAACGCCGAACATGCGCGCCATTTCGTTGACAAAAAGCTTGTCGTTCTCATGCAGGAACAAATGAGTCAGCAAAACAGCCGTTTCTTTTGACCTGAGTGAAATCATAATCCACCTCGAAGTGTAATATATTACACCTGTAAGTGTAGTATATCACACCGCTGATGTCAAGGGGTATTAGGTGGGAAGACGGAAGAAGGCCGTAGTCATTGCGAGTTCGTATCAAGTCGTCATCACGAGGAGGTCGCCGCGGCGACCGACGTGGTGATCTCTGGCCGTGTCATTGCGAGTCCGCCGCGGCGGACGAAGCAATGACTGCTTACTTCGGCCTTGCGATGACAACCATCTATTAGGGTTCTGTCGTTCTTTCCCTGTCGCTAAATTAAACTATTTTGAATTCTAATTCCAATTGTGGGTTCTTTAATTTTACTTCTGCCAAAATTCCCCGAACAAGCCCTATTGCGTCCTTGAAAGCCTTCTGCGATTCTGTTAAAGTCACAAACGCAACAGCCCCGTATGTAAGTTCATTGCGCTTTTTTCTCATATTTTCGAAATGAGAGGTTATCCTTTCAAAATTCACGCCCAAAAAAGCTGAAGTCACTTTAACAACGGTTTTGTGCTGTTCTCCGTCATCAGGGGTTAATCCGTTTAACAAGAGCAGCGCCCGGCCGGCCTTAAGCATGGCGTTATACGCCATCAGATAAGTGGCTTTTTCCGCTATTTTTTGGATTTTTGACGCTTCAATAAGGTCACCCATAGACAATACCAATAACTGCTCAATCTGTCCGATTCCCGCTTCCTGTTTTCTTAGCTTCTTTTGGTCCAGCAGTTTTTTTATCAGTTTCTCCGGCATATATGTCCCCCTTGACCGGTATTAACTTCTCCTTCAACACAAGATTAACAAAACCTCCTTTTTCTTTGGATTTACTCAGATATTCTTCAGGGGAAAACATAGTGTAGTTAATTTCCCGGTGAAGCTTATCTTCAAGAAAATCAATTGACTTCATCAATTTAGCGTCGTCAGGATCTCCGACCACGCAAAGGTCAATGTCGCTTTTTTCATCCTCGAGTCCTTTCGCGTATGAGCCGTAGATAAACGCGAGCTCAATCCCTTTGACGCGCGCCAGGGCATCCCTAAACATTCCGGCGATGCCGACGGTCTTGCTGACTATGCTTTTAAGTTCATCGTAAAGGGGGAAAGACTTGTTAAGGCGGTAAAATACGAGGTTCCCCCTGTATTCAGCGGAAAATAATCCGTTTTTTTCAAGTTTTAACAGCAGGCGCCTGATATTGCCGACAGAATGCCCCAAAGTACGTTCAAGTTCCCGAAGGTAGAAACTCTTGTCGGCGTTCGCGAAAAAGAAACCAAGCAGGTCGCGGGTAAGCTTTGACCTGGAAATGTTCAATATATCCATGCTGTAGTCCTCATTGACTACAATTGTAGTAATATATGACTACAATGTCAATGGGGGAGGTGAAAGAAGGAAGACGGAAGAAGGAAGTCGTAAGCAGTCATTGCGAACGAAGTGAAGCAATCTCTGGCCGTGTCATTGCGAGTCCGCCGCGGCGGACGAAGCAATCTCAAGGTGTCCCCGTTTGCCGCGAATAAGTGCGTGGATATACGCGCGAAACGCGTGGGAATATATCCACGCGCCCCGTGGATATATAACTTTATGATTGAAAAATCAACTATATTATATCCACGTTTTTATCCACGGTTTATACACGCTTTCAGGGGTGTGGATATGCCGTGGATAACCAATACAACCTTCGAAGTTGTATTGGTTAGGCAAGGGTGTACTTGCGGCCCTTGCCGAGTCCGGCGGCTTTTAGCTTCTTTTCTTCAACAAGTTTGGTCAACAAGCGGTAGGTCTGGCTGTCATTCAACCCGGTCAGTTTCTCGCAGTCGTTGTTGCATATTTCGCCGTGTTCGGAAACAAAGGCAAGAACCTTATCGCCATACGTTGCGGCAACGGATTCAGTTTCCATCGCGGCCTTGTAGCCGCGGTTCTTGAAATATTTTGACGCGCTTGTGCCGAAATAGATGCCCATGACCTCGCCGAAAGTGTAAAGCAGTGTCTCCGGCACAGCCCGGACAAGCCCGAATTCCCAGAACAAAACCACAACACCGGCGGTAACGGCCCATACGGTTACAATGATCTCGCCGCGCGCGAACTTCTTGAGCACATCCTCCGGCATAACGTCGGCGTCAGGCGCGGACAGCCACCTGCGAAGCTCCTTCTGGCCGACATAAGCCGCAAGCACGCCCAGATAGATGTTGCCCATCAAAAAAGAGGACTGTACCGCAAAACCGGCCAGCCCGCCCGCAATCACGCCAAAATGCAGCGCCCCGAAAAACACCGAAAGCCAGAATAAAAATTCCGACCACTTCTCACGCATTTCACCCGCCGTCGTTTTAGTGGCGGGGTTGGCAACAGTTTGGTTCATTGAGCACCTCAAGTGTTTTTATTAAATTGTCTCACCGCGAAATCCACCGAAGCTATATTGACAATACGGCGAATAGCCGTGTCTATTGTCAATATATCAGCGCAGGCGGATTGAAACCTGCCACAAGTGTTTTATTTGAATTGTTGTATGTGAAATCCCGCTAACTACTATATCAAATAATCTCTTTTGCCTTATTCAAAAACTCTTCAGCTAATTTCAGCAAAGAACCCGCGGATTCTTTCGACCACCTGCTATAATAGTCGGCGTCTTCCCGTAAACCTTTCGCGTCTTGAAGGGCATCAACCAGCTTAGCCGGAATTTTACCTTCGTTCACATAAAACTTTCTGACCGCCAAAATCAAGCAAGCATGGCTGTGTTCTTTGAAGTTTTTTGCATAGAGCAGAGCCCTTGCGGAGTGGAACATTGAGTAATAAACCTGAATCGTCGCCCACTTGTAATTGCCGGACTCAAATGACTTTTTCGCGCTGCCAAGGTCTTCTTCTGCCGTCTCCAGTTCCTTGCCCGCTATCGCCTTCCCGCGCGAGAACGCCTTGATACTGCCCTTCTTCAGACAATCTTCATACTGTAAGCTCATCTTCATCCCCCCATAGGACAATACCCCTGTCGATTTCATTGGAAAAGACCGGGTCTTTTCCTTTCATCGCCGAATATTCCACCTGCGTTTTGACTACCGCCTGGATCTTCTTTTTGGAGTTAAACGTTGCAACTGTCTTTTTTGCCTCATTAATATCTTTGCAGAGGATGAAAAGGTCAATATCACTTGTGGAAGTGTCCTCGCCCCGCGACGCGCTTCCGAAAAGGACGGTTTTTCTCATGAACGGCTTGAGCTTCTCTATCAATTTCTCAAGGGAAAGCACCGTTTTCAGAACCTTGTACTGCTTAACTGCCGGGTTGGAATTCATTAACTTATAGATATTCAACTTGCCGCGGCCCTTTTTGTGTTTTGACACAAGCCCCTGCTTCTCAAGGTCCCGCAAAGCAAAGTAAACGCCGGACCTGCTCAGACCCGTGCCGTCCTGGACATCGCTCCCGGTAAACTCCTTTTCCGGGGCGTCGGCAAGGAACTTGAGTGCCTTCAGGGCGTTAGTGAAAAAGAAGATGCCAGTTGCCGGTTTCTCAGCCATATAACCTTTGTCTAATATATTAATCTCATGGCTATTATATTAGCCACAAGGATATTATAATAGACGCGCACTTAAATGTCAATAGGGGAAGGAGAACAAAATTCGGTGGGATTTTTAAAATCAATTACAGCAATGGCGGGGAAACAATCGCGCCCAGGTGCAGCGCCCCGAAAAACACCGAAAGGTAGAATAAGAATTCAGACCACTTCTCGCGAACTTCGCCCGCCGTCGATTTAGTGTCGAAACTCCCCATGATTTGCGGCATTAG
This sequence comes from Elusimicrobiota bacterium, assembly GCA_043811535.1. Taxonomy (GTDB): domain Bacteria; phylum Elusimicrobiota; class Endomicrobiia; order Endomicrobiales; family JBDRNC01; genus JBDRNC01. Next base: position 72,361 of record JBDRNC010000029.1, read on the forward strand.
AAACTCCTTTCAATTTATTAATGTAGTCAAAAATAAGGGGGGGGGTAATTATATATTTTGCAGTCTATCCATGATTAAATCCCAGCGATTTAAATATTTATTGATTCGCCAGCCATTATGATTTTTTCCAGGGGGGAGGACTAAACCACGACATTTTGTTGATGCATCATGTGCTTGGCCTTTCATCCCTGGTTTCGCTACCCAAATTTTGTGTTGCTCTCGAATATTTTCCGACATATCTTTACTTGGGATTATATAATAAGAAAAATCATCAGATTGGGTTGGATCTGGAATACCAGCAATTACCCAAATGAATGAGTCACCATAGTCTTTCTCAGCCTTTATGCCAACAGGACAAGTACGACTTCCAGGAAGAAATGTTTTTACTTGTATGTGAACAAAGTATTTTGCTGACTTATCGGTACATAATATGTCAACATTTGGACAATTGCCAAGCGTAACATTTGCGACTAATCCACGGCGGCATAGTTCCGCAGCTACGAAAAATTGACTAGCGCTCGCTCTATGACTTTTATCATGAATATTACCCATGTATATTCTCCTTCAACACTACTATGAAATATTTTTCATAGATTTATATTCTTTCCAATCGGTCACACCATCACCATATGCCCATTGAGCAGGCTTCAAATTCATTAAGAATTGGCCCACCTTATCCAAAAACCCGTGTGCAGCGGCGTAATTAATATGCTCTGCAAGTCTGTCAATTTTTGCTTGTTTCGGAGTGTCCCACCACGCAGCCAAAATCAAAGGTATCGCAGGTTCCCATCCTCCGGACAGCTTTTGCTTGCGATCAGGGAGCATTTCCCAAAGCTCGTTCCAAAAAGTAGGCATCGGGCAAACACGGCCACCGGTTTTACAATATTCAATTAGTGCGCTTAGTTTATCTTTCATATTATTTTTACTCCGTCCCCCTTATTCCCTTATTCCTCCCAACAATTGTCTCATCTATTTTCTTAATTCGTCTAGTTTTACCCATTCACCTTTTCTATTTTTGTATTTCCAATTCAACCAACCATCAATTGATCTTTTTGTGACAGCTCTGGCCGCCATTGAAGGTGATGTATAAACTGGACCCATAAGCTTTCTTGCACGATGAGTTTCTGAGCCAAATGTTATTGTACCGTCTTTTCGGACATGAGCTACATATAGATTCCCTTTATAATTGAAACGGATATGAATTCGCTTTTTGATATATGGAGCAAGCGTTGGTTCGTGTGAGTTATTCAAACGATGTTTTCTTTTATGCCGTCGAGAATGTGAAGAAGTATGGTGTCTTAATCGTGAAGTGCCTATTCTTGTTCTCTCTAATTTCTGCATTATCTTAATATCTCCGTCAATTTGTCTAAGGAGATCAACCGAACGCTTAAACTTTCCTTTCTGTAAATTGCCTTTTGGCGAGGCAATCCTCAAAACTAGCGCTTCGATTTCTTTCAAATACTGGGTTCCCGGGGTGAGATAGACACTAAATTCGTCCCAGAGACCAGCATGGCGATCCCGAATGTGGTGCCTCATTAAGCGCCCATTCAGGTTTGTGGCTAAACCGACATAATAAAGTTTATTTTTTCTGTATAAAGCATAGATACCACTTTTTTTGTAAACATAATGTCTAATTAAAGGTTTATAATTTCCTTCTAACGCCTCACCTTTAAGGTGTTCAACATGTTTAGCTACAAGTGCTCGCGTTTTCTTTTTTTTCATCCATTTACTCCTTTGAGATACCAATTATCGCTATAAATTATTTTAACTTCGTCCCCTATTTATTTAACCAGCCTTAAATATGTTTTCATTATGCCACTGTAACAATACTTTATCCGGTTGGTCAACCACGCTTGAAGGTAGCAATATTTCATTGCCATGCAAAGCATAATAATTCTTGCCATTGTCAAAGTCGGTTTTAATTCTTTTACTGACTTCGACATGATAATCAGGGCTAATTGTCATATAACCCCTGTCGAAAAGAGTATGAATATCAGTACGCAATAGAATACCATTGCTTGGTTGATGACCGGCGAGTTTATATGGCTTAATATGAGCAGAAATTAAAATAGGAAGTATTTTTTCTGCTGTAACAGCGCACTTACGGTTATAATTATCCAATACCATACTTCTAAAAGTCGCTTGACCTAAACGAGGTAAAACCTGAACAGGTTCGCCAAATCTTTCCTGTTGGATTGGCATTTCTCTTATTCCCTCTGTTTTATGAATGTTTTTAAATATCAGTTTTCCTATTTCTGATTCTAAGTCGAAAGTCGCACCCTGTTGGATCCCTTTCTTCCAACCAGGTATCCTGAACCACTTAGATTTATGCAAGAATGTTGGTTGTTGCAGCATGATACAACCGATAGGATAATCTTCAAATGGTTGAGGGGGAATACGGCGATACTTTTCTACTCTTGCCCGCATTTCTATTAGGTCATTTACTCCATTCTTCTCTCGGAAGTAATCCCATGCTTGGCTAATGGGCAATATTGAGGAATGTGCGAAAATTCCATAGCCAACAATAACATCATCCGGCGCGTGCAGTTTGAAAAGAAAAAGCTCTCCTTTTTGGAGAGCCCTGAATTGCCTGTTTCCGGACGGTTGCCAGAAATTGACTTCGTCAATATCCGGTCTATTGGCAAGAAATTCAAACCAATTACGATCTGTTATGCCTACGTAAAGGTTCATATATTATTTTAGTCCCATTACCTAGATCACTATAATTAAACTACTTCAAATCCAATATTTTTTAGATATTCGAAAGTTGGATCGTAAAACATAGGGTCACGTGTTGGATCATTTGAATCACCCGGTGGAACCACAATAACCATGCCTTGACGTGCACGTGTAAGAAGAACTCGATAGGCATTCTGGAGATAATTTTGGCGCTCTTTTTTTCTAATGTATTTCCAGCTTTTTCCACAAAAGGATCTATGTTCCCAACCACTACTAGAGTATCTGAAATCTGCATCCCAAGTAACGCAAACCCAGTCAAGCTCCAGTCCTTGAACATGAAACTCTGTAGCAATATCTTCCAAATAGTATGAAGACCTTACATCTTCTTTATTGTCAAGGAACCAATGAATTGGATCCATAGGAGATTTCACATCTATCGCATAAGGCTTTAATCGCTCTGCTTGAGAGGAAACCACGATTCCATATCGCTCCGATCCACGCGCATGTTCTTTCAGCCAGTGTTTTGCCTTTACAAGGTCACGAGTGATTGCAATGGGATATTTATTCCCAACATTATTTAGAGTCTGTCGCGCATCATTGGTGTGGCGGTCCAGAAGTTGTTTGATCAGCAATGAGACATTTTCAGCCCGAAACGAACGCATCGAAACAGAAAGATGCAATGAAGCATTGTCGATAACATTTGGACGCAATTTTAATTTATTAACTATCTCTTCTGCACCGTACTCACTATCATTTAGTCGTGAAGATATGTAGATATGCCAATTTGGAAATGAACGATTCAATGCATCAATCCACTCGACTATTCCGGCCTCTCCAGTATTGATTTCTTGACCACCACCAACAAGACAAACAATTACAGCCCAATCAGAGTGACGATCAAGGCAGGATATCAAAAACTCAGGCTCAGAAAGATTGAAATTTGGTTTATTTTTCTTTCTGCGCATGAAATTGGCAGTCTGTTTCTTATTCCACGCTCGTTGCGCTTCGTCAAATAATGCAACATGTTCAACAGGGGGTGATTCTAAATCAATAAGACAATCATCACGAAAATGGTGCACATTCTGAATAAACATTTTGACTTCACTCATTGCTTCACCCTTTTTACACTTAATTCCTCTTTCTTTAGAATGAGTGACTCTATCACGAGCCAATGCTTCACGGAGGATATCAACTAGTGGTCCATTCCCGGAAAGATAAACGCTATATAAGTCACTGGTTTTATCAATATGTGTTGTAGCAATATTAAGACCCACGAGTGTTTTTCCTGCACCAGGAACACCAGTTACAAAACAAATAGACTTTTGTCTATTTTCTCTTGACGAATGGATAATGGCAGAAACTGCTTCAGAAGTTCTGCTTAGATTAATTGCACTAGCATCGTTGCGAGATATCTCAGTAACAGAGTGATGATTGTATAAAGCCATAGCTGCTTCAATAATTGTTGGTGTTGGGCAATAGCGTCCATTTTCCCAATACTTTTTGTCAATTACCTTACCTTCGGAAAAACTCAAAACGTTTTCAATGATCTTACCGAGTTGTTTTGTATTTGTTTTGATTGGAATAAGGAGTTTGTCGTTGTGTGGAGTAGTGGCTACAGAAATAATGCCATTTTTTGCTTTAGAAGCAATAAGAATCGGTGAAATATATAGATCATGGCTAGTTTCGTGAAAGTTTTTTAAATCTAAGGCATAGTCCCAAACTTGGTCGATCGCATAGGAAGTAAATTCACGTTCTCCTATTTTAAATTCAAGAACAAATATTACTGCTCCTATTAGTAATACAACATCAATTCTTTTTCCCATTCGTGGGATCGAGTATTCAAAGTATATCGACCCTTGATAGTTGAAAAGAACAGACTGTAATATTTTAATTTCTTCGACCCATGCATCACGCTGGGATTGCTCTAAAGAAAATTCATTGCTCTTTGCAAGTATACCAATTATCTCATCAGAATTTGCCTTTACAAAATTGGTGATTGATTCGGTGTAATACGCCCTTGACATACTATTCCTTGATGTGGGGTATTATTATAGAACTGATATGAATTCCGCAATTACCTTAAATTCACCATCTTCTTGCGGTGTTAGTTTAATAGGTTCAAAATCATTATTTAAGGGCTCTAAAATAATCCTTTCGTGCTGCCATGTTTCATCTTTATAATATTTTTTATCACTTCTATATTTCTTAACAGTATATGTTCCACCTGTTTCCAAATCTTTAATGCTGTGATGTTGAACTAAAACAATCTTTCCTTGTCTTGAGCCAACGACATCTGCTCTAAATATACAATAACTATTGTTTGGGATTAAAGGTTCCATTGAGTGACCCACGACTTTGGCAATGAACATCTTTTTATCGAGTTTCTTGCCGACATTTACTGCTACCCAGCCTTCTTCTGCCACTTCCTGGCTTTCTCCAAATTTACCAGCAGCTGCTTTAAGTGAATAAAGAGGGAGGTATTCTTTGTACTTATTGACCTCTGGGATTGATGTTAATATCTCGAAAGTAGTATCTTTTTGAATGGGAATATCTTTTCTATAGTCAATTCTCCATTTAAAATATCTTTCCGTTTCTTTATCTATGAAATACACATAGCAACCCTTCATCGCGCGCGTCATTAGAGTGCGATATGTATTTCTTATTAGTAAATCGGCTTTCTTATTGGCATCCTCAGGATTACTTTTTAATGCCTTTTTGTATCCCTTGAGCGACGCATCCGTTTTCGCGCGTTTATTTGGATCAGTAATAACTTTCCCTTCTCTAACGATCAAATCTGAACCAACAATGACCCCTACATAATCCAGGTCAAGCCCTTGGCAAGTATGAATACATCCTACCTCACTTACTGATTCGGGCGAGAGTATCCACAAGTTTCCGTCGCTTTCCAAATTCCAACGCATCGCAAAATTATGTTCTGAAATCTTGATATCCATCATAGCTTTGCTACTTTTACTTACCCAATCCCAGCAATATCCCGCTACCAAACGGGCTTTGTTGTTTTCTTTGTTTTTCTCAAAAATAGCATCTCTAAGCATGGTTGGTGAATCCATAATCTGAAAATCATATTCTGTAACATCAAGAGACGAATTCGAAGTCTCTTTTATCTGTAATATATCATCGAGCCATGCCAGATAACCGTCAGAGCCATTGCAACGGAACTGTGAAGCAAGATCTAACTCATACACCTTTGCAGCACTTTTTTTAGCCCATTTTCTTATCTCTTCTTTCTCACCAATGTCATGCCACGTAACTTTCTGATCTTCATCAATGAAGAACACTGAGAACTTGGACGCTTCTATGATTTCTTTAATTTGATTCTCACCTTTATTCCTAAACATTCCTGATTTCTTATTCAAGCGGTGCGCCTCGTCAACAACCAATGCGTCAAAAAGATTTCCACCCACATCAACATAGAATCCTGACCCAGAAAACAGATTAGTGATTTCTGTCTTACGAAGAGTACCAGTAAGCATGCTCTCATAGACTGCTCGCGGTGCGGCATTCTTTGTCACATATTGCGTCACTAGCCCTATCTTTGACAATGCGACTATCAGATTGATAGCCACAACAGATTTCCCGGTGCCAGGGCCGCCTGATACTATTAAAACATTCTTATTTTCTGCGGATGATTGCTTTGCGAGTGAAAGAGCAGTCTCGTAGACAATCTTTTGGTCATCGATCATCACGAATTCCTGATTTCCTTTAAGCATCTTTACCAAACTATCAGCAAGGCTTTTGGATGGCCTTATTCTACCCTCATCAATTCGATACATGACTTTGCTTTTATCGCCATGCTTAACAAATTGTTTTATAAAGGCTTGAAGCTTCTCCTTTTCTGCATCACCTTCAAGAAACACTGGTGCCTTTTTGATATATTCTGCATAAAAGTCATTTCTAATTACGTTGTCTTCTATATAGTTATGAAGATAGGCACAAGGCCTAAGCTGAATGTTTTCCTTGTATACCGTTTCATTAAAACCCTGAATAAGTGCTGCATAAGACCACGCCTGGTAAGATGGATGGCTTACTTCTCCGTAAAAACTCGTTAGCACAACTCCGTCTTTATCGGTGAGCTTTGCTTTCGACCATTGCTTGAGTTCGATCAAAACAGCATAATCAGTGTCGTGTTCGTTTTTTCCAGTCAAAATAAAATCAATGCGCTTTGATGTTTGTGGAATTTGATATTCGATTGTCACCCCGGAATCATTTGGGATTTCATTATCATTGAGCACATCCCGCATCCAACGCGCTGTCATTTTCCAAGATTCCTGCTCTGATTGTCCAACATGTTTTCCAGTTTTTTTAAAATAGTAATCAACAATAGTTTTGTCAATACTATTTGAAAATACATCCTTGAGGAAATGATCTTTTGTGGACTGATAAATAATCAATTAGTATTCCTAATTAAAATTGTGTCAAATAAATACTTTGACTTGGCTAAAAATATCAGAGTTAGTATTTTGAATAACATTTTCATAATTTTGTGTATTTTGTGTGCTTTCCTTTTGCTTTTCTAACTGGGTATTTTTTAGCATTCTTTTTCAATTTCTTGTCCATAGCACTCAATAGATTAATATCCAAAATATCTGACAATTCAAATAGGTACATTGCAATATCCGCGATTTCCTCTTCAACTTCTTTTTTATGAGATTTTATGTATTCAACAACCTCATTTTTGGATTTCCACTGAAAGTTTTCAAGTAGTTCTGATGCTTCAAGGATAATTGAGATTGCCATGTTCTTGGGATCGTGGAACTGCATCCAGTCCCTGGCATCACGAAATTTCCTGATTTTGGCTAACATCTGATTGATTGTAGGTTTTACCATCAATTTCTCCAATAAAAAACCCCGCTATTAAGCGAGGTGTAATGTAAACTCCGATATTGAATCTAAAAAAACGCTTTTGGTGGAAAGCATGATTATTATCTCTTAATTTAACGACAGTATCTCGTATCTGGTATCTAGTATCTAGTGAAAAACTGAAAACTTACTTCTTACGACTAACGACGGTATCTCGTGACCAGCAACGACTAACTTATCTCCTCCCGCCCCTCCGGGAGGGGCGGGAGGGCAGAGGTGGTTATCTCTTTTGTGATTTCAGATTTTCAAGGTCAAATTTATCTATCTTTTTTGCGGTATTTAATAACTCTAACAACTTTCTGAAGTCTTTTTCTACTTTCATTCAAACCCCTGAACTTGAAATATTCCTCCCTGAGGAACTGAAGGTTGCTTAGTCTTTGAGAAGGTGTGAGGGAAAGGTCCTTCCTTTTCTCAAAATTCTTTGCGTTTTCAAATGAATTTGCTTTATGCATCCATATCTTGTTCATATTGATATTTTACCATTTTTGACGTATGGAGACAAGGGTTAAGACGACAGTGACTGGTGGCCAGGAACGACATTCCAAGATTAAAAGATTAGAAAGATTTAAAGATTACGAATATACGACTTACGACACTGGGATTGCTTCGTCCCGATGAAATCGGGACTCGCAATGACGACTAGGCGGCTACGCTGCTTTTTCGCGTTTCGCTAATTTCCAGTGGAACAGGAACACGACTATGGCTATGACTACGAATATGGCGCACTGGACGAAATTCTGGAATCCTTTCCTTCTCTCGGCTCCGAGCTCGCTGGCCCATCCGCTGAGGCGCATGGCGGTCACTTTTTCTTCCGAAAGTGGTTTTTTGTCCTTGTTTGTTGATTCGTGAAGCTTCTGGTCGCGGAATGACTGGTTGTCCTGGAACATCTTATAGGTCCAGGCGTTGATTGTGAGGCTGGGCTTAACTACTTTTACAAGGCCGTAAGTGCCTATGCCTAAACTTACCATGAAGGCGCATATCGCGGTAAAGCATACAACCAAAGCGTAAATTTCTACGGTTTTCCGTTTCATGTCATTCTCCCCGTTTGCCCTCGCCTCCCGCCCCTCCGGGAGGGGCGGAATGGCTGGGGCTCTATTGTGCTTACATCCGCCTACGCTAAACGCTTCATCAATAAGCGCGGCTATTTCCGCCTTCGATGGACATATCATCAATATTCGCGGCTATTCGCTGCATTGACCCGCCGCGGCGGGTATCTTCGGCGGACGGGCGCCGTAGAGGAGCACCTTAAGTACCCCGAAGGGGATTAAATCTGCTCCCTCCCCTGGGATTGATTACGCAACTTCGGCAGGATTTCGCATACGGCGATTTAATAAATCATACGACTATGAGCTCAATTCTATCTCTTTATGATGGCGGAAACAAGCCCTCCTTCGCCGAGGTAGTGTATACTAAAGTGTGTAATTTGTTTATGTTGTTTCCGTTTTTCTTTTTTGCTTCTTTTTTCTTTTAAGAAGTTGACATAAAAAAGAAAAGGGGCTATTCTCCCATAAGTTAGACCAATAACCTAATGAGGAGGT